>JACPCL010000007.1 GCA_016179765.1 Chloroflexota bacterium
CGCATGGACTCACCTCCCGCTAAGTTCCCTCTATTTTACTCCCCCTTTGTATCTGAACTATACAACTTCAACTTGAGTTTTTCCGCACCCTGCTAGGGGATAACATAGCTTCTCGCTCAATCTGATTGATGAACAGTTCCCTGGCACGATTAAGAGGGTGCACCAAGCTCAAGCGGGCATACCTTCGCGCAATCTCCTTTGTGATCTTGATCACTTGACCACTTGAGATAGTCATAACCAGCTGGTCTATCCCTGCCAGAATCTCCCTTTTTCTTTCCTTAACGTATGATTCCAGAATTGCTGCCATTTGCAACGACCCTTTGAAGGCCTCTGCTTCATAAACCTCCAGACTACCCTTCGCTCGATTTCTCATGAGGTCGCTAAATATCCTGTCTACGCTAGCTATTCTGGGCTTGGAGGAGAAAACGGTGAGCATCCAATGATGAATAGTGGTCTGTACTATGTCGGTGTGACCCAAAGACGGCAGCAAGCTAGCCACATATTTAAGGAATGCGCGGGAAGGACCGAACATGATCACGCGACCGGCGTGAGGTCTTTCACTGGGAGGCAATGAGTTAAAGGGCGATAAAAGATACGCGAGTCTGTGAAGCGCTACAAGGCTTTTCCCGCTTCCAGCCGAACCCTGGATGATTAATACTGGCTTTTCTACCGCAGCTATCTGTTCATATTGCTCAGGTTGAATGGTCTGAACCGCTTCCTCCAACTCTCCGCTACTGGAGGCGCTCAGGGCTTCGGTCAAAAAGCTATCACCTGCAAAAGCACCCCGTTTAGTTTCCGTTGGAAGCAGCTTCACCAGATCAGTGATCTTCACCAATTGAGCATCAGCTATCTCAAGCAAACGCTTAAGTTCTACTTGGCCCCAGATATAGCCTTTTGGCGCCTGATAGCCGGTCAACTCAGGACGGTAATACAGAGCTGCCACGGGTGCAGTCCAGCTTCTTACTAGCTCGCTAAGGGGCACTTTCCCTATGTAGTGGACAGAGGCGGCTTCCTCTTCATTCTCCTGAAGACGAAAGTCAACTCTGCCGAAGTATGGGCTGGGCCGAGAATTTCTAAGTTCAGCAGCACGCTCTAGGCGTTGTCGATAAATAGCGTCTTCGGTACGAAGGTCGACTGCAGTACTTGTCGGATAAACTACTTTCTCCCTGATTTCGCTGTCTATTGCTGTTAGAACCTTGTCCAAATAGCCACGCTCATGCGCCAGTTCCCTTCCCATAGTCTCTTCCATGAACTACCCCCTTGCAAAGTTAAACCATCCATCAAGGCTATATGCGCCTGCGTCAAGAACTCACTATCGGCATACGCCGGTCCCGGCCAAAGTTGCGGGAGGAACCTAACCCCCTGCCCCCTTCCCTGGGAAGGAAGGGGGAATTACGTCCCTCTCTCCCGCTTGGGAGAGAGGGACTGAGGGAGAGAGGTTCGGAGCTGGCATGGGGTTAGGTCTGCCTATACCTGTTCACTATCGGCATACGGCGGTCCCGGCCGAAGTTGCGGGGGGTGATCTTGATGCCGGGGGCGGCCTGGCGACGCTTGTACTCGTTGGCGTCCACCCAGCGGATGACCTGCTGGACGTGGGCCGGGTCAAAGCCCATGGCCAGCATCTCCTCGTAGGTGCGGTCCTCCTCCACGTAGGCCTTCAGGATGGGGTCCATGAGGCGGTAGGGGATGCGCTCCTCCTCGGTCTTCTGGCCGGCGCGCAGCTCCGGGCTGGGCGGCTTGTCCAGCACCGCTTCGGGTATGATGCTGCGCGGCGCGCCGTGGGCGTTGCGCCAGCGGGCCAGGCGGTACACCAGGGTCTTGGGCACGTCCTTGAGGACGGCGAAGCCGCCGGCCATGTCGCCGTACAGGGTGGAGTAGCCTACCGACAGCTCGCTCTTGTTGCCCGTGGAGAGCACCAGCCAGCCGAGCTTGTTGGAGAGGGCCATGAGGAGGTTGCCCCGGATGCGGGCCTGGACGTTCTCCTCGGCGACGCCGGGCTGCTGCCCCTGGAAGTGGGGGGCGAGCATCTCCAGATAGGCGCGGTGGGCCGGCTCTATGGCGATGGCCCGCAGCTCTATGCCCAGGCGCTCCGCCAGGAGCTTTGCATCCACGACGCTGCCCTCCGAGGAGTACCGGGAGGGCATGGAGACGCCCACGACGTTCTCCTTGCCCAGGGCGTCCACCGCGATGACCGCAGTGACGGATGAGTCTATGCCCCCGGAGAGGCCCAGAAGCACCTTGCGGAAACCGCTCTTGCGCACGTAGTCCCGCGTGCCCAGCACCAGGGCCTGGTACACCTCGGCCTCCGGCGACAGAGGCTGGGGCTGGCGGCGCTCCAGGGGCGGACGCGGCCCCCGTTCGGCGTAGTCGGAGACGGGGATGCGCACGGCTTCGCCAATCTGTCGCAGGATGTCTGGGTTCTCCTTCCGGGCGCGCGGGTCACGGAGGCGGGCGCCCAGCACGGCGTCCGCGTTCAGGTCGGCGACGACCAGCTCCTCCTGGAACTGCCGTCCCAGGGCAATCAGCTCGCCGTTGTGGTCAAAGAGCATGGAGCCGCCGTCAAAGACCAGCTCGTCCTGGCCGCCCACCATGTTGGTGTAGGAGACGAACACCCCGTTGTCCTGGGCGCGGGTGGCCAGCATGCGCTGTCGGAAGGCCCGTTTGCCGGCGTGAAAGGGGGAGCCGTTGATGTTGACGATGACCTCTGCGCCGGCGTCGCGCTGGACGGCGGCGGGCCCCAGGGCGTACCAGATGTCCTCGCAGATGTTGACGCCGACGCCGACGCCGTTGATGACGTAGACGGGGCACAGGCGGCCCGCCTTGAAGTACCGGTCCTCGTCAAAGACGCCGTAGTTAGGCAGGTACATCTTGTGGTAGACGCCCGCGAGACGGCCGTCGCAGAGGACGGCGGCGGCGTTGTAGATGTCGTCGTCGGCGTCCACGAAGCCCACCACGGCGGCGATGCCCTTGCTGGCGGCGGCGATGCGCTCCAGGAAACGGCGATTATCAGCGATGAACTGGGGCTTGAACAGCAGGTCTTCTGGCGGGTAGCCCGGCAGGGCCAGCTCTGGGAAGGCCACCAGGTCTGCCCCCAGGGAGCGCGCCTCCTCCAGGTAAGCGATGATCTTGGCGGCGTTGCCCTCCAGGTCACCCACAGTGGGGTTGATCTGGGCCATGGCCAGTCGGAAGGTGCGCATGTGCAGCTCGTTCGGGTGGGTTGCCAAAGTATAGCATAGCTAGCATGCCCCACCAGCAATGGAGCCGCTCCCTTTATGGGAGAGCGTTATTGTCGTGGTTTGAAACAGAGATTTGACTATTGCAAAATTAGGGCATTTTTTGGAATAATGGCTGCGTAATTTCCGGTGGCCAAAATAAGATGCAGGGGCTATAGGTCATGACCCTATTAGGAAGAAACACTAGTGATAGAGCCGGTAGGTACCTGAGGCAACTCCAAGGGGACCTTGCCTACTATGCTTTTGTTCCAAAGCCTTTACCTCCCGATCCCTCATTGATTCTGGATACCGGCATGGTACGGCTCATCGCCGACGCCAGTCTAGCGCTCGGCAGACTGGAAGGCGCTAGTGAGCTGTTGCCCAACCCAGACCTTTTTGTAGCAATGTATGTAAGAAAAGAGGCATTGGTCAGCTCCCAAATCGAAGGCACGCAAGCATCCCTGGACGAGCTCCTGGAATTTGAGGCCAGGGTTAGACCAGCCGAACCCGGCGCCCAGATCCGTGAAGTCGTAAACTATGTTGACGCTATGAATTATGGCCTGGAACGGGTGGAAGCCTTGCCGGTTTCCATAAGGTTGCTCAGGGAAATACACGTAAAGCTACTTCAAGGCACACGTGGCGGTGAACGGACGCCAGGTGAATTGCGAACAACCCAAAATTGGGTGGGGGCTCCAGGTTCAACTCTAAGAGAAGCCCTTTACATTCCACCACCACCTAGTGAGGTCGTCCGATGTCTGGGAGAATTGGAGGCATTCATTCATCAAGAAGATGAACTTCCAATGCTCATCAAGTGTGGCTTGATTCACAGCCAGTTCGAGACGATTCATCCGTTCCTGGATGGAAATGGACGACTCGGTAGATTGCTGGTGACCTTTTTGTTATGCCAAAACAAAATCCTTACGCGGCCACTTTTGTATCTGAGCGCCTTTTTCAAACGGCACCAAGGGGAGTATTACACTTTGCTGCAGCGGGTACGCGACGAAGGTGTCTGGGAAGAATGGCTGAGATTCTTTTTGCGCGGACTGCGGGTGGTAGCAGAAGAGGCCACGCAAAACATTCGCGCCATACTAAAAATGAGGGAAGAGCACAGGGTCCTTCTGGTCTCTTCTGGCCCCAGGTCTTCAAATTCACAAGCTTTGCTGGACTACCTTTTCCAATACCCTTACCTAACCGTTACCAACATTCAAGCAAAATTGAAAGTATCCTTCGGAACTGCCAATAGATTGGCCCAGTTCTTGCAGGAAAAAGGCCTTCTCACAGAGGTCACAGGCAGGCAGAGAAACCGTTATTTTGCCTATGAACCCTATCTAACCATACTTAGACAAGATATCGTATGAATGACTCCAAGCAGGGTCTGAGCAGCAGGTCCGGAGAGTGAGGGAAGGTAGTCTACTTCGGCCGCCCGCCGGCGGCTGGCAGCCTTTTCCCATCAAATAGCCTACAATGGCCCTGGACACGTTTGGGGAGGGAATCCAGGCCCCATGCTCATCCTTGGCATAGAGACCTCCTGCGACGAGACCGCCGCCGCCCTGGTGGAGGACGGCCGCCTCCTGCGCTCCAACGTGGTGGCCTCCCAGGTGGAGATGCACGCGCGCTACGGCGGCGTGGTGCCGGAGGTGGCCTCTCGCCAGCACCTGCTCCAGATAGTCCCCGTTGTAGAGCAGGCCCTGGCCCAGGGGGGCGTCTCCTGGGAGCAGGTGGACGCGGTGGCCGTCACCTACGGCCCCGGCCTGGCCGGCGCCCTCATGGTGGGGGTCAACATGGCCAAGGCCATCGCCTTTGCCCGGCGGCTGCCGCTGTACGGGATCAACCATCTGGAGGGGCACGTCTACGCCGTCTGGCTGGAGGGACACCAGCCTGACCTATCGCCAGGTTTTCCCCTGGTATGTCTGGTGGCCTCGGGCGGCCACACCGACCTGCTCCTCATGGAGGGTCACGGCCGGCACCGGCTCCTGGGCATGACCCGCGACGACGCCGCCGGCGAGTCCTTTGACAAGACGGCCCGTGTCCTGGGCCTGGGCTACCCCGGCGGCCCGGCCATTCAGCGTGCCTCCCAGGGAGTGAAGCTGGAGGAGCTTCACGAGAAGCTACCCAGGGCCTGGCTCCCAGGCTCCCTGGACTTCAGCTTCAGCGGCCTCAAGACGGCGGCCCTTCACCGCGCCAGGGCGCTGGGGATCACCGAGACCGCTGCCTCCGACACGGCTCGCCAGGGAGAGGGAAGCCCCTCCGGTCCGCCTGCGGCGGACTTGAAAGACCGGGACGTAACGGCCCTAGCCACGGCCTTTCAGGAGTCGGTAGTGGACGTGCTGGTGGCCAAGACCCTGGAGGCGGCGGCCCAGACGGGGGCCAGAGGCGTCATTCTGGGGGGAGGCGTCACCGCCAACGCCCGCCTGCGGGAGCGTCTCCGGGCCGAGGCGGGGGAGACGCCCGTGTTCATCCCATCGCCGGGTCTGTGCGTGGACAACGCCGCCATGATCGCCGCCTGCGCCTACTACCACGCACTTCGCCGCCCGCCCGACGGCTACGACCTGGACGTCGTCCCCTCTCTCAAGCTGGGATCCCTCTGACCTCTCCCCCTATAGTCCCCCTCGCCGCGGCGGAGAGGGGGACAAAAATGGATGGATGAAGATAGGTGTTGCGGCAATGCCGCAACACCTATCTTCATCCAAAACTTCTCCCCCTTCCCGCATCGGGAAGGGGGAGTCAGAGGGGGTTAGGTGAGTTTTCTATTCGTTCCCCTCCTGAGGTGAGGCAGCAGCAGCCGTCTTTCAAGAAGGCTCCAAAGGAGCCTTCCTCTCACATGGGGGTGACGACGTCGCCGCTCTCCTTCGCCTGGTCCCGCGACCACCGAAATGGCGCGCCAGCGGGCGACTCCGGAGCGTAGGGCGCGCCTCTGGCAGCCGCCAGGGAGAAGAAGAGGCTGGCTGCGGCGTAGGCCCCCCGCACGGCCTGGGCAGACCGCAGGGGCAAGGAGGCCTCCAGGGCGCCGGCCCGGAAGGTGATGACCGCAGCCTGGTCCCGCACAAAGTAGGCCGAGGCCGTCACCGCCCCCAGCGCCAACAACACCACGGCAAGCAGCCAGGCCACCACGCCGTTTAGGGTGAGCAGCGCCGCTATCCAGGGGACCATGACTCCTGCCAGCATGAACAGCCCGCCGGTCACCAGGGGCTTCAGCTCCCTGGACAGCTCCGTCAGCTCCACGCCGTCTACCCTGTCCAGGTGCACCGCCACCTGCCGCCGGCGAGTCTCCTCCCGCCAGGCGGCGATGATCCGCCGGCTGGTAAGCACCAGGTAGTCCTCGCCCGCCGGCGCGCTCTTGGATACCCCTCCCTTGCCACCCAGCACCAGGCGTACCTCCTCTCCCTGCAGCATCTTTGTCTGCAGGGCCTCTTTGGTGTCCCCTTGCATCATGCCGCCTCCTGCGCTGTGACATAGGGAGATCGCCGCTCCTGGAGCGCATCCGGGGCGATGGACGGGACATCGTACAGATGGGCGTCCCCCTCTTTGAGGAGGGTCCTGTACAGGTGGATGGCGCCCTGCTGATGGCGGGCGTCCCGTCCCATCTGGGACGGCGGGAGGCCCAGGAGGTACGCCATCTCCCGCAGGACGTCGTTATCGGCCAGCTTGGGGGCGCCCCGGTAGTGGCTCAGGGACGCCCCGGCCAGGGACGCGTCCCCTGTGAGCGTGGCCCAGGCGTGGAGGAAGGGCAGGAGGATGTTGACGGCCATGTCCAGGGCCCGGTCCCGGCCAATGAGGGCCTGGCCGTTTTCCCGGGCCTCCAGGGCGCTGAACAGAAGCGGGCTCCTCTCCCGGCGGGCGCGCCCAGCGTAAAAGGCGGCCAGGCCCTCTTCGGCGGCCCGGGCAAAGAGGTGCGCCGCGCCGGCTATGCGCCGCCTGGGATGGTTCTGGGGTCGCAGGCCCGCCAGTCGCCAGGCAGAGGGGACCATGGGCGTGACCGCTAGGCCGGGCGGAGGGGAAGGGGCAACGGAGAGGCCCCCGGCGAAGAGGAGCAGCGCCTCAAGGACGGCGGCCTCCTGGCCAGGGGGAGCGGCCCTTACCGCGCCCCAGAGGGCCTCCCAGGGCAGGCGGTGGGCAAGCTCCAGAAAGGGCAAGCGATTGCGGCTGTACCCCAGGGCCTCCATCAGTCCCCGATACAGGGTCTGGTCGGGGTCTCCGCCTGCTAGGGCCAGCCGGAAGGCGGCGCTCCTCTGGAGGAAGCGCTCCTCCCCCGCCTGGGCCAAGGTAGCCTCTCGCGCCGCCGGGGACATGGCCCGCCAGGCCGCCAGCCTCTGGGCCGTCCCGTCCGCCGCTGGGTACGGGACGCCTTCATCCCCTGGCGGAGTATCCAGAGACACCAGGGCTACGGGCACCCGCTGGCCGTCCTGCCGGTAGGTCTCCCCCTGGGGGCTGGCGTCGCCGTAGACGAGGTGCAGCACGACATTGTTGTAGCCGGGGTCCCGGCCATGGCCGTGCTCCTTCCAGCCAGAGGCCTGCCGGTGCACCTCCACATCTCCGCGCTGGACGGGAGCGCCCAGGGGCTGCACCAGGGCGTCCCGAAAGTCCGGGCCCGGGCCGCCGTTAGGCCGGCCGGGGTAGAGCACCCGAAGGGCCGCCCCGTCCAGGGTCCGAAGGAGGCCGCCCTTCCGTTGACGCCACAGCTTCGCCGCCAGGCGCTCCGGCAGAAGGGGGTGGTCCTTAGGAATCTTAGCCATAGACATCCAGCATATGCTACTTTTGGGGCCTGCGGGGAACATTTTCCTGGCAAGAAAATGTTCCCCACACCCTTTGAAAAGAGCCACGGTTGGCCGCTTAGCCAGGTCGTGTCGCCTCCTATTGTGCGTTTCTTGACACCCGACTGCAAGCCTTCCTATACTGGCTTTACCCTTTTCCAGGCGAGGGTTTCGTGCGCGCGCCGCGGCCAGCCGCCAGGGGGGGCCGAACGCGGGCGATTAGCTCAGTCGGTTAGAGCGCGGTCCTGATAAGACCGAGGTCCCTGGTTCGATTCCAGGATCGCCCACTCGCCACGGCATATCAGCTTGGATAACTACCTGGCAGGCCGCTTTGCCGCCTGCCAAGTAGTTATCCTTCATCTCCCCTTTCCGCCGCCCCATACCATTGCTAAGTATGGTATGATGTCTGCCGCCGTGAGAGGAAAACCAGGAGCACGCGTAAGGCGCCATGTACCAGCAGCCGCGACCTAACCCAGAAATAGACATAGACAAGATCCTGGAGAGCATCAGGAAGCCCTTGCAGCCCTTGCTCAACCGGTTCGGAGGGGGCGGCGGCGGGATGCTGGCGGCGTTGCTGGTCATCGTCGCAGTTGGCGTGGCCATCTGGCTGGCCACCGGCTTCTACCAGGTGCAGCCTTCGGAGCTGGCGGCCCGTCGGCTCTTCGGCGGCTACACCCCGCCCCTCCAAGAGCCCGGCCTGCACTGGTACTGGCCCGGACCCATCGGCAAGGTCGCTAAGGCGTCGGTCACCGAGACCCGCCGCATGGACCTGGGCTTCCGCTCCCTGGGGGGAGGACAGAGATCCGACGTATTATCGGAAGCCCTCATGATCACCGGCGACCTGAACATCGCCGACGTCCAGGTGGTGGTCCAGTACCGCATCAGCGATCTGTTCGCCTTCCTGTTCAAGGTAGACGACCCTGGCGACGCCGAACGGGGCGTAAGATCTGGCTCACCCGACGGCCTCACCTTAAAGGACGCCACCGAAGCCGCCCTGCGCCAGGTGGTGGGCCAGCGCTCTATTGACGACGTCCTCACCATCAACCGGGAGGCGGTACAGGCGGAGACCCTCACTCTCCTGAGCCGCATGCTGAAGGAGTACGACTCCGGCATCCAGGTCTTGGAGGTACGCCTCCAGAGCGTGCAGCCCCCAGACCCGGTGCGCGAGGCCTTTGACGACGTGGTGCGCGCCCGCGTGGACAAGGAGGCCCGCATCAACGAGGCCCTGGCCTACTCTCAGGACCAGGTCCCCAGGGCCAGGGGCGACGCCCAGAAGATCACCAACGCCGCCGAGGCCTTCAAGCAGGAGCGCATCCTCAAGGCCACCGGCGAAGCCTCCCGGTTCCTCTCCGTCCTGCGGGAGTACCAGGACTCCAAGGAGGTCACCCGCCAGCGGCTGTACCTGGAGGCTATGGAGCAGATCCTTCCGGGCATCAACAAATTCATCGTGAACCCGGACGCGGGGGGCAACTTGCTGCCCATTTTGAATGTAGACCAGCAGAAGAAATAGAGGTCAATCGTGAGAGTTGTGCTTCCCATCATCATTCTGCTGGCCGCGGCCGTCGTCGTAGGCAGCCAGTCCCTGTTCATCGTGGACCAGACCCAGTACGCCGTCGTCACCCGCTTCGGCGAAATCAAGCGCCCCATTACGCAGCCGGGCCTCCAGGTCAAGACGCCCTTCGTGGAGAACGTCACCCGCTTTGACAACCGCCTCCTGCGCATTGACGTGCAGACGGCCTCCATGCAGGACAAGGACAAGCAAATCCTTGAGATAGACGCCTACGTCCGGTACCGCATAACTGACCCAAGGAAATTCCTGGTGAGGTTGCGGGACGAGTTCACCGCCGAGAGCCGCATCGCCAACATCGTCGTCTCAGAGCTCCGCCGCGTCGTGGCCGATAGCGACCGCACGGACATCATCGGCGGCGAGACCACCACCCTGGCCGACGGCACTGCTGCAGTGAAGCCCAAGCTGACGGCGGATGGCGTGGACACCCGGGAGGCCCTTACCCGCGAGGTCATCAGAGGCTCTAACCAGGCGGTGCAGTCTACGGAAAACGATTTTGGCGTGGAGATTCAGGACGTGCGTATCAAGGCGGCGGACTTCCCCACCAGCGTGGAGCAGAGCGTCTTCAACCGCATGAGGACCGAGCGCAGCGTCCAGGCCCAGCGCCTGCGGGCTGAAGGCGAGCAGCAGAACAACACCATCACCGCCGACGTGGACCGGCAGGTCACCATCATCCGCGCCGAGGCGGAGAGGACGGGCAACCAGCTCCGGGGCGAAGGGGAGGGCCGGGCCATCGCCATCTTCGCCGACGCCCTAGAGCAGGACCCGGAGTTCTACGCCTTCCAGCGCAGCCTGGAGGCCTATAAGGTGTTCCTTGCCAAGAACGCAACCCTGGTCCTCTCCTCCCAGGACGACCTGTTCAAGTACCTGGAGTCCCCTGAGCCGCAGGCGACGCCCACCCCGTAGATGCATGATGCACTATGAAATGTAAAGATGTGTTGTGCGGCAAAGCCGCACAACACATCTTTACAAAAAAGCCGGCCTATGATCATCCTGCGACGCATCCTTGCCGTCCTCCTCCTCATCCTGTTCATCCCCCTGTTCCTTGCCATCATCGCCGCCGCCCAGGTCAACTCCACCCTCCTCAACGCCGGCTTCTACGTGGCGCAGCTCCGCAAGGCAGACCCCTTCAACTTCACCTACGACCGTCTGCTGCCCGCCGCCTTTGACCAGGCCACCAGGGACGCCGGCCTACCGGTTGACCCGGCGCGTGTGAAGGAGAAGGCCGTCACCCTTGCCCGCACGACCTTGCCGCCGGAGTGGCTGGAGGAGCAGGCCGAGGCCGCCCTTCTCCAAGTCGTGCCCTACCTGACGGGCGATCGCGACCAGTTCGCCATCACCCTCCCTCTGCGCGAGCCCATAGAGAACCTAGGCGAAGGGATCAAGGCCCTGGCCGCGGACCCGGACACCTACATCCTCATCCTTGACGAGGGCTTAGCCCCCCAACTGGATGAGGCGCTGAAGAAGGCGGGAGGCTTGCCTCTCGGAATCCAGGTCAAGGGCCCAGACCTGGTTGAGGCCATCAAGAAGGTGCTCTCCCAGGAGTGGGTGGAGGGCCTCGTCGTGCTGGTGGTGGACCAGGCGGTTCCCTACGCCACGGGAGAGTCGGAGCACCTCCTCATCGTCGTGCCCATCGGCGACCGCATTGAGGCCGCCGCCCCCGCTCTCAAGGCGCTTCTGGCCAACTCCGGCGTCTACACGGCTCTGGAGCGCCAGGAGTTCCGGGACGCCCTGGGACGGCAGCTTGACGCCTTTGGGGCGCTCCCCTTTGGCCTGAGCCTGACGGCGGACCAGATCGCCTCTGCCGCGGCGGAAGTGGCCACGCCCCCGTGGCTTCAGACGCAGACGGAGGCCATACTGGACGCCGCTGTCCCCTACCTGGTTGGCAGACAGGATACCTTTGTGGTGGCGATTCCCCTGAAGGACCGCGTGATAGCCGCCGTGCCCGTGGCCAAGGAGCTGTTGCGTGAGTCCGGCGCGTACGAGAAGGCCTTTGACCAGGTGGTGCAGACCCTCTTGGACAAGGGCATGAGCGGCGCCATCCCTCTGCCCCTGGGCATCACCGTCACGCCGGAGGAGGTGAGGCCGGTGCTGCGGGCGGCCCTGCCGCCGGAGTTCGTTCAGCAGCAGGCGGAGGCGATGATTGACGAGGTGGCGCCATACCTGGTGGGCGACAGGGCCACCTTCCGCATCGTTGTGCCCCTGGAGCAGCCAAAGGAGCAGGCCCTTGCCACCGTGGAGGCCCTGGTGGTGCAGAAGGCCCGCCAGCGGTGGGAGAGCCTGCCTCCCTGCTCCTTGAGCCAGGCGGTAGACCTGCTGAAGCAGGCATCCCTTGAGGCCATCCCCTCCTGCCGGCCCGCCGGTTTCACGCTGGCGCAGATGAAAGAGGCCCTGGGCATCCCCGCTGCCACGCCCGTTACCGTGGAGGATATCGCAACGCAGCTTGGGGTGGAGAGCGCGCTGCTCACCCAGGGCGTCGCGTTCCAGTGGCTCGTGGACACCTTCGGCGGCGCGGTGAGCCAGCAGTTGCGGCAGTTCGTGGGGGGGGCCATTCCCAGCCAGTTCATCTACACCGACGCGGACCTGCGCAAGACCCTGGGGCCAGACCACGAAAAGCGCATGGACGACGTGCTCGGCTGGATTCGGAACGGCTACAGGTTCACCGACGCCGAGTTACGGGGCCGCCTGAACACTGACCAGCAGGAGATTCTGGATGGCGTGCTGAGGTGGACGCGGGAGGGCTTCCGGTACACCGACGTAGACCTGCGCAACGCCATCTCCGCGGATGGCACGGACGCTGACACGCTGGAGACCTACGACAGGGTGCTGGGGTATACGAGGAGCGGGTACACCTTTACCCAGGAGGACCTGCGGAGGTTGATGGATGGCAGCGCGGACTCCACCGCCTTTGATGACTTTGACCGCGCCCGTCAGACCCTCGGCAGGGTGCGGGGCCTGCGCTTCCTGGTTTACCTGGCGGTCGCGCTACTACTGGCGGGCATCGCCTTCCTGGGTGGGCGTGGGTGGCGAGGGCGGCTGGCGTGGGGTTCCGCCGCCCTGGGCCTCGCGGCCTTTCTGGGCTTCATCCTCTTCGGCGTCGTCTACGGCGCCGTGGCCTGGCCCCTGATAGACGACGCCATCTCCCGCGCCGTGCAGGAGGCCCAGGAGCCTGCGCAGCTCCTCCAGCGGCTCACCCTGGAGAAGGGCCGAGAGGTGGCGCGCTCCCTCTCCGATGCCATCGTAGGCGGCATGGCCCGGCGCTCCCTGGTGTTCCTCCTCATCGCTGCCCTCGGGGCGCTGGCGGCCATCTTCTGGCCCCGCCTGGCAGGGGCCGTCAAGCGCTCCTAGCAGGGTGCTGAAAAACACCCCCAAACCTCCTCAAGGGGATCCAAGGTATCCGCCTGCGGCGGATTGATTTGTATCTGGGGGACACCCCCAGACCCCCGCCAAAGGGGCTATGCCCCTCTGGACTCCCCTTTCTTCCGCAACCTGCTAGGGGCGCCCCCATATTCAAAATCCCCCTCTCCGACGCGGAGAGGGGGATAAAGGGGTGAGGTGGGCGAGTTCTAGGTGTCCTTGACGCCTTTGTTCTTCAGGTAGTCCACCGCAGCCTGGACTCTGGTGATCTTCTCGGCGTCTTCGTCGGGAATCTCCACAGGCTCGCCGTCCTGGGAGAACTCCTCTTCAAAGGCCATGATCAGCTCCACCAGGTCCAGAGAGTCGGCGTTCAGGTCGTCAATAAAGGACGCCTCGGGGATAACGTTGGCCTCATCCACTCCCAGCCGGTCGGCTACAATCTTCTGCACCCTTTCCAGCACTGTAGGCACGGCACCATCTCCTAGCTTGTGTGTTCGGAATCTATCCCTTGGGGTGATTGGTCCAGTGAGGCTTTGGCGATGGCCCCAAGGACACCGTTGACGAAGCGTTGCGAGCTGTCGCTGCCAAAGGTGCGAGCCAACTCAACGGCCTCGTTGATTATAACCTTAATCGGCGTGTCTTTGCCTACCTTCATTTCACAGATAGCAATGCGCAGGATGTTCCTGTCCACGATGGCGAGTTGCGCCACGGGCCAGGCAGGAGCGTACCTGCCTATTTCCGCGTCCAGCTCCTCAACGCGGCGCATCACCTGATGGGCCAGGTCCCGGGCGAAGGCCGTACTCGTCTCGTCCAGGTCATCCTCTTCCAGGACCCAGTTGAGGCTGTTGTCCACCGGGTGGCCGGTGGCGTCAACTTCGTAGAGGGCCTGGAGCGCGGCCCGGCGGGCTCTGCGGCGAGGGGTGGCGACCTGTGGGTCTCCCATGGTGATAGGCCTGCAAGGTAGCCCCAGGCGGCTCCTATGAACCGGCCATGCCCTGCGTGGCCAGGGTCCTGGCAGAGGTGAAGTCGTTGACGGCGGAGGTCTGGACCCCGCTGGCGATGCGTTTGACCATGCCGCTGAGGACTTTGCCGGGGCCAAACTCAATGAAATTGCCCACGCCAGCGTTGACCATGTAGCTGACCGACTCTTGCCATCGGACGCAGCCACAAAGCTGCTGGGTCAGCTCCTCTTTGATCTCCGAGGCGGCAGTCATGGGCCTGGTGCTGCAGTTAGCCACTACGGGCACCCCGGCATTGTGAAAGGAGACCTTATCCAGGGCCTTGAGCATCCCGTCCAGGGCCGGGCCCATGAGATAGGAGTGGAAGGCTCCGCTCACTTTGAGCGGGATGGCGCGTTTGGCGCCCCGCTCGGCGGCCAGCTTGATGGCCCGGGCAATGTCCTCCTCTGCGCCGCTGATAACGATTTGGCCCGGGGTGTTGATGTTGGCCACCTGGGTGTTGGTTTCCTTGCAAACCTCCTCCAGGGGCGCCAGGTCCATACCCAGGACGGCGGCCATGGCGCCGGGTCGCTGATCGCACGCCCCCTGCATCAGGCGGCCCCGCTCCCGCACCAGCCAGACGGCGCTGGGGATGTCCAGGGAGCCGGAGGCGGCCAGGGCGGTGTACTCCCCCAGGCTGTGTCCCGCCATGAAGGAGGCCTGGGTCAAAAGGGGCTGTCCCGTCTGCTCCGCGGCGGCAGCCAGGCAGGCCAGGCTCATGGTCAGGATGGCAGGCTGGGAGTTGATGGTGCGCTCCAGCTCATCAGCGGGGCCATTGAACATGAGGCCGGAGAGGGAAAAGCCCAGGGCTTTGTCCGCCTCATCAACGACGTGGCGGGCCGCTTCGGAGGCCTCGCACAGGTCCCTGCCCATGCCCACCTCCTGAGCGCCCTGGCCGGGGAAGAGAAAGGCCGCCGGCCCGTGGAAGAGCCCGCTGGCCCCGTTTTTTGACCCATTGGTTGGAGCGGTCACGACTGTCTCCTTTGCGTCATACAAGTATTGCCAATCGCGGGTAAGGGAATACAGCGCCCGTTGCGGCGGGCGAGACGAAGGGCCTACGCCCCCTGAGCAGACTCCTCGGGCGTCATGACGATGACCTCCCTGCCGCCGTAGTAGCCGCAGGTGGGACAGACGACGTGGGTAGGCTTTGGGTTGTGGCATTGGGCACACGTAGACAGGGCGAGAGGGGCCTTGAAGAAGTGGCTCCAGCGCCAGCCCCTTTTGGCGTGGGTGCGCTTTTTCTTTGGATGGGGAGGCATGGAAGGACTCCTGTGGCTAGGTTTTGCGATGAGAGAGCATATCCAGGAGGGGCGACCAGCGAGGGTCCTCCACCTCCTTGGGGCATGTGCAGGAGGAGTGATTCAGGTCTCTCCCGCACCGTGAGCAGATGCCGGCGCAGTTGGCCCTACACAAGGGTTTCATAGGCGTGGCCAGGATGATGTCCTGGCGCACCGCCTCTGATATGTCCAGGATGTGGTGATGGTCTATGGCGGCGTCAGCCTCGGCCTCTTTCGGTAGGGAGCGGGCCACGCCGGTGTTGATGTCCAGGCTGGGGTAGTAGGTCTCCTCAAAGGGGAAGCGAAGGGTTACGCCGTAGGGCTGGAGGCACCGGCTGCACGTGCAGGTCACGCTGGCCCTGAACTCCCCGCTGGCCCATATCCCATCGTTCACGCGCATAAGGGTAACGTGGCCCCACACGCGCTCGGCCTGGGCGTCGTCCAGGGAAAGGGACGCCTCGTCCAGGCGGTGGCGCTGGGTCACGCCAACGGGGCCTTTGAGGAGACTGGCAACGTTAAACTGCATGGTGCATCGGCATGGACGCGCTAGGCGACCTCTACAAGGTCGCAGATTATAGAGTACCCCTGTGGGGTGTCAAGGGATTTGCAGGCCGGGACAAAGGGAACTGGTAAAGAGGCTGGCGTTAGGCGAGTCTACATTTTGGAGGAGTGCGTTTCATTGCGCCAGTATAGTGCATGAGAGGAGAGGTTGTCCACTGCGGTAGGCGGGCGGGCTCCGTGGTTGCAAAGGCCCGTCTTTTCTGGCAAAGTGAGCCAACTTCCTGGTGTTGCGACCCCAGAGCCTGAGGAGAGGGAAGCCCCTTTAGGGCTTCCTTGAAAGCAAGATAGAGGAGGCCCGCTATGCCCACCATTAACTCCGTCCTTGGCCCCCTGGACACGGCAAACCTGGGCTATACCTTGTCCCATGAGCACGTCATGGTCAGCTCCGCCGGCATCCAGGCCACCTACCCGGAGTTCCTGGACCGCCGGGGAACCCTTGAGCGGGCCGTGGCCGAGATGTCCCAGGCCCACCGGGAAGGCGTCCGCACCATCGTAGACGTCACCACCCTGGATCTTGGCAGGGACGTGCGGCTGCTGGAGGAGGTCTCCCGGCGCAGCGGCGTGCAGTTCATCGTCGCCACCGGCACTTGGCGGGATATCCCACGGGTGTTCTGGGGCGCCAAGCCGGACCAGATCGCCGACCTGTACGTCCGGGAGATAGAGACGGGCATAGACGGCACGGGGATCAAGGCCGGCGTCATCAAGGTGGCGAACGACCAGGGCGGGGTAACGCCCGAAGGGGAGATTATCCTGCGGGCGGCGGCCCGGGCCAGCAATCGCACCGGCGTCCCCATCTCCACCCACACCTGGGCGCCGGAGCGCGTGGGGGAGCAGCAGGTGCGCATCTTTGAGCAGGAGGGCGTCCCCCTGAACCGGGTCTACATTGGCCACAGCAACGACACCACCGACCTGGACTACCTCCTTGGCCTGCTGCGAAGAGGGGTGTGGATTGGCCTGGACCGCTACCCCGGCGGCCGCGCCCCAGGCACCCCCAACTGGGAGCAGCGCACGGAGACGGCCAAGCGCCTGATAGACGCGGGCTTCGGCCACCGCATCATGCTCTCCCATGACTGGTCGGTGACGCTGAGCATCGTCAGCCTGGAGCTCCAGGCGGAGCGCGCTCGCTACAACCCAGACGGCTATCTGTTCATCAAACGCCGGGTGGAGCCGCGCCTGGTGGAGTTGGGCGTTTCGCGTGTTGCGGTCGGCAGGATCAACACTGAGAACCCTCGCCGCTTCTTTGAGGGCCTCCCGTGACCATTTGTGTCCCCCTCTCCTGCAGGAGAGGGGGAATCTGAATCTGGGGACACCCCAGACCCCGGCAGGAAACCCAAGGTTTCCTGCACCTTCCTGACTTTTGTGCAAAGCCACCTTCAACCAGGGCGGGCGGCAGGGCTACATATCCGCCGACCGGCCGGTGTCGGGGTCCAACCACTGGGTGCCGCGTTCCTCCTCCTCCTCATCCAGGCGCTTCAGCTCCTCCACGAGCAGGCGCACGCGATGCTCCAGGCTAGAGCGTTCAGTGTCAGGCCCGCGGAAATAGGCCAGGTCCTGTTTCAGGAGAAAGAGGCGCTCGTTGACCACGCGGCGCCACACCTTGGGGTCTCTGAACATATCCATAGCGGGCCAGCAGCAAAGAAGACTCTGGCCGTATCTTAGCATAAGGGCAATGTGCGGGAAATGTTAAGGGCTTCTTGTGTCGTTATATCCTACCGGAACTGGCCGGCCTCGGTGGAGCCGGCGAGGGCGGTGGTGGCGGACTCGCCGCCGCTGACGGTGAGGGCAATCTGGTCAAAGTAGCCCGCGCCCACCTCCTGCTGGTGCTTGGTGGCGGTGTAGCCGTCCTCCTCCAGGGAGAACTCCCGGTCCTGGATGCGGACGTAGGCGGGCATGCCCTCCTCTTTGTAGGCCTGGGCAAACTCAAAGGCATTGAGGTTGACCATGTGCCAGCCGGCCAGGGTGATGAACTGGAACTTGTAACCCATGCCGGCAAGCTCGTTTCGGAAGCTGGCGATGGTGGGCTCGTCAATCTTGGCGCGCCAGTTGAAGGAGGGGGAGCAGTTGTAGGCCATCATCTTGCCGGGGAACTGCTGGTGGATGGCGTCGGCGAACTCCCTGGCCTCGGCCAGGTCAGGATGCGACGTCTCAAACCAGAGCATGTCGGCGTAAGGGGCGAAGGCCAGGCCGCGGGCGATGGTGGACTGCATCCCGCCGGTCACCTCAAAGTAGCCCTCCTGGGTGCGGGCGCCGGTCAGGAAGGGGCGGTCGCGGGGGTCAACGTCGCTGGTGATGAGCTTGGCGTCCAGGGAGTCGGTGCGGGCGACCAGCATGGTGGGCACGTCGCAGACGTCGGCGGCCAGGCGGGCGGCGTTCAGGGTGCGGCAGAACTGGGCGGTGGGCACAAGCACCTTGCCGCCCATGTGGCCGCACTTCTTTTCGGCGGCGAGCTGGTCCTCGTAGTGGACGCCCGCGGCGCCGGCCTCAATCATGTTGCACATCAGCTCAAAGGCGTGGATGGCGCCGCCGAAGCCAGCCTCGGCGTCGGCCACGATGGGGGCGTACCAGTAGACGCCGTTCTTGCCTTCCAAGGAGTGGATCTGGTCCTCCCGCATGAGGGCGTTGTTCAGGCGGCGCACCACGGTGGGCACGCTGTTGGCGGGGTAGAGGCTCTGGTCTGGGTAGGTCTGGCCAGCGGTGTTGGCGTCCCCTGCCACCTGCCAGCCGCTCATGTAGATGGCCTTGAGGCCGGCTTTGACCATCTGGGCCGCCTGGGCGCCCGTCATGGCGCCGAAGGTGGCTACATACGGCTCGGTGTTGAGGAGGCTCCACAGGCGCTCGGCGCCGGCTTTGGCCAGGGTATGCTCAATCTTCAGGCTGCCCCGCAGCTTCACGACGTCAGCAGCGGAGTAGTCGCGCTTGATGCCTTGCCAGCGGGGGTCATGAGCCCAGCGCTGCTCTAGCTCTTTGGTCTGCTGCGCGGGTTGGGGCCAGAACGCACCCATGGGACGCCTCCTTACGGCTGGTGTTATTCCAGGTATCGCATACCTGGCACGGTCAGAAACTCCACAAAGGTGGGAGAGAGGACAAGGTCATCCAGAAGCTCCGCCGCCTTGTCCAGGGAACCCGGGTTGTCGTGGGGCCGAGTATCCAGGAGCTTGCCCAGCTCCTCGGTCCGAAGCTCCGTGTAGAGACTGGCGGTCAAGGTGCGGCCATCGGCGACTTTGGTGTTGGCGTGCAGCCATTGCCACAACTGCGCGCGGGCGATCTCCGCCGTGGCGGTGTCCTCCATGAGGCCAAAGATGGCGACGGCGCCGCTGCCCTGGATCCATGCATCAACGTACTGAAGGGTAGCGCTGATGTTGTTGCGCAGGCCGCCCTCGGTCACCTCGCCGGTGGGAACGGTCAACAGGTCCGAGGCATTCACCTTCACCTCGGGGATCTTGTGGAGCTGGTGGGGGCCGGTGAAGGCCCGTTGGAACACCTCGTGCACCGGTTCCACCAGGCCGGGGTGGGCCACCCAGGCGCCGTCAAAGCCCTGGGAGGCCTCCCGCTCCTTGTCGGTGCGCACCTGGCCCAGGGCGCGCTCGTTGGCTGCCCGGTCGTCCCGGCGGGGGATGTAGGTGGACATGCCGCCCAGGGCGTAGGCGCCGCGCTTGTGGCAGGTCTGCACCAGGAGCTCCGCGGCGGAGCGCAGGAAGTGGGTGGCCATGGTCACCTGGGAACGGTCAGGGAAAACCATGCTCTTGTCGCCGGAGAAGGTCTTGATGAAGCTGTAGATGTAGTCCCAGCGGCCCAGGTTCAGCCCGGAGATGTGGGTCCGCAGTTCGTACAGGATCTCCTCCATCTCAAAGGCGGCCAGGATGTGCTCAATGAGCACGGTGGAGTTGATCGTGCCGCGGGGCAGCTTGAGGGCGTCCTCGGAGAAGTCAAAGACCTGGTTCCACAGGCGCGCCTCCAGGTGGGACTGTAGCTTCGGCAAGTAAAAGTAGGGGCCGGTGCCGTTGTCTAGCTGGGCGTGGGCGTTGTGGAAGAGGGCCATGCCAAAGTCAAAGAGGCTGCCGGAGCAAGGCTGGCCGTCCACCAGCAGATGGCGCTCGGCCAGGTGCCAGCCGCGGGGTCGGATGACCAGGGTGGAGGTCTGGGCGTTGAGCCGGTAGTCCCGACCCTCTGGGGTGCTCACCTGGAGGGTGCGGCGCGCCGCGTTGCGCAGGTTGATTTGGCCCTGCAGCGTACGACCCCAGTGGGGCGCATGGGCGTCCTCAAAGTCCGTCATGTAGACCTGGGCGCCAGAGTTAAGGGCGTTGATGAACATGCGGGGATCGGCGCTGGGGCCGGTGATCTCCACACGGCGGTTCGTCAGGTCCTTGGGCGCCTTGGCCACGCGCCACTCCTTGGCGCCGATGCCTGCGCTGCCAGGGTGGAAGTCTGGCAGGCTGCCGGCGTCAATCTCAATCTGGCGAGCCTTGCGCGCCTGGAGCAGGGAACGGCGAGTCGGCTCAAACTCCCGCGCCAGGTCCGCCACAAAGGCCAGCGCCTCAGGGGTGAGGATGGACACGGCCTCTGGCGAGACCTTTCCAAGCACTTGGATGGTGGATTTCATCGGGCAATACCTCCCACAAGGCGTTTCCCCAGATTCTAGAGGATTGGCCGCCGCAACCGCTACGTATGGGACAAGCACTCCTCTGGAGGAAAGGCTCATGGGACTCCAGGTTCGTTGGGAGGGTGTTTGGTGCGTTTACACCATCAAGGATTCGCATCTTTGGGTTGCCCTGCCAACCACCGTCTCCTAGGCAGGGCTGGCCCCAGAGGTGGGCTGGCAGATACAAACTGAGAGGATGCTGTGCGACGGTTTTCATTATAACGAGGGTGAGGTATAAAGCAAGAGGATGATAACTATAGGAGCTATAGACTTGTTGAATACTCACTCCAAGAAGCATCTAACTCGTAGCAAAAGCGGGGAGAATATGGCAGCAATGCTCATGAATCTCACGGCTATCCCAGAGCATCGTGCCTTTATCCGCAGGAGGCGCTGCGAGCCAGGAATAGAGCGGCAAAATGCTTCAGCCACATGGCATTGGGTCTGTTCTATACGTTACGCTGGTCTGAGGTGTGGCGTAGGGGGAAACTTAAGGGGCTAGTTATGGGTCAATGACCCCCAGTGGGGGTAATGAAAAAGGGGGTGTTCAGAGGGGCGAAGCCCCGGAGCTTGCCCTGGTGAGCCGAAGCCCTGAACGCAGTGAAGGGGGTAGCAATGGGACGGTCCGCCTGCGGCGGAGGGGGGTGTCCCCCAGAGAGAAATCCATCCGCCGCAGGCGGATACCTTGAACCCCCTTGAGGGGGTTTGGGGGTGTTCTTCCGCGGCCTCTAGATCTCCACCGGCACGGGGATGATCAAAGGGCGCTGGTGCGTCTCCTCATACAAGAAGGCGCTGAGGCTCTCTTTCACGGCAACCGTAAGATACGACCAGTCCAGGGGGTGGCTCGGGCCCTTGTGGTCCACGGCCTTCAGTGCGGCCTGAGCAGCCCGCTCCATCAGGTCTGTGTGGCCCTCCGGCTCCACAAAGCCGCTGGAGACCACCTCCGGCAGCTTCAGCACCTGGCCAGTGGTCTTGTCCACCGTCAGGATCACCACCACAATACCGTCGCGGGACAGGGTGCGGCGGTCTCGCAGCACAACGCTCTCCATGCCCCAGAGTTGCAGGCCGTCCACGTAGATATGGCCCGCCGGCACACGGCCCACAATGCGCCCCTCCTCCTTTGTAATCTCCAGGACATCGCCGTCCTCCAGGGCAAAGGTGTTCTCCTCCGGGACGCCTAGCTCCAGGGCCAGGCGGCTGTGAGCAATGAGGTGGCGGTACTCTCCGTGCACGGGCACAAAGAAGGTGGGCCGGGTGATGTTCAGCATGATCTTCAGCTCTTCCCGGCTGGCGTGGCCGTGAACGTGCACCGTGGCGATCTTGTCGTACAGCACCTCGGCGCCCTGGCGGTACAGGTTGTCAATGGTGCGGCTCACCACCGTCTCGTTGCCTGGGATGGGCGACGCCGAGATCACGACGGTATCGCCGGGGATGATGCTGATCTCCTTGTGGTCGCCGTTGGCGATGCGCACCAGGGCGGAGGTGGGCTCTCCCTGGCTGCCGGTGGTCATGATGACCACCTGGTGGGGCTTGAGGTTGCCCAGGGCTCTCGTGGGGGCCAGCACTTTGTTAGGGTCCTGGAGATAGCCCGTGTCCAGGGCCATTTTCACGTTGTCCACCATGCTGCGGCCCACCACACACACCTTGCGTCCGTGCAAGGCGGCGGCGTCTATCACCTGCTGGATGCGCGCGATGAGGGAGGCGAAGGTGGCCACCATGACCCTTCCTGGGGCGACGGCGATGACCTGCTCCAGTGCCTCGCCCACCACCTGCTCTGAGGGGGTATACCCCTCCACTTCGGCGTAGGTGGAGTCGGACATCAGCAGGAGGACGCCCCGGCCCAGGTGTCCCAGGTCCGTGGGCTGTCCATCGGCGGGGGTATGGTCTATCTTGAAGTCGCCGGTGTGGATGATGAGGCCCAGGGGCGTGCGGATGGCCAGGCCCATGGCGTCCGGGATGCTGTGGCAGACGCGGAAGAACTCCACGCTGAAGTCGCCGGCAATGACCGGCTTGCCAGGCTCCACCTCATGTACCCGGGCTTTCCGTATCCTGTGCTCCTTCAGCTTCACGTTGATGAGGCCCGCCGCCAGGCGCGGGGCGTACACCGGCACATCCAGAGCAGAGAGGACATAGGGCAGGGCGCCGGTGTGGTCTTCGTGCCCGTGGGTGATGAAGATAGCCCGGACGCGCTCCCGGTTTTCCCGTAGGTAGGTGATGTCTGGGATGACCAGGTCTACGCCCAGCATGTCCTCTTCTGGGAACATGACGCCGGCGTCTATGACGATGATGTCCTGGCCGTACTCCAGGGCCATCATGTTCTTGCCTATTTCACCGAGGCCACCAAGGGGTATGACGCGAAGGGGCTGGTTTTGCATGGTCTCCTGCACTGGGAAGGCAGCACAAGGCTACCTAAGGCGTTTGGCGTTCTGATACTGGACCGCCGTAAGAGTCATGATGCGGTCCACTTGAAACTGCGTAACGGAGACTCCCAAATTGTAATCTGCCGTTTCTCTCATGGTGCGCAATCGCCGCAGTGCCTCTGCCAGGGCTCCACGGTTGCGCCTGCGCAATTCTGCCATGACTCTACCGTGATCCGCGGCATTGTGCTGGGGCTGAAAACTGGGCATTTGGTCGCGCACCGTCAAGAAAAAGGCGTAGTACGCGCGGCTGGCGGCAGTGCGGCAATGGCTCTCGGGCACACTTTCTTGGCCAAGGAGGGACACCGCAAGCTGCCAAAAGTCGTCAGGATTGAACATTATTGACTCAGCGGTTCAACTTGTATGCCAATACTTTTCCAAAAAAACTCCTGCTGGCTCTTCGGGAGGGTCTGTTCCCAGTTCCCTATGTGATCTGACAAATTGGCCCAGAAGCGGCTTAGCGCCTCCAGAGACTGAGGCGCTTCGGTATAAAAGGTGATGACCGCCTCATGCAAGTCAGGGTCTTCATAGGAATCAAAGCGAGTCACAGCTACTTTTGTGATTTCCACGCGCCTCTTCTTGGCAAACTTCATGCCCTCATCAACGGCCTTCTTCACCCAGGGCAAATGGCCTCCCATGAGCGCTAGGGCCTCAGCCGAAAAAATCACTTCTGGGGTAGCTATGGTCTTCTGCATCTCCCCTCCCTGCTACAACATGCTGAGCTGCTTTGGCTCAGGCGCCTGGGCCGTCGCCGCCCTGGCCGCCTTGAGCTGGGCCGCCAGGGTCTTGAAGTCCTCCTCAACATCCTTGCGCAGGCTGGACTGGTGCAGCGCCGCCGCCGGGTGATACATGGGGAAGATGGTACGCTCGCCCGCTTGCCTGGGCCTGCCATGCACCTTGCTAATGGTCTGGCCGGGGAGGAACCTGCCCAAGGAGTGCCGTCCCAAGGTGACGATGATCTTGGGCTGGAGAAGCTCTATCTGGCGGTCCAGGTATTTGCTACAGGCCGCAATCTCGCCGGGCAGGGGGTCACGGTTGTTGGGCGGGCGACACTTGACCATATTGGTGATGTACACCTGGCTCCTGCTGAGGCCCGCGGAGGCCAGGAGCTGCTCCAGGAGCTGGCCGGCGGCCCCCACAAAGGGCCGCCCCTGCTGGTCCTCGTTGTAACCCGGCCCTTCGCCGATGAACATCACCTCGGCGTGCTCCGGACCCTCGCCTGGGACGGCGCGTGTGCGCCCCCCGCTCAGGGCGCAGTCGGTGCAGGCGTGGATGCGCTTGGTGATGTCCTGAAGCTCGGACATGGAGGTTCCCTTGAGATGATCAAGGTAGAAGGCGGGCCTCACCCGCTTACGCCATGCTAGCATCGGTCTCCAAGAGAGTCAACGAGGGGGCGCGCGCCGGGCCTTGGGAGTAGGCGTAGGTGTAACCACATCGCAACCCAATTCCGCGGCAAGTTCCATAAGCGATGCATTGTTTGGAAACAACTTGAGAGCTTGCGCAATCTGATCACAGATTTCGCTCTGCTGTGGCTCGAGGGCTGGCGCGGGCATTGCCGTGAACGCATCTGAAGGGGTACTCGTCGCTGTAGGCGAAGGGATGGGTAACGGAGGAAGTCCAGGTGTGGACTTCGCCAAGCAGGTAACGCTGTAAGTCTGCACCTGGGTAGAGACGAGCATCCCATCCTTGCCCGCGAAGATGATGCTCATGGAGCCGTTGCTGGTACCGACAGCCGTACACCGGAATGTAACAGTAGCTTGCGGTCCCACGAGGTTGTGGACAGCCACCGCAGGCTTCAGGAGGGAAATGGCAAAGAGAGCCAAGCCTTTGGCATGGTCAATCTTTACGTGCTGAAAGTAGCCTCCCGCCTGGTTTTTCTCATGGTCGCCCTGGAGTAGTAGGCCAGCCCTGATCTCTTGCACCTCAAGGATGGTGGGCTCAAAGGTTAGCTGCACCTGAGCCCCATACACGTCGCTGATCATCTCCCACACGATAATAGGGGCCTGGATGGTGTCCCCCACAAAGGCCGTCAGCGTTATGGGTGCGGTCGGACCAACGGCAGCGGCTACAACCGCCCCATTCTCCTTAGACACAACAGACACTTCAGGAGAGGGCGCAGCCAAAGCGCCGTCCTTGCGGCCCAGGACAGAAGCCAGGGCAACAACGACAGCAACCACAGCAATAAGTGCGGCCAGCCAGCGTTTCATTGGGGTTGCATGCGCGAAACGGTTACTTGCTCTGGGCCGCCGCGTCCTTCAGAACTTGCTCTAACTCAAGGGACAGGCTGGAGGAGCCATCCACTATTTCACCCGTGGCGCCAAGGATGACGGAGAACTCCTTGCCTGCAAGCCCGGGTTGAATGTTCTGGATGTCGATAAACCAGAAAGCCCGGGTCTGTCCGGGCTGTACTGGCTCCCACGAGGAGGTACCAACACCATAGTATCCCAGGAAAGCGTTTGTATCTGGATCGCGTATCTCTTGGCAGCAGAAACCCACCAGGCTGAGGGGAATTTCAGAGTTGTTCTTGCCCCAGATGGTGGCCCGGACCTGAGTCGGCGCAAGAAATTTGTCTAGGGGGGGCAGGAATCTTAGCTGCCGAAACACTATCAGGCCCCCTGGTGTCAACTCCTGGGTGAACTTGGAATCCGTGTACAAGGTGATTGCAGTATCGGAAAGGGCTACGGCAGGTATCACTTTCACTGTCGCTGGCTGCTCACGGCTCCACTGGACTGCTCCCGCGTACGCCAGGTAAAAGGTCGCTACAAAGGCGGCCACCGCTATACCCAGGGCCACCACGTACTTGCGGGACTTCAACATAGTCATTGCTGTCTCCTTAGCTAGGTTATAGCTGTTGCTCTCCATCGCTTTCGCCGAAATGCTGGCCCAGGATGACCAAATCCAGGATGTCCACCTTCCCGTCCTGGTTCAGGTCTATCTGCAAAGAGTCCGTGGAGGTTGGGGATTCCATTGCAACCCCCATCTTCTCCAAGTCCCAGGTATCCACTACGCCATCTAAGGTCACGTCGCCCAGGGGCATCACCTTGAGGTTGAAAACGTAAGGCGCATCCCGGGACCACTGAAAAACCAAGGCCAGAAGACTGGTTGCAGATACCAATGACAGGTCATTGACGGCCGCTTTGGATTGCGCAGGGAGCGGAGGCCCAACCGCCCTCCAGGGATTACGGTCGCGCTGGTCTGGGGGCGCCAGTTGAGGAGTTAAAAGGGGGGGCAAGGCATGGGTGTCAACGGGAAGGGGCAAATCTTTCGGTGTCACCTGAAGGCCCTGGGCAGGGTGACCTCGTCCACTTTGGGCGGCTGCGAAGCCCGTAGCCACGCCGCTGCCTGCCCCTATCAAGAGAGCAACTAGGGGAAGCGCGGCTCGCAGTCCATGGCGGCACAAATTACGAAAGCGGAGGGACATGGTGCTGCCATTTGCTGTAAATAGTATGAGCTTGCGGCGTATTATACCAGACCGAAGAGTTGGTAGGTGTCCCCGTACCAATCAGCTCCCCTGGGGAGTGACCTAACGGAAGCAGCGTGCTGCTTCATCAGGACCTGGGTCCTCGTGGCCAACAATGATGCTCTGAGTGTCGACGCCGGCAGCCCCATGATTATCGGTCACCGTAATGGTTACCGTATAATGACCATCGAAGGAGTAAGCGTGGTCGCCTGAGACGACGCCGTAGCCGCCGCTTTCTCTGACGATTCCCGGCTGCACGGTTCCATCACCCCAATCAATGACAGCGGTGTGGGTATCTCCCGTATTGGGATAAGTGAAGATTGCGACGCTTCTCAGGCCATAATGGAACGGCTGTAAAGCACACTTGTCGGAATCGAAGCGTCTGATGCCAGTCATGTCAGCCATAGCTGTGACTATTGGATCCAGACTGGCCCTGACGATGACTTTTACGGGATCGGCGTATGCGTTGGTGAATTGATAAAAACAGTGGGTAGGGGCACAAAACTCCCTCTCATAGTTGACCCGAACTCGCAGCGTTACCTCACCAGCCTGGAGTGCACGCAGGTCAAAGCTGACTGGGACCCCCAACTGGCTGACTGATACGGCCAATGGCGACTCGAAGCTCAACGTGCCCGAAGGTTCGATTCGCAACGTGTACTGAGGTAGTCCACCCGGGCCTGACGCGTAGGCGGTTACTCGGACAACGTCGCCAACAAAGGGCTCCGACGGGACAACTGTGATCGAAAATGCCAGGCTCGACGGGTCGGGTGTAGCAGTGGGCTTCGGCGTTGCTATAGGCGTGGGACTCGGTGTGGGAGTAGGCGTTGGCGTTAGACTACAGCGCAGACCTAGCTCTGCACCAATCTCGTACATCCGCTGAGCAATGATATATCTGTGCATGCCTCTGGAGACGCTATCATCGTAGCTATACACCCGAAATACCCAGCGGGAGACCTGCCATTTCAGCGTCTCTTCCACATACTGCGGGCTTATGGAAAACGCCGGACAGTTGTTGAAGGTGTTCCCGTTAAAGAAGGTGGGGGGGACACTGTGCGGCGAAGGCTTCCGCCTCGGTGGCGAATTCTGCTGCGGCTTCCACCTCTGTGGCGAACCGGGTGATACTCAGGCTGTCAAAGAACAGCTTGCCCGACTGCTTAAGAGGGCTGCGGGCATAACCAATCCCAAATCCGACCCCATTTGGGCGGCAACTGGACCCCGCCGACCCTATCCCTTGCCTTCCAGAAGGACCCCACAGCTCCGCCACTGTGCGTGATATGATCTCTCGCTCCGTCTCAAACCCCGGGCAGTCTTTGATAGGCAGCAGGGGTATAGGTGTGGGCGTCGGAGTTGGGGTGGCGGAAAGACTTGGCGTCGGCGCAGGGGTAGATGTTGGAGTCGGAGTGGGAGTCGTCACCAGCGTCATGGTCGGGGTATGCGAGGGCGTGGGTTCAGGCTGGGTGCAGGCCGCCAGCAGCGCCAGGGTGATGATGCAGATAGAGAGGAAACGCACGGAGGCCTCACCGGCTCAGCGCTGGACTCCTGCCAGGAAGATACCATATCACACCTGGGGGGAAAAGAGGGGGCGTTATCACCCCCTCCCCGCCTCGGAGACGATGGGCTGGGCGATGATCCACAGGCTGACCATGGTGTAGCCCACCATGAGGGCCAGCATGGGGTACTGGCTGCGCTGGGCGGCGCGCCGCTCCCCCAGGGTGCGCATGGCGACCACGTGGGCCACGTACACCGCCGTGATGTGTCCCAGCACAATCGCGATGACCGCCGTGAACCAGGCGAACCGCGCGTTGACGATGGCGATGTTGACCGAGTAGCTGGCTGTGCCCAGGAGGTCCCACCCCCAGCCAAAGGGGTCCGAGGCCAGGGGTATGACAAGTTGCCCCTGGATGAGCAGGAAGCCAAGGAAATGGGCCAGATGGTACGCCAGAGCGATGGGGATGAGGGAGAAGACGAAGGCCCGGGCAAAGACGGGCCACGCCTCCCCACGCCGTGACGCAACCGCCATGGCCACGCTGAAGGAGAGGTAGACGGCCAGGAACAGCAGCGGGAAGAGGAGAAGCCCCACCGTCCTGATGGCTGGGGCGGCCTGGATGCCCAGGAAGGCGAAGGCAGGGAACAGCGTGCCCAACAGGTCTGCCCACAGGGGCGTGGAGGTGAAGCCGTCAAAGGTCACCGTGGAGAGGGTCAGGAGCACCATCGTCAGCAGGGAGGGGGAGGCCGCCTCCCTGGACAGGAGGCCCGCTCCAAAGGGGCGCAGGTTCAGCTCCCTCCCCGTTGGTGTGGCCTTCCCCCAGCACTCGTAGCAGTTGACGCACGCCTCCGGGTCGCAGCCGGCGCTACACCCGTCGCAGATTCCTGGGTCTTTGACGCGCACCTCCGTGGGGGCGAAGCGGGCCAGCAGGCCAAAGACCACGCTGAAGGCCTCGCCGTGCTTGAGCCAGGCGTGCTTGCCGTAGGCTACCATACCCGCAAAGGTCACGAAGGTGTAGAGGGCGGCCAGAGTCGCCAGGCTGCGCGGCTCGGCGGAGCGGGGGAACACGATCTCTACCCAAGCGAAGAGGCCAAAGAGGACCACCGCCGGCCAGTACCCCAGCCGCTCCGGATAGGGCCGCTGGGAGGAGAGCTGGTCGCCAGGGTTCAGACGGCGGTAGAGGGCGTCGGCCCAGGAGAAGAGGGTATTCCAGGGATTGAGGAGCGCCCACACGTTGCCCACCAGCGCCGAGACGTAGGCCAGCCCCACCCACCAGACCACCCACACCATGGTAGGGGCAAGGTTCTCCAGGGGGTCCTGGTCGCCCAGCAAGCCCGCCGCAACCGTGAGAAGAAAGAGCAGCACCGCAGCCAGGTGCGCCAGACCCAAGAGCAGGGGATGAACGAACAGGCGCAGGGGACGCAGGCGCAGCCCTTCGGCTGAAGGGCGCAGCAGGTTATAGGTGGGGTAACCCCGCGCCGACGGCCTGCCCTGGGCAAAGAGGGCGATGACCAGGAAGGAGAGGGCTACGGCAGCCCCGGCTCCCGTCAGGTACAGCCATAGCGGGACGGGCAGGTCGTACCGCTGGCCAAAGCCATGGGCGTAGGCGGGGCTGGCCGACAGGAGCAGGGCCCCCCCAGAGAGAAGCAGCGCCGATAGCAGGCGTGGACGCATGGCTGTGGCCTCTCGGTCTTTCAAGGAGGCCCCAGAGGGGCCTCCCTCTCTACCGGGGATTGACTTCCAGGTAGCCAAGCTCCATCTCCGTCTCCTCAATCTGGATCAAGAACCGCCCCGTGACGTTGGCGGTGAAGGAGATAGCAACCGTCTCGCCGGGAGCCATCTCCTTCACCAGGTCGTAGCCATGGAGATGCGCCTCGCCCCCTGTGTCTGACGAGATGTTGAAGGTCACGGTGTCGTCCTGTTTTACCCGGAAGGTGGTGGAGCCGCCCACCGGCTTGCCGTCCTTGATCAGGATGTTGAAGGTGTGTTGCTGGGGCCCACCACCTCCACCGCAGGCGCCGGCCAAGAGCGTCAAGCCGAGGAGCATGGGCAGGAAGTACCACGCCTTGTCTCTGTCTTTCAGGGAGGCCCTATTATCCTTCAAGGAAGCCCCAAAGGGGCTTCCCTCTCTGTGACTCGGCATTCCTCTCCTCCATATCCCTGTGATGGAACCTGCAATGGCATGGCTCTTCACAGATGACTCCTCGTTGTTATGGGCAAAGCAGCCCATCGGATTAGTTGAGATGTGTACGTAGAGACTCAGTCCACCCTCACCCCTACCCTCTCCCCTTAAGGAGAGCGGGGTCTTTCTTGCCCCGTCGCATGGCGCGCAGGCCCACGACGGCCAGGGGCAGGGCCAGCAGCACCAGCGCCAGCAGGCCGCCCACGGCGCCCCAGCTCACCACAGGGTCCTCTACCTCCAGGGGGAAGCGCAGTTCCGCTTCCCCCTGGAGGCCCACCACACTGACGGTGAACCGCCACAGGCCAAGGGCGCCTAGGGGCAGGTTCACGTCGTAGTACAGGGGCGTGGCGATCTCGTGGTACGTCTCCACGGGCCCGGTGGTTGCGCCGTCCGGCCCCTGGGCCAGCACCGATACAACGGCGTCCGACACCAGGCGCTGGCTGGCGGCCTCCTGCACGATGATGGACAGGTGGGCGTTGCCACGCACCAATCGCGGGGCGATGGCCCGGACGACGACCTGGTACGCCCCCTCCTGGCCCCGGTACACCTCGGTGACGGTGGCGCCGTTGGCCTGGACGCCAGGCGACGCCAAGAGCCAGAGCAGGAAGGCCAGCGCCAGACCACCGAGCAGAAGCAATACGTCCGCTGCCCGCAGATTACGGGCCAGAGGCCGGCAGCATTGGAGTGATTGCATGGTCGTTTCAAAAAGTGAGACGTGAGCCATGCCCATGGCCTGAGCGTCCGCACGCCGCGACAAGGCTTGGGAAGCAGATAGGATAGTCGCTAGTGCAGGGGAAGGGCGGCAGCCCTGGGGGGAGGAAAGAGGGGAACGTGCAGAGGGGTAGGCGCTCGCTGGTACGCCATGAGGCCCACCAGGGCGTTCAGCAACAGCGGAGCAACGGAAAGGAGGGTCACGAGAGAGAGGACCTGCCAGTCCGAGAAGCCGTCAGGGCCTTGAGCGCCTTCCCCCTCGGCGGTGAAGAGGATACTCCCTTGAGCCTCAGGGAGGCTTTCGGAATGGGTGTGGCTCTGGTAGGCAGGATGCAGGTGAAGAGCGGGTGCAGATGAGAGAAAGAGGTGGCCGTGGAAGGGCAGCCGCTCAGGGAAGTGGTGGTCAAACAGAGGGCCAATCATCCCATAGCAAAAGGCCAAGAAGGCGATCCAGGCCAGGGCGGTTGGTATGTGTCGCTTTGTTGTCACTGCTCAATGCCTGCGGAGTCGTGATACCCTGGAACCTCCCCGGAGGGCGGCATGTTGAGGCTACACCAGGTCTCGTAGCCAGCGGCGCAAGAGACTATGGGCTAAGACTAAAAGGCCCACGCTGACGATGACAAAAAGCATGATGCCCCACTGGAAAGGGGCGACAACGAGGCCAAGGGCCGTCCCCGGCGCAGGGGCATGCTCCGTGGAGGTAGCCACCATGGCAAGCACGGTCAGGCCTACTGCCAGGGCAGCTTCCAGTTCAAAGGCATAGGGGGCAACCTCCCCAAAGGTTTGGCCCATGGCAGAGCTGGCGATGAAGGCTATCGTCCCCCCAACGACCAGTCCCCAACCATGCCCTCCCAGCACCTTGCGCGGGCGAGCGGCGCTCCTATGGGGCATGAAGAACAGGATAAAGGTAGTAGAGGCAATAGCCGCAATAATCACCGCGTGTGTGCCCACGTCCTGGATTGCCAGCACCAGGAACAGGATTGCGGCTGCGGCCAGGGACTGAAAGAGATAGGGGCGCAGGTGATGCCTAAAGCGCCGGTCCACTAGGTGGACGTTTACGTGTACATTGGGATGCATATCTTTGCATTTTAGCCCTACCCCGCCAATCCCTGCAAGACCTCCAGCGCCAGGTCCATGGGCACATCCCCCCGCGTGGTGGAGCGTCCCACCTCCTGGAGCAGCACCCAGCGCAGAGAGGAGCCGACGGCCTTCTTGTCCAGGGACATGGCCGCCGCTACCAGCTCCAGATTGACATCGGGGCAAGAGAGAGGCAGGCGGAAGCGGCGCAGCACCTCCTCCTGTCGCTCCAGGGCCGAGGGGGGGGTTACCCCCAGGGCCACGCCGATGCGGGCGGCCCCCATCATGCCGATGGCCACCGCCTCGCCGTGCAGAAACCGGCCGTACTCCGTGGCCGCTTCCAGCCCGTGGCCGATGGTGTGCCCGTAGTTCAACAGCACACGCACACCCCTGGTCTCCCGCTCGTCCTCCGACACCACCTTCGCCTTGATGGCCATGCTGCGCTTGATGACTTCGGTGGTTAGCCCCGGCTCCAGGGCCAGGACCTGCTCGGCCTGCTCCTCAAAGGTGCGAAAGAGGTCGGCGTCCAGGATAAGGCCGTGCTTGATAGCCTCCGCCCAGCCCTCCATGGTCTCCCGCTGGGGCAGGGTGCGCAGGGCGGAGACGTCGGCGATGACGAGGCGGGGCTGGTAGAAGGCGCCCACCAGGTTCTTGCCTGCGGGCAGGTCCACCGCCGTCTTGCCGCCGATGGAGGCGTCCACCATGGCCGCCAGGCTGGTGGGGATTTGCACAAAGCCAATGCCCCGGTTGTAGGTGGCGGCCACAAAGCCCGTCAGGTCGCCGGCGACGCCGCCGCCCAGGGCCACCAGCGTATCGGCGCGGCGGGCCTTCAGGCTGGCCAGCCACTCGTACAGGCGTGTCGCCGTCGCCAGGGTCTTGCTCTGCTCTCCCATAGGAAAGGTGAAGGTGTGGGCCTCAATACCCGCCCCTAGCAGGGAATGCCGCGCCGTGGACAGGTAGAGGGAGGCGACGCGGTCGTCGGTGACGACGTAGACGGGGCCTTTGACCCCGGCCTGAAGGAGCAGTTCACCAAGACGGGGGAGGAGCCCCCAGCCAACCAGGAGAGGGCAAGAGCCAGCGGAGGTCTCCACAGTGGCCGCCAGCTCTGGGCTGACATTGAACGGGTTCTGGGGCGTGTCTCCCCTGGCGGCGAAGGCGCGCAAGGCCCGCACCACCTCCTGGGCTACGTCAGCGATGGAGAGGGAGTCGGTGTGCACCGTCCAGTGGGCCAGGGCGTAGGTAGGCTGGCGCTGGGCCTTGAGCGCCTGGATACGGGCCAGGGGGTCTGGCCCGCCGAGGAGGGGGCGCTCCTCCGCGTCAGCAAGGCCAGGAGCCTGGTCATTTTCTCTCTTGTTCTCAGTCAGCCTGCGGTAGATGGTCTCCGGGCGGGCCTCCAGGCACACCAGGAACCCGTTAGCCGTCATTGCTGATAGGCTGGCCGGGTCCATGATGGCGCCGCCGCCGGTGGCGATGACGCTGCCCTTACCAGCGCAGGCCTCCTGTACAGCCTCCCGCTCCAACCGGCGGAAGGCCGCCTCCCCCTGGGTCTGGAAGATACGGGCGATGGGCGTCCCTGCCCGCCGCACAATCTCGGCGTCGGTATCCACGGGGGTCCAGCCCAGGATGTCGGCAACGGCCCTGGCCACCTGGGACTTGCCCGTGCCTGAAAAGCCTATGAGGGCGATATTGTCCATGAGCTTTCCGCCACCCTACGCCAGGCCGTGTCGCTTGATGAGTTCGTTTAGGCCGTGTTTACCTATCCCAGTCTGTTTCACGCTTAGGATTGCTCCCAATACCCTGTCAGTCAGGGGGAAGCTCTTATCGGGGACAACCGTTGACCGGGGTAGGCGCTCACCAGGAAACCGTTTGTACAGGAACACGCCATGAGTGCGGCGGCCGCTTTCAGTCCACCCGTCTTTCTTAAGCAGAGTGATCAGTTGCTTGCCGGTGGGACGCCCTGCCTCACTCATACAGCCGCGCTAGCCATCTCCCAGCGAGATTTTGTGGGGTCTAGATGTACCGCATGAGGTGGTTTCGCTCTGGTAGGCACAAGGAAACAAGAGACCCCCATTTCCTTCAAGTATTCGGTGATGTAGCCAAGCTCTGCCATGCCGTTAAGTTGAAGCTCAAGAGCGTCCCTAACCTCCTCGCGAACCTGCTCCAGGCTTTCGGCGCACGCTACTGTGCCAAGTTCAAGGCAGGTAGCTACCCATTGGCCGTCTTCATCGCGAAGGAAGTCAACGGTGAGAAGGGCAACCATTACTGGCGACCCATTGTGTTTGAGGAAGCTGATCAAACTGTCTCGCATGTCGGTCCCCCCGGTTAGGACTGGCGATTCCCCAGTCTACCACGTTGCTAATCCCTATGCAGCTCCTCTATCAGCGCGCCCAGGCGATCCTCGTGCCGGGGGTCCTCCGGTAGGCCCAGCCCGATGCGCTGAGCATAGGCGCCAAAGCACTCCTTGAGCCTGGGGCCTATCTGGTCGTAGGCGCCGGAGACGCAGAAGGTGTCCAGCATGGTGTCGTCCACCAGCTTGGGCATCTCGGACCATTTGCCCTGCAGCGAGAGCTCGTGAAGGCGTAGGCAGGTGTCGCCCCATTCATGGGCGTCCAGCACTGCCTTGTAGGTGCGGGTGGAGCCGTAGAAGGCGATGCGCCGCCGGCTGTTCTCCCTCGCAGCGTGTACCTGGGCCTCCGTGGCGCCCGTGGCGATCATGCCGCCAGCGGAGACCATGAGGCTGTCCAGGGGGCGGCCCGCGCGCTTGGCCCCTTGGGCCACCATGGGCAGCACCACCTCCTCGGTGTAGCGGCGGGTGTTGAAGGAGTGCATCAGCAGGCCGTCGGCGGCCTCGCCGGCGGCGCGGCACATGGCCTGTCCGACGGCTGCGAGGTAGACCGGCGGTGAAGGCGCATCTATGGGGCCGGGATTGAACTCCGGCGTCATGAGGGTAAAGGTGTAGTGGCGGCCCTGGTAGTCCAGGGGCGCGCCGTTCTGCCAGCAGTCCCAGATCGCCCTCAGCGACTGGATGTACTCCCTGATCCGTGGGGCGGGCGGCGACCACGGGACGCTGAAGCGGCGCTCGTTGTGGCCCTTCACCTGGGTGCCCAGGCCCAGCTCAAAGCGGCCACCGGACATGCGCTGGAGGTCCCATGCGGTGTGCGCAACGATCATGGGGCTGCGCGGGAAGGCGATGGCGATGGAGGTGCCTACCCGCAGGCGGCTGGTGTGCTCCAGGGCCAGGGCGCACAGGAGGAAGACGTCGTGGGCAAGCTCTCCAAAGGAGACGCCGTCAAAGCCCAGGGCTTCGGCCCGCTGGGCCTGGGCAGGGACCTCCTTCAGGTCGTAGCTCCGCAGCCCGCCATAGATTTTCATAGCACGCTCCTTGCCAGTGGCGACTTCGTAGCATCCTTCAAAATGATTCGGCAGGAACATGCGAATCGTTCCTGCCGAATCATAGCACGGCCAGACCCTTCCCAGAAACCAGGGCTTATCGCGGTACTATTTGCCAGGGGTTGAAACCAGCGCCCCCCTTCGCTGTACTCAGGGCAGGCTCCAACGGGGCGGCATCTCGCCCCAGTCTTATGGTCATTGACTAGGGAACCTCTGATTAAGTGGTCGAAGTAGTCCTTTGGGTGTTTGCGTCTCCCAAAATTCAGTTTCAGAGGCTGAATTGGGTTGGTGTTCTCTCTTC
>JACPCL010000008.1 GCA_016179765.1 Chloroflexota bacterium
CCGCGCATACCATACTCCTCGTGCAAGCTGCCCCTATTATCCCTCACCTCCCCCTTCTCTTATCCCTTTTTTACCCCGACTTTTTCATCACCCTGCTAAAGCTACCTAAATTCATAAGAACACCGTCCACATGATTCGCAAAACCCGATCCACCCGGAGATACCTCTATGGATAACACCGGCGGTTCCGTAATCGCCATCTGGCCATAAAGTTTCGGAAGACATGCTAGATGAGTTTGCAACTTCATTTTGTCATCTAGCTTGTGCATAATACGAACGTTCGAAACCTTGATGGCGGCGTACGCTTCGTTGCCGAACATATACCCAAGTGACGAGCCAGGCGGGACAAATCTGTCCCATCTGTTCGCCGAAAGGGTATCGTAGGTACGACTCTTGATATAAAACCCGCCTGCGTCGTAGGCCGTCCAGTCAAACGATACCGCTATTGTGTTAGTCAAACGGCTAGTAATAATCCAGTAGTTCCAATTGGAGAACCTCCTCCAAGATAGCGTGATGTTCGCATTCAGGTTAGCCTCATCGCCCTCAATCAATAACACGGGCGGCTGAGGAGTCGGTGCGGCAGTTTGTACAAATGTGCTGGAAGGAGTGGGGTTTCCTGTGGGAACCAAGCTTGAGGATGGCATAGGGGTGGGGGTAGACGTTGGCGTCGGACTAGGTGTTCTTGTCGCTGTCGGCGCTAGTGTAGGAGAAAGCGTAACTGTAGCTGTTGGTGCTGGTGTGCCTGTGGATATAGAGGCAACGCAGCCAGCAAAGCCGATGAATAAACACGCTAGGACAGCTTGGGCAGACCATCTAAGTCCGTGATGATGCATTCGCAACCTACCCTGGGGGCTGCAAGATTATTATGCTTCAACTACAGTTTCACCACAGCACGGGCACGTCCCGGATTTGAGTTTTTGAACGCTCAATGGTGAAATTGCATTCCGTGGTGGCTCTATTGCCATCCGCACCTGCTCGTACTCACTTTCCTGTAGCGGTTGGCCAGGGTTACCTTTGACAATCCATCCGCCAATGTTGGCAAATGAATGCCTATTCCCAATCCACGTCTTGTCTAGAGTCTTTTTATCTCTTACGGGCGTATTGTCTGGTTCTTTGGCTTGCATGCGCAACCTCCCAAAGTGGTAAATTGAGAACTAGTTTACCCTCGCCACTCCCCCTCAAAGACCTCTTCTACGGGGCCTTCCATGATGACGGGACCGTGGCCGGGCACGAACCTAACCCCCTGGCCCCCTTCCCTAGTAAGGAAGGGGGAATAGGTTACCCCCGCCATTCTCCCTCAAAGACCTCTTCCACGGGGCCTTCCATGATGACGGGGCCGTGGCCAGGCCAGGTGATGGTCAGGACGCCGCCGGGCATCTGCAACTGGACCGTATCGTCCGTGAGGCCCAGGAGGCGGGCGACGGCCTGGATGGCGCAGGCGCCGGTGCCGCAGGCGAGGGTGATGCCCGCGCCACGCTCCCAGGTGCGGGCCTTCAGCCTGTCCCGGCCCAGAAGGTTGACGACGTGGAAGTTCACGCGCCTGGGGAAGATGGGGTGGTGTTCCACCTTCGGGCCAATCGTTTCCAGCGGGACGCTATCCACAGGCTCGTCTATGAAGGCGACGGCATGGGGGTTGCCCATGGAGACGCCGATGATGGCGAAGGTGCGGCCGTCCACGGTGATGGGGTAGCCGGCCACCAGACTTTCAGTATGCATTGACTTTATGTCAAGTTGCGAAGGCTTGAGGCAGAAGCCCTTCTCGCCTGGCGGGATTGCCACGGGGATGTCCTCGGCGCGGAAGCGTGGCTCGCCCATGGACACGCGGGCGCGGTGCACCTTGCCATTGGCGGCGATGGGCGTGACGTCCAGCACGCCGTTGCCGGTCTCTACCTTGAGCGCGCCTTCTTTGGCGACGATGCGCCGCTCTATGACATACTTGGCGAAGCAGCGGATGCCGTTGCCACACATCTCCGCCTCGGAGCCGTCGGGGTTGAACATGCGCATACGGATGTCGGCCAGCTCGGATGGGACGACCAGCAGCAGGCCGTCGGCGCCGACGCCGTAGTGGCGGTCGCACATCTTGCGGGCGAGCTCGGCCCAGTCGTGTTGTTGGCCGCGGGCGTCCAGGACGACGTAGTCGTTGCCCGCGCCGTGCATTTTGGAGAAGCGTATGCTCATCGTGGTTCGCATTCTAGCACAATTGTCATTCTGAACGAGTCCCGATGTAATGGGGACATCGTGAAGAATCTCTCTGCTCTGCTGTTTCACCGTAGGCCTGTTGCAAGAGGCCTTTCACTATGAGGGCTGACCAGGAGAGATTCTTCGTCGCTTCGCTCCTCAGAATGACAAGAAGCCCTCCACTAGCTTCGCAGCCTCTTCTACCGCCTTCGCCGGCTCCGATGCGTCCAGCCAATGGATGCGCGGGTCCTTCAGGCGGAACCAGGCGTACTGGTGGCGCGCAAATCTATGGGACGCAGTTTTTATGTTTCGGGTTGCATCGCCTAGGCTCATCTCACCTTTGATGTACGCCGCCAGCTCCCAATAGCCCACACTGGCCATGGAGGGATGCTCAGGCGTGACCCCCTGCCCTAGCAGACGTCGCACCTCGTCGGCCCAGCCCGCCGCCAGCATGGCGTCCACCCTCTGGTCAATACGCCGGTACAGCGCCGCCCTGGGCATGGTCAGGCCAAGGACCAAGGCGTCATACTGCTCTTCGCCACGAGCGCGGAGCTGCGACCACGGGACGCCCGTGGCGCGATGCACCTCCAGGGCGCGGATGACCCGACGGGGATTGCGCGTGTCTACGATAGCGAGGGCTTGGGGGTCAGCCTGGGCCAATCGCTGTACCAGAGTCTCCCGCCCCTGCTCCCGAGCCAGCGCCTCCATCTCCGCTCGGAAGGCAGGGTCCGGCGGCACCGGCGGCACACGCCAGCCCTCCAACAGCGCCCACAGGTACTGGCCCGTGCCGCCCACCAGCAGGGGCAGCTTGCCCCGGGCGGCGATGTCCTGGATGGCGGCGTGGGCCAGGTCCAGGAACAGGGCCAGGCTGAAGTCGTCTGTTGGCTCCACCACGTCCACCAGGTGGTGCCGCACGAGGGCGCGCTCCTGGGGGGTGGCCTTGGCCGTGCCGATGTCCATGCCGCGGTACACCTGCCGGCTGTCCACGCTGATGACTTCCACGGGAAGGCGGCGCGCCAACTCACCGGCCAGCGCCGTCTTGCCCACAGCCGTGGGACCGACTATGGCGACCACCTTCTGCTTGCTCATAGACCTAACCCCCTGTGTCCCCCTTCCCGACGCGGGAAGGGGGGGTATTCAGAAGCGTTTGGTCAAAGAGCATCAAAAAAGGGGCTCCGAGGCATGATGGGCAAGCCTATGGGCGAACGGAGACGGTGGTGCGGACGATGTCGGCGAACTGCGCGGCGTTGAGGCTTGCTCCGCCCACGAGGCCGCCGTCAATGTCGGGTTGGGAGGCTAGCTCCTGGATGTTGGCGGGCGTCACGCTGCCACCGTACAGGACGCGAAGGGCCGAGGCCTGCTCTCTGCCGAACTGCCCGGCAAGTAGACGTCGTACTAGAGCGCACATGGCCTGGGCCTGCTGGGGCGTGGCGGCCAGCCCGGTGCCGATGGCCCACACCGGCTCGTAGGCGACGACAAGGCCATCAGGAGAAGTGACGCCCTCCAGGCTGGCCTTGAGGCTTGCAGTGACGACCGCCTCCTCTCTGCCGGCTTGCCTATCTGCCAGAAGCTCGCCGACGCACAGAATGGGGCGCAGGCCAGAAGCCAGCGCCTTGTGCACCTTGCGGTTGACGACGGCATCGGTCTCGGCGAAGTCGCGGCGGCGCTCGGAGTGGCCCAGGATGACGTACTGGCAGAGGCCCAGGAGCATCAGGGGCGACACCTCGCCGGTGAAGGCGCCCTTGTCCTCGTGGTGCATGTTCTGGGCACCGACCTTGATGGCGCTCCCCTGCACTGCCCGCGCCACCTCCGCCAGGGAGACGAAGGGCGGGCACAGCACCACCTCCACGCTGGTGACGCCGCCGAGGGAGCCGCGCAGGTGGCCGGCGAGCAGCGCCGCCTCTTGGACGGTGGTGTTCATCTTCCAGTTGCCGGCGATAAGGGGTGTGGGCAAGGGAGAGGCTCTTTCACATCAACACGACGTTACTGTAGTATAGTACAGGATCAGAGAGTCCGCTGAGAGCTAGCCTTCATGCCAACCGTGCAACAACTGAGAGGACTGGCTCAAGCTCGTCTCAGGGATGCTGAAATCTTATTTGATAATGGCCGATATGATGGAGCTGTGTACCTTGGTGGGTATGCCATAGAGTTGCTATTGAAGGCCCGAATATGTGTAAGAAATCGTTGGAAGCAATTCCCAGAAAGGAGCGCCGAGTTTGATTCAACCAACGAAAGATACCGCACGCACGATTTGAGCGTTCTTCTGCGAGGTTCTGGTCGCGAGAATAGGATTAGGGCACGGTGTCTTCCCGAATGGTATTTGGTGTCAAGATGGAACCCGGAGCAACGATACGATCCATCAAGCCATGTAAGTCGACGAGAGGCAAACGAAGCGCTAAGTGCCATCAAGACACTGAAAGGACAGCTATGAAGCAACTAATACATAGGCTTGTTGTTATTGAGAACAACCTAGCCAAAGAAAAAGGTCCTTTTTGGCTTTTTGCTCTTGTCTTGCCCAAGAGCTCACAGACAGGTTGGGATTTAATAGTTGCTGCTCCTTGGCTGGACTCTGGAATAGTCGGGTTGGAGTATGTTACCAACTTACTGAAGAGCCGTTTGACTGACAAAGAGTTTCGTCAAATCGCAAGAGTGATTATTTATGACAAGTTTAGCGCGACCTTGAAAAGAGCCTTCCGGGAAGTCCCGAAGCAAGACGGGGCCCAGGAGTTGCGTGATACGACCTTTCTAGGCCTCCCTGTGACGCAGGGATACGTCATTGCTGTTGGTGAGCTAGAACAAGCGGCTGCCAGGTAATCCCCGTCGCCCTGCCCTACGGCCCGTACTTTTGTAGCTTCCCCGCGTGGCTGAGTGCCAGGAGCATCAGATACTTCGCCTCAAAGGTTCCAAGGGAGCCGGCGGCGCAGGCCCGCTCGTTGAAGGCGGGGGTGCCCTCCCCTTTCGTCAGGCGGGAGCGCAGCAGCACCGGCACCGGCTGCCAGCCGTGGGCCGCCATGATGGAGGGCGTGGCGTGGTCGCCCGCCACGATGAGCACGTCCGGGTTGAGCTCCAGGATGCGGGGGATGAAGGCGTCCAGCTCCTCTAGCGTCTTGACCTTGGCGGCGAAGTCCCCGTCTTCGCCGGCGGCGTCGGCGTACTTGTAGTGGAGGTAGAAGAAGTCGTGCTCTTGGTAGTGGCGGTGAAGGGCCTCCACCTCTTCATCAAAGCTGTGCAGCCCAGGGATGACCCTCATGCCCACGATCTTTGCCAGGCCGCGGTACATGGGGTAGGCGGCGATGGCGGCGGGGTTCAGCTTGTAGGCTTTGCCAAAGGCCGGAAAGGACGGGAGCTGGGAGAAGCCCCGCAGGAGCACCATGTTGGCGCGCTTCTGGGTGCTCAGCAGCTCCCGCACCTGGGCGATGAACTGGTTCACGGCGTCCGCCGTCCTGCGCGCCTCGGGCGCCAGGGCGGTGACCGGCATGGGTGCGGCGCCGGTGCGCTGGGGGTCCGTCTCGGAGAGCTTTTCACTCAGCCCCTGCCCTCGCAGCACCAGCACGAAGCGGTAGCCCTCCACGTGCAGCACCTCCAGCTCCGCGCCCGGCACCGTGATGGTATTCAGAAGCTCGGCCAGAGGCCTGGCCTCATCGGACGGGATGCGCCCCGCGCGACGGTCCGTCAGGAGGCCGCTGCCGTCAATGGTGCAGAAGTTGCCGCGGGCGGCCACGCTGCCCTTGCGCAGGTCAACGTCAATGCCCAGGGCCTCTAGCACGCCACGTCCAATGAAGTACTTGAGGGGGTCGTAGCCGAAGAGGGCCAGGTGGCCCGGGCCGCTGCCGGGGGCGATGCCGGGCAGCACGGGGACCGTCCTGCCGCCCGCCGACTCCTTTGCAAGCCGGTTGAGGTTGGGGATGTGGGCCGTCTCCAGCTCCGACTTGCCGGTGTCGGGATGGGGCGCACCGCCCAAGCCGTCCGCCACCAGCATCACGATCTTGGAGGGCGTGGAGTCTACGATGTCCGCCAGGTCTGGGAAGTCAATCATCGCCCTTGCTCCTCCTGGACAGATTCAGTCCCCATCCTTGTCCGGCAGGGTAGAGATGCCGGGGAGGTCTCTCCCCTCCAGGAACTCCAGGGAGGCGCCGCCGCCCATGGAGACGTGGTTCATGGCGTTGGTGAGGCCCAGCTCCTCTACCGCCTCGGCGGTGGACCCGCCGCCGACGACGGTGATGGCGTTGTTCATGTCGGCCATAGTCTCGGCAATGGCCCGGGTGCCTTGGGAGAAGACCTCCCACTCAAAGACGCCCATCGGCCCGTTCCACACCAAGGTGCGGCACTCCCGCATCTCGCGGGCAAACAGCCGCGCTGTTTCGGGACCTATGTCCATGATCATCCACCCCGGGGGTACGCGGGCCACATCCATATCCTTATGAGGGGCGTCGCCGGCAAAGGTTTTGCTAATCACCACGTCCTCGGGGAGAAACAGCTTGACGCTGTTGCTTTGCGCCTTTTTCAAGATATCTTGGGCCACGCCGATGCTCTCCTCCTCCACCAGAGAGGAGCCTACTTGTAGGCCCTGCGCTTTGAAGAAGGTGGCGGCCATGCCGCCGCCGATGAACAGCCGGTCAACCCGCTGAACCAGGTTGTGCAGGACGTTGATCTTGTCGCTGATCTTGGCGCCACCCATGATGGCTCCCAGAGGCCGGGCGGGGTTCTCCAGGGTGGCGCCCAGCATCTTCAGCTCCTTTTCCATCTGCAGCCCGGCGTAGGCGGGGAGGAACCTGGTGATGGCGTTAATGGAGGCGTGGGCGCGGTGGGATGCGCCGAAGGCGTCATTCACGTAGATGTCCGCCAGAGACGCCAGTGCTTTGGCGAACTCTGGATCGTTTTTCTCCTCTTCTGGGTAAAAGCGAAGGTTCTCTAGCAAAAGCACTTCACCGGGTCCCAACTCTTTGACCGCCTGCTGCACCGCAGGGCCAATGCACTCGCGGACGTGAACGATAGGTTCGCCAAGCAATGCCTCAAAGCGATGGGCCACCGAGTCCAGACGCATGTCCTTGACGACTTTGCCATTGGGCCGCCCGAGGTGGGAACAGACGACCAGGCTGGCCCCCCGCTTCTTCAAATAGCGGATGGTGGGCAGGACGGCCTGAATCCGGGTGTCGTCGGCAATGACCGTCGTCTTAGGCACGAAGGGCACGTTGAAGTCCACGCGCAGCAGAACACGCTTGCCAGAGACCTGGGCGTCTCGCACCGTTTTCTTCTTCAAAGGAGTGCTCCGTTCCAGTTCAGATTGGCATGGCCACACCCTCAAGGGCCTGGCTTCACGCCGACCGATGTGCTCATACACGATTACAGGGCGGCGCCACGGACCGCTAGCCACCGCGCCACCGCCAGCAGGTCGTCCAGCAGGCCCAACGGGTTGCCAGGGGATATGAAGGCGGCTACCGCTTTCTGATAGATGTCCTCAGCGGCGGCCCGGGCTTTCTCCCTGGCGTCAAGCTCGTCCAGGATGGCCCTGACGCGCGCCACGTCCGGCGGCTCAAGGACCCGCTTGAAAAAGAGGGCGCCCAACTCTCGCTTGCGACTCAAGGAGGCCTGCTCAAAAGCAAGGATAATAGGATAACCCTTCTTTTTGTTCAAGACGTCCAGGCCAAACTCTTTGCCGGAAAAGGGTTGTCCCCACAGGGACTGGACGTCCTCTTGTACCTGAAAGGCAACGCCGACCTCCTCGCCAAAGGCACGAAACCGGAGCCTTGCGGGTTCATCGGCGCCGGCGGCGGTAGCCCCTAGCTCCAGCGCGCAGCCTATGAGCGCTCCCACCTTTTCTCTGGCCATGTGGAGATAGGCGGCCTGGGTAACGTCAACACGCTCTTGAAAGACCATCTCCTGGTACATACCCTCGCACAAACGGAGGCAGGCATTGTCTAATGTTTGTAGCAGGCGAAGGCTTCTCTCAGCGAAGGGGTTTTCCTCTTTGGTCCCAAGGAGGGAAAGCCTGGCCAGGGCATGGAGGCCATCGCCGGCGTTGATGGCCTGGGCTGGCCCCCAGACCCACCAGACCGTGGGGCGATGGCGGCGGGTCTGGCTGGCCTCCTGGACATCGGCGTGGACCTGGGTAAACTGGTAGGCCAGTTCGGCGGCGACGGCGGCAGGCAACGCTGCCTGAAGTTCGCCCCCAAGGGCCTGGCAGGCCAGAAGGCAGAGGGAGGCGTATAGCCTCGGCTCTGGGTGAGGCGTGGTAAGGGGCGCTCCCCCCTCGTCACGCCAGCCAAGCTGGTACTCCATGAGATGGTACAGCGGGAAGGAGCGCTTGGCGAAGAACTCACGCAGAGCCTCCTCTACGGGAGGCGCGAGGGTGAGGAGTGGCGATGGCGTCTGAGCGCCTGCTGGTTGGCGTTCCACGATTCGGTGAGGCTCATTCAATGGAACCAGGATAGACCCGACGAAGGGCTTCAAGGGTTATGGCTCCTGCCCTCACCATCCTTGGGACTGGGCCGCTCACGTCCAGGATGGTGGAGGCACGCCCCAAGGGCGAGGGGCCGCCGTCTATAATATGGTCTACGCGCGCGCCGAGCTGCCGCCACACCTCCTGGGCAGTGGTGGATGGCGGCGCTCCTGTCAGGTTGGCGCTGGTACCCGTGATAGGACGACCCAGACTTTGCGCCAGGGCCCTGGGGATGGGATGGTCTGGTACCCGGACTGCCACCGTGTCCCTGCCTCCGGTGACCAGGTCCGAGACCTCCGCCGACCGACGTACCACCAGGGTAAGAGCGCCGGGCCAAAAGTGGAGCGCCAGTCGGCGTGAAAACTCAGAGGGTTCCCCAGCTATCATGGGCAACTGCTCTGGACCGCACAATAGCAGGGGCAGGCCCATATCTGCCGATCTACCCTTGATCGCGAGCACCCGCTGGACCGCGGTGGTGGACGCGAAGTCTGCCCCAAGGCCATAGAGCGTATCCGTGGGAAAGGCCACGACGCCTCCCTCTTGCAAAAGCCTGATGCTGGCTCTTACCTGCCGCTCCAGGGTCTCAGGAATCTTTGGGTCGGATCGGAGGCTGGAGAAAATTGAGAGGAGCTCCTTGGGCGTTTCCTTGACTGAGTATACCACAGGTGCTACTCTCACCTAACTATCCTTTCGCCATTGGCGGGCCATTGAATTGATAGGAAGGTGATACACGAGCATGGATAAGGAAGTATCGCCTGCGAGCCGCCGCATCGCGACCAGTGATGACCTGGAGGTGTCCACCTACCTGGAGATCGCGAAGGGGAAGAAGGGCCAACAACCTCTCCCAGAGGAGGCCCCTCAGGCAAGGGAAGAGGCTGTGGTCATTATTGACTTTGGCTCTCAGTATAGCCACCTGATCGCGCGCAGGGTGCGGGAGTGCCACGTCTACTGTGAGATCGTCCCCTACACCGCTTCGTGGGAGAGGGTGGCCGGCATGAACCCTAAAGGGATCATCATGTCGGGCGGCCCGGCCAGCGTCTATGAGCCTGGGGCGCCTCTCGCTCCGGTGTGGGTCTACCAAAGCAAGCTGCCAATCCTTGGCATTTGCTACGGGATGCAGGTGCTGGCCCACCAGCTCGGGGGCAAGGTGTCGCCCAGCGTGAAGCGGGAGTACGGGCACGCGGTGTTGCACCAGAACAAGGCCGACGCTCCTATCTTCTCTGAGCTACCCCATAGCCTGCCCGTGTGGATGAGTCACGGCGATCAGATCACGGAGTTGCCTCCCGGTTTCCGCGCCCTCGCGTACACCGAGAGCTCCCCCATAGCGGTGATGGGGAACGGCGCCATAGTTGGTCTTCAGTTTCATCCAGAGGTGGCGCACACGCCCCAGGGCATGGATATCTTGAGGAACTTCCTGCTCAGGGTGTGCGGCCTCAACGGGTCGTGGACGCCGCAGAGCTTTGTTGCCCAGGCGGTCCAACGCATCCGTGAACAGGTGGGGGAGGGCCGCGTGATTTGTGCTCTCTCGGGCGGCGTGGACTCAGCAGTGGCTGCTACCCTTGTGCACCGGGCAGTGGGCGAGCAACTGACGTGCATCTTTGTGGACAACGGCCTGATGCGCCGGGACGAGCCTCATCGCGTGGCAGAGGTGTTTGGCCGCAACATGCGACTGAATCTGCTGCACGTGAATGCTCAGGAGCGATTCCTTGGGCGACTCAGGGGGGTGACCGATCCGGAGGAGAAGCGCCGCGTTATTGGTGATGAGTTCATCCGTGTCTTTGAAGACGAGGCCGCCGAGCTGGGCCAGGTGGACTTCCTGGCGCAAGGAACCTTGTATCCAGACGTGATTGAAAGCCAGACGGCGGAGAACTCGGCCTCTGCCAAGATCAAGACCCATCACAACGTGGGCGGCCTTCCCGCCGCCATGCACCTGAAGCTGGTGGAGCCGCTGCGGTACCTGTTCAAAGACGAGGTACGGGATGCAGGCCTGGCCCTGGGCCTTCCGGAAGAGATGGTGTACCGCCAGCCTTTCCCCGGCCCAGGGCTGGCAATCCGAATCCTGGGCGAAGTGACGCAGGAGAAGCTGGAGACGCTGCGGGCGTGCGATTGGATCGTCATGGACGAGATCAAGGCTGCCAACCTGTACCGGGAGCTGTGGCAGAGCTTTGCGGTGCTGACGGATGCCCGCAGCGTGGGCGTCATGGGCGACTACAGAACCTACGGCCATGTTGTGGCGGTGCGAGCCGTCACCAGCCAGGATGCCATGACGGCAGACTGGGCGCGCCTGCCTTACGACGTCCTGGCTCGCATCTCTAGCCGCATCGTGAACGAGGTTGCCCAGGTCAACCGGGTGGTCTACGACATCACCAGTAAACCCCCTGGAACCATAGAATGGGAGTGATTGACAGGAGCGGGGAAAGTGGTATCATAACGTAGTATACAACAACAACGAGCTATCATGTCAGAAGAACTGGAAGGGTATGTAACCGTCCCTCAAGCCGCCCAAAAGATACAACGGTCAACGGAGCAGGTCCGACGGTATCTCAGAGAAGGGAAGCTAGAGGGGCGACGCTTGGGGGGCCAATGGTACATCAAAGAGTCTGCTGTTGCCTATTTGGTCAGAGGCCAGCAAGAGACGACCGTAGAGACCCACCGTGGCGTTGAAGAAGAGGAGCAACTCCCCATGGGAATTGAAAGAAAAGTCGTGTTTGACCGCATCAGAGCCAGGAAGGACGCCATCCGCGAGCGCTGGGAGGAGGAAAGAGTTAGCGTGGACGTAGCGACCATGGTACGCGAGCTCAGGGAGGAGGCCCACTAAGGGTGTCCTTGCGGTGTATTGATGCCAGTTGCATGGTAACCTGGCTTGTGCCGGGCAATCGCTCGTATGAGATGATGCGCGCATGGGAGGCCTTTGAATCCGGGGAGGACCATTTTATGGGCCCTCCCCTTTTGTATATTGAGACGGTCTCCGTCATACGACGTTTGGCGTACCGGGGCCTCCTCACCGATGAAGAGGCGAGAGGGATCGTCAAGGACTTTGTGGCGCTGGATATCCCAACGCCTGTGCCCCATGGTCTGTACGAGCTCGCCTACGAGCTTGCGGAAAGGTACCGGGTTTCTAAGACTTACGATGCGTGCTATGTGGCCTTGGCCCGCATCTATTCCTGTGAGCTACTGACCATGGACCAGCCTCTGCATGCCATTGCAGCTAGGGACTACCCCCTAATCCGGTTGATGTCGCAATGAAGCTGCTGGTCATCGGCTCCGGGGCCAGGGAGCACGCCATTGCCTGGAAGCTGCGCCAAAGCCAGCAGACGGAACTCCTGTACACCGCCCCAGGGAACGGAGGCACCGCCCAACTGGGGACCAACCTTTCCATCAGTGCCACAGACGTTACTGGGCTACTGGAGGCAGCACATCAACATAAGGTGGACCTGACGTTTGTGGGGCCAGAGGCAGCCCTGGCCTCCGGCGTTGTGGACCGCTTTCAACAGAACGGGAAGTCCATCTTCGGCCCAACTGTCGCCGCGGCCCAGATTGAGAGCAGCAAGGCTTTTGCCAAGGAGTTCATGGCCCGCCATGGCATCCCGACGGCTCAAGGGGTGGCTTTTGACTCCTTCGCGGAAGCTCAGCGATTTCTGCAGGGGCGCGATGGGCCGATTGTGGTCAAGGCAGATGGGCTGGCTGCGGGCAAAGGGGTGACGGTAGCCCACAGTAGGGCGGAGGCCCTTGCAGCGCTGGACGCCTGCATGAACCGGCAAGCCTTTGGCGAGGCTGGCGCTACGGTGGTGCTGGAAGAGTTCATGGAGGGCAGGGAGGTCAGCGTCTTTGCCTTTACCGACGGTCTGCGCCTCTCCCCCTTAGTAGCCGCATGCGACTACAAGCGCGCCTTTGAGGATGACCAGGGCCCAAACACGGGAGGTATGGGCAGCTACAGCCCTCCGGAGCTCTGGAGCGAAGAACTGACAAAAGAGGCGGAGGAAAAGGTCTTCCGGCCCGCCATTGATGGGCTTGCCAAGGAAGGCAAGCCCTACCGGGGGGTGTTGTACGGAGGAATGATGCTGACAAAGGAAGGAATGAAGGTCGTGGAGTTCAATGCGCGCCTGGGCGACCCGGAGGCCCAGGTGATTTTGCCCCGCCTCCGCTCCGACCTGGTGGAGATCGCTGGCGCCATCGCTGAAGGTGATCTCTCCCGAGCGTCGGTTGAATGGATGCCCCTAGCATGCGTTGGAGTGGTGATGGCGTCCCAAGGCTACCCGGATTCGTATACCACGGGCTATCCTATCTATGGACTGCAAGGGGTGGAGGGCCAGGCCCTCCTGTTCCATCACGGCACCATGCCGGCCAATCGCGCTAGTCCCATGAGCGGTGGCGTGGCCACCAGTGGTGGGAGGGTGCTTACCGTGGTGGGATGCGCCCCTACCCTGGCGCAAGCGCGTGAGAAGGCCTACGCCGCCCTTCAAAGAGTTGGCTTTCAAAGCGCATTCTATCGTAAGGACATTGCTCTCCGAGCCATCTGAATCCTTCCTCTTTGTCTTTCAAGAAGGCTCCAAAGAAGCCTTCCTCTCCTGAGGAGTTATGCACACACAGCCGAACATACCGCAAAGGAGCTTCCTCGGATACGTTGAGCGCTTTGGGGCGCTGCAGAAAACGGGCGCCACGCTGGCCATGCACCGGCGCAAGTGGGGTAAGGCAGCCCGGGCCAAGGAGTTGGTGCAAGAAGATACCCTAAATACCCTCACCCTTGAGCAGGCGGACGAGCTTTACCGATGCCTGCCGGTGTCGCAAAGAGGCCGCCCGGTGTTCCTGAGTAACCCTCTCCAGGAGATACGGGAATGCCTGTGGTTCCTACTCTACGAGCAGATCATGTACGAGATCCGCGTCTACGAGTTCCTGGATGAGATGGGCGGGTATCGCCTGAAGGGTGGAGACCAGTCCCTGGCTGCTGCCATGCTGTGCACCAAGGACCCCGACCTCTATGGGCCTATCAGCAGCCATACGGCGAAGGGGCTGAAACTCCTTGGCATGTACCCCACCTTTGACAAGAACGAAAGCCAGGCTGGCAGATTCCAGAAAGTTCAGGAGACCCTTTATTATCTGTTTCGCCTCGTCGGATTGAATGACCTGCGTGACACCGACGATTTCCTGGAAGCTTTGGCCAGGGACATGCTGAAACCCATCTAGCTAGCCACCACCTCCAGAGTGAAGCCAGCCGACATCCTGTTGCCGACATCAGCGAAGCGACGCCCCATGGGGCGTCGCTTCAAGAGGGATGGGACGCTCGCACCCTGCAATATCAGAAAGGCTATGATGCAACAGACAGCCACAGGCGGCGCCATAGAGTCCGTCACCGACCGGCAGCGCATGGTCCTGCTGCCCACGGCGATAGCGGGACATGCCTTGAAGCACATGTTCAACGCCGCCTTCTTTGTGATTCTGCCAGACCTGAAGGTGGACCTGGGCCTGAGCAACACGCAGGTGGGCGCCCTCTCCACCGTTCGTAACATTGCTGGCGGCCTCTCCAATCTGCCGGCGGGCTACACCGCGGACCGCTTCAGCGCGCGGCGCGCCCAGATTCTGGGCTTCGCCATGGCCATGGTGGGCGTGTTTGCCATGAGCCTGGGTTTTGCCAGCAACTATGGGATGGCGCTGGCCTCTGCTGCCCTGCTGAGCGTTGCCATCACCTTCTGGCATCCAGCCGCCATTTCCACGCTTTCGCGGGTCTTCGCCTCCCGCCGCGGCTTTGCCATCGCCATGCACGGCACCGGCGGCAGCATCGGTGAGGCGGTGGGGCCGGTGCTGGTGGGCCTTTTGCTGGGGCTAGTCACGTGGCGGATGGTGCTCCAGGCCAGCGTTGTGCCCGGCGTAGGCTGTGGCTTGCTGGTCTGGTTGCTGCTTCGGCCTATACCCAGCGGAGAGGGCCTCGCCCCCTCCTTCTTGGCGTACCTCCGTTCCATGGGCAAGCTGCTTACCACTCGCCGCCTGCTGCTGATCATGCTCTTTGCGGGGGGCTTTGCCGGCGGCCAGAGCGCGGTGCTGACCTTCCTCCCTGTGTATCTCAGGGAGGATGTTGGGGTCTCTACCTGGACGTTGGGCCTTTACCTGGCCCTTGCCAACGTGGGAGGCATCGTGTCGCAGCCAGTCATGGGGTATCTTTCCGACCGCTTTGGGCGCAAGATAGTCCTGGTGCCCAGCCTGACCGGCCTGGGTGTTGCGACGTTGGGGCTGTATCTCACCCCGCCGGGATTCCTCTTTGCCTTGATGGTGCTGCTCATGGGGGTCTTCCTCTTCCCCCTTATGTCCATCCTCCTGGCTGCGGCGATGGACCTGGTGGAAGGAGCCGTGCAAGCCACCACCATCTCTCTGGTCTTCGGTTCGGCTGTGGTGTTCTCCGGCTTTACTCCCGCCATCGCCGGCGTCGTAGCTGATCTCTACAGTGTGAAGGCCGTCTTCCTGCTGGCATGTGGCATTATTCTTGCCACCGCCCTCCTCGCCCTGGCGACCTCCTGGCAAGGGGCGAGAGCTAAACCTGCGTAGACGGGCTTCCGCTGTCTCCGTTGCTTTCACCGGTGGTCCCGTACCTCCACCAGCTTAGCCGTCCAGGGGCAATAGCGACGCACGGTGTTGAGCCAGTAGTCTCGCTCTCGCTCTACGAAGTCTGGAGTGCCGTCGCACAGCTCTATCGTGAACTCTGCGAAGTGGATGTCCGTTGGATCCAGGTGCCACGACCAGGGGGCGTTGTGGTTACCTTCACCGGGCCCTGGCAGCAGCCGCCCATTGGGGATAGAGGCGAAGCCTTCGCCGCGCTGGAGGGCAAGCGCCTGGACAATGGCTGGCGGACTGGTTATGAAGGCGCGGAACCTGACGCCCTGCACGTCAAAGGTGACCAGGACGCCACCCCTGAGGCCAAGGGGGGAGGGAGCAGGGGCTGGCGTCGGTGCGGAGGTGGGGGTGGGTGAGTTGAGCGGAATTGGCGTTGCAGTGGGAAAGGGCACAATTGCAGGGGGAGGCGTCGTGTTCTCGCAGGCGGCAACAATAGTCGCCAAAGCCAACGCTGCCAGGCACAGGGAGGTTTTCCTCAGCAGCGGGTGTTCAGCGGGCATGGGCACAGGTCGGCTCCGGTATGCGTGTTCCAAAGGATACCCCTGGGGAGTTGCCCTTGCCATTGGGGAGATGCTGCCTTAATCTTGTGCCAGCACAGTTTCAGCCGCGCAGGAGCAAGCAATGATTACCGTCCTTGTTCACCACTACGTGATTCCCCAGATGACCAAGCAGGCCGAGGCCCTTATCAAAGAGAATGGACGGGTTATGCGTAGCTTCCCCGGCTTCGTCAGTCGCCAGACCCTGTATGCCCAGAACGACCCCAATCAGATTACCACGGTGACCGTCTGGCGCAGCATTGAAGCGTACCAGGGGTGGACCAACCGCCCCGATCGCCCTCAACCCCAGCCCAACGCGCCGGCGATGTGGTCCAAGCCCATTGAGAACACGCTCTTCAACGTGACGGCAGAGGTGTAGGCGCTCTTCCTGGGACTGAGCTGCAGATGTCTCCTCAGGATAGCCTCCTACGCACCGCTCCGCTCCAAGAGCTTGAGCACGTAGGCGGAGAGCCCGGCAGGCGGCCGCTGGCCTTCCGGCCAGTAGCGAGGGCACCGGTGCTGAGGCACACGTCGTGGGTGCTGGGTCTTGCTGGGGCACCCTTCCGCGTATCTGCATAAGCTGGCGAAGCAGATGGTGGTGGGTCCTTGGTCCCGGATGCTCCAGCGGCGGGCCAAGCGCCGCCATTGGCCTTCGGGAGTGGTATAGTCGTCTGTCTGCCCCTGGGGTTTCATCGGAACCTCCCTATGTCATAGGGCGCGAGGGAATCCTTAGGGCAAGGTCAGCACGGGCAACAGCTTGTGTACCCATGGCGCCAAGTCGCGCAGAACCTCGTCGCTGATCTCATGGCCCATGTTGTACTCGTGGTACTCCGGCTTATAGCCCGCCTCCTCCAGGAAAGCCCTGGAGCGCCGCGCCCGGTCTGGATTGTCCTGGAGGCCGTGGGCAATGAAGACGGGTTGGGCGCGCTGGGCGGGCAGCCGGCTGCGCACCAGCTCCGGCTCCGCGATGCCCGTGCTCAGGCAGGCGATGCCCGCAAACAGGTCTGGGCGCGCCAGGCCCAGGTTATAGGTCACGGTCCCGCCCTGGGAAAAACCAATGAGTATAGACTTGCCCGGCGGCGTCTTGTACCGCTCCATCACCTCGCCAAAAAAGGCCCCTAACATACCTTCCACCCGGCGCGCCTGCTCCTGCTGGGCCTCCGGGGGCCCGCCGTCGTCCCTGGGAGGCCGCCAGGAGTACCCCATCATCCCCTGCCCTATCATCACCGGGACCGGCCCGTTGGGGCATACGTAGACGTAGCTGTGGGGGTCTATGGAGGGGGCCAGGCTTGCCAGGTCATACATATGCGCTCCGTAGCCGTGCAGCAGAATGACCAGCGGATAGCTGCGGCTGGGGTCGTACCCCTCAGGGAGGATGGCGACGTACAGCAGGGATTTGCTGGACTGGGGCTGGGCAAGCATCTCCCCTCCTTTTTGCTGGGGACTTTCCTGAGCGCCTAGAGGATGGCGCAAAGTTTACCACAGGAGTCCTAAAGTTTGCTATCCGTTGCGGCTACACCAACCTGGCCGCAGGGTGTACAATCTTTGGATGTGCCCACGCTCCCGAAGGCAGGTGTCAGGAGGCCCCTTGGTCACAGAGGTCGCGTCGCCACCCCACAGGCGCTTCTTTTACGGCTGGGTCATTGTGGCGGCCATGTCCGCTGTGGGCGCTCTGAGCATGACCTTCGCCACCCTGAACTTCGGCGTGTTCATTCGCCCCATGGGCGACGAGCTAGGCATTGGCCGGGCCGTTTTCGGCTGGTGTCAGACCGCGCGCATGGCCGGCAGCGGTCTGACCAGCCCCTGGATCGGCGGCCTCATTGACCGGTTCGGCTCCCGTATCCTCCTTGCCCTCGCTGCTCTGTCCGCTGGCCTCTCCCTCATAGCTATGGCCCTTATCCAGGCTCCGTGGCAGATGGTGGCTATTTTCGGCGTCATGGGCCTGATGGCCCTGGGTGGACCTGCGGGCAACCTGATGACCACCGTGCCTGTAGCCAAGTGGTTTGTGCGCCGGCGGGGGCGGGCCCTTTCGCTGGTGTCTGTGGGGCCTTTTGTGGGCGGCGTCATCTTTGTTCCGGTGACACAGCTCTTCATTAGCCAGTGGGGATGGCGGGGCGCCTGGATTGCCCTGGCGGCTCTTGGCGCAGGGCTTATCATCCCCATGGCCCTTATCTTTGTGCGACGCCAGCCCGAGGACATGGGCCTTGCCCCTGACGGTCTACCTTTAGCCTCCTCGGAAGAGGGTAGCCCCGCAACCCCAAGGCAGGGAAGGCCAGCCCTCAGCTATGAGGAAGCCTCCTGGACACTGGCGCAGGCCCGGCGCTCCCCCGTCTTCTGGCGGTTGACCGCCGCCTTTGTGCTGGCGATGTTTGCCCTGGGCGCCATAGGCTTGCACCGTATACCCAACTTCATGGACAAAGGCCTGGACCCAGGGCTGGTGGCCCTGGCCATGTCCCTGGACGCCGCCGCGGGCGGCGTCAGCACCTTTGCCATGGGGTTCATGGCAGAGCGTATTTCCGCCCGGTTCCTGGGATTTGGTGCCTTTCTGGTGCTGACGGGAGCCATGGTGCTGACCATTGTGGGCGACACGCCTCTCCTGCTGTTTCTGGCCATGGGCACCTTTGGGGTGGGTGTGGGTGGGATGATGCTCCTGCAAAGCTACCTGTGGGCCGAGTACTTCGGCAGGGCCTCTCTGGGCAGAATCCTCGGGTTTGTCACCCCCATCACCCTCATCTTTAGCGGCCTGGCTGGCCCACTGGCAGGGTACGTCCGCGACAGGACAGGCAGCTACGACCCCATCTGGTGGCCCTCCGTGGGGCTGCTGGTCCTGGCGGCGGCGATCATCCTCTTCACTCCCAAACCGCGCAAGCCCGGGCCTTCCCTTCAATCCTGAATCTCTCTCTCCTTGTCCCCTACCCTGCCGCTCTATATACTCTCTCCTATCACGTCGCCGGAAGGTGCAGTATGGAGCGTCTCACCCAGCAGCTCATCTCCTACGCCGACCTGCCGCCAGAAGTCGTCGCCCACCCCCGGCGCGTCTTTACGGATTCCATCGGCTGCGCTTTCGGCGGCCCCCAAAAACCATGAGAACTACCCCTTCACAAGCCCGCGAGATGCTCCCTTACCTGCATCCTTGTAGGTGGAACCACGTTCATCGTTGTCAGGACAGAAGCCGCCTCTAAGGAGGATAAGGCTAGTGGCTAGGCTCCATCCGGCTGGGCCAGAGGGAAGCGCCGTTCGCCTCGCTGACCTATTAGGAGCTTTCTCCCTGGCGAGCGACCTGGCGGCGGGGCTACACACGGAGCATGGGGCGCGCTCCTGCTACATTGGCATGCACATCGCCCAGGAGATGGAGCTTTCTTTAGAGCAACGCACCCATCTGTACTATGCCGAGTTGCTGAAGGACGCTGGCTGCACTACCTGGACCAGCCAGCTAGCCAGCTCCTGGCTTGTGGACGAACTGGCTGCTAAGCGGGACCTTCAGTTCTTTCGCAATGCGCGCAATCCTTTGGATATCGTCTCATGGCTCATGAGATACATGGCTGCGGGAGAATCTTTTCCAACGCGGGCCACCCATATGTTGGACTTCCTGGTGAAGGGCCGGGAGTTCATGAGGGAAGGGTTTGAGGGCACCTGCCTGGTGGCGACACGCATCGCCCAGCGGCTGGGTATGCCCCAGGAGGTCCAGGTCGCGCTAATGCAGGTGTTTGAGCAATGGGATGGCCACGGCATGCCCGCTGGGAGCAGGAGCGATGCTATCCCCATCATCTCTCGTATTGTGCTCGTAACGAGCTTCCTGGAGGTCTTCCACCGTGTGGAAGGCCGTGAGGGTGCAAAAGACGCGGCTCTTGCACGGCGTGGTAAAGCCTTTGATCCTTCCGTGGTGGATGCTTTCCTCTCGGTAACACAGGAGGAAAACTTCTGGAGGGGACTGGAGCATGAGAGGGTGTGGGATACGGTGCGTTCTATGGAACCGGAAGAGTCTCCCCACCGGTACATTGGAGAAGGAAAGCTGACGGATGTAGCCCTAGCCCTGGCCGACTACGCCGACCTGAAATCTCCCTTCCTGGCCGGCCGCTCTCGCAGAGTAGCCGATGTAGCGGAACGCATCGCTCGGAGGATGGGACTTGGAAGCCTACAGATAGCCGCCATCTATCAGGCTGCCTTGGTGCACGACATCGGAATCGTCGCCGTTCCATCCTTCGTACTGAACAAGTCCCGGGACGGCCTCACCGAGGCCGAGCGAGAATAGGTGCGACTCCATCCGTACCACTCGGAGCGCGTCCTTTCCAAAGTCTCCGCTCTGGAGCCCCTTATTCCTCTGGCGGCAGCCCATCACGAGCGGATGGATGGCACGGGCTACTACCGTGGGCTTCGGAGCACGCAGATACCGCTGGGGGCACAGGTTATCGCTGTGGCTGACCGCTTTGATGAGCTCACGCACGTTACGTCCGATGGCCCAGCCCGTGAGGTGGAGCAGGCCCTCAGCGTTATGCGCCAAGAGAGGGGAAGCAGGCTCTCTGCCGATGTTTTCCAGGTTCTGATGGAGGACCTGAGTGGGATAGAGCGCACCCTCCGGACAAGGACCCGCCGGCAGGAGGGGCCTGCTGGGTTGACGGAACGGGAGGTAGAGGTGCTCCGTCTGGCGGCTAAGGGCCTCAATAGGCGTCAAGTAGCCGTGGCCCTGTTTGTGAGCGAAGGAACCGTACGGTCGCACTTGGAGCATATCTACAGCAAAATTGGCGTCTCCAACCGGTCTGCCGCCACCCTCTTCGCCATAGAACACGACTTGCTACGCTAGTCCAGCGCCTCTTGCAAGAAGCCGTCCACCCTCAGAACGTTTCCTGCCCTGGCTTCAGCAACAGACCTTCCCTTTTGCTACGAAGAGTCGGCCTCTAGGAATGGCTGACCCCCCTAAAATCTGACGTTTGTCAGATGAAGAGAGGCTGTTCCTCATTGAAAATGAAGACACTTTCAAAAGGAGGCGCCACAATGGCAACGGCAACGGTCGTCAATGGAGTGAGCATCCAGGGGTTACAAGACATGGTGGGCATGGTGAAGGCACAGCCCCAAGTCGCCAAGGCTGCGTTCTCTGCCACCACTATCTGGAAAGGTGGCTTCCATAACGAGGCCATCGTCAAGACCTTCTCCCTGGGCGGAGCCAGGAACGACACATCCCGCAAAAAGGCGTTCACCATAGTAGGAGACCATCCCCAGGAGCTCCTGGGGGCCGATAAGGGGCCCTCCTCGGTGGAGTTGCTCCTTGCCGCCCTGGGGCATTGCCTGGCTTCAGGTTGGGCGACCTATGGCGCCCACATGGGTATTCCCATTGAAGGGGTCCGTGTGGAGGTGGATGGTGATATTGACCTTCAGGGCATGCTGGCACTGCCGGAGCCGGGGGTGGTGCCTCCCGGTTTTCAGGACATCCGGGCGACGTACTATGTCAAGAGCCAGGCGCCAAAGGAGCAGCTGGAGCAGCTGGCCAAAATGTCGGAGGACCTCTCGCCTACTCGCCACTCCTTGAGGGCGGTCAAATTCTCCTCCCACCTGGTCGTGGAAAGATAACGAGTGAATACCTCCCGTGAGTTGGCGCGCGGACTCACACCAGTGTTGGACGAGACGGGTGTGAATCGGATGCCAGAAGGGGCCTGGGGCGGCGCTGAACCGCCCCAGGCCCCAACTCATTCAGGTTTGCGCACAAGCGGCCCCACCTAGCAGGGTGCTGAAAAACACCCACAAACCCCCTTAAGAGGGTTCAAGGTTTCCCTCATACATCAAGGAAACCCCAGAGGGGCTTCCCTCTCCGGGGATTGATTTGTATCTGGGGGACACCCCCAGTGTCCACGAAGCTTCCAAACGAGCCGGCGGCAATAGAGGCTTTATTGCCCCATCGTCTTCCGCAGCGCCTCTTCCACAAAGGCGGTCTTGCCCCCGGTGTAAGCCTCCCGGTCGTTGCGATAGCGCTGGGCCAGATATTGTTTGAGCGCTGCATAGGCCCAAGCTGCTTCGGGGTTGGCACGCAGATAGTCGCGGAAGGCCAGGTGGCGAGCCAGCTCCAGGCTGTCCCGGGCGCACGCATAGAGGTGGTGCTCGGGCCATACCCCATGCCTGCCATCCTTCGGCGTCATCTCGTCGGAGCGGGCGAAGGCCTCCCGCCCGGGTACGCCCAGGTCCCCCTGATACAGGTAGCCGAGGCCGAAGAGGCGCTGGATGACCAAAGGCAGCAGCTCCGGGGAAGGGATAACCACATCCAGGTCAAGGATGGGCTTGGCCGGCAGGCCAGGCACCGCCGTGCTGCCCACATGCTCAACCTCCAGCGCCAACTCGCCCAAGGCCAAGCAGAGGGTCTGGCGCAACTCACTGAACTGCCCAGGCCACGCGGGGTCATAGGGCGCGATGATGACGGGCTTGGGGCTTGCCATCATAGAGTGAGGCTAGCGGGTAACGGTGTGGGAGTCCTTCCACTCCATGAGCTTCTCCGTCACCTCCCGCGCTTCCGGCCAGTGGTGGGGGTTGTGGCTGTGCTCCAGCACCAGCTCATCGTTGAAGTAGACATGGAACCTGCCATGTCCAGACGGCACCAGCTTGCAGCTCCCGATGTAGTCCCCGTGGTGGGTAAGGATTTCGCCCGCTATCCAAGCGGCGCGCAGTCCCTCCCCTCAAGTGTGGCAGTACTCAATGGTGATGTCCAGCTTGTCCTTCGCCATGGGACGCCTCCCTTCCCCCGTGACATATAGTTTAGCGGATTGCATCAACCAGATGAAATGAGTCATCCGATACCAGGAACCTGATCACTGCGTTGTCAGGCTCGCCGCCTTCCATACTGACCATGAGCCCACTGACGCACCTGCCTTTGAGTCACTTCAGTATCTTTGTGAATTGTATCGTGATGGTTGGGGCATACAGCTATGAGGTTTTCTTCATCCCTAGAATTAGAAGGGTTCATATCTATGTGGTGAACATGAAGTCGTCCACGAAAAGGACAACCTGGATATTGACATCGTCCACTAGCACGATTCAACACCTTTTGACGCAAGGCGGGAGGAACTTGCTGTCGTTCATTCCACCGTTCCCCCCTTTGCCACCCCCAGAGAACAACTCAGCAATAGACTCAAAACCCGTCCTAATTCCAGAAGTGATTAGTACGCGATAATTGGGAACCTGACCAAAGCAAAGACATTGACAGCCACAATAGCCAGGAAGGCCAACCAGAACCAAATGCCGTACTTGCCTGCTGCCGTTGCCAGGTAAGCATACGTAATGATCAGCACAAATATGAGAATGAACCCCAAAAACGCCTTGTGTTCACGTTTCATTCCACGCTCTCAAACCACAAAGGGGCCGCGCAGCCCCTTTGTGGTTATTTTCCCACCGGCAGGTCAACCTCGTACTTGCTCATGAGGTCGTCCAGGAATCTGGCCGTCTTTTCGTCCGGCTCTACCAGGGGCAGGCGAGGCGCGCCCACGTTGAACCCGGCCCTGTTTACGCAGTACTTGACGGGTATGGGGTTGGCTACGACAAAGAGGCCCTGGAAGATGGCCAACATGCGACGATGCTCCGCCGCCGCGCCTTCCAGGCTGCCGTCCAGGAGCATCTGCATCATGGCCTTAATCTGCTTACCCACCAGGTGGCTGGCCACGCTCACGACGCCATAGCCGCCCAGGCACATGAGGAGGAAGGTGTCGGCATCGTTGCCGCTCCACACCTTGAACTCCTTATCCGCGTCGCTAATGACCCTGGCGATCTGGTGCAGGTCGCCGCTGGCCTCCTTAATGCCTACGATGTTCTTAACGCCGCTGAGGCGCACGGTGGTCTCCGCCGCCATGTTCCTGACGGTGCGGCTGGGCACGTTGTAAAGGATGCAGGGGAGATCGGTGCTCTCTGCGATGGACTTAAAGTGGAGGTATAGCCCCTCTTGGGTAGGGTTATTGTAATAGGGTACGACGAGGAGGCAGCCGTCAGCCCCCGCTTCCTGGGCGTCCTCGGTGTAGTGGACGGCCTCAGCGGTGCTGTTGCTGCCGGTGCCCGCAACGACGGCGCCCTTGCCATTCAGGGCGCTCTTGACCTCAGTGAAGAGGCGCTTCTGCTCCGCAGGCGTCAGGGTGGGCGACTCCCCGGTGGTGCCGGCCACCACGACGCCGTCGCTGCCGGAGGCGACGAGGGCCTGGGCGAGGCGTTTGGCCTGCTCGTAGTCCACATGCCCCTTCGTGTCAAAGGGTGTAACCATAGCCGTGAGCAGCCTGCCAATCTCCGTCATGGGACACCTCTCTTTTATGGATGATGCAGTTTATCACAGGCTATTGGATGATGACGACGCCTGCGGGGAACTGGATTAGCTTTCTTTGGGAGAGCTTTGCTCTTCTAGTCGCCTGCTGTTCGCTTCGTCCACACAGTCTCTGCAAACTGCTATTGGCTCCATATGGTGTTTGACGCCGAAGTAGATCAAAGTCAGGACTCCCATGTCTTTTTTGCACTTGTGGCAGACCAAGGGGTAATCCTGAGAGGACATCTCGGGTGCTCGTACCTCAAACGATATAGGTTCCGTAGACATCTCCTGGCCTCACACGGTCGTAGGGACGACGCCATGCCAAAGGGTTAACCCCTACCCTCTCGGCTTCAGCAGCTCTCGTTTCAGGACCTCTTCGGCGATCTGGATAGCGTTGAGGGCCGCGCCTTTCCTGAGGTTGTCGGACACGATCCACATGGCCAGACCGTTGGGATGGGAAGAGTCCTTGCGGATGCGGCCCACGAACACCTCGTCTCGGTCGGCGGCGTCTATGGCCAGGGGATAGGTATTGGTCTTGGGGTCGTCCAGGACCTTCACGCCCGGGAAGGCGGCCATGAGCTCCCTCGCCTCTTGGGGGGACATGGGTTCCTCAAACTCCACGTGCACCGCCTCGCTGTGGGAAAGGTAGACCGGCACGCGCACGCAGGTGGCGGAGACGGCGATGTCTGGGGCGTGCATGATTTTTCGCGTTTCATAGAGCATCTTCTGCTCCTCCCGCGTATAGCCGTCCTCCATGAAGGGTTCAATGTGGGGCAGCACGTTGAAGGCAATCTGGTGCGGGTAGACGGAAGGCTTGACCGAAGCGCCGTCCAGCAGGGCGCGGCTCTGCTGCCGCAGCTCATCCATGGCCAGGGTGCCTGTGCCAGAGACAGCCTGGTAGCTGTCGGCGATAATACGCTTGATAGGGTTGGCCCGGTGCAGAGGGTAAAGGGCCATGACCATCTGAGTGGTGGAGCAGTTGGGGATGGCGGTAAGGTTCTGGTGCCACTCCAGATCTTGCGGGTTGATCTCCGGCACCACCAGGGGCACTCGGGGGTCCATTCGGTAGGCAGAGCTATCGTCAATGACCAAGGCGCCCCGCTGGGCCGCCACAGGGGCCAGCTCCCGGCTCACGGCGGTGCTGGCGGAGATAAAGGCGAAGTCAGCGTCGTCAAAGATGTCCGGAGTGGTCTCCTCTACGGGCAACTCCTCGCCATGTACTCTGATGCGCTTGCCGATGGACCTGGGGGAGGCGCAGAGGCGCAGGCGGTTGACGGGGAAATGGCGCTGCTCCAGGATGCGCAGGAAGACGCGACCCACGGCGCCCGTCGCGCCGACCACCACAACGTTAGGATTGTTCATGTGCTGCTCCTTAGCTTTCAAGGAGGCTCTAGAGGAGCCTCCCTCTCCTTTGCGTTTGCCCCTGGCCAACAGAAGGCGCAGTGCGGGCCTGTATGGTTGCTGGGAGTTCTGGCGGATTACCAGGGAAGAGAGAATGCTGGAGGCTTGCCTCGCCGTTGCGAAAGTACAACGACGAGGCGCTACTTCAGGCCAAGAAGGCTCTCCAGGCCTATGACGCAGTCGCGTCGCTTCACCACTTCCTTGACCGCCATCAGAACTCCTGGCATGAAGCATTCCCGGGTAAGGGTGTCATGCTTGAGGCTAAGGGTCTGGCCGGCCATGCCGAAGACGACTTCATGGGCGGCCAGGCGTCCCGGCATTCGGGTGCTGTGGATGGACACGCCGCTCAGGTCGCCGCCGCGGGTGCCCGATAGCGGCTCCCGCTCAGGCGCGGGCCGCTTGAAGGCGCGCTCCGTGGCCATGGCGCGCGCCAGAGCCAGCGCCGTGCCGGAGGGGGCGTCTATCTTGGCCTCATGGTGGGCCTCAAAGATGTCCACGTACTCAAAGAAGGGTGCGGCAATGCGTGCCAGGTGGTTGAGGATAATGGCCCCGATGGCAAAACTTGGGCCTACGATGATGCCGATGGTGTGCCTGCGGCTCAGGTCCCGCAGGGTGTCCAGGTCTGTGGAGCTGAGGCCAGAGGTGCCCGTGACAAAGTGGAGGCCTCTGGCGGCGGATACCCTTGCCGCCGCGATGCACGCCTGGGCATTGGTGAAGTCCACCACCACGTCGGCCTGGCAGCGGGAAAGTAGCCGTTCCAGACTGGTGTCGTAGGGAACGAAGGCCCCCGCCGGCAGGGGGAGGGCGTCTCCCATGGCCGAGCGGCCAACGCCACCGACGGGACTCGTCTCCTTGTCACGGCCCAGGGCCGCAAGGGTTTCCTTGCCCATGCGGCCCGTGGCTCCGTGGACGATCACGCGTATGGGGGCCATGGCCGGTGCACCTTTACTACCTGGGGCCGCGGCCGGAGTCGCGGTTTGGCGGGCCGCCGGGCCTGGGGCCGCCGGGGCCGCGACCCGGGGGGTTAGGCCCGCGCTGGAAGGGAGCGCCCCCGCCTCTTGCTGGGGGCCCGGAGAAGGGACGCTGGCCCCGGCTATCGTCGGGGCGGCGTTCACGATCGCCCCCAAAGGGGCGCTGGCCATCGCCGGCGGGCCGTTGCTCCGGCCTTGGGCCAGGCGCTGCGCCCTCGCCTCCGCCTTCGGCGAAGACGGCTCGCCGCGACAGGTTGAGGCGGCCCATGCGGTCCACCTCCGTGACCATAACGGTCACCTCGTCCCCCACCTGCACCTCGTCCTCCACACGCTCCACCCGGTGGTCCGCTAGCTCACTGATGTGCACCAGGCCCTCTTTGCCAGGCAGAATCTCCACAAAAGCGCCGAAGCCCATGATGCGGGTAACCTTGCCGGTGTAGATTTCCCCCGTCTCTGGGTCCTTCATCATGCCCGTGATGGCCCGAAACGCTTTCTGAGCCGCCTCCTCGTTGGAGGAACCAACAACGACGGTGCCGTCGCTCTCCACGTCAATGGTGACCTTGTACTCCGCCGTCATGGCGCGGATGGTGCGGCCACCCGGGCCAATAAGGGCGCCAATCTTGTCCACCGGGATCTTCAGCTTCAGCATACGCGGCGCGAAGGGACTGAGGGCAGTCCTGGGCTGGGCGATGGCTTCCTGCATTTTACCGAGGATGAACATGCGGCCTCGCTTGGCCTGGGAGAGGGTCTTGTCAATGACAGCGAAGTCAATGCCCTTGATCTTCACGTCTAGCTGCAGGGCGGTGATGCCTTCCGCTGTGCCAGCTACCTTGAAGTCCATGTCCCCCTGGAAATCCTCAACGCCCTGGATGTCCGTCAGGACGGCGTATTCCTTGGTGGCTTCGTCCATGATCAGGCCCATGGCGACGCCGGCGACGGGTGACTTGATGGGGACGCCGGCGTCCATGAGGGCCAGGGTGCTGCCGCACACGCTGGCCATGGAGGTGCTGCCGTTGGAGCTCAGCACCTCAGACACCAGACGGATGGCGTAGGGGAACTCCTCTACGGTGGGTAGGACTGGCTCCAGGGCGCGCTCCGCCAGGGCGCCATGGCCAATCTCCCGGCGGCCCGTGGCGCCAACGCGACGCACCTCGCCCACGGAGTAGGGCGGGAAGTTGTAATGGTGCATGTACCGCTTGCTGACCTCTGGGTTCAGGGTGTCCAGGTTCTGGATCATGCTCATGGACCCCAGGGTGGCGATGGTGAGCACCTGAGTCTGGCCCCGGCGGAAAACGCCGCTCCCATGGGTGCGGGGCAGCACACCAAGGTCAATGGCAATCGGGCGTATCTCATCAGCAGCGCGGCCATCGGCCCGTTTGCCGTGACGCAGAACACGGGTGCGCATCACCGACTTCATCAGTTTTTCATACGCCTCGCGGATGCTCCCCTTTTCATAGGTTCCACCCAGGGCTGTCAGGGCCTCTTTCTCCAAGGAGTCCAGTGCCTCGTTGTGCTCGCCCCGGGCCGCGCCCTGCACGAAGATCTCCTGTACCCGGCCAAGGAGCAACTCAGCCAGCCTGGACTCTAACTCTGGCGTGACCGAAGGGGTAGGCGCATAGGACATCTTTGGCTTGCCCAGTCGTCTTACCATATCCTGCTGTAGCTCTATGAGCTCCTGGTTAACCTCCTGGCCCCGTCGCATGGCCTCCAGCACCACATCCTCCGGCACCCCGTTGGCGCCAGACTCCACCATGACGACCGCGCCAGAGGTGCCAGCAACCACCAGGTCCAGTTTGCCAGTCAGCAGCTCTGCAAAGGTGGGATTGATCGTGAGCTCTCCGTTGAGATACCCCATGCGGACCGCGCCAACGGGGCCTTCAAAGGGTATCTCGGAGATGGACAGGGCCGCGGAAGCGCCGATGATGGAAAGCACCTCCGGCGGGTTCTCCTGGTCGGCGGACAGGACTGTGGAGATGACCTGGACTTCGTTACGGAAGCCCTTGGGGAAAAGGGGGCGAAGGCAGCGGTCCGTGAGGCGTGAGGCCAGAATAGCGTCCTCGGGAGGGCGGCCCTCCCGGCGGAAGAAGCTGCCGGGGATCTTGCCGACGGCGTAGTGGCGCTCCTCGTAGTCCACCGTGAGAGGAAAAAAGTCTATGCCTTCCCGTGGCTGGGTGGTGCACACGGTGACCAGCACCATGGTATCGCCGTACCGGACCAGGACCGCTCCGGAAGCCTGCTCGGCGAACCGCCCGACTTCAAGAGAAAGGGTGCGCCCCGCGATTTCACGGGAGAAGGTATCAGCCATGCACAATGCTCCTACTCGTTCGGAGCGGTGTCCCAGAGGGAAGAAGGAGGAGCACCCAGGGTATGGGTGCTATCGGCGCAGTCCGAGGCGCGCGATGAGGGTCCGATATCGGCCCACATCCTCTCGGCTCAGGTAGGCAAGCCTTCGCCTGCGCTCACCCACCAGTTTCAAGAGGCCGCGCTGGCACGCATGGTCCTTGTGGTTATGGCGCATGTGCTCCGTCAACTCGGTGATGCGCTCGGTGAGGAGCGCTATCTGGACTTCTACGGAGCCGGTGTCCTGGGGATTGGACCCATAGTCCTGAACGATGGCTTGCTTCCGGTCTTTGGTCAACATGCGCTTCTGGGGTCGTCTCCGCTTGTACTGATTCTTTTGTCACATGGACTATACCATACATCTCTCTTGAGAGGCAATCGTCAGAGGCTGTCCTGCCCTTGAATTGCTGTTGTCCAACCCATTATGATGCGGTAACAATCGTGAGTTGAGCTATGCACGCGCTTATCTTATCTGGTGGAAAAGGGGAACGCCTCAAACCCCTGACCGATGCGATCCCCAAGCCCATGGTCCCGGTGCAGGGGCGTCCCATTCTCTGGCACCAACTTCAGGCCCTCAAAAGGGTGGGCGTGACGGACGTGGTGTTCCTCTGTGGCTACCGGTGGGAGGCGATTCAGGACTATTTTGGCGATGGCTCCGCCTTTGGAGTGCGCGCCGCCTATTCGGTAGAGGAGACGCCGCTGGGAAGGGGGGGCGCCATCAAGAAGGGACTTGGGTTGGTCCCCAAGAGGGAAGGAACCGTCCTGGCCCTGAACGGCGATGTCCTCACCTCCCAGGACCTGGCCCCCATGATCCAGCAGCACCGGCTCACCGGGGCAACCGCGACGGATATGCTGGTGCCTTACCCCAGCGCCTATGGAGTGGTGGAGGTGGATGCCCAAAACCGTATCACCGCCTTCGTTGAGAAAGGCGAGTTGCCCCTCTGGATCAATGGCGGCATTTACGTGCTCCAGACGACCGTTGCCCGCGATCTCCCAGACCTGGGCGACCTCGAGACCACCACCTTCCCTAAGCTGGCCCAGGAGGGCAGGCTGTACGCCTTCAAGTCCCGCGCCTTCTGGCGGGCGGTGGATACCCACAAGGACCTGCGGGAGGCGGAGGAGGGGCTGGCCGCGGAGGGAAACCTTCCAGGAGCCTAGCGCCCTGAGCCAGCAACAGCCTGAATAACTCGGGGTGCAGAGGCAGCGCCCCTGCCAGGGGTTTTGGGACACCCCCCAACTATTCCCCCTGTTCTTGAGTCACCGGCTAGCACAAGCGTCCGGTTGCCTTGACTCTCTAGCCGACGCTCAGGTATGCTAACCTTTCAGACCAGAAATGAGGAACCGTCTGTATGGCCGTTGGCTGGTACGTCGCAGCGATTCAGCGAGGAAAAGAATCGGCTCTGAAGGCTGGACTTGCCCGGCACGGGGTTGAGGTCTATAACCCGGATATCGTGGTGGTCAGGCGCGGCAAGAAGCTTCGGGAACCCCTCTTTCCCTGTTACCTATTCTGCTTCCTAGATCCCCAGTCAGCGCAGTGGCCACAGGTACGGTGGGCCAAGGGCCTCCGGTATTTCCTGGGGCCAGCCAGGCAGCCCACCCCTGTGGCCAGCAGTTTGGTTGAAGAGATCAGAGCCAGGGCGGAAGGTTGGAACCGTAGCGGGTGGGAGTCCGCCTTTGCCCCTGGCCAGCAGGTGCGCATCAACGCCGGCGTGCTCTCCGGCGTGGACGCCATCTTCTCCCGCTATTTGCCTGGCCGACAGCGGTGCGAAGTCCTTGTCTCGCTGGTGGGCCGCACCCACCGCCTGCCGATTCCCACGCTCACCTTAGAGGCCCGGCATCCCGCCGGTCTTCTGGCGTAGCAGGGGCGGGTATCTCCCTGTCACCCTGTCATGGCGGAGCGTCCCTTGGACATCCGGTGACTGTGGCAAGACATACATTTTCTATGGTATGGGCCGCCCCACTGACAAAGGGGCAGCGCAGAAAGGGCGGTAGCGTTCCCATTCTTGTTCTTGCGCCACGGCCTTGTGCCCACTCTTTGACGGCCCAGGTCGTCAAGGACTAGAGAAGGCATCATGGCGACCTATCTGGTTACCGGGGCAGCGGGAATGATCGGCTCCAAGGTCGCCGAGCTGCTGTTGAGACGGGGGGACGAAGTGGTTGGCGTGGACGACCTGTGCGCCTCCTATGACGTGCGCCTGAAGGGGTGGCGGCTGGAGCAGCTTAAGGGCCTTCGGGGCTTCACCTTCCATCAGATAGATGTCTCAGAGCTGGCTTCCCTAGAAGCCCTCTTCGCAGACCGGCGCTCCGCCGGGCATGGCTCCTTCTCGGCGGTGATCAACCTGGCCGCCAGGGCCGGCGTGCGGGATAGCCTGGTTGACCCCTGGGCCTTCTTCCGCTCCAACGTCACGGGCACTCTGAACCTGCTGGAGCTATGCCGCCGCTTTGAGGTGGGCAAGTTCATCCTCGCCTCCACCTCCAGCCTGTATGGCGCCCACAACCCCCAGCCCTTCCGGGAGGACGCCAACACCGACGTGCTTCTCTCCCCCTACGCCGCCTCTAAAAAGGCAGCGGAGGCGCTGTGCTCCACCTACCACCACCTGTACGGCATTGACGTCACCGTGCCACGCTACTTCACCGTCTACGGCCCTGCCGGTCGGCCGGATATGGCCCCCTTTCGCTTTATCAAGTGGATCCATGACGGCGAGGCGCTTACTCTGTACGGCGATGGCTCCCAGCAGCGGGACTTTACCTTTGTGGAGGACATCGCTCGTGGCACCCTGGCCGCTCTGAAGCCGGTTGGCTATGAGGTGGTGAACCTGGGCACCGAACGCACCACGAAGCTGCTTGACCTGATTCATCTTATTGAGACCCAGGTGGAGCGCAAGGCCATCATCAACCGCCAGCCTCGCCATCCGGCGGACATGCTGGTCACCTGGGCGGACACGGGCAAGGCCAAGGCCCTCCTGGGATGGGAGGCCATCACCCTCGTGGAAGAGGGCATCCGCCTGACGGTGGACTGGTACAGGAAGAATCACTCCTGGGCAAAGGAGATTGCTCTCTAAGAACGTGCATCTCCAGAGGAGTCTGGAGATAGCCCAGACGCAGGAGCAATGGTCTAACGAATGAGAATAGAAGGAAACACCTTTGTTGTGACCGGCGGTTGCGGGTTCATCGGCTCCCATCTGGTGAGGGAGCTAGTGCGGCGCGACGCCAGCCAGGTCCGGGTGCTGGACAAGGAACTGCGGGAGTCCGCATTGGGGAGCGGTGCGACCCGGGGGCGAGTGAAGCTGTTCAGAGTAGATGTCACCAAGCCCCAGGAGCTTCTTGAGCCGATGAAGGGCGCCGACGGCCTCTTTCACATGGCGGTGCTTCCCCTAGGGCCTTCTAACCAGGCTCTGCGGTTGGCCCTGGACATCAACGTGGTGGGCGCCTTCAACGTGTACGACGCCGCCCAGCAGGGAGGCGTCAAGAAGGTGGTCTACTCCTCCGCCTCCTCAGTCTATGGGGACACCGAAGCTACCATGGACGAGTCCCACCCCTTCAACGCCGTCAATATGTACGGGGCCACCAAGCTCACGGGCGAGTTGCTTTTGCGGGCCTTCAGCACCCACAAAGGGCTAGAGTACGTAGTGCTGCGGTATATGAACGTGTACGGCCCGGGGCAGACGGGCGGCCTGGTCAACGCCGTCATCAACCGCCTCCGCCAGAACCAGCCGCCCCTGGTCTTTGGCGACGGCACCCAGTCCTTTGACTTCGTCCACGTATACGACATTGTCCAAGCCAACGTCGTCGCCATGGCCTCTGGGGTGAGCGGCGACGCCTTCAACGTCGGCGGGGAAGAGGAGTACACCGTGCTCCAGGTCATCGACCTGGTGCAGGAGCTTATGGGCAAGCGCGTGCAGCCGGAGTTCCGCCCGGCCCCTTCTGGCGACGTGCAGCGGCGGGTGGGCAGCAGCGAGAAGGCCAGGAGGTTGCTCGGCTATCAGCCCAGCATCGCCTTCAAAGAGGGCCTCAGGCAGCTTGTGCAGGACGGCGCGCGGCCATGAGGATCGTCGTAACAGGGGCCACCGGCTTCATCGGCAGCTATCTCGTCCCTTATCTGGCGAAGAGGCACGATGTCTTCTGCCTGGCCCGCGACCCATCCCGGCTGCCCCAGCACCCCAACGTTACCCCTGTTCGCGGCGACCTGTGCACGCCCGAAGCCCTGGCGGGTCTCCCCCAAGAGGCCGACGCCGTGGTGCATCTGGCCCAGGCCAATGCGCCTTTCCCAGAGGGGGCCAACGAGCTTTTTGAGGTCAATGCCCTGAGCACTCAACACCTGGCCAATTACGCCCGCAAGGTGGGAGTGGCCCACTTTGTCTACGCCTCCTCCGGCAGCGTCTACGCCCCCACAGCGGAATCCTTGACGGAGGAGAGCCTGGTGAGGCCCCAGGGCCTGTATCCTCTGACGAAACAGGTATCGGAAGCCATCCTGGCCTGCTATCAGCCCTACTTCAGCACCTGCATCCTGCGCCTTTTTGCCCCGTACGGGCCACGGCAGACGGGCCGTATGATCCCTGGCGTCATTGGCCGCGTGCGTGCCGGCCAGGTAGTCACGCTGACCAACGGCGGCCAGCCCAGGATAAACCCTGTGTATATAAACGACGTGCTGCGACTTGTCCCCCAGGCCCTGGCTCTGAACGGCCATTACCTCCTCAACGTCGCCGGGCCTGAAGTGGTCTCTATTGAGGATATCGCCACCATTGCGGGTAGGGCCATGAACGCAGAGGCGAAGTTTGAGCAGAGGACAGACGTTACCAGAGTCAACCTCATCGCAGACACCACTCGGATGCGAACGACCTTCCATCTCCCCAACATGGTGACGGCGCAGGTGGGCATCCGCCTAACCACCGAGGCGATGGTTAGGGGCTAGCTCCTATATATGTGCGGCATCGCGGGGATCTACAACCTCAACGGCCAGCCGGTGGAGCCTCGTCTCCTGGAGCGCATGACTGACTCCCTGGTCCACCGCGGGCCGGACGGCCAGGGCACGTACTGCGATGGCCCCGTGGGGCTGGGGCACCGCCGCTTGGCCATTATTGATCTGTCCTCCGCTGGCCACCAGCCCATGAGCAACGCCGCAGGGACCATAGTCATCACGTACAACGGCGAAATCTACAATTACCGCGAGCTCCGCCAGGAGTTGGAAGCCCTAGGCCACCGTTTCCGCTCCAAGACGGACACGGAGGTTATTATCCTGGCGTACCAGCAGTGGGGCCAGGAGTGCGTCCACAAGCTCAACGGCATGTTCGCCTTTGCCCTCTGGGATGCCCAGCGGCGCCGCCTCTTCCTGGCCAGGGACCGCTTTGGCGTCAAGCCCCTCTACTACCTCCAGACGCCCACCGTTTTCCTCTTCGCCTCCGAGATCAAAGCCCTCTTGGAACATCCACTCGTCAAGGCCAGGGTGTGCTACGAGGCTCTGAACGAATACTTTACCTTTCAGAACGTCCTGAGCGACCGGACCCTCTTTGAGGGCGTGCGAATGCTTCCTCACGGCTGTCACCTCACCCTCAGCGCCGGCTCAGAGGTCACCATCCAGCAAGCCCGGTACTGGGACTACGCCTTTGGCTCCGATGGGCTGAAGATGAGCCAGGAGGAGTGCGCCGAGGAGGTCTATCGTCTGTTTGACCAGGCGGTGACCCGCCAACTGGTAGCCGACGTGCCGGTGGGGTCGTACCTTAGCGGCGGCATGGACTCCGGCTCCATCACCGCGGTGGCGTCCCGCCATATTCCGCGCATCCACACCTTTACGGGCGGCTTTGACCTCTCCTCCGCCGCTGGCCTGGAACTGGAGTTTGACGAACGCGCCGCCGCGGAGCAGATGTCACACCTCTTCAAGACGGAGCACTACGAATCGGTCATCCACGCCGGGGACATGGAGCATGTGTTCCCCAAGCTCATCTGGCACCTGGAAGACCTGCGAGTCGGCCAGTGCTATCCGAACTACTATGCGGCTCGCCTGGCCAGCAAGTTCGTCAAGGTGGTCCTTTCCGGCGGCGGAGGCGACGAGCTCTTCGCCGGCTATCCCTGGCGCTACTACCAGGCGCTGAAACCCCCTGACGCGAAGGACTACTATCGGTCCTACTATGGCTACTGGCAGCGCCTTGTCCCAGATAAGGAGAAGCCCAGCTTCTTTAGCGAGGATACCTTTGCCCAGGTACGGCATTGGGATCCTTTTGACGCCTTTATGTCCGTCTACCAGGAGGGCCATCAGCCGCTGGAAACGCCGAAGGATATCGTCAATGCGTCCCTGTACTTTGAGATCAAGACCTTCCTCCACGGCCTTCTGGTAGTGGAGGACAAGCTGAGCATGGCTCACTCCTTGGAGACCCGGGTACCCTTTCTGGACAACGACTTTGTGGACTTTGCCATGCGAGTGCCCGCCGGCTATAAGCTCCTGGGGCTGGCTCATGGGCAAGGAACAGGTCAACACCCGCACGTCTCCCCTGACCTGGGCCAGCCGCAGCCAACACGGGATGGCAAGGTGGTGCTGCGCAGCGCCATGCAGCGCCTCATTCCGAAAGAGATCACGGAGCGGGTCAAGCAAGGGTTCTCCGGGCCAGACGCTACCTGGTTCCGTGGGGAAAGCCTGGGGTACGTCAATGGCCTGCTGCGAGACCCCGAGGCACGCATCTACGACCATATCCAGCCTGCGTATGTGGCCGCCGCCCTGGACCAGCACGGCGCGGGGCAGGCGAACCACCGCCTGCTCATCTGGTCGCTGCTGAGCTTTGAGTGGTGGCTGCGGACGTTCATCACATGAGGCTATTCTGTCTCTGAAAAAGGACAGGAGATAAGCGACTTCTCCAAAGGTTAGCTATCCCCAGAGAGGTAACCGTTCTAGTGACCCCAGCGCCATTGCGGCCCAACGACTTCACCATGGCAGGCTTCAAGGACATCGTGTTGGCTGCCAAGGCGAGTCACGTCATTGTCCCGTTTCGGGACGTAGAAAACGTAACCCAGGGCAAACCTTACCTGATTCTGCGGCATGACGTGGACCGCAGCGCACCATAAGAGCCATTGCAGATTTGGGGCACGAAGTCGGGCTCCACTATGCCACCAGCGACTACCTGGGGAGAGAAGGAGATGGGCTTGCCTGCTTCAAACAGGACATGGAGATTGTTGGGAGGATCACCGGCCAACCGGCCCTCAGCGCGTCGGCCCACGATGCGGTGAATGCTGGCCTGCTCAATATCGGACCCCTGGTCAAATTCCACGCCTATGACCCGCAATTCACCCAGACCATCCCCTACGTCTCAGATAGCAATCAGGCATGGCGACAGTGGCACCCCCTGGACCTCATACAAGAGCATCGCTCCTTCCAAGTGCTCTTGCATCCCCTGTGGTGGGTACTGGAAGGGCGGGACTGGGAACAGAAGCTACAGACCATAGAGTCACAGGCCAACGCTCGCTACTCGGCGTTCATAGAGTCGGAGATTGAGCGGCAACGTCGCTCTATCCAGAATCGCGCCCAGTTGGATGGGGCATTTCAGCACCGGCAAGAGGATACACACCCTTCGCAGCGCCGCTCGGGGCACATATAAATATGAAAAAGAAGATCGCTGCACCGCTTCTCTGGGGCTGGCACCATTGCGCCACCCTCCTCTTTCTAGGACTAATAGTGCCTATCCTGTGGGTAACAACCAAAGCTGGCATTCAAAAACGCAGGGTAATCCCCAGGGTGGTGTTCGGCGCGACACCCATCATCACCAGCAAGTATCATTCTCTTGCTTTACAGCGTGTGGCTGTAGACAGCAAAACGGTGGTCCGCGGCTATCAGTTGGCATTCTCCAGAGATGACTTCAACATCGTCTTCGGCATTGTTGAACCCGGCTGGCCCAGGTGGCGGCGCTGGTATACCTTACTGCTGGATGTCTATGTACAGCTTGCGAAGCTCCTCTGGCAGAGAGACGTTTTCTTCTACTACTTTGATGGATTCTATCTGAGGAATGGGGGATGGTTGTGGCAGCTAGAGCTCCCGGCCCTGAAGCTTCTTGGCAAACGAGTCGTGGTCATGCCCTATGGGCAAGATATAATCACTGTTTCAAAATCTCCTGACTTACTTTTCAAGCAAGCTTTTGTCCGTGACTATCCAGAATTCTATGGGAAGCCCCAGAACGAGCGCCCAGTATATAGGCAAGTAGGGCATTTTGGACGTTGGGCGGATTCAATCATTGCCGGCAGTGCCGTGGACCCTTACTTCCTGGGACACATAGACTACCTTATGCCTTCAAGCTTGTGCATTGACGAGCGTCTTTGGCCTCTCGTGTACGGACCTTCTCGGTCGGTGGGTGAGGCGTTTCGCGTGCTCCATGCACCCAATCACCGGCATATTAAGGGAACGCCTTCCTTGATAAACGCCGTACAAAGGCTCCGGGATGAGGGATTGAATATTGAACTGGTGCTTCTTGAACGGGTGCCCAACACTGAAATCCGTCGAGCAATGGCTGACTGCCATGTGGTAGCAGAACAATTCATCATGGGTTGGCACGGCGTGTTTGGCTTGGAAGGGATGGTATCAGGCAAGCCAGTTCTTTGCTACTTGCGGCCCGAAATGAAGCGCCTCTACACTCTCTACTCGTTTGGTAGCGACTGCCCCATTGTGAACACGCCAATAGAGAAGATCGCCGACAACTTGCGGTGGCTGTACCACCACCCGGAGATATGCGAGGGGCTTGGCCGCAAAGGGCGAGCCTACGTAGAACGGTATCATTCGTTGGAGGGCATGGGTGGCTTCCTCAAAGGGGTTATCAGCCAAGTCTGGGCGGGGCAGCCATTTGATGCGGAAGAGTACTGGCGTGGACGGAGAGCAATGGCTGTGCCGGCTGAAGGCGCCCGGCAACCAGCGGAGCAACAAATCACTGCTATTGATGACTGAGACCGAAAGAACAGGGATGTCAGCCACCAAGCCACGGCTCGCTCTTCTAGCCAAGGATACTCTTGTCTACGGGGCAGGGACCATCCTGCTGCGGGCAACCGCCCTGGTGACGATGCCCGTGTTTACCCGGGTGTTCACGCCGGAAGACTACGGCGTGTGGTCGGTGGTGACCACTACCGCAGGATTCCTGGGCGTGCTCCTCCTCCTGGGTGGCGATAACGCCTACGTCCGTTTCTTCTTCGAGGCCAAGACGTTGCGAGAGCGCCAGCTTCTCACCTCCACGTGGTTTGCCTTCCTGTTTGCCTGGAGCTGGACGGTGGTCATCTTGGGCATTGTTGCAGCAGACCCCATCTCTCAACTGGTCACCGGTACCTCCGAGCATGGATTTCTGATGGTGTTGGCATTGCTCACGGCGCCTCTCACCATGATCAATGCCATGTGTGGGCAGGTGCTGCGCAACCAGTTTCGCGCCGCCTTGTTCTCGGTTCTGACGTTGCTGACCGTACTTCTAACGGTAGCCTTCAGCCTTTTTGCGGTGGTGGTCTTGAAGCTGGGGGTGGCTGGCGCCATCGGGGGGACCTTGGCGGCTGCGCTTGTGCTGCTGCCCCTCCGTCTGTGGACGGCTCGGTCAATGGTACGCCCCGTGTTTTCCGCCAGATTGCTACCTTCGCTCCTGGGCTTCGGCGTTCCTTTCGTACCTGCGGGCATTGCCTACGGAATATTCACCACCTCCGACAGGATTATGCTCAGTCGCCTTTCAAACCTTGAGCAGGTGGGGCTTTATTCCGTCGCCGCTTCGCTGGTGGGGGTCATGGTGCTGGCCCGCTCGGCGCTGGGACAGGCGTGGAGTCCGCACGCCATCATGGCATATGAGGAGCAGCGGGATGCTGCGCCGGCTTTCCTCGGCCAGGCCAGCACATATATCTTGGTGGGGTTTTCTCTGTTAGCTGTCGCCATCTCTGCTTTTGCCCGCGAGGTGCTGGTGGTTCTGGCCACGCCTCCGTTCTACGCCGCTGCACTGGTGGCCGGTCCCCTGGCGCTGGGGAGTCTCGCTTCCGGGTCAACCCAGATAACGGCACTGGGGCTGGGGCTGGCCAAGCGAACCTACTTCATGATCATCTACGCCTGGCTCGCCGCCGGACTGAACGTGGGGCTGAACTTCCTGTTCATTCCGCGATGGGGCATGATGGCCGCCGCCTGGACTACTTTGGCCTCATACCTGTTCCTGACCCTGGCATATGGGGCCACATCCCAGCGGCTGTTTCCTGTAGCCTATGAAAAACGCAAGGTGCTCGCCCTCATAGCGCTCACGGTGCCTTTCTGCCTGGCCCCACGGCTGCTACCGGAGCTGCCGCTGATTGCCTCCATACCCCTCAAGGCGGGATATGGCCTGGCATACGTGGCGTCGCTGTTCGCTCTGGGGATCATCGGAAAACGGGAAATCGTGGCGGCACGCGCTTTCCTGTCGGCGATCAAGCTGAGACGGTCCACCGCTCCGGCAGCGGATAGCGTGTCATTGTCATAAGGAGTGTAGAAGGACGGTGTGGAAGTTTTTGCGGCCACTGCTGGAGCGCCAGACCCGGGCAAGCTTTGAGTACCAGTGGAAGAATCTTCCGGTGGGTAGAGGGCTCCTCAGCGATCAGCGCTTCAGGGATCGGGTGAAGGGCATCATCCCTTCCCAGGAGCTATGCGTGGATCCGGGCTGGCTTAAGGGCCGCGACGTGATTGACGTGGGCTGTGGCAACGGCCGGTGGACCTATGGGTTCCTGGAGCTCGGGGCCCGCGTGACGGCCTTTGACCAGAGCCCCTCTGCCATAGAGAGCATACGCGCCAGCTCCTTCGACCAGCATCCCAACCTGCGCCTGGCGGTAGGCAATATCTACACGCCGCCGCCAGAGGTGCTGGACCGCAGGTACGACCTGGTGTGGTGCTGGGGCGTGGCGCACCACGTGGCGGACACCGCACGGGCCATCCGGGTGCTGGCGACTCAGCTTATGAAAGAGGACGGGCTCCTCTATCTGTATATATACTCGCGCCAGAGCTATACCAGAAAGCGCCGGCTAGAGCTACAGCTTCAGCGCTACCTGCTGGCTCCCCTACCCTTCAAGGCAAAGGAGTGGGTGCTCCACAAGCGGTATAGAGGCCGAGGGGTCCACGGCGCCTTTGACCGGCTTTCCCCCACCATCAACACGCTCTACACCTATGAAGACATAGAAGACATGTGCAAAGAGGCTGGCCTCCAGCACGTAGAGCGCACGATAGACCACACAGAGCTCTTTCTTCGCGCGTACAGGGACAATTGTAGCGCGAGGGCATTCTTTACGCCAAAGCCCACACCACCTTACTGGTTCCAGCAAATGCCGTTAGAGTAGACACGTTTCGTTGCTGCCCCAGGATCGTCAATGCTGCTAGCCCTTCACCAGCCTAACTATCTCCCCTACTTCGGCAACTTCCACAAGATGGCCCACGTGGATGTGTTCGTGTTCTTCGATAATGTGCCTATCGGAGGTGGGCAGTCGTGGGTGTCCAGGAACCGTATCAACCTGGAGGGACGCGAAGTATGGCTGACGGTCCCAATCTTCAAAAAAGGTCGGTTTGGTCAGCTCATCAATGACGTGGAGATCAAATGGAACACTCCCTGGGTGCGGAAGCATCTGGGAACCATTCAACTCGCCTACCGCAGGTCGCCATATTTGGAGGAGGTTCTGGCGGTACTCCAGCGCGCGTTTGACCTTCGGCCCTCTCATCTTGCTGACCTCAATATCACCCTAAGTAGGACACTAGCTGACATGTTGGGAATACGGTGCCAGTTCGCCCGCGCCTCAGAACGGGTGGAAGTGGACAGCAGAGGTACACTCATGATCAGAGAAGTGTGCCAGGCGTTTGGCTGCACCACCTACTTTGCGGGGGGAGCCAATCCCAACTTTCATCAGGAAGAAGTGGAGAAAGCTGGCATACGGGTGCAGTTCCAGCATTTTGAGCATCCAGTGTACGACTCCCTGAGTGGCAGGTTCATGCCCAACCTGTCCATCCTGGACGCCATACTCTCCGTTGGCCTGGAGCAAGTCAGCAAGTGGCTATCCATGCCGCAAGGTTCCGTACCCGTGGCTCCGGTGGAGAAGGTCTAGTGGAGTCAAAAGAGCACTTCCGCTCATTGGTCGTAACAGGAGCAGGCGGTTTCGTCGGCAGCTACTTCGTTGACCGCCTTCGCGTGGAGGGCAAGAAATTTGTTGCGGTTGTTCGGCGTCCCGTCAGAAACATCCCGCATATTGTGGCGGATCTAGAAAGCACAGAAGAGGTCAAACGCCTACGTGGTCAACTGCCGTCACCGATCTTCTTAGTTCATCTAGCTTCTAGGTTTCAGGAAACACATGAGGCTGCCCAGGCCGACATACTGATGGTGCACAACCTACTGGAGACCTTACATGATCACATTAGGGGAGTAGTTTTTGCAAGTTCAGTAAATGTCTATCAGGGTGATGAAAAAGGCTGTTGTAACCAGATAGATGGGATATTTTCTTGGTGAAGGGTGGCTTTTGGTGTCTTCCGATCCGGTTTTCTTGCCCTTCAC
>JACPCL010000009.1 GCA_016179765.1 Chloroflexota bacterium
GCCTCCGTGGACGTGCACCTGGACCGCAAGCTGCTGGTGTTCCGCAACTCCCGCAAGCCCTTCATAGACATCCGTCAGGACATGGATGGCCTCACGGAGACCGAGGTCATCCCCCAGGGTCAGCCCTTCATCCTGCACCCCGGCGAGTTCATCCTAGGCAGCACCCTGGAGGACATCGGCATCCCCGATGACCTGGTGGCGCGACTGGAGGGCAAAAGCTCCCTGGGCCGTCTGGGCCTGCTGATCCACTCCACCGCGGGTTACGTGGACCCCGGCTGGCGCGGGCATCTCACCCTGGAGCTGAGCAACGTGGCCCGCCTGCCCATCACGCTCTATTACGCCATGAAGATTGGCCAGATATCCTTCCTGCGCCTGACCACCCCGGCGGAGCGACTGTACGGCTCGCCGGAGCTGGGGAGCAAGTACCAGGGACAGACCGAGCCTACCCCTAGCCGCATCTACCGCGACTTCCGCGCCAAAGGATAGCCGCCACCATGGACGGCATGGCCCGCGCTTTGGAGCTCGCCCGCCAGGCCCTGGGCGCCACCAGCCCCAATCCGGCCGTCGGCGCGGTGGTGGTACGCGACGGCCAGCTCGTCGGCGAAGGCTTCACCCAGCCTCCGGGCCAGGCCCACGCAGAGGTCGTCGCCCTGGGCATGGCGGGGGAGAAGGCTCGCGGCGCATCCCTGTACGTCACCCTTGAGCCGTGCCCTCACTATGGGCGCACCCCTCCCTGCACCAGGGCCATCATCCAGTCCGGTCTCCGCGAGGTGCACCTCGCTTTTCTTGACCCGAACCCCCTGGTCAGGGGCGCGGGCCGCCGGCAGTTGGAGTCGGCGGGCATCCAGGTGGTGGTGGGCGAAGGGGAGGAGGCCAGCCGGAAGCTCCTGGAGGCGTACTGCAAGTTCATCACCACCGGCCTCCCCTTCCTCACCGCCAAGTTCGCCGCCAGCCTGGATGGCAAGATCGCGGCCCGGGGCGGCGACTCCCGCTGGATTACCGGCGAACCAGCCAGACGGGAGGCCCACCGCCTGCGCGCCATCTCCGACGCCGTGATGGTGGGCATCGGTACCGTCCTGGCCGACGACCCGCTGCTTACGGCGCGGGATGCCCAGGATCAACCCCTGTCACGCCAACCGCTGCGGGTCGTGGTGGACAGCCAGGCACGGACGCCGCCTTCGGCCCGCCTGCTACGCCCTTCGGCTGAAGGGCTGCGCCCCCCAGGCTCCGTCCTGATAGCCTGCGCCCATGCGCCCCAGGCCCGCATCCGCGCCTTGCGCGATGCTGGCGCGGAGGTGGTAGAGGCGGCCGCCGAGGATGGCCGAGTTGACCTGAAGGAGCTCCTCCGGCTCCTTGGCCAGCGGCAAGTCACCAGCATCCTGGCCGAGGGAGGCAGCGCGTTGCTCGGCTCCTTCTTTGACCTGGGCCTGGTGGACAAGGTGGCCGCCTTCATCGCCCCCGTCATCGTTGGCGGCGCGGGCGGCGTCCCCGCCGTCGGCGGGCAAGGAGCCGCCTCCATGGCCCAGGCCCTGCGCTTGGCAGATAGGGAGGTGCACCATTTGGGCGATGACCTGCTGGTCGTCGGCTATCCCAGGCTAGGCGCATAGCCATGGCAGTCCACGTCTCTCGGCGGGAGTTTGAACGGCTGGTGCGAAGGGCCCTGGAGGAGCTGCCTGCCTCCATCCGAGAGCGTATAGACAATGTAGACGTAGTGGTCCAAGACTGGCCCAGCCCGGAGGACCTGGGGGGGTCTCACCTGGCCGGTAGGTACGACCTCCTGGGCCTGTACCAGGGCATCCCCCTCACCCAGCGCTCCCACTATGACATGGCGCTGCCGGACAAGATCACCATCTTCCGCCGCCCCATAGAGGCGCTCTGCCAAAGCCGCGAGCAGGTGGTGAGTCAGGTGACCACTTTGGCATTGACGACGCCCAGTTGGAGCAGACCGATTATTCGTAGCTGGATGCTCAAAAAGGGGAGCCCAGAGGGGCGTCGCCCCTCTGACGGGGGTCTGGGGGTGTCCCCCAGAACTAATCTTCCCACTCTCCCTTTAGAGCCTGTCCTTGAGCAGAGCGAAGGAAGAGGGGGAACACAAGGGGGGTGAGGTCAGCAGCCTGCTAGAGGGATTCGTAGTTCAAGATACTACGGCGCGGCGGCAGCGGCCCTCTCCTCTATCGTCACTTCCAGCAGGCGGTCGCCCAGGTAGCCTGGGTTCTGGTTCGGGTCCCGGGGCGTCAGGGACTCCGCCACCTGCATGCCGCTGATGACCTTGCCAAAGACGGTGTGGCACGAGACGCCTGGTGTGCCACAGGCCTTGCGCGACCCATCGGGGTTCAACCCGTCCAGGTGCGGCGTCGGCACGTAGGTGATGAAAAACTGGCTCCCCCCCGTGTGCAGTTGGCCCTTGTTGGCCATGGAGATGACGCCCTTCTCATGACGCAAGTCCGTGAACTCGTCGGGAATGGTGTAGCCCGGGCCACCGCCGCCAGTGCCCGTGGGGTCGCCGCCCTGAGCCATGAAGCCCGGCAGCACCCTGTGGAAGGTGCTGTTGTTGTAGTATCCCTTGCGCGCCAGGTTCACGAAGTTGTTGACCGTCTCCGGGGCCTTCCCACCGTTCAGCTCCACCACAATCTGCCCCTTGGCTGTCTTGAGCGTGGCGATGTAGGTCTTGCTGGGGTCAATGGTCATGGAGAATGGCTGTCTGAACGTCATGAGGGGTGTCTCCTGAGGTGTTGGTGTTGGCCCTGGCGCGCCACAAGCAACCAGGAAAAGAGTGGCAAGGAGGAGGAGGTTAGCTGGTATGCCCTTCATTTCCTTTGCCTTGTTCATAGGGTCTTTGCCTGTTTGCTTCCCAGGTCTATGGGGTAGGCTTTACCCCCTATCCCAACCTTCCCCCGCAAGGAGGGAAGGGGCTGACTTTCTCCCCCTTGACCGGGGAGGATTAAGGTAGGGGTGAGACGCCCGCAGTAAGCCTTCAGGGTATGCATACCTGTCATGCCCTCTGCTCGTATGTCCGTCTGCCCGTATGCCCGTATGTCCGTATGTCAGTATGTCCGTCCAACGTACACCCGCCGCACCTTCCGCACCACGGCAAGGCGCTCCTCCGCCAGCCTGTCGGCGGCTTTGGCGGTGCTGACGCCGTCCCCCTTGGCGATGGCAATCACCCGCTGCATCGTATCATAGATGCGGGCCGTCTTCTCCCGCGCCGACGCCTCGCTGTACTTCACCCCCACCTCGCAGGAGATGTTGATAACGCCGCCGGCGTTGACGATGTAGTCCGGCGCATACAGGATGCCCCGCTTTTGGAGGGCGTCGCCGTGCTCCGGCGCCAGGAGCTGGTTGTTGGCGGAGCCGCACACGACCTGGCACCGGAGTCGCGGAATGGTGTCGTCGTTCAGGACGCCCCCCAGGGCGCAGGGGGCGAAGATGTCGCAGGGCGTGTCGTAGACCTGCTCTGGGCTGACCACCGTGGCGTTCTTCACCTGGCGCGCCCGCTCCCGGGCCGCCTCGTTGATGTCGGTGATGACCAGCTTCACCTCCTCGCCGTGCTCCTGGAGGTTACGCGCCAGCCAGGCGGCGGTGTTGCCAAAGCCCTGGATGGCGATGGTGCGCCCGCTGAGAGAATCGCCGCCCCACCTCCCCCGGGCGCAGGCGCGCATCGCCATGTAAATGCCGTAGCCCGTCATGGGCGAGGTGTCGCCGCTGCCGCCCTGGGACACCGGCAGGCCGGTCACGTGCCTGGTGGACTGGGCCATCCACTCCAGGTCTTGCGAGGCCATGCCCACGTCCTCGGTTGCCAGGTACCGCCCGCCCAGGCTCTCCACGAAGCGTCCGAAGGAGCGCATCATCGCCTCGCTCTTCTGCGTGCGGTCCGCCATGATGAGGCCCTTGCCGCCGCCGAAGTGGAGGCCCGCCGCCGCCGACTTGTACGTCATGGCCTGGGAGAGCCGCAGCACGTCCATGAGAGCCGCCTCTTCCGTCGGATGGTTCCACACCCGCACGCCGCCCAGGGACGGCCCCAGGGTCGTGTCGTGGACTGCGATAAAGGCGCGCAGACCTGCCTCCCTGTCCGTCCAGACGGCAAGCTGCTCGTGCCCGTGGGCTTCCATATAGGAGAGGATGTTCATGGTGCAGACCAAGACTAGGCGTTGGTATGGCGATAGGAGCGGATTTCAGAGGAGTTTCTGCATTATATACTGGACACAATACACTAGCTTATTAAATACAGGAACTTACTGCCGAGTGATATGTACGGGAATCTGTTCTGGTTGAGGCATCGCCCGTCTTTCCTCATAGGTTGGCTGTATCTGCAACACTCCATCAAATGCCCCGTCGGTCTGGATGATAAGGCCAAACCGGATGGTATTGCGGGTCTCACGGTTCCCAGGGGTGCGAAGTAATTGATTGTGGTAGCCCCAGTACCAGGTCCCAACCTCGTTAGACTTTACATGGACGTTCGGGTCAAGTGGCTTTCCATCAAGCCCTTCACCCGTATTCCAGTCATACAATCCAGAGATTTTGGGAGCGTTGCTTCCGCCAGTGAACGTGAGCCTAACACGCTCTATGTGGACTCTGGCTTTGAACCAAATGGTCAGTGGAATGAGTGTGCGGGCATCAGAATGCCTCAAATCAATTCGGCCTACCTGTTCATCACGTCTCGGTTCATAGGCAGTTTCCCAAGGCTTGCGATATTGCCACCAATGTCTCCCCCAGCCAGCAAGCAGCACAAGGCCAGATGCAACGACACCAGATACAATCCCACCTGCAATCTCATTCGTGAACCATGCACCTGTAAAGAACCCAGCGACAGCGGCTGACATGATGAGCATCCCCCAGCCCGAAATATGCTCGCGCTACATTCCAGCATATCTCTTGCATGAAGTATATAATCCTCGTCTTTTTCTACTGAGGGTTTTAGGATGACCTTATAGGAGGCCATCTTGTTTTAGCCTGTGTTGCATTTCCTCCATACTGACGGGTTCTTCGGAGCGCCGTTCCGCCACCACTGCAAGGTCATGCAGGTCTTCCATGAGCTGTTGGTAGCGTCTGAATGAGAGTATGACTGCGGCCTTCCGGCCTTTGGCGTCAACAATGAATTGCTCTTGTGGCGTAGCCATGCTCCCCTCACTCCCATTAGATATACTCATCATAGCATAGCTAGGGCCGCCAACACGTAGGGGCGAGCCGCCGGCTCGCCCCTACTCCTGTTTCAGAGGGCAAGCCTGCCTGCCACCTGCCACTGGCCCATTGGCCGCCACTCCTGCTATCCTTTCCCCGTGCACACCCAGAGCGCCTCTCCCCCAATCCCTTCCACCACCCCGCCCCGATTACGAATCTCGGATTCGTTTCATCAGAAAAATAAAACGAATCCCTCACCAACACCGTAGGGGCGCAGCATGCTGCGCCCCTACGTCTGTTTGCAAACGACAGATGCCGCTACGCCCGCGCCCCCACGCGCTCCCTCCTGCCCAGGACCTGGTGCGCCTCCGTCAGCAACGCCGCCGTCTCCTCCCAGTCAATGCACGGGTCGGTGATGGAGACGCCATACTTCAGCGCCCCGGGGTTCGCCTCGTCCAGCGTCTGCTTGCCGGCCTGCAAATGGCTCTCCAGCATCAGGCCGACGATGTTCCTGTTGCCGCCGACGCGCTGCTGGAGCGCGTCGCGGAAGGCGACGCACTCCTGCTTGTGGTCCCGGTTGCAGTTGGCGTGGGAGCAGTCCACCACAAGCTGGGTGGGCAGGCCCGCCGCCTTGAGCCTGCTGATGGCGTCGGCGACGTGGGCCGCGTCGTAGTTGGGGCCAGGGGCGCCGCCCCGCAGGACGATGTGGCAGTTGGGGTTTCCTTTCGTGACCACGATGGCTGCCCTTCCATCCTGGTCTACTCCCAGAAAAGCGTGCACAGCCCGTGCGGTGACCACGCCATCCACCGCAAGCTGGACGGAGCCGCCGGTGCCGTTCTTGAACCCAATGGGCATGCTCAGGCCGCTAGCCATCTGCCGGTGCGTCTGGCTCTCCGATGTTCGCGCGCCAATGGCAGCCCAGGTCACCAGGTCGGCGAAGTACTGAGGCGTAATGGGGTCAACGAACTCGGTGGCCGCCAGAATGCCCAAGTTCCCCAGCTTCAGCAGGAACTCCCGGGCCGCGTGCAGTCCCGTGAGGATGTCAAAGCTGCCGTTCAGGTGAGGGTCGTACACCAGGCCCTTCCAGCCAACGGTGGTGCGGGGCTTCTCAAAGTACACACGCATGACAATGAGCACGCGGTCCTTCATGCGCTCCGCCATCTCCCGCAGGCGCAGGGCGTACTCCATGCCCGCCGCCGTGTCGTGGATGGAGCAGGGGCCGCTGAAGATGAGCAGGCGTTCGTCATCGCCCCGCAGGATGCGCGCCGCCTGCTCCCGCCCGCTGGCGACGGTGCGAGCGACCTTGGCCGTGATGGGGAGCTTCTGCTGGAACTCTCGCGGCGTGGGAAGGGGTTCTATCTTCTGTATGTTGAGGTCTTGGACCTTATGAATCGTATCAGCCATGTTCCACCTGTGCGGCCCGCCCCAAGACTCCATGTCAAGGGGCAGCCTCCCAAAAAATGGTGCTATTTGCTTACTATAGCACAAAGAGGCGACGTGTCTAGCAGGTTGCGGAAGAAAGGGGAGTCCAGAGGGGCGAAGCCCTTCAGCTGAAGGGCGAAGCCTCGGAGCCTGCCCTGGTGAGCCGAAGCCCTGAACGCAGTGAAGGGGGTAGCGAAGGGGCGGTCCGCCTGCGGCGGATGGGGGTGTCCCTCAGAACTAATCTTCCCCCTCTCCCTTCAGAGCCTGTCCTTGAGCGGAGCGAAGGAAGAGGGGGAACACAAGGGGGTGAGGTCAGCAGCCTGCTAGCTCGCCGTCAGGAGCGCCCGGCAGAAGCGCGCCGTGCTTACCAGGTCGGCGATGGGGACGAACTCCCGCGTGGTGTGCATCTCCTGGGTGGACATACCCACCACCACACAATGGATGCCGTGGAGGTTCATGATGTTACCATCGGTGCCGCCGCCGGAGGGGCCAGGCTCCGCCGCCATGCCGATGGAGGCCAGCACCCTCACCAGATGCTGCACCATGGGATCGTCCGCGGAGAGGGAGTAGCCCTCAAAGTCGGTGTACAGCGTGTCCGTGATGGCCGCCCCAGGATTTCCCTGGCGGGCCTCCTGGAACGCCTCCAACACCTCACGCCTCAACCGCTCCAGAGTCTCCCTGTTGCGGCTGCGAAACTCTCCCATGAACGCGGCCTCCTCCGGCACGGCGTTGCGCACGGAGCCTCCCGTAATGAGGCCCACGTTGAACGTGGTCTCGGCGTCCAGCCGTCCCTGGGGCAACCGTGCGATGATCTGCGCCGCGATGTGGATGGCCGAGACGCCCTTCTCAGGCTCTGCGCCAGCGTGAGCGGCCCGCCCCTTGACCTCCACGTCAAAGCCCACGTAGGTGGGGCTGGCGATGGTAATCTTGCTAGGCGGCCCATTGCCGTCAAAGACCACGCCCCGCTTGGCCTTGACCAGCGAGAAGTCCAGGTTCTTGGCCCCCACCAGGCCAATCTCCTCGCCCCGGGTAAACACCACCTGGACGGGCGCCCGCTTTGCCCTCTCCTCCTTGATGGAGTCCAGCGCCTCCAGGATGGCCGATACGCCGGCCTTGCAGTCGCCGCCCAGGACCGTCGTCCCATCAGACACAATGCGATCCCCTTCCACGCGGGGCTTGACGCCCCGGCCTGGCTCCACCGTGTCCATGTGGGCCGACAGGAGCAGCGGGTCGCTTCCCGGCTCCGAGGCGATGACGTTTCCATGGGCGTCCCGTTGCACCGTGAAGCCAAGGGCCGTCAGACGGCGGCTCAACTCCTGGGCCACCGCCTCCTCCTCTCCAGAGGGGCTGTCAATCCTCACCAGGTCAAGGAAGGTCTGTATCAGGCGCTCTTGTCGTATCATGGCCTCTACCCACAAAATGACTATGCGTGGATTATAACAGCAGGAGAGGGTGGCGGGCGGCCATCCCACCGTTGACAGAGAAAAGACCGCCCCATAGACTCACACGTATGCAAACCCTTATCGTCGTCCCGACGTATAACGAAGCGACGAACATCCCGGAGCTGGCAGCCCAGCTCTTTGCTTTGGGGCTACCAGACCTCCACCTGCTGGTGGTAGACGACAACTCCCCAGACGGCACCGCCGACCTGGCCGAGGGCCTGAACGCCTCCTACCCCGGCCTGGTGCACGTGCTGCGACGCAAGGCAAAGGAGGGCCTGGGGCCCGCCTACGTGGCGGGCTTCAAGGAGGCCTTACGTCTGGGCGCGGCAAACGTTCTACAGATGGATGCGGACCTGTCCCATCCCACACACTCCGTGCCGGATTTGCTGGCTGCACTGAAGGAGTGTGACGTAGCGGTAGGCTCCCGGTACATGAAGGGAGGAGGCGTCGCGCAGGAGTGGAACCTCCTGCGAAAGCTGATGAGCCGCGGCGGCGACGTGTATGTTCGCATGATGCTGGGGCTGCCCATCTGGGACACCAAGTCTGGCTTCAAGGCCTTTCAACGGGGTGTCCTGGAAGGTGTGGGGCTGGATGGCATGAGCAGCCGAGGGTACATTTTTCAGGCGGAGTTCATGTACCGCTGCTATAAAATGGGCTACCGTGTGAAGGAAGTGCCGTTCATCTTCTACGAGCGGAAGGCGGGCACGTCAAAACTAAGCATCTCTATTATCACCGAGGCCCTGTGGCGGTCGGCATGGATACGGCTCAGGGGCAAGAGTTTTGCGCCCAAGGCGAAGCGCTAGGGCAATATTCCTCTGATTCTTGCTTCTGTCCCTTGACCCCTTGCGCAAAAACTCTGTTTGTCGTAAAATGCCGCTTCCACGAACAGGATGCTGAAAAAGGGGTGTCCAGAGAGGCGAAGCCCCGGAGCCTGCCCTGGTGAGCCGAAGCCCTGAACGAAGTGAACGGGGCAGCGAAGGGGCGGGGTCTGGGGCCTGTCCTTGAGTCCGCCGAAGGCGGACGAAGGAGTATCCCCCAGATACAAATCCATCCCTGGAGAGGGAAGCCCCTCTGGGGCTTCCTTGATGGCAAGGCGATACCTTGAACCCCTTGAGGGGGTTTGGGGGTGTTTTTCAGCAGCCTGCTAAGGGTAAGAGGCTCATCATGACACTCTATCAGGCCGAATACAAATCAAAGATACGCCGTGAGAAGACCCGGGAGGCCATTGCCCTGGCCATGGAGACCCGTTGGCAGGAGGCCATCGTTGTCAACCACGCCATCCTGGAGCTCTTTCCAGACGACGTGGAGTCCTATAACCGGCTGGGCAAGGCCCACCTGGAGCTCGGCAACTACGACTACGCCCTCTCCGCCTTTAGCAAAGCCCTGCGCCTCTCCCCCAGCAACGCCATCGCCCGCAAGAACCTGGAACGTCTGGACCTGCTGCGCAAGGAGCGGCAACAGCCAAAGAAGGCCCCAAAGATGAAGCCCCAGCAGTTCCTGGAGGAGAGCGGCAAGACGGGCACGGCGGTGTTGGAGCAGGTCACGGCGCCAGAGGTGTTGGCTAAACTCACCGCGGGGGATGCCCTGGCCCTCAACCTTGAAGGCCGCCGGCTGGAGGTGCGCAACGCCGAGGGCCAATACCTCGGCACCGTCCCTGCCAGGATGGCCAGCCGCCTGCTGCGCCTGGTCAAGGGCGGCAACAAGTACGAAACCGCCGTTACCCACATTCAAGGAAGCGAGGTCACCATTCTCATCCGCGAGACGTACCAGCATCCCGACCAGCGGGGCATCAACTCCTTCCCAACCAGAGCCGACCAGCTACGCCCCTACCTGCCTACCCCCGTCCAGGATCTGGACCTCATGCACGAGGAGGATGAGGAGATAGAGGCTGCCTTCAATGCCGAGTGGGAGGAGGAGAATGGGGAGGAGGTGGAAGAGTTCCCTCGGCATCCCTTCACCCAAGAGCCCGCCAGCGAGGAAGAGGAGGAGGAGGCATAGCCTCCTTGTCTTCCTTCAGGGAGGCCCCAGAGGGGCCTCCCTCTCCGTCCTCGCCTGCCATTGCCCCTGCCCTGGCAGGGCTATCCTGCCCCTACGGTGTCGCTTGCCACCTCGTGAAACCGATGGAGCGCCTCCAGGTGCTCGGCCAGGGTCGTAAAGCCGGCGCCCATAGTGTTGAAGCACAAATGAGTCGCCCCAAGCTCCTTCCACGCCGCAGCGGTCTTGGCCCAGTCCTCTGGCGTAGCGTTGGCGGCGCTGGCCCTCCCTTCTATGCCAATGGCCGCTGGGTTGCGACCCGCCTCTCTAAGGTATTGCTTCAGCATTTCCAGCCGCTGCTGTACTACCGGATTGGTTGGCGCGCCCTGGGGAAACCAGCCATCCCCCAGGTTGGCGACGCGTCGTAGCACAAGCTCCTCGCCTCCGCCAAACCAGATGGGAATAGGCCGTTGCACTGGCATAGGGTTTAGTCCCGCAGCGGTGACCTTCTCCCACCTGCCCTCAAAGGTGACAACCTCTTGCGTCCACAGGGCTTTCAACAGCCGCACCTGCTCGTCACTGCGACGCCCCCTGGTATGAAAGTCCTGGCCCAGGCCCTCATACTCCACCCTGTTCCAACCAATGCCAACACCTAAACGCAGCCTGCCGCCGCTGAGCACGTCCACCTCTGCCGCCTGCTTGGCCACCAAAACCGTCTGCCTTTGAGGCAGGATGATGATCTCGGTGGCCAGCTCCAGCCTCTTGGTAATGGCAGCCAGGTAGCCGTAGAGCACGAAGGGCTCGTGGAAGAGGCTCTTGGAGGTATAAGGGCCGCTCCAGTCCCTGTAATAGCTGGGGTCGGCGCCCAATACGTGGTCGTAGACGCCAACATGGTTGTAGCCTAGGCCTTCAACGGTCTGGGCATACTCTCGGACCGCTCCCGGGTCTGCGCCGATTTCAAGCTGAGGGAAGATGGCGCCGAGCTTCATCGTGTCCTCCTTGTAGCTGTCTCAAAACCCATTGGAATCTTCACGAATCTCAAGTCCCTCTCTCCACGTTGAAGAGCACGTTGGAGAGGAGGACTAAGGAGGAGAAGTCCTACGTCTTCGCCACCTCGGCGCTCACCATGTTGGGAATCGCCCGGATCTCCCGCAGCACCTCCGCCGGCACAGGGTCATCCAGGCCCACCACCATCATAGCCTTGCCCCTCGGGGCCTGGCGTCCCACGGCCATGAAGGCGATGTTGATGTCGTGCTTGCCAGTGAGCGTGCCAAGCGCCCCGATCATCCCAGGCCGGTCCCGGTGGTCAATGAACAGCAAGTAGGGGCTGGAGGGCACCAGGTCAATCCAGTAGTCGTTCACCCGCAGGATGTGGGTCTCGTTCTGGATGCGCCCACCGCTCAAAGAGACCGAGCCGTCCTGCGTCAGTATCTCCACCGTGACCATAGAGGAGTACCCGCCAGCGCCGGACTCTTTTGTCTCCTCTATCTTCATGCCCCGCTGGGCGGCGAAGACGGGGGCGTTGATCAGGTTCAAGCGTTCCTCGGTTATGCCGCTCAGGACGCCCACCAGAGCTGCTGCGCGCAAGGCGGTCGTGCTCTGCTGCGCCAGCTCGCCGGCATAGCGCAGGCTGAGGGAAACGAACTGGCCGCCGGCGAGTTGCTGCGCCAGCTTACCTAGCAGCGTCGCGGTCTCCAAATATGGGACCACCACTTTCTGCACGTCCTGCGGCATGAAGGGCAGGTTGACCGTAGAGCGGGCGGGCTTGCCATCCAGCACCAGCAGCACCTCGTTCGCCACCTCCTTGCCCACCTCCACCTGGGCCTCAGCGGTGGAGGCCCCCAGGTGGGGCGTGGCGATGACCTTGGGGTGCTTGGCTAGCTCCCATAACATGGGGTCTTTAGGCGGCTCTTCCGTGAAAACGTCTATGGCCGCTCCCGCCACCTTGCCCTCTTTGCTGTTCAGGTCATCCAACAAAGCCTTCTCGTCAATAATGCCTCCCCGCGCCACGTTGATAAGGCGCACCCCTTTCCTCATCATCCCAAGCTCCCGATGGCCGATGAGGCCGCGAGTGGTGTCGGTCATGGGGGTGTGGATGGTGATGAAGTCGGAGCGCCGGTACAGGTCATCCAGAGACGCCAGCTCCACGCCCAGGTTGCGGGCGTAGTCAGGTGAGATGAAAGGGTCGTAGCCTAGCAACCGCATGTTGAAGCTGGCGGCGCGGCGGGCAACCTCAGACCCAACGCGGCCAAGGCCCACGATACCCAGGGTCTTGCCCCGAAGCTCCACCCCGACGAAGGCGCTGCGGTTCCACTTGCCCTCCCGTAGCGAGGCGCTGGCCTGGGGCACGTGGCGGGCCAGGGCCAGCATGAGGGCAACGGAATGCTCCGCGGCGGCCAGGGTATTGCCGGTGGGGGCGTTGACGACGGCTATGCCCCGGCGCGTGGCGGCTTCCAGGTCTATGTTGTCCACCCCCACTCCCGCGCGGCCTATGACTATGAGCTTCTTGCCCGCCTCTATAAGGTCCGCCGTCACCTGGGTCTCGCTGCGGACCACCAGGGCATCATAGTCAACGATGGTGGACTTCAGCTCCTCCTTGGGCAGGCCGGTTTTGACATCCACCTGGACGCCTCGCTGCTTCAGGGCGTCAACCCCCTCCTGGGCAATACGATCCGCTACAAGGACCTTTGGCATGGAAGACTCCTCATGACAAAAGATGTCACGCAGAGTCCCGACGCCGTCGGGACTCTGCGTGACATTATACTCTATAACCTTTTGGCGCCCCTCCCTGTAGGGGGCGGCAAGATGTCCCAGCCTTCAGGCTGGGGTAAAGAAAACCATTTAGGAACAGCCCCTACCCTCTATACCCTACCTTGGGCAACACCCTCTTCAGGCCGTCAACCACACCTTGGATGTCGCCTTCAGAGCAGTAGCCCAGATGGCCTACCCGGAAGATCTTGCCGTCTAGCTTGCCCTGGCCGCTGGCCAGCACGGTGTTCTCCTCGGTGTTCATTCGGCTGATAATGTCGGCGGCCTTCACGCCCTCCGGCACGCGCACCGCCGTTACGGTGTTGGAAGCGAACCGCTCGTCGGCCAGGAGCTTGAGGCCCAGGGACTTCACGCCCTCGCGGCACTTCTTCGCTATCAAAGCGTGGCGGGTAAAGACGCTCTCCATGCCCTCCTTGTCAATCAGGTCCAGGGAGGCGTCCAGGGAGTAGAAGACGGAGACTGCGGGGGTCCAGGGGGTCTGGCCTCGCTGGAGGTACCGCTTGGCGGCGGCCAGGTCAAAATAGAAGCGGGGCATCCGGGCCTGGGCCTGAGCCTGCCAGGCCGTCTGGCTCATGCTGATGAAGGCCAGGCCGGGAGGAGCCATCCATCCCTTCTGAGAGCCGCTGGTCACGACGTCCAGGTTCCAGTCATCCACGGGGCACGGGATGGAGCCGATGCTGCTGATGGCGTCTACAATGAGCAGCTTGTTGAACTCGCCCTTCACCACCTTGGCAATGGACTGTATATCGTTGGTGATGCCGGTGGAGGTCTCGTTGTGGGTGACCAGCACCGCTTTGATGCGGGCGTCGGCTTTGAGGGCAGAGCGGATGGCATCCGGGTCCGCAGGCGTGCCGGGGTCAAACTTCAGGTCAACCACGTCAGCCCAGTAGGCCCGTGCAACTTCTGCGAACCGGTCGCCGAACTCGCCAATGCTGACGGCCAGCACCCGGTCGCCCGGCGACAGGGTGTTGACGACGGCCGCCTCCATAGCGCCGGTGCCGGAGGCGGTGAGGACGTACAGGTCATTCTTGGTGTAGAACAGCTTCTTGAGCCGGTCGGTAATGCGGAGAATCATCTCCCGGAACTCAGGGCCACGGTGGTTGATCATGGGGTGGGCCCCCGCCTCCAGCACCTCCTCAGGACACGGGGTAGGCCCCGGGATACGCAAGTTGACCGCCATAGGGTATGCTCCTTACATATATGTAGCGCTATTGTGAATTATATCACGGTGAGGCCAAGGGGTGACAGGAGGGCGCCGTTTTCGCGGCGATTTCCGTGAGGCAGAACTCGTCGTCCATTATGCCACCTGTGTCAGGTCAGACCATGACAGGACATTCTCTTTCCTCAGCCATCCCCGATACACCAAGAACCCTACCTGACTATTGCTGTGCAGATAGCGCTTCTTCTCTCCAACCACAAATGGAACTATCGCCACCGACTCGTCGGCGGGCCTAAGCAAGAGAGCTATTTTGGCCATGACGTATTCCCTGATAAGTTGGTGAACGAGGATATTCTTGCGGCTCGCGCCGAAGTTACTCTCTGATTTCATCTCACCGACAAAGAGGTAGCCAGGCGCCCACAACACCACATCAATCTCGGTGTTCTGCATCTCATAATAGAACTTGACCTGGCCTTCCCGGCTTGTCGGAACCCTGTACGATCTTTCATCTAGCTGTAAGAAACCCGGCCTGGAGCCAACACGAAAGGAGCCAACACATTCCCGCAAATCGCTGAAATGCGCGGCGTACAATCCAGTGATCTCGGTGGCAAGTCTCTGAGCGTCTTCGCGTCTCCGCCCATGTGTACCATCTCGCTTATGCAACACATCACGCACCCCACTCCAGAAGAGCTCCAATTGGATCTGGCCCCGTAGAAACTGCCCGCCGGGAAGAAGCTTGTTTGCCAGCAAGTGGGTCGTTCCATTGGTCAAAAAGGGGGCAAAAGCCAGTGCTGTCCTCCAATTCTCACTCCTGTTCTTTACATCGAGGACTCCCGAAGGCAAGGACATCAGCTATTCTCCGTACTCGTGGCAATCAGCGCTACAACCACCTGATAGAGCTTCACGGCCCCTACCCTTCCACCCGCACCAGCCGCCGCTCCCGTGCGCCGCGCCGCAGCACCACCACCCTCCCTTCAATGGCGTCCGCCAGCGTCACGGCGGCGCGGGCGTCGGTCACGCGCTGGCTGTTCACGGTCACGCCGCCGGACTGCACCAGGCGGCGGCCCTCGGCGCGGGACGGGGCCAGGCCAGACTCCACCAGGAGGTCCACCAGGGCTACCCCCTCCCCTTCCAGGCGTTGTCGTGGCGCCGAGATAGAAGGCACATCCTCAAACACCTCCAGCATCTCCTGGGCACTCAGGCCCGCGACGTCGCCGCCAAAGAGCACCTCAGAGGCGCGGCGGGCCTTGACGAGCTCCGTCTCGCCGTGGGTCATGCGCGTCACGTCGTCGGCCAGGCGGCGCTGGGCCTCCCGACGCTCCGGGCGCTCCACCGTCACCGCTTCAAGCTGCGCAACCACGTCCGGCGTCGCCAGGGTGAAGAACTTCAGATACCGAGCCACATCGGCGTCCGCAGTGTTGAGCCAGAACTGGTAGAACTTAAAGGGAGAGGTCTTCTTGGCGTCCAGCCATACGGCTCCCGCTTCGGTCTTGCCAAACTTCACGCCGGCTGATGTCATAATCAGCGGTGTCACAAGGGCGTGGACCTCGTGGCCAGTCAACCTTCGGATCAGCTCAATGCCCGCGGTGATGTTGCCCCACTGGTCGCTGCCGCCCAACTGGAGGTTGCAGCCGTAGTTCTGGTGGAGCATGTGGTAGTCGTAGGCCTGGAGGAGCATGTAGCTGAACTCGGTGAAGGAGATGCCGCCGGTCATTCGGCCCTGCACGGAGTCCTTGGCCAGCATGTAGTTGACGGTGAAGTGCTTACCCACATCCCGCAGGAAGTCCATGAGCTTGATGGCGTCCAGCCAGTCGGCGTTGTTTACGAGCCGGGCCGCATTCCTGGCGTTGAAGTCCAGGTAGCGGGCAAGCTGCTCCCGAATGTGCACCACGTTGCGGGCTAGCTCCTCGCGGGTCAAGAGCGGGCGCTCCGTCGTCTTGCCGCCTGGGTCCCCAATCAGCCCCGTGCCGCCGCCGACGATGGCGATAGGGTTGTGGCCAAAGCGTTGTATGCGCACCAGGTTCATGATCTGGAGTAGGTTGCCCACGTGCAGGCTATCGGCGGAGGGGTCAAATCCTATGTAGGCGGTGACCTTCTCCTGGGCCAGCAGCGTATCCAGGCCCGGGGTATACACCTCCTGGCCGTCCTCGGTGCGGTGGACCATCCCCCGCCACCGGAACTCCTCCAGGACTGTTCGCACACCCTTGTCCGTCATCAGGCTCATGGGGAGACCTCCCAAATTTGGTGCCGCTCCAGAAAGACGGCCATCAGGAACTGGCGACTGGGGCGCCCGTTGGATCAGTCCTACCCTCGGCAAGCTGGGCTGCCTTCAGGGTGTTGACCAGCAGCATCGCCACGGTCATGGGGCCGACTCCGCCGGGCACGGGGGTTATGGCGCCCGCCGCCTCTTTGACAGCGTCGTAGTCCACGTCGCCTACCAGGCGGTAGCCCTGCCGCCGCGTCTTATCCTCTACCCGGTTGATGCCCACGTCTATGACCACCGCGCCCGGCTTCACCATCTCCCCCTTGATGACCCAGGGGCGGCCCATAGCGGCCACCAGGATGTCCGCCTGGCGCGTAAAGTACGCCAGGTCCCGCGTCCCCGTGTGGCAGAGGGTGACGGTGGCATTGGCGCCCTCCTGCTTTTGGGCCAGCAAAAGAGCCAGGGGCCTGCCCACCAGGTTGCTCCTGCCGCACACCACCACGTGTTTGCCCGCCGGGTCGTTCCCCGTGCGCACCAGGAGCTGCTGAATGCCATAGGGCGTGGCCGGTATGAATCGCGGCTCCCCCATAGCCAGAAGGCCCACGCTATATGGGTGCAAGCCATCCACGTCCTTGGCGGGATTGAGGGAGCGTACGACCGTGGCCTCATGGACCTGAGGCGGAAAAGGCAGTTGTGTCAGGATACCGTGGTAGCGGCTGTCGCTGTTCAACCGCTCCACCAGGGCCAGCACCTGTCCCTCGGTGGCGTCGCCAGGAAGGTGGAAGGTCTCCGTGACGATGCCCACCTCCTGGCAGGCCTTCTCTTTGCCGCGGACGTAGGAGGCCGAGGCGGGGTTGTCGCCGACCAGCACCACGGCAAGCCCAGGTGTTACCCCGCGCCGGCGCGCCATGTCGCGCACCCTAGCCGCCACCTCATCCCGGACCTGCTGGGCGATCTGCACGCCGTCAATGACCTTCGCCGTCACAAGCGCTCCTTGGGCCATGCTAGCAGGCTACGGAAGAAAGGGAAGTCCAGAGGGGCGTAGCCCCTTTGGCGGGGGTCCCGACGTGCCGGGATACAAATCAATCCCAGAAGGGGACACCTTGAACCCCCTTGAGGGGGTTTGGGGGTGTTCTTCAGCACCCTGCTAAGAGCTATGATAGCACAGGGAGCCTCTCGCCGAGGCGCCAGTTTCAAGGTCTTAACCCCTTATTTGATAGACACTCCTCGCTCTCCGCAGATATAATCACCCCATCCACATCATGCAGGCAAGCCATGCACGCCGTGGGCATTGACATTATTGAGATAGACCGCATTAGCCAGACCCTTCTGCGCTTCGGCCACCGGTTCCTGCGCCGCATCTACACTGAAGCAGAAATCGCCTACTGCCGGGGCCGAGCGCCCCAGCTCGCCTCCCGCTTCGCCGCCAAAGAAGCCATGATGAAGGCCCTGGGCACCGGCATCCGCGGCGTGGGCTGGCGGGATATAGAGGTGGTACGGGCCAGAGGCGGCGCCCCTTCCATCCGCCTGCACGGGCGGGCCGCCCAGGTGGCCGAGCGCCAGGGGGTGCTACACTCGGCCCTCAGCCTCTCCCATTCCAGGGAGTACGCGGTGGCTTCGGTGGTCATTGAAAAGCGGGATGCACCATGAAGATCGTGACGGTGGCGCAGATGGGTAACCTGGAGGCCGCAGCGGCGGAGCGCGGGGTCTCCACCGATGCCTTGATGGAAAAGGCGGGCCTTGCCGTGGCGGACCACGCCATTCAGGCCCTCGCCAATCCCAGGGGCGCGCGGGTGCTGGTGCTGGTCGGCCCTGGCAACAACGGCGGCGATGGCCTTGTGGCCGCACGCTACCTGCACCAGTGGGGCGCAAGGGTGTGCGTCTACCTGTGCGCCCCGCGCAAGAACCCGGACCCCAGAGTCGCCCTGCTGGAGGACCGGGGCGCCCTTATCCTCAGCGCCGAGGCGGACTCCTCTTACGAGAATCTCAAACGCCAGCTTGCCCCGGGTCCCCTTGTCATAGACGCACTCCTGGGCACCGGCAAAGCCAGACCACTTGAGGGCAAGATGGCCGAGGTGCTGGGGTTCGTGACCGAGGCCCGTGCCGCAAGGAACATCAATGTCCTGGCCGTGGACCTGCCTACGGGCCTCAACGCCGACACCGGGGAGCTTGACCCCGCCACGCCCTCCGCCGATGTCACCATCGCCCTGGGCTATCCCAAGGTAGGTCATTTCATCTTCCCGGGCTCAACGGCCACGGGCCGCCTGAAGGTCGCGGACATCGGCATTCCCCAAGGGCTGGATAATAGCATCCCTATTGACCTGATCACGCCAGAGCTGGCCAAGTCCCTGCTACCCCCGCGGCCCCTGGACGCTCACAAGGGTTCTTTTGGCCGGCTGCTCGCCATTGCCGGCTCCCGCAGCTACGTGGGAGCCGCCTACCTGGCGTGTTGCGGCGCCTACCGCGTGGGCGCGGGCCTGGTGACCCTGGCCGCCCCCCAGGGCATCTACCCTATCCTGGCGGCAAAACTCACTGAGGTCACCCACCTCCCCTTGCCAGAGACGTCAGGGGGCAGGATAAGCGTCCACGCCCTAGATGACCTTCGCCAAAACCTGGGAGAGTATGACGTATTGCTGGTAGGTTGTGGCCTGGGAAACGAGGACGACCTACGCATCGTGCTCAACCGGCTCCTCCTGGACAGCCCCAGCATGGCTGGCAAACCCGTGGTCCTGGACGCCGACGCCCTCAACAGCCTGGCTACCTTAGACGGCTGGCACACCCGCCTCAAGGCCAGGGCTATCCTTACTCCCCATCCCGGCGAGATGGCCCGCCTGTTGGGAAGCGCCGCCGCTGACGTGCAGGCGCACCGTTTGCAGGTAGCTATACAGGCAGCTCAGGCCTGGGGGCAGACCTTGGTTCTGAAAGGGGCCTACACCATCGTCGCCTCCCCTGAGGGCGTCGCCAGAGTCAGCCCCTTCGCCAATCCTGGCCTCGCAACGGCCGGCACCGGCGATGTGCTGGCGGGGGCCATCGCCGGCCTGCTGGCCCAGGGCCTCTCCCCCTACGATGCCGCCGCCTGCGGCGTATACCTCCATGGCGCCGCAGGTGAAGCACTGCGCCAGGACTTGGGGGACGCCGGCATGATCGCAAGCGACCTGCTGCCGGAGCTGCCAAAGCAAATCAAAACGCTAAAACAGAAAAAGGAGAAACCTTCCCCTCTCCCATAGGGGGACCAAGTGGGTGAGGGTGACTGTTACAGATTTGGTTGGTCTCACCCTCACCCATCAAGGGAGAGGGGATTCCCCCTTCTCCCCTTGTGGGAGAAGGTTGGGATGAGGGGTAATCCGCCGCAGGCGGATTTCACCAACCCCACATGTAACAGTCACGGGTGAGGTGACTCGGTGACCTGCTATAATAGCCCCGCTATCTTTGGAGACTCATCGCACGAGCTATGCTCCTCGCCATTGACATCGGCAACACCAACGTTACCCTGGGCGTCTTTCAGGGCGAAACCCTCAAAGCCACCTGGCGGCTGGCTACCGACGCCCGCCGCATGCCGGACGAGTACGGCCTCATCCTGCTGAACCTGCTCCCCATGCGAGGCATTGCCCCTGCTGACATTAGCGCCGTTGCCATTTGCAGCACCGTGCCGCCCCTTACCCAGGTCTTCGCCGATCTGTGCGAGAGCTTCTTCCACATCAAGCCTCTGGTGATCGGCGCGGGCATCCGCACGGGCATCAAGGTCTTATACGACAATCCGAGAGACGTCGGCGCCGACCGCATTGTGAATGCGACAGCGGCCTATCGCATCTACGGCGGCCCGCTGATTATCGTGGACTTCGGCACGCCCACGGTCTTTGACGCCATCTCCGCCCAGGCGGAGTACCTGGGCGGGGCCATTGCCCCAGGCCTGCGCATTGCCGCCGAATCCCTGTTCACCGCCACCTCTCAACTGCGGCGGGTGGAGCTGGTGGCCCCCGCCAGCGCCATCGCCCGCAACACCGTGCAGGCCATCCAGTCCGGCGTGATGCTGGGACACGTGGACATGGTGGAGGGGATGGTGCGCCGGTTTAAGCGAGAGGTGGGCCAAGAGGCCAAGGTGGTAGCCACGGGGGGCGAAGCACCCCTTATCGCCAAAGAGACCAACGTCTTTGACGCCATAGGCCTGGACCTCACCCTTATTGGCCTGCGCATGATCCATGAAATGAACCAGGACCATAGGTAATGCTTCTCGCCATTGACATCGGCAACACCAACGTCAAAGTGGTGGTGTTCAACGGGGAAAGGGAGCGGGCCGCCTGGCGGCTGGCGACGGAGGCTCACCGTATGCCCGACGAGTACGAGCTGTTGCTGGCCAACCTTCTCTCTTTGAGAGGCGTAGCGCCGAAGGATATTAACGCGGTGGTGATGTGCAGCGTTGTGCCGTCCATGACGGCCGTCTTCACTGAGGTGTGCCAGGAGGTGTTCCACACTCGCCCCTTGGTCGTCGGCCCGGGCATCCGCACGGGCCTCCGGATCGTGTACGATGATCCCCGCTCCGTGGGAGCGGACCGCATCGTGGATGCCGCGGCGGCCTACCACCTGTACGGCGGCCCCGTCATCGTGGTGGACTGCGGCACCGCCACCGTCTTTGACGGCGTCACCGCCAGCGCCGACTTCATTGGCGGGGCCATCGCTCCAGGCCTGCGCTCGGCGGCGGACGCCCTTCTGGGCGCCACCTCCCAGCTACGCGGGGTGGAGCTAGTTGCCCCGGCCAGCGCCATTGGCAAGAACAACGTCCAGGCCATTCAGTCCGGCCTGGTCTTTAGCCACGTGGACATGGTTGAAGGGATGGTGCGCCGCTTCAAGCGTGAGCTGGGCGAGGGCGCCAAAGTCGTGGGCACTGGAGGGTTCGCGGGGCTGGTGGCCCACGGGTCCACGGTCTTTGACGAGGTGAACAGCGAGCTGACCCTGCTAGGGCTCCGCTGGATCTACGAGTTGAACAAGCCAGGGGGGAGTGGAACATGAAGAGCGCGCTGGAGCACAAGCACATCGTCCTGGGCGTCACGGGGAGCATCGCCTGCTACAAGGCGGTAGACCTGGCCAGCAAGCTGGTCCAGGCGGGGGCAGAGGTGAATGTGGTGCTCAGTCACGGGGCCACGCAGTTCGTGACGCCCCTCACCTTCCGCAGCATCACCCACCGGCCAGTGGTGACCGATGTCTTTGACCCCGACTCCGAAATGAGTATTGAGCACGTGGCCCTGGCGGAGCGGGCCGACATCGTCGTCATCGCTCCGGCCACCGCACACACCATCGCCAAGCTGGCCTACGGCATGGCCGACGACCCCCTCACCACCACCGTCCTGGCCACCGCCGCACCGGTGATGGTGGCCCCTGCCATGGACGCCCATATGTACGAGAACCCCGCGGTGCAGGCCAACCTGGACACGCTGAAAGGCCGTGGCGTCACCATCGTTGGCCCGGAGCGTGGACGCCTGGCGTCAGGACTGTGGGGATGGGGCCGCCTGGTAGAGCCGGCGACCCTCCTCGGCCACATCAGCGCCCTCCTCGGCAAAAAGGGAGACCTGGCCAGCCACACCATCGTGGTCAGCGCCGGCGGCACCATGGAGCCTGTAGACCCCGTGCGCGTCATCACCAACCGCTCCTCCGGCAAGATGGGCTACGCCATCGCCGAGGCTGCCCGGGACCGGGGCGCCCGCGCCATCCTGGTAACCACTCCCACGGCCAACGCCCTGCCCATACCCCCCACAGTAGAGGCGAAGGTGGTGGAAAGCGTCGCCCAGATGCGGGACGCCGTTCTCAGCGCCTGCCAAGAGGCGGACGTCCTCATCATGGCCGCCGCCGTCAGCGACTACCGCGTGAAGCAGGTATCAGGTCAGAAGATCAAGAAATCTGACGAAGGGGGAACGAAGGGCCTCACCCTGCACCTGGTGGAGAACGCAGACTTCTTCGTGGAGGTGCCCAGCTCCGTGATGAAGGTGGGCTTCGCCGCCGAGAGCCAGGATCTGCTGGAAAACGCTCAGAAAAAGATCCTCAAGAAGGGGCTGGAGTTCATTGTTGCCAACGACATTACCATGGAGGGCGCTGGGTTCGGCGTGGACACCAATAAGGTCACCATCCTGGATAAAGATGGCGGAGTTCTGGACTTGCCCCTTATGACCAAGTACGAGGTGGCGCACCATATCCTGGATAAGGTGGTGGAGGTGTTCAAGAAGTGAGGGTAAGAAGCAGGTGGTGCACAGGCCATCAATGGTAGGGGGCGGGCTTGCAATCCGCCCCCTACACATGGTATCTGTGAGCGCCCGTGGGGGTTTACACCGCCGCAGGCTCGGCATCTATGGCTGATCCAGGCTGCCACAACGGCAGCGTGAAATAGAAGGTAGACCCCTTACCCACCTCACTTTTCAGCCACATCTCGCCCCCGAGAAGCTCCACCAGAGACTTGACCACGTACAGACCTAGGCCAGTGCCCTGAATGTCTGCGGTCTCGGGCCTGTGCACCCTATAGAATGCGGAGAAAAGTTGCGCTTGGTCCTCCGGCGCAATAACTATCAGGGTGATGAAAAAGTCGGGGTGAAGAAGGGATAAGAGAAGGGGGAGGTGAGGGATAATAGGGGCAGCTTGCACGAGGAGTATAGTATGCGCGG
>JACPCL010000010.1 GCA_016179765.1 Chloroflexota bacterium
AAGGGCAAGAAAACCGGATCGGAAGACACCAAAAGCCACCCTTCACCAAGAAAATATCCCATCTATCTGGTTACAACAGCCTTTTTCAACACCCTGCTATACCCTGGTCGGCTACGCCAACAACCAGTCTCTGCTTTGGTGTATCTTCAGAGACGGATATAGTAATCTGCCCTCCCTTGGGGCTGTATTTGATGGCATTACTGAGGAAATTGACAAACACCTGGGTCAGCTTATCCTTGTCTGCAACGACCGGTGGTAGCCTCGGTGGCGCATCCACCTTAAGGGTGTGACGGTTGGTGGTGGCGCTAACGTAGCCCATCATCTCCTGGATAACCAAACTGATTTCTAGCTTTTCCCTGCGCACTGCCAGTCGGCCTGACTGAACGCGAGAGAAGGTCAGCAGGTCATCAAGGATTTTGGAAAGGCGCTCGCTGTCTTTATGGATACGCTCCAGCCACTCCCGCCTTCGTTCCTCCGAGACGTCCTGCGTTAACAGCAGTTCGCTGAAGCCGTAAAGGGTGGTCAGCGGCATGCGAAACGCGTTGGACGCCATAGACAAGAATTCGTTTTTGACGGCATCGGTTTCAAGAAGGATAACTGCTTGCGTTTCTGCCCTGCGGCGACGGGACTCTGTACCGTAAAGAAGCACGATGAGGAACCCCATTGTCAAGACAATGGCCACCTGCAACACTAAGTCCCGGATTTCGTTAGGCTGCGGGCTCCTGCCAAAAATGTACGGCGTGAAAATGAAGGGTATGGAAGATATAACAGTGGTAAGAAGAGCCAAAAGCCCGCCCTTCATGCCGAAGACGATGCCCGCATAGACCACGATGAGCAGGAACTCAGCCTCGTGAATGGCGTGAAGCCTGAAGTAGGGAAGCGTTCCTAGAATCTGGCGCATCTGTGGGAAGTAGGTGGCATAGTGCGTGGCAAGATGCAAGACGAGGGCCACGACGATGATGACCCCGTGCGTTCTGCGGAAACGCGGGTCGGTCAGATAACCCAGTCCGCGTTCAAAGGAATCGCTCACGCCCTGGAACAGCATCAGTTGCCTCTCCCGCTTCGCTTCTGCAATCCACGTTCCGCGCTCAAATAAGGGTGCTACTCACCTTTACTGCACACGGCTCTTGCAGGTCCACAGATCTACTTGGAGGCGTTGCGCCTGCGTCAGCTCAGGCGCCGGAAGAGCGTCGCGCACCCCTGGCCGCCGCCCACGCACATGGTCACCAGGCCCACCTCCTTGTCCTGCCGGGCCAGCTCCTCCATCAGCTTCACCGTCATCACGGCCCCCGTGGCCCCCACCGGGTGCCCCAGCGAGATGCCACTGCCGTTGACGTTCGTCCTCTCCATGTCCAGGCCCAGCTCCCGAATGCAGTAGAGGGCCTGGGCCGCGAAGGCCTCGTTCAGTTCAATGAGGTCTATGTCCTTCAGGGACATCCCTGTCTTGGCCAGCACCTTGCGCACGGCTGGCACCGGCCCCGTGCCCATGAGGGCGGGGTCCACCCCTGCGATGGCCCTGCCTACCCAGGCCAGCCGGGGCTTCAGCCCCAGGGCCTTGGCCCGCTCCTCGGACATGACCACCACGGCGGCGGCCCCGTCGTTAATGCCCGAGGAGTTGCCAGGCGTGACGGTGCCGTCCTTCTTGAAGGCCGGCTTCAGCGCGGCCAGGGACTCCAGAGTGGTGTCGGCTCGGGGTTGCTCGTCCCGCTCCACCAGGAGAGGGCTGCCCCTGCGCTGCGGCACGGAGACGGGGACGACCTGCCTGGCGAAGCGGCCCTCCTCCCACGCCTTCACCGCCCGCTGGTGGCTCAGGAGGGCAAGCTGGTCCTGGTCAGCGCGGGTCACCTCAAAGGTCGCCGCCACGTTCTCCGCCGTCACGCCCATGTGGTAGTGGTTCACCGGGCAGCTCAGACCCTCCACCAGGGAGTCGTCCAGGACGCCATTGCCCATGCGCAGGCCGTCCCATCGGACGTTGCGCGCGAAGTACGGCGCGGTGCTCATGCTTTCCAGTCCACCAGCCACGACCACCTCCGCCTCCTCGGCGCAGATGGCCAGGGCCGCCAGGTTGATAGCCTCCAGCCCAGAGGAGCACTGGCGGTTGACGGCGATGGCGGGGACCTCCTGGGGAATGCCCGCCTTCAGCGCGGCGAGGCGCGCGGCGTAGCCCGCCTCTTCCGACTGCAAGGCGTTGCCCAAGATGACCTCGTCCACGTGGGAGGGCGAGAGGCCGGCCCGTTCCAGGGCGGCCTTGATGGCGATGGCCCCCAGATCCGAGGCGGGAAGGCCCTTGAAGGTTCCGCCAAACCTGCCGATGGGCGTCCTGGCCCCGCTGATGATGACCACCTTGCGCATAGCGCCATCTCCTGATGGGAGTCTTGTGCCCAACAGCAGCATTGTCCCCCTACCTGGCCCCGTGTCAAAGGGTGCGTGGACTACGGAAGGTTACGGTGCATTGCTACCTGGCGCTCGTGGAGATGCAGGCGTTGTCCCTGTCCTAGAGCGCCTATCTGCGTTCCGCTTAGGGAGCACATAGATATACTCAAAGAACGCATCGCAGAACTCTATCACTGCCTCAGCATCGGCTTGTTCGCCCCAAATCTTGCTAGGGTCGCCCCACTCATCGCCACCAGTCCCATGTCCAGCTAATTTCCCGCCTATCCGAGCGTGGTCTGCCCAGTCCTTTAGGTCAGGCGTGAGTTTGTGTGAGTCCACCAGAGCCTTCAATTGTGTAGGTAGGTCGCCTTTTGATGGTGCGCCCAATCCGATGAGCGCATCTACCATAGCTCTGCGGCACATGAGTAACGCTCCGTTCGGCGCATCGACCGCAAAACAAACAAGAGCTTCCTGGTAAGACTTCTTCACGTTGTCTGGCAATTCTGATGGGGCCTGCCGAACTTTACTTGATGGATATTGCTCACGAACAATGTCACGACCTTCGTCAGTCTTGAAATAGACGACGTTCCGACAAGTACGGCAGAAGGCCAATCCACGAAGAAATCCCGTCCCATTAGGTTCTTCAGCTATTGCCGCTATTCGCATATCCTGGTACAAGTTGCAGTAGGGGCATGTGATATTGGGCACGGCAGCCTCCTCCTCTTGGATGGAGGCAGTGTAGTCGGATCAATCGGTTCCATCAAGCACCTCCCCTGAGTGGTTTGGGGAAATGGGAATGAAGCACCTGAGAAGGGAAGACCCCGTATGCTATAATCGCCTGGCAGGGAGTTTCGGCAAGCGAGGCCCTCATGCCCCCCTACGAAAGCGTTATCCTGGACAAGAACCCCGATACACACATCGCCAGGCTCACCCTGAACCGGCCGGACCGCCTCAACGCCATCAACGCCCAGATGGGCCTTGAGCTGGCGGAGGCCGTGGAGGACGTGGCCGCCGATGACGATATGCGTGTCCTGGTGCTCACCGGCGCCGGCCGTGGCTTCTGCTCCGGGGCCGATACGGGCGGCATGGCCGGCGGCGGCCGCGAGCAGGGGCCCCATTCCGGCGAGCGCAGCGCCGAGGAGGTCCGCCGGGGCTTCCGCAATGCCCAGCGCCTCATCCTGGGCCTCCAGCGCATGGAGAAACCCACCATCGCCATGATCAACGGCGTGGCTGTGGGGGCCGGCTTTGACCTGGCCTGCGCCTGCGATATCCGCATCGGCTCGCCCCAGGCGCGCTTCATGGTCGCCTTTGTCCGCATCGGCCTCTTCCCTGGCTACGGCGGCACATGGCTCTACGCCCGCGCCCTGGGCAGCGTGGGCAAGGCGGCGGAGCTCCTCTTTACGGGCGACTTCATGGAGGCCGACGAGGCCCACCGGTATGGCCTGCTCAACCACCTGGTGGAGCCGGACCGGCTGGAACCCTTTACCATGGACATGGCGGGGCGCATCGCCCAGGGGCCGCCTATCGCCATCCGCCTGGCCAAGCTCATGCTGTACAAGGGTCTGGAGTTTGACCTAGAGACGGCCTTGCACATGGCCGCCGCCGCGGAAACCATTACCCTCACCTCCCAGGACCACCGGGAAGGCGTTGAAGCCTTCCGTGAGAAGCGAAAGGCTAACTACAGAGGTCGCTAATGCCTTCTTACGACGAGCTACGCGTCTTTAGCGGCAACGCCCACACAGAGCTGGCCCGCTCCATCTGTGACTACCTGGGCATACCTCCTGGAGACGTCAACGTCTTCAAGTTCTCCAACGACAACACCTTCGTCCAGTTCCAGGAGAACATCCGCCAGCGGGACGTCTTCCTGGTGCAACCCTTCTCCTATCCTGTCAATGACAGGGTCATGGAGCTTCTGATCATGATAGACGCCGCCAGGCGAGCCTCCGCCGGCCGCATCACCGCTGTCATCCCCTACTACGCCTATGGACGCACCGACAAGAAGGACCAGCCCCGAGTACCCATCACCGCCCGCCTTATCGCAGACCTCCTCACCACCGCCGGCGCCGACCGTCTCCTTACCATTGACCTCCACGCCGGTCAGATACAAGGTTTCTTCAACATCCCCGTGGACGAGTTGACGGCCCTGCCCATCCTTGCCCGCTACCTGAAGGAGAAGGAGCTCCAGGAGGTGGTGGTGGTGGCTACGGACATAGGCGCCACCAAGCGTGCGCGGAACATGGCCGAGCGCCTCAATGCACCCCTGGCCATCATGGAGAAGCGACGGCTGGGGAATAACGACCGGACGGAGACGCTGAACGTCATAGGTGAGGTGAATGGCAAAACTGCCGTCATGGTGGACGACGAGGTGGACACCGGGGGCACGCTAATCAGCTCCGCCAAGGTCCTGGAGCTGCAAGGCGTCAGGGAGATCTACGCCTGCTGCACACACGGCGTCCTCTCCGCCGGCGCGGCGGACCGCATCGCCGCCAGCAACCTGAAGGAGATGGTGGTCACCGACACCCTGCCCATCGCCGATGGCAAACGCAACCCCAAGGTCACCGTGCTTTCCGTAGCGCCCCTCCTGGGCGAGGCCATTCACCGCATCCATAGCGGCCTCTCCGTAGGGGCCATGTTTGAGACGTAGGCATTGGAATGCTCTCCTCCCTCCTCAAACCCTTCATCAGCTCCAATGAAAAAGTGCTGGGCCGCCTGCGCAAAAACGTGGAGCTGATCAACAGCCTGGAGCCGGACTTCCAGCGCCTCTCCGATGAGGAGCTGCGGGATAAGACCCAGGAGTTCCGACAGGCCCTGGCCGACGGCGACGCCCTGGAAGACCTCCTGCCCGAGGCCTTCGCCGCCGTCCGCGAGGCCGCGGTGCGCACCATCAGCCAGCGCCACTACGACGTGCAGCTTCTGGGCGGCATGGTGCTGCACCAGGGGGCCATCGCCGAGATGAAGACGGGCGAAGGCAAGACCCTGGTCGCCACCCTGCCCCTCTACCTCAACGCCCTGGTGGGCAAAGGCTGCCACCTGGTCACCGTCAACGACTACCTTGCCAAGCGCGACGCCCAGTGGATGGGGGCCATCTACCACCTGCTCGGCCTCTCCGTCGGCTGCCTCCAACACGAGGTCTCCTACCTGTACGACTCGGAGGTGGAGGAGGCGAACCCTGGCCTTCATCACCTGCGCAAGGTGGACCGCAAAGAGGCCTACAGCGCGGACATCACCTACGGCACCAACAACGAGTTCGGCTTTGACTATCTGCGGGACAACATGGTGGGAGACCTCAGCCAGCTTGTCCATCGGGAGCTGCACTACGCCATTGTGGACGAGGTGGACAACATCCTCATTGACGAGGCCCGCACACCCCTGATCATCAGCGGCCCGGCCCAAGAGTCCACCAAAATGTACGAGACCATGGCCAGGCATGTGACCCGCCTGGACCCGGACAAAGACTACCACGTGGAAGAAAAGGAGCGCTCCGTCATCCTCACGGCGGAAGGCATCTCCAAGCTAGAGAAGTTGCTCAACGTCGCCAACCTGTACGACGCCGCCAACTATGGCCTCACCCACTACGTGGAGAACGCCCTGCGCGCCCACGCCGTCTACATGCGGGACAAGGACTATATCGTCCAGGATGCTGAGGTGGTCATCGTGGACGAGTTCACGGGGCGACAGATGCCTGGCCGCCGCTACTCCGAGGGCCTGCACCAGGCCATTGAAGCTAAGGAAAACGTCAAAGTACAGCGAGAGAACATTACCTATGCCACCATCACCCTCCAGAACTACTTCCGCCTGTACCATAAACTGGCGGGCATGACCGGCACCGCCGCCACCGAAGGAGAAGAGTTCTTCAAAATCTACAAGCTGGATGTGGTCGCGATCCCCACTCACCAGCCCATGATACGGGAAGACCAGAACGACCTGGTGTACAAGACGGAAAAGGCCAAGTTCAAAGCCGCCTCCGACCAGATTGAAGAGCTGCATCACCAGCACCGCCCCGTCCTGGTAGGCACCACCTCTATTGAAGCCTCCGAGCGCCTGAGCGATGTCCTCAAACGACGGGGCGTCCCTCACCACGTCCTGAACGCCAAGCAGCACGAACGAGAGGCAACCATCGTCGCCGAAGCAGGCCGGTTGGGAGCCGTCACCGTCGCCACCAACATGGCCGGCCGTGGCACGGACATCGTTCTGGGTGGCTCGCCCGAGGGCCGCGACCCCAAGGAGTGGGAGGAGGAGCATCGCCAAGTGGTAGGGGTAGGCGGCCTGTTCATCCTGGGCACCGAGCGCCACGAGTCTCGCCGCATTGACAACCAGCTCCGGGGCCGCTCTGGCCGCCAGGGCGACCCTGGCGCCTCTCGCTTTTACGTCTCCCTGGAAGATGAGCTGATGCGCCGCTTCGGGGGCGACCGTATCAAGGGCATTATGGACCGCTTCGGCATGGAGGACGACTCCCCCATCCAGTCGGGCCTGGTCACCAAGGCCATCGGGCAGTCCCAGGTCAAAGTGGAGGCCTACAACTTTGACATACGCAAACACCTGGTGGACTACGACGACGTGGCGAACCTCCACCGCAGCGTTATCTACGCGGAGCGGCGCAAAATCATACAGGGCGCTGACCTGAAGGCCAACATCCTGGACATGCTGGAAAAGGAGATCGCCAGCATCATCACGGCCCACGCCGGGGACAGCGACCGGGAAAAGTGGGACGCAGAGGCCCTGGAGGCGGCCCTCCTGGCCATCATGCCCCTGACGCCAGAGCTCTCCGGGGACGAGCTGGCCAACATAACGGCCCAGGAGATGCAGGACGCTCTCTTCGACCACGCCCAGTCCCTTTACCAGCAGAGGGAGGAGCAGGTTGGCGCCGAGACCATGCGCGCCCTGGAGCGCGCCGTGATGCTGCGAGTCACGGACTCCCACTGGGTGGAGCACCTGACCGCCATGCAGAACATGCGGGAGAGTATTGGCCTCCAGGCCTACGGCCAGCGCGACCCCCTGGTGATGTACAAAAAGGAGGCCCACGAGTTTTTCAGCGAGCTCCTGGCCCGCATCCAGCATGACATTGTGCATCTGATTTTCCACCTGGCGCCGGTGCAACAGGGGCAGACGGCCCCAGGGGCCGCTCCAACGGCAGCCCAGGCAGCCCGCGCGGCCAAGGAGGCCGGCGTCACCGGCCCGACGGTCATGGCCAACGCCCTGGGCGCTCGGGAGCGGCAGTTGCGGCGGCCGACGAACGGCGCGCGCAAGCTCGGTCGCAACGACCCCTGCTACTGCGGTAGCGGCAAGAAGTACAAGAAGTGCCACGGAGCAACGGCGTGAAAGCCACCATTGTCATTCTGAGCGAGTGAGCCCGCCTAAGGCAGGCAAATGAAGCGAAGAATCTGGGGCGCTAGGCGTGGCATACGCCTTAAGACTTCGAGGACACGTACCAAGCCATCTTAAGCCTTAGATTCTTCGTCGCTTCGCTCCTCGGAGTGACACGGCAATACCAGGGGGCTATGTTACCATGACCCCGCAAGCCGAAAAGCTGCTCACAGAAGCCACGGAGCTTGACCTGACCACCACGGGCCGCACCTCCGGCGAGCCCCGCACCGTGGAGCTATGGTTCGCCTACGACGAAGGCTACGTCTACTTCCTCACCGGCGACACCCACTGGGGGCGCAACCTGGAAGCGCACCCGGAGGCCACCCTACGGATAAAGCGTCGCCGTTTCAACGCCCGCCTGGAGCCTGTCGCCGAGGCAGAGGGAGCCTCCGTTAAGGCCCACATCATAGCTCTCTTCCGGGTCAAGTACGGCGACGAGACCGTGGGCCAGTGGTACGCCGGGCGCGAGCATACGCCCATCAAACTGCGTGTGCTATCCTGACGCCGTGGCCCGCCGCGCCTGGCATGGACGAGGAGGGCAGAGGGACACAAAACTCTAAACGTAATGGAGGTGAATATGCCAACCAAATTTGAAACACTGAGTATGGAGCTTTATGCAACGGCGTTTGAACCAGATTCCGAAAGGCAGAAGATGGCGATTGAAACTTGGTTCAATCGTGCTATTGAAGTATTGCAGGCTGCCGTGGAAACCGAGCTTCGCTCGTACTTGAGTAATTACCTTGAGCGACTGACAACAGAGGAAGGTAGGCAGAGCATAGCCAGGAAGTTTCGAAACTATATGGAAAAGTATTGGCTGTCCATGGAGATTCGCCTAACACCACTTTATCTGTCTAGGAATATCACCTGCCGCACAGTAGAACCAGCATCCAGCGAAGTGCGTGCCACAACAGTCCAGGCATATGACAATATGCTATCCCGAATTGAAGCAACCGAAACTGCAAAACTTGTTGCCCTGCGCGAAGAAGCATTGAGCAATACAAATCTTGCCTCTGTAAGTAGCGAAACCCATGATGACGGCGGAGACTGGTCGGAAGATAGTAGCCCAGACCGTTCACCTAACGATGACAGGTCTGATGCTATGAACCCGAACAATGATGCCTACCAGTCAGCAATGGATAACCACAGCAACCAGATGAATCCTAACAATGATGCATATTGGTCATCCAGGGGACGTTGAAAAACTAGCTATGCCCCACTTCAACTACAACCACCCCGTGTAGCCACACAGGACACCTCCCCCATGACCACCTGGAACCCCACGCAGTACCTCCTCTTCGGCAACGAGCGCCTCCGTCCGGCGTTGGACCTGTTGGCGCGCATCCCGCTAGAAGCGCCTCGCGCCGTCTATGACCTGGGCTGCGGGACGGGCACGGCCACCGTCCTGCTCAAGGAGCGCTGGCCCAAGGCCCAGGTCACCGGTGTAGACTCGTCTTCGGAGATGCTGGAGCGGGCTCGGTCCCTGGGCAAGGACATCACCTGGCAGATGGACGACCTGAGCGTCTGGCAGCCGGACGCCCCCTGCGACCTCATCTACTCCAACGCTGCTCTGCACTGGCTGGACAGCCATCAACGGCTCTTCCCTCACCTTCTGGAAGGCCTGAAGCCGGGCGGCGCGCTGGCCGTGCAGATGCCCCAGAACTTCTCCGCTCCTTCACACACCTCCATCACCGAGGCTATCCACAGCGGCCCCTGGCGCAAGCGGTTGGAACCGCATTACCGCGCCCACCCTACCCTTGAGGCGTCGGCCTACTACGCTATCCTGAGACCCCGCGTCGCCAGCCTGGACATCTGGGAGACCACCTACTACCACGTGCTGTCAGGGGAGAACCCGGTGGTGGAGTGGACCAAGGGCAGCATCCTCCGTCCCCTCCTGGCCCAATTGGATGAAGGCGAGGCGAGGGCTTTCCTGGAGGAGTACGGCGCCCTCGTCCGCAAGGCCTATCCCCCGGGACAGGACGGCAAGACCGTCTTGCCTTTCAAGCGCCTCTTCTTCATTGCAGTAAGGTAGGTCTATGCGTTAGGCTATGCAGCATGACATCCGCTGCCACTCATACGGCTTCCGCGCCCGCTGCCCTCAACGGCAAGGCCAACGGCAGCACGCCCGCCAGGCCCTCTCCAGCCGAGGTCATCGGCCAAATGCGCGCGGCCATCGCCAGCGGGACGCCATGGCAAGAGGCGCTGCTGCTGGCCGTGGGGCGCTGGCCCCTGGCTGCCGAGGAGATAGACGGCGTCCGCTACCAGTACCTTCTTCTGGGGGAGGCCTTTGACTGGCTGATGCTGGCGGGCCGCCTGCTGGAGGAGGCCGGCGGCCTGGTGCCACCGGAGGAGGGGGAAGCCTTCCTCTTTGAGGGCAAGGTCCCGGCGGAGGTCACGCCGGAGCGGTTCCAGGAGCTCATCGGGCCGGAGAAGCACCGGGCGCACCTCAACTACTTCTACGGCGTCGTGGTGGAGGAGGCGCTGCTGCTGGCGGTGGAGGAGGAGGTCCGCAAGGACCGCTCCGCCCATGGACTGCCGGAAGGCCGGGACATCACGGACATGGCTCACCAGCGCATCTACGGCGCGCCCCAGCAGGAGTTGCTGGCTACCTACTTTGCCGAAAAAAACCTCCCGACGCCAGTGCGCCTGTCGCTACACGAGCTGAAGGAGTTCACCTACTGGCTGTTCAAGCAGCGTGTCGCCTCTGCCGACAGCTCCAAGGTCGCCAGCGATACAAAGAAGGGCCTGGAGCGTCTGGCGGCAATGGCGTAAAAAAATCCCCCTCTCCTGCGGGAGAGGGGGACACAGGGGGTGAGGTTATCTACTCGTCGTCCTTCCAGAACCGCTCCTCCTGCACCTCAAAGCCCAGGGCCGCGCCCCTCACCTTCACGTCCTCAATCATCCCCGGATGGCCGCAAGCGTAGATCAGGGTGTCAATGGGCTTCAGGCCGAGCTTCGCGACGTACTTTTCCAGCAGCGTGTTCACCCGGCCCCCCTCGCCTGTCCAGCCCTGGTTGCGCTCCTCCTTCGGGCGGCTGACGGTGGGAACGTAGGTGATGAAGCCGGGGTGGTTGCGGGCCATCTCCCCGAGCTCCTTGTCATAGGTCAGCTCGTCATGGTAGCTGGCCCCCTGCAGGACGAAGAACCGGTGGCCACGGCGGTTATCGTGCAGATAGCTGCGCAGGATGCTGACGTAGGGCACCACGCCCGTCACGGTAGAGAGCATCAGGTGGTTCACGTACTGGTCCTGCATGAGAAAGATGCCCTTGGCCCTGGGGCGCATGCTCACCCGCTCGCCCGTACCCATCCTGTGCAGGATAGGGGTAAGGTTGCCGTCTGGCGGCGGAACCAGCTCTATGAACAGCTCAACCTCTGGCTCGTAGGGCGAGGAGACGATGGAGTAGGCGCGCTCCAGGCCGTCCACGCCGATGGTGCAATACTGACCGGGCTTGAACTTGAAAGGCACCTCTGGCCTCAGCCATATCTTCCACAGGTCGTGGGTAACGTCTACCCGACGGGAGATGGTGGCCAGGGGCAGCTTGGGAGGCGCCTTAGGCGATGGCGTCGTGGTCATGTTCCTCCAATCGTGAAAAAAATTGCGAGGTATCCTATCAATTTTGACAGGGTTTCTCCCCCGTGAGAAGGGCTACAGACCCTATGGGAGCGTTTTTCAGGAATTATTTAGGTAGCCTTTTCCAGCTTCACCGCCCGTACTGCAAGGAGCGGCGCCTTGGCCATGGGGTCAGGGTCTTCGCTAGCCTGTAGGCGCGTCGCCATCTCTCCGAAGAGGGTGGTCATAGATACCACGCCCTGGTGCTGCCCTTCCCGCACCTCAACTGCCCCTCGGATGCGCCCCGATGCCCATACCACCTCCACCATGTCCCCAGCCTTCAGACCGAGGGCCGCCGCATCTGCGGGGTGGACCTCCACCCGCTCCTCCCGCTGGATATGGTTCACGCCGCCGATGCGCTCCACCGAAACGTCACGGTCATGTTGGGCCAGTACGCGCCCGGGGGCGAAGAGCAGCGGGTACGCTGGCGATACTCTAAGAGAGGAAGCCGGGACGCTGACGGGCATAAGCCGCGCCTTGCCGCTGGGAAAACCGCTGCCGTAGAGCACCGCCATCCCGGACGAATCCGTTCCTAGACAAGGCCACTGGAGGCCTCTAGATACCCTGTCCGAGTGCGCAAGCTGGGTCGGCAGGGGGTTCTTGGGGTCCGGACGCAGGGTAAAGGCCATCTCCCGTATGAGCCGCTGGTGGGAGACCCCTGCGTAGATAGGCGAGACCGACGCAATCTCCTCAAACACCTGAGCCGGGGAAGAGAAGCCAAAGCCTCTGGCGTCCATGCCTTGAGCAAGCTGGCACACCACCTGCCAGACAGGCCGCGCCTCCATCCCGCGGGGCGCCAGGGCCCTGCTGGAAAGCTGCACCCGGCGCTCCAGGTTGGTGTAGGTGCCCTCCTCCTCTGCAAAGGTGGCAGCCGGCAGCACCACGTGGGCGCGCTGGGCGGCAGCCCCAAGGAAGCTGTCGCACACCACCAGGAACCCAAGGCGCTCTAACGCCTCGTACCCCTCATCCATCTCGCCGTTGGCATAGTTGTAGCTGTCGCCCAAGAGGAGCATGGCCTTCACTCTGCCCTCCCGCGCAGCGCGCAGGACCTGGGTCAGCCCCAGGCCCGCTTCCGTAGGCAGCTTGATGCCCCACCTGTTTTCAACGGCCTGCCGGGCGACGTCGTCGCTCACACGCTGGTAGCCGGGCAGCAGGTCGGGCGTCGCGCCAACGTCGACGGCGCCCTGCTCGTTGGCGCCACGCCGCAAGGCATACAGGCCGGTAGACGGCCTACCCAGGTTGCCCGTGGCCAGGGCCAGGTTCGCCAGGGCGTGCACCTGGGCTGCCTGCTCCTCCAGGGTTGCGTTGTCCAGGGCGTAGGCAATGGCCCCGGTCTCCGCCGTGGCGAAGGTGTGGGCCGCTTCACTGATCCGCTCCGCCGGAACGCCAGTGACCTCGGCGACCTTTGCCAGGGGGAAGTCCCCCAGAGATACCCGGAGCTCCTCCAACCCCTGTGCCTTCTCCCGGATGAACTCCTTATCCTCCAGCCCCTGGTCCAGGATGGCACGGAGCAAGCCTGCCAGGAGGATCAAGGTCGTGCCGGGCCGCGGTCGCAGCCACAGAGCGGCGTAGCGTGTCAGCTCCACTTCACGGCTGTCAATGACGATGAGTTGCGCACCCCTGCGGGTAGCGCGCTTGATGGGCACGCCCACCACGTTGTGCTCCTCGGTGATGTTGGCGTCCACCACCAGGATGCACCGGGCGCTCTCCAGTTCCCAGATACTGTTGGTGGAGGCGGCGTATCCAAGAGGGGCTTCCAGGGCGCGGGCCAGGGCAGGCCGGGTGTTGGAGTCCACGTCCACGTTGTTGCTGCCCATGACGGCCCGGGCGAACTTTTGCAGGAGATACGCCCCCTCGTTGTTGGTGCGCGCCGAAGCGATAGCCGCGAACTGCCCTCCCTGATACTTCGGCAATTGCTGGGCAAGAAAGGCCAACGCCTCCTCCCAGGAGGCGTCCTGAAGCTGGCCGTTGCGCCGGATGAGGGGGCGTTTGAGCCTCTCCTTATGGTTCACAAACTCCAGGCCAAACTTCCCCTTGAAACAGGCCTGGCCATGATTGGCAGGGGCATGGAGCTCAGGGATGGCTCGGACCACCTTCTCTCGGCGGTTCACTTCCAGGTTCAACTGGCAACCGACGGAGCAGTGGGGGCAGACTGACCGAGAGACGCGGGTTGCCTTGTCCCACTTGTGCTCCCGCTCCACCAGGGCGCCCACGGGGCACACGTCCAGGCAGGCACCGCAGAACTCGCACCCCGACTCCAACAGCGAGGCGCCGCGCACCGTGCCCACCAACGCCTTGCCCGCCTTGTCCACAAACGTGATGGCGTTGTCGGCGCGCACCTCCTCGCAGACGCGCACGCACCGCCCGCAGACGATGCACAGGTTGTAGTCCCGGTCGTAGAAGGGGTCGGCGACCTCTACCTCCAGCCCACGGGTCTTATAGGACAGGGGCGATAGCATCTCCATCCCCAGGAACCGGACGCTGTCCTTCAGTTCGCAACGCTCGTTTTTGGGGCAGAAGACGCACCGGTCGTTCACCGACACGTGACGAAGGCACACGTCCTGGGGGCCGCACAGCTCTATGCGATGGCAGGTGAGGCAACCATGGGGGTGCTCAGAGATAAGCATCTCCATGATACCCTTCTGGAGGTCGCGGACCACATCCGTGGCGGTGCGCACCGTCAAGCCCTCCCGCACCGGCATGGTGCAGGAGGCAGAGGCTGGCCGGAGCTGCTTCTCCTTGACCTTCTGGCCATCCCTTTCCACCTCCACGTCCACCTCTTCCTGTACCATGCACATGCGACAAGCGGCGTAGGGCTTCATGCCGGGGTGATAGCATAGATACGGTACATAGACGCCAGCCTCTATAGCCGCCTCTAGTACCACGGAGCCGGGTCGGGCCTTCACCTCTTTGCCGTCTACGACGATGTTCACACGGTTGTCGGTGGTCACTGCGATGCGTCCTTAGCTCATCAATGGGCGGGAGAAAGCACGCCGTTCTTTGGTTGCCCGCATTGGCCTTAAGCTGTCCCCCGGGAGAGGGCGAGAATGGTATCCACGGCCACCTCTGGACTGACCTTTGCCGTGTTGAGCACCAGGTCATACAGCCTCAGATCCTCCATGTCTACATGAAAGTACCGCTTCAGATAGGCTTTACGCTGCCCGTCTATCCTGGCAATCATGGCCCTGGCGTCCTCCTCCCTGCTCATGAGGTTCCGAGCCGTGATACGCTTGACGCGCACGTCCAGGGGGGCGGTGATGAAGACGTGGAAGGCCGACTCATGCTGGTTCAGCATGACCTGGGTGCCCTTCGTAGTGAATACCACGCTGGCATCGGTGGCCAGGTCGTGGACTATCTCCTCCAGCGCCTTCACATATTCGTGGGTGTCTGTGGGCTTGGGGAGGTGATCGTAATAAGCCGCCAGCCCTATGACACCTATCTGGCCTGGGGGGCCTGCAACCAGCGCCCACGGATTCTGCAAATGGCGCCCCAGGGCTTCCAGGATGCGCTCCCGTCGCGTGGTAGGCACCTGCTCCAGCTCCTCCACCTCCTCCACGGGCATGTTAAGCCGCTTGGCCGTCTCCTCCAGTACCTGGCGATCCATCACGCGCACCCCCAGGCGGTCCGCCGCACGGCGAGCGATCTCGCTGGTAAAGCTGCCAGAATGTCCCCGAATCGTAATAACCGGCATCGTCGCCACCTCCCACCATGAATGTTCCGGTTTACATTCTACCGCCTGGCGCGCTGGGGCGTAAGGTACTCGCCGTTGCAGACTCCCGCGGGACACCGCTTTGACTCAATGTGGGCCTTGAACTCATCTCCGAAGAAACGTAGCGCCGACCGAACAGGATTGAAACCGAGCTGTCCGTGGCCGCACAGGGAGCCTGCCGCCATGCTGGCCCCTACGCGCTCCAGGAGCGGCAGGTCAATGGATTCGCCCTGGAAGCGGCAGATGCGCTCCAGGACCTCCATCATGTGGGTCATGCCCGTACGGCAAGGGAAGCACTTGCCGCAAGACTCAAACTGGCAGAAGGTCATCAGCACACGGGTCAAGTCCACCGCACACGTCGTTTCATCGGCAACGATGATGCCACCGGAGCCCAGGATCGCCCCGGCCCTGGCCATGGCGTCAAAGTCCAGGGGCACATCTAGCTGGTCCCCACCCAGGACACCGCCCAGGGGACCGCCGGTCTGCAACAGCTTGATCTTCTTGCCGCCGGGCGCGCCGCCCGCCAGCCCCTCCAGTGCCTGGTGCAGGGTCATGCCCATGGGCACCTCCATCATCCCCGGGCGGCGAATGGCTCCGGTGAGGCAGAGGATGGCCGTGCCCTTGGAGCGCTCGGTGCCCACGCCCGAGAAAACAGTGGGGCCTTTGGCAACGATCTCAGGAACATAAGCCAGGGTCTTGACGTTGTTGATATTGCTGGGCTTGCCCCAAACGCCGTAGGCCGCCGGGAAGGGAGGACGGAAACGCGGCATGGACCGCTTGCCCTCAATGGCCTCCATCAAGGCCGTCTCCTCCCCCGCCACGTAGGACTCGCCCACCAGAGAGACCTCCGCGTTGAAGGTGAAGCTGCTGCCCAGGATGTTCTTGCCCAAAAGCCCCAGCCCGTAGGCGTCCCGTACCGCAGCCTTGGCCCGCTCCACCGGGCCCTCATGCCCGTGGCGGATGAAGATGACGCCGTTGGAGGCGCCGGTGGTGTAGCCCGCCAGGATCATGCCCTCCACCAGTGTGTGGGGGTCGCTCTCCAGAATACCTTTGTCGTTGAAGGCGCCGGGGTCGCCCTCCTCGCAGTTGCACAGGATATACTTTACCGGCCCTGGCGATCCCATGAGGAATCGCCACTTGGTGCCCGTGGGAAAGGCCGCTCCGCCCCTGCCGCGCAGCCCCGAGGCCCCCACCATCTCTTGCACCTGCTGGGGCGTCATGCCGGAGAGCGCCCTGTCCAGCCCGGCGTAGCCGCCCGTGGCAATGTATTCGTGCACATCGGCGGGGTCAATGTGGCCGGCGTTGCGCAGGGCGATACGCACCTGGCCCTTCATCATCTCCAGCGCTTCCAGCGTGAGAACATCTCCAGATACGGTAGCCCCATCGCCGCTAACGGCAAGGGCCCGCTCCCAGACCGGCTGCCCCCTCACCAGATGGGCCTCCACCAGCCCAGACGCCTCTTCCGGAGAGACGTTGCCATAGAACACACGAGGCCCACCCGGCCACTGCAAGTCCACCAGCGGCTCGGCGTAGCACAGCCCCAGGCAGCCCACCTGGCTCACCGTAGCGTCCAGGCTCCGGGCCCTTGCAGCCTCCCGAAACGCATCCGCCACCTCCAGGCCGCCGGCGGCCTGCCCGCACAGGGCCGTCCCAATGCGGACGCGAGGCTTGCCCGCCAGCGCCTGCTGGCGGGCCGTGGCCTGCTGCTTCAGAGATTCGTAAGCTTGTGTCATGCGAGAAAAGAAGGTAGGAGCTCCAAAGAGCCACTCGCGGCCTCGCCACAAGATCATTGAAGGCTACGGTTGCCCTTCATTCCGACAACCCCGGACAGGCGCTTCCCCGCCTCTTGAGGCGTCAGCCGGCCCACCAGGTGATGGTCAAGAGACATCACCGGCCCCTGGGCGCACGCCCCCAGACAGGTGTTGAACTTGAGGGTCACCCGTTTGTCTGGGGTATCCCCTTCGGTGTTAAGGCCCAAAGTGGCCAGAACCTCTTTCATGACGGCGGGTGCGCCCATCAGGTGGCAGGTCGGCCCCCAGCACACCTCTACCACGTGCTCGCATGGCGGCTCAAAGCGAAAGTTGGGGTAGAATGACGCCACGCCCCAGACGTCGTTGACGGTGGTGTGGGTGAGATGAGCGACCTCTTCTATGGCTTCGGGGGGGATATAGCCCAGGGCATCTTCAAGGGTTAGCAGGGAGGAGAGAACGGTGACGGCGCCGTTGCCGTGGCTTTCCAGGGCCTTGCGTATGGTAGCGTTGAGAGTGTCACCGCGAGGCTGCACGGGTTGCTCCGATTAGGTGCAAAGGATTGTAAGTGAATGGTATCACAATCTCTGAAGGCCATTCAACACAAGGCCTGTCCCGTCGCCGTTTGTTTGTGCGTGTTGTTCACTTCTTCCGGCTAAGGTCGGGAGTAGCTGATCCCGAGTCGGATCCTGGTGAGCTTCTGGTACATCGCCAAGCCTTTTTAGAATGGCAATTCGTTCTTCTCTTGCAACGTTGTCACGACTTCAGACGACAACCTTCCACTACGAGACGATTCACAGATGGAAGCGGGCAAGACCTCTTGTGGCTATCGGCTTCCTTCTTCCTTTGACATGAAAGGCGCGTGACGTCCCTATGCTTCACGTGGGCATATCTTGCTATCGTATTGATAGTGGAATAAATAGAGCATTATCGTTACGTTTATGACGTATATAAGGCATAAAGAGAAAAGAATCCGTTGACATTCGCAAAACGTATAGTATAAACTGCTGTGGGCCACCTCTCGCCTGGGGAGTTGGTCGTGCAGGAGTCCAGTTCGTTGGAGGGTGCTTTCATGTCTAGGTCCTTTTGGCGCAAGCCGAGTTTGCTTTTGGGTATTCTCGTCTCCCTTGGCCTCTTGACCGCGGTGGCCTGCGGCGCGGCGGAGGAGCCCACGCCCACGCAGCCGCCGGCGCCTGTGGCCACCAACACGCCCACGCCGGTGACCTCCGTGGCGACCCCCACGCCTACGACGACGACGGCCGTGGTAGCCACCCCGACGCCCACAGCGACCCGCACCCCCACCCCCGTCCCCGCCGTCCAGCCCAAGAAGGGCGGCATCATCAAGCAGAACGCCACCGAAGACCCGCCCAGCTTTGACGGCCACACGGCCACCTCGGCCGCCCACAACATCTACAACCAGAAGCTGTACAGCACCCTGCTGTGGAACCCCAAGGACGACCAGATCGTCCTCGACGCCGCGGAGTCCTACACCATCTCCGCCGACGGCAAGGTCTGGACCTTCAAGCTCCGCCCGGGCATCAAGTACCAGACCGGCTACACCCCGGCCCACCCGCGGGATGGCACCACCATGACCTCCAAGGACGTCAAGTGGTCCCTGGAGAAGTTGATGGGCCTCCACGGCCAGACCATCTCCGCCCGCTCCGGCTGGATGAAGGAGTTCATTGACATTGACCGGGCAGACAACGGCATTGAGGTCGTGGACGACCTGACCTTCAAGATTCACCTCGTCCAGCCCTTCTCCAGCCTGGCCAACCTCTTGGCCATCGGCTTCTCCGTCATCATGCCCGAAGGCATCGTCACCAGCGACCTGCTGAAGCGCCCCTACGGGACCGGGCCCTTCAAGGTGGACTTCAAGACCTCCCAGCGGGCCGCCCTGTGGAACTTGCCCCGCAACCCCGACTACTTCAAGCCCGGGTTGCCCTACCTGGACGGGTGGAGCTTCGTGCTCATGGACGGCGATGCCATTGTGCAGGCGGCCTTCCTCACCCGGAAGACGGACGTGAGCGGCGGCCATCCCACCCAGGACAACAAGTCCATCTATGAGAAGAAGGTGGCGTCGGGGGAGATCTACCGGCTCATCTACAGCTCCGACTGCCGCCCCCAGGGGCTGGTGATGAACTCCACCAAGCCACCCTTCAACGACCTCAAGCTCCGCCAGGCGGTGAACCTGGGCATAGACCGGGAGGCCTACTCCCAGGTGGTCCACGACGGCTACTCCCAGCCTGAGATCATCGCCGACGCCGGCGGCTGGGGGATGACGGTGGAGGAGGTCAGGAAGCTTCCCGGCTTCCGGCAGCCCCATGACGCCGACCAGGCCGAGGCCAAGAAGATCATCAAGGAGCTGTACCCCAGTGGCCTGGACGTCAAGATGATGACCCGGAGCACCTCCGGCTACATGCGCCAGGGGGAGATGGTCGCGGGCGAGCTCCGCAAGCTGGGCATCAACGTCACCATTGAGCCGGTGGACACCACCGTCGTCTTCTCCCGTGCGGAGAAGCTGGACTACAACCTGTGGAACTACTGGTTCTGCCAGACCACCAACACCCCTGAGGAGCTCATCGGCAGCTACTTCATCACCGGCGGCTCCCGCAACTGGATGGGCTACAGCAATCCCGCGATTGACAAGGGGTACCTGGACATGGCCGCCATCAGCGACCCAGTTCAGAAGAAGAAGAAGCTCACGGAGATGATTGACACCATCTATGCCTTCCTGCCCTACGCCCCGCTGACGGTGCACACCACCTCGCGCAACGCCTACAGCTTCGTGCAGGACCTGCCCCTGGGCATCACCCAGTACAGCCGGGAGAAGAACGAGCTCATCTGGCGCTCCGACATCTAGTCTCTCCTCCTGCGTAGACAAAGAGGTCCGCCTTAGGCGGGCCTCTTTGTTGTTCATAGCAGCCGTTGCCATTCCTACGAAAATGGCTTCCTCCCCCCTTGCGGGGGAGGATTGAGGTAGGGGGTAGGCCCTCTTCTGGTTCACCCGCACCAACGCCACCAGGGGATTCCCTCCTGCGTCCCTCCTTGAACTTGCCTTACCCTTTGCCAAGTTTGCTACGATTTCATGGCGTCCAATCCCAGGAATAGTCGCTGTTGATTTCATACAGACGGGTATTCACAGCAGCTCCCATCTTATTTCATGGCTAACACGCACCTTAACTGTCCGTAATAAGATTAACTACGGTTTACGCTGAAAAGAAAGAACTTTTGATTGATACTGAATATTGATATCCGCCAGACTTGACAAATCTCCGCAGGTATTGTAGAAATATATACTCTCATCTAGTGCATCAATGGTAACGGCTGGCAGGAGGAACGCACCTCGGTTCAGAGCACCCGCATCAGGACAAGTCCCAAGCAGCAGGAGGACCCCCATGTCCCAACAACTCTGGCGAAGACCCACTCTGGTGCTCGGTATTCTCGTCTCCCTCGGCCTCTTGACCGCGGTGGCCTGCGGCGCGGCGGAGGAGCCCACGCCCACGCAGCCGCCCGCCCCCGTAGCCACCAACACCCCCACGCCGGTGACCTCCGTGGCGACCCCCACGCCCACCACGACGACAGCCATCGTGGCCACCCCCACGCCCACGGCGACGCGCACCCCCACCCCCGTCCCCAGCGTCCAGCCCAAGAAGGGCGGCCTCATCAAGGCCAGCGCAGGGGAGGACCCGCCCAGCTTTGACGGCCACACAGCCACCTCTGCGGGCCACAACATCTACAACCAGAAGCTGTACAGCACCCTGCTGTGGAACCCCAAGGACGACCAGATCGTCACCGACGCCGCGGAGTCCTACACCATCTCCGCCGACGGCAAGGTCTGGACCTTCAAGCTCCGCCCAGGCATCAAGTACCAGACCGGCTACACCCCAGCCCACGAGCGGGATGGCACGGCCATGACCTCCAAAGACGCCAAGTGGTCCCTGGAGAAGATCATGGGCCTCCACGGCCAGACCATCTCCGCCCGCTCCGGCTGGATGAAGGAGTTCATTGACATTGACCGCGCGGACAAGACCGCGCGGACAACGGCATTGAGGTCGTGGACGCCCTCACCTTCAAGGTCCACCTTATCCAGCCCTTCTCCAGCCTGGCCAACCTCCTGGCCATCGGCTTCTCCGGCATCATACCCGAGGGCATCGTCACCAACGACATGCTGAAGCGCCCCTACGGGTCAGGGCCCTTCAAGGTGGACTTCAAGACCTCCCAGCGGGCCGCCCTGTGGAACTTCGTGCGGAACCCCGACTACTTCAAGCCCGGGTTGCCCTACCTGGATGGCTGGACCTTCGTGCTCATGGATGGCACCGCCATCGTCCAGGCCGCCTTCCTCACCCGGAAGATAGATGTAGGCGGCGGCCATCCCACCGAGGACAACAAGGCGATCTATGAGAAGAAGGTGGCGTCGGGAGAGATATACCGGCTCATCTACAGCTCCGACTGCCGCCCCCAGGGGCTGGTGATGAACTCCACCAAGCCACCCTTCAACGACCTCAAGCTGCGCCAGGCCGTGAACCTGGGCATTGACCGGGAGGCCTACACTACGGTCGTCCACGACGGCTATGCCCAGCCGGAGATCATCGGCGACGCCGGCGGCTGGGGGATGACGGTGGAGGAGGCCAGGAAGCTCCCCGGCTTCCGGCAGCCCCATACCGCGGACCAGGAAGAGGCCAAGCGGGTCATCAGGGAGCTGTACCCCAGTGGCCTGGACGTCAAGATGATGACCCGGAACTCCTCCGGCTATATGCGCCAGGGGGAGATGATTGCGGGAGAGCTGCGCAAGCTGGGCATCAACGTCACCGTTGACCCCCAGGACACCTCAGTGGTGTTTGGCCGGGCGGAGAAGCTGGACTACACTCTGTGGAACTACTGGTTCTGCCAGACCACCAACACCCCTGAGGAGCTCATCGGCAGCTACTTCATCACCGGCGGCTCCCGTAACTGGATGGGCTACAGCAACCCCGTGATTGACAAGGGCTACCTGGACATGGCCGCCATCAGCGACCCTGTCCAGAAGAAGAAGAAGATGACAGAGATGATTGACACCATCTACGCCTTCCTGCCCTACGCCCCGCTAACGGTGCACACCACCTCTCGCAACGCCTACAGCTTCGTGCAGGACCTGCCCCTGGGCATCACCCAGTACAGCCGGGAGAAGAACGAGCTCATCTGGCGCTCTGACATCTAGTCTCTCCTCCTGCGTAGACAAAGAGGCCCGCCTAAGGCGGGCCTCTTTCTGGTCCATAGCAGCCGTTGCCTTTCCTACGAAAATAGCTTCCTCCCCCCTTGCGGGAAAGATAGGCCTAGGCGTGGGTTTTCCCATGCCCATCATCACCTCCTCCCCCCTTGCGGGGGAGGATTGAGGTAGGGGGTAGGCCCTCTTTGGGTTCACTCACACCAACGCTATGACGGGATGCTCCTCAACAACCATCAACGGGCCTGGCCTACCCTCTGTTGGCCAGGTACGATTTCATGACCTCCATGTCACGCCATAGTATTGCAACAGGTTTTTGTCCCCTAAGGCTTGACAAACCAGTGCATTTATCATAAAGATATATACCTGCATTCGTTGCCTTGGGGGCAACGGCTGGCAGGAGGGCCACCCCTCGGTTCAGAGCACCCGCACCACGACAAGTCCCTAGCAGCAGGAGGCAGGTATGTCCCACGGATTCTGGCGAAGTCCCAGTCTGGTGCTCGGTATTCTCGTCTCCCTCGGCCTCTTGACGGCGGTGGCCTGCGGCGCGGCGGAGGAGCCCACGCCCACACAGCCGCCGGCGCCCGTAGCCACCAACACCCCCACGCCGGTGACCTCCGTGGCGACCCCCACGCCTACGACGACCACGGCAGTGGTGGCCACCCCCACGCCCACGCCGACGCGCACCCCCACCCCCGTCCCTGCCGTCCAGCCCAAGAAGGGTGGCCTCATCAAGGCCAGCGCGGGAGAGGACCCCCTGAGCTTTGACGGCCATACTGCTACCTCTTCGGCCCACAACGTCCACAACATGAAGCTGTACAGCAACCTGCTGTGGAACCCCAAGGGCGACGAGATCGTCCCCGACGCCGCGGAGTCCTACACCATCTCCGCCGACGGCAAGACGTGGACCTTCAAGCTCCGCCCCAACGTCAAGTACCAGACTGGCTACACGCCCGCCCACCCCAGGGACGGCACGGCCATGACCTCCAAGGACGTCAAATGGTCCCTGGAGAAGATTATGGGCCTCCACGGCCAGACCATCTCCGCCCGCTCCGGCTGGATGAAGGAGTTCATTGACATTGACCGGGCCGATAACGGCATTGAGGTCGTGGACGACCTCACCTTCAAGATCCACCTGACCCAGCCCTTTGCCGGCCTGGCCAACATCCTGGTCATCGGCTTCTCCACCATCATCCCCGAGGGCATCGTCACCCCGGACCTGCAGAAGCGGCCCTATGGCACCGGCGCCTTCCGCCTCAAGTCCTTCCAGCGCGGCGCCCTCTGGCAGTACGCCCGTAACCCCGACTACTTCAAGCCCGGCCTACCCTACCTTGACCAGTGGGACTACGTCCTCATGGACGGCGAGGCCATCATCCAGGCGGCCTTCCTCACCCGCAAAGTGGACGTCAGCGGCGGCCACCCCACTGACGACAACAAGCCCATCTACGACAAGCGCATCGCCGCAGGGGAGTTCTATACGCTACCCTACGGCACAGGCTGCCGGCCCCAGGGGGTGGTGATGAACTCCACCAAGCCGCCTTTTAATGACCTGAAGCTAAGGCAGGCCGTGAATCTGGCCATTGACCGGGAGGCCTACAGCGTCGTCGTCCACAGCGGCCACACAGACCCCCACTTCTGGCTGGACACCGGCGGCTTTGGCCGCAGCGCCGCGGACATCCTGAAGACCCCAGGCTACCGCCAGCCCCATGACGCCGACCTGGCGGAGGCCAAGAAGATCATAAACGAGCTCTACCCCAAGGGCCTGGACGTCAAGATGATGTCCCGTAACACCTCCGGCTACATGCGCCAGAACGAGTTCATCGCCGGCGAGCTCCGCAAGGTCGGCATCAACGTCACCATTGAGCCGGTGGACACCTCCGTGGTGTTCAGCCGGGCGGAGAAGCTGGACTACACCCTGTGGTCCTACTACTTCTGCCAGACCACCGGCACGCCCGAGGAGCTCTACGGCAGCTACTTCATCACCGGCGGCTCCCGCAACTGGATGGGCTACAGCAACCCCGTGATTGACAAGGGGTACCTGGACATGGCCGCCACGGGCGACCCGGTGGAGCGCAGGAAGAAGGCCCTCGCCCTGGAGGACATCATCCTCAGCTATCTGCCGGCTGCTCCCCTGCCCGTGCAGAACTCTCAGCGCGTCGCCTACAACTATGTGAAAGACCTCCCGCTAACCATCACCTTCTACACCTGGGAGAAGAACGAGCTCATCTGGCGCTCCGACGTCTAACCCCTCCTCCTGCGTAAGCAAAGAGGCCCGCCTTAGGCGGGCCTCTTTGTCTACAGCGCAACTCCTCGCAGCAAAACAGGGCGCATGAGATGTCATGCAGAACGAGTCCCGACCACATCGGGACGACCGAAGCATCTTGTTCGCTTTTGATGGCGTAGGCCAGCTCGGTTGGCTAGAGTCAGGAAAGGGCACACCAGATTCTTCGGTCGCTTCGCGTCCTCAGAATGACAAGGGCTACTCTCGCAAGGGTTGGTACGTTGCCATTCCCATGAAAATAGCTTCCTCCCCCCTTGTGGGGGAGGATTGAGGTAGGGGGTAGGCCCTCTTCTTGTTTCACCCGCACCAACGCCATGGCGAGACGCTCACCCACGTCCCTCCCCTGCCCTGCCCTCCCCTTTGCTGCCCAGGTACGATTCCCTGACATCTCGCCCCAGATACAGACGCCATTAGTTCCATAAGGGCGGCGCTCTGCTGCGTGTCCCTACCTATTCTTCGGCTGTCACGCGCTTTATACGTCTGTTCCAGCTTTGTGAACGGTTTTCGTTGATGAATAAGCGCTTTTAGAAAGAGGTGGTTATCAGCACTAGTAAGACTTGACAAACCAACATGGTTATTATATAAAGACATGCCCGCATCTAGTGCTCCAATGGTAACGGCTGGCAGGAGGAGCACTCCTCGGTTCAGAGCACCCCCATCAGGACAAGTCCCTAGCAGCAGGAGGCATATATGTCCCACGGATTCTGGCGCAAACCCAGTCTGGTGCTCGGTATTCTCGTCTCCCTTGGCCTCCTGACCGCGGTGGCCTGCGGCGCGGCGGAGGAGCCGACCCCTACGCCGCCCCCCGCCGGCCCTGGCGCCACCAGCACGCCCACGCCGCCACCCGCCGTGGCGACACCCACGCCCACCACGACGACGGCCGTCGTGGCCACCCCCACAGCTACGGCCATCCCCACGCCCACCCCGCTGCCCGGGATCAAGCCCAAGCGGGGCGGCCTCGTCAAGCAGAGCGCCGGCGAGGACCCTCAGAGCTTTGATGGCCACACGGCCACCTCTTCCGCCCACAACATCCACAACCAGAAGCTGACCAGCCTCCTCCTGTGGAACTCCACGGGCAACGAGATCGTCCCCGACGCCGCCGAGTCCTACACCATCTCCGCCGATGGCAAGGTGTGGACCTTCAAGCTGCGCCCCAACGTCAAGTTCCAGACCGGCTACACCCCGGCCCACCCCAGGGACGGCACGGCCATGAACTCCAAGGACGTCAAGTGGTCCCTGGAGAAGATCATGGGCCTCCACGGCCAGACGCTCTCCGCCCGCTCCGGCTGGATGAAGGAGTTCATTGACATTGACCGCGCGGACAACGGCATTGAGGTCGTGGACGACCTCACCTTCAAGATTCACCTCATCCAGGCCTTCCCCGGCCTGGCCAGCATCCTGGCCATTGGCCACTCCCAGCTCATCCCCGAGGGCATCGTCGGCACGGACCTCCAAAAGCGGCCCTATGGCACCGGCCCCTTCCGCCTGAAGAGCTTCCAGCGGGGCGCCCTGTGGCAGTACGCCCGTAACCCCGACTACTTCAAGCCCGGCCTCCCCTACCTGGACCAGTGGGACCTGGTGCTCATGGACGGCACCGCCATCATCCAGGCCGCCTTCCTCACCCGCAAGGTAGACGTCAGCGGCGGCAACCCCACCGCCGACAACAAGGCCATTTTTGACAAGCGCATGGCCAGCGGCGAGATCTACGAGTTGCCTGACAGCTCTGAATGCCGGCCCCAGGCCGTCAACTTCAACCACACCAAGCCGCCCTTCAACGACATCAAGCTGCGCCAGGCGGTGAACATGGGTATAGACCGCGAGGCCTACAAAGCGGTGGTCCACGAGGGCTATGCAATACCCGTGCTCTATCTGGACACCGACGGATGGGGCCGCAGCACCGCGGAGATCATGAAGCTCCCCGGCCACCGCACACCCCACGACGCTGACCGGGCCGAAGCCATACGGATTATCAAGGAGCTGTACCCCAGTGGCCTGGACGTCAAGATGATGGCTCGCAACACCTCCGGCTACATGCGCCAGGCGGAGTTCATCGCCGGGGACTTGCGCAAGCTGGGCATCAACGTCACCGTTGAGCCGGTGGACACCTCGGTGGCGTTTGGCCGGGCGGAGAAGCTGGACTACACCATCTGGTCCTACTGGTTCTGCCAGACCACCAGGACGCCGGACGAGCTCTTCGGCAGCTACTTCATCACCGGCGGCTCCCGCAACTGGATCGGCTACAGCGACCCCATGGTGGACAAGGGGTACCTGGACATGGCCGCCACCGCCGACCCCTTGGAGAAGCGCAAGAAGGCGCTGGCCCTGGAGGACAGGATCCTTGCCTACTTGCCCTCCGCTCCCCTGGCCATCCACACCAGCCGGCTCGTCGTCTACAGCTACGTGCAGGACGTGCCCCCGGGCATCACCCAGTACATGAGGCAGAAGACCGAGCTGGTCTGGCGCTCCGACATCTAAGCCTTTCCTACAGCGTAAGCAAAGAGGCCCGCCTAAGGCGGGCCTCTTTTGGGGTGCCACTGCCCGGTTCTACCCATCGCCCTGCCCCTCCTCTATACCCGTGCCCTTCCGGAGCGACGATTTCTGGACATTTTGCGGTATCCATATATCTATTCGTCTTGAGAGTTACTGGAAAAGCGGACTCCTGCATTGCAGACAAGAATATCATGTTTCGTATAGCATGACCTCTATAACAGACCATTATCGTCATATTTTGCTATTATTATAACGTTAATACCTGTCATATGCTTGACAAATAAGCTTATTCCTGCAACACTATAGGCCTAGTAACTGCCCCATGGTTAGCTATGGGAGAAGGAGGCAGCCATGTCTCGAAATTTCTGGAGACAACCTAGCCTGGTGCTGGGCGCCTTGGTCTCCATAGCGCTGCTGACGGCAGTGGCCTGCGGCGCGACGGAGGAGCCGACTCCCACGCCGCCGCCAGCCCCCGTAGCCACCAATACCCCCACGCCACCGTCCGCCGTGGCTACCCCCACGCCGACAACGACGACGGCCGTGGTGGCCACCCCCACGCCGACGCGCACCCCCACCCCCTCTCCTGTCCCCAGCGTCCAGCCCAAGCGGGGTGGTATTGTCAGGCTCAGCGGCGGCGAGGACCCGGCCAGCTTTGACGCCCACACCGCCACCTCTTCCGCCCACGTGGTGCACAACGCCTTGATGTACAGCAACCTGGTGTGGCGCCCCAAGGGTGACGAGATCGTTATGGACGCCGCCGAGTCCTACACCATCTCCGCCGATGGCAAGGTCTTTACCTTCAAGCTCCGCCCCAACGTCAAGTTCCAGACCGGCTACAAGCCTGCGCACCCGCGGGACGGCACGGCCATGACCTCCAAGGACGCCAAGTGGTCCCTGGAAAAGATCATGGGCCTCCACGGGCAGACCATCTCCGCCCGCTCCGGCTGGATGAAGGAGTTCATTGACATTGACCGGCCGGACAACGGCATTGAGGTCGTGGACGACCTCACCTTCAAGATTCACCTCATCCAGCCGTTCCCTGGCCTGGTGGATATCCTCGCCATCGGCTTCTCGGCCATCTATCCCGAGGGCATCGTGAAGGACGACCTGAAGCTGCGGCCCTATGGCTCTGGGGCCTTTCGCCTGAAAGACTTCCAGCGCGGCGCCCTGTGGCAGTATGAGCGAAACCCTGACTACTTCAAGCCTGGACTGCCCTACCTAGACGGCATCAACCACGTTAACATGGACGGTACCGCCATCATCCAGGCCGCCTTCCTGACCAACAAGCTGGATCTCAGCGGCGGGAATCCCACCAAGGATAATGAAGCCACGTACAAGGCCAGGGCGGACCGGGGCGAAATCTACATCCTTCCCTACGTGACCACTTGCAGGCCCCAGTCTGTCAACATGAACCACACCAAGCCACCCTTTAACGACATCAAGCTACGCCAGGCGGTGAACCTGGCCATTGACCGACAGGGTTACATAGAGGTGGTCCACGACGGCTACGCGCAACCCCACTTCTTCCTGGACACCGGCGGGGTAGGACGCTCCGTGCAGGAGATATTGAAGGCCCCAGGCTACCGCCAGCCCCATGACGCCGACCTGGCGGAGGCCAAGAAGATCATAAGCGAGCTCTACCCCAGCGGCCTGGACGTCAAGATGATGGCCCGGAACAGTTCCGGGTACATGCGTCAGAACGAGTTCATCGCCGGCGAGCTCCGCAAAGTGGGCATCAACGTTACCCTTGATCCCCAGGACTCCTCCGTCGTGTTTCCACGGGCCGAAAAGCTGGACTACACCATCTGGTCCTACTACTTCTGCCTGACCACAGAAACGCCCGAGGAGCTCTTTGGCAGCTACTTCATCACCGGCGGCTCCCGCAACTGGATCGGCTTCAGCAATCCGGACATGGACCGGGGTTACCTGGACCTGGCCGCTACTGCTGACCCCATAGAGAAGCGAAGGAAGGCCCTCGCGCTGGAAGACATCATCCTGAAAGAGTTGCCTGTTGCCCCCCTGCCCGTTCAGTCCGGCACGAGGACAGCCTACAGCTATGTCCGTGACCTTCCTCTGACCAAGGGCAAGCAGTACACCTGGCCAAAGAACGAGCTCATCTGGCGCTCCGACATCTAACGAGGCTTCCCCATCTTCCGGGACAACCCGCCAGGCCCTCCTGCTCCTGGTGGGTTGTCCCTTTCCTATCCCCTCTACCCGACCCGTATCCCTACTAGCAGACTTCATACACCTCTGCTATACTCCCAACGGCGTCCCAAACCAGAAGGGGCGAACCTCGTTCCCAGGGAGCGCACATGCCGGCCTACGCGGTGATTGGCGGACAGTGGGGAGACGAGGGCAAGGGAAAAGTCGTTGACTTCCTTGCCCAGGACACCAAATACGTCGTTCGTTACTCCGGCGGCAACAACGCCGGCCACACGGTCATCAACGAAAAGGGCAAGTTTGCCCTCCACCTGGTGCCTTCGGGCATCTTCTGGCCCCACGTCACCTGCGTCATCGGCAACGGCGTGGTGGTAGACCCCGCCGTTCTCCTGGAAGAATTGGCGACCCTGGAGGACGCCGGGGTAGACACCTCCCGCTTGGTCATCAGCGACCGCGCCCACGTCATCATGCCCTACCATGTGGCCCTGGACGTGCTGGAGGAGCGGTCCAGGGGGGCCAGCGCCATCGGCACCACCGGCAAAGGCATTGGCCCGGCATATATGGACAAGGTGGCCCGGGTGGGCATCCGCATGGGGGAACTGGCCGATGCCGCTGCCGAGGAGGCGTTCCTCCCTCGTCTGGAACAGGTGGTCACGCACAAGAACGCCATTATCACCAAGGTCTACGGAGGCGATCCCATCTCGCTGCGCGACCTGTACGCCAGGTGTTTGGAATGGGGCGAGCGGCTAAAGCCCTACATCCAGCCAACGGAGGTCGTCCTTCAGGACGCCCTTGCCCAGGGTGAAACGGTGCTCATAGAGGGGGCCCAGGGCGCCCTCCTGGATATTGACCATGGAACCTACCCATACGTCACCTCCTCCTCCCCTTCCATAGGCGGGGCGTATACCGGCCTGGGCATCCCTCCCAGCTCCATCGTAGGCTCCCTGGGCGTGTACAAGGCCTACTCCACCCGCGTGGGCGGCGGCCCCCTGGTGACCGAGTTGCTGGACGAGACGGGTGACAAGATACGGGAGCTGGCCTGGGAGTTCGGCGCCACCACCGGCAGGCCACGGCGTGTCGGCTGGTTTGACGCCGTGGCCGCACGCTACAGTGCCAACCTCAATGGCTTCACCTCCGTGGTGCTCACCCGTCTAGACATCCTGGATAACTTCTCCTCGGTCAAGGTGTGCACCGCATACGAACTGGAAGGCAAACGGATTACCCACCTCCCCTCTAGTCTATCGGTGCTGGAGCGGTGCAAGCCGGTATACGAAGAGATTGAAGGGTGGGACGCGCCCACCGCCTCAGTCACCGAGATGGAGAAGCTGCCTAGGGGCGCCCTTGCGTATGTCCGGCGCCTTGAAGAGCTCATCGGCGTGCCCGTTGACCTCATCTCCACTGGCCCACACAGGGAGGAGACGGTGGTCAACCGGCCCTTTATCAAGAAAGGGGAGTTCAGAGGGGCGAAGCCCCGGAGCCTGCCCTGACGAGCCGAAGCCCTGAACGCAGTGAAGGGGGTAGCGAAGGGACGGTCCGCCTGCGGCGGATGGGGATGTCCCCCAGATACAAATCCATCCGCCGTAGGCGGATACCTTGAACCCTCTTGAGGGGTTTGGGGGTGTTTTTCAGCAGCCTGCTAAGGCAAAGGAAGGAGCATACCCATGAAACTCGTGGTCTTCAACGATTCCAGAGTGGGGGTGGTGAGAGCAAGCTCCGTCGTGGATGTGACCGATGCCATAGAGGACATCCCTCACATCAATGTCGGCCAGCTCATGAACGGCCTTGTTGAGCGCTTTGACCAGTACAAGGGCAAGATTGAGCAGAAGGTGGCCTCTTCTCAGGGCGTTCCCCTGAACAGTGTCGTCCTGCGGTCGCCGTTGCCCAAGCCTCCCAAGCTGGTGTGCATGGCCGTGAACTACATGGAGGACGGCACCCGCCCGGAGCCTGCCCCCATCAACGCCTTCCTCAAGTCCCCCACCTCCGTCATCGGCGATGGCGACACCGTGGAGCTGAGCCAGGACAACGCTACCGTCTTTGAAAACGAGGCGGAGCTGGGCCTGGTCATCGGCAAGCGCGCCAGCAAGGTGAAGGCCGCCGACTGGCGCCAGTACATATTCGGCTACGTCAACTTCATAGACGTCTCCTCCCGGGGCTTGGGCGCCCAGGGTATGGATAGCTTCTTCCCCACCAAATCCCAGTACACCTCCGCCCCCATAGGGCCTTACCTGGTAACCGCAGACGAAATCCCCGACCCACAGAACCTCCAGGTGCGCCTCTGGGTCAATGGCAAGCTTTGGCAGAACTACAACACCAACGACATGGGCCACAAGATCCCCCGCGTCGTTGAGTGGACCTCCACTATCGCCACGCTGTTGCCAGGGGATGTCATCGCCGCCGGCACCAACCACTGGGGTCTTGGCCCCCTGCACGATGGCGACTTCATGGAGATGGAGACCGAGGGCCTCGGCCGCATGCACCTGAAGGTGCGGGACATCCGCCAGCGCCAGTGGGTGCGGGAGACCCACCGGGAGCGGCAAGCCAAGGGCCAGCCCCCGGCGGCTCCCAGAATTTCCTAGCCACCGCCGACCTACTAACAAAAGGAGTCAACCATGAAGCTGGTATTCTTCAACGACTTTACGCTTGGCGTGCTTCAGGGCTCTAACGTACACGATGTCTCCGCCGCCGTCAAAGACGTGCCCCACGTGACGCCCCAGGACCTCATCTCCGGCGTCATCTACCACTTTGACGTGCTGCGCAGCAAGATAGAGGCCGAGGCCTCCAAGAGCCGGGGCGTCCCCAGGAACCAGGTGCGCCTGCGCGCGCCTCTGCCCCGCCCTACCCACATGGTCAACATGGCCGCCAACTACCTGGAGAATGGCTTCATCAAGCAGTTGCGTCCCATCAACGCCTTCCTCAAGTCCCCGGAGTCCGTCATTGGCAACGGCGACACCCTGGTGCTGCCGCCTGAGAAGGCGACCATCTTCCATCATGAAGCGGAGTTGGGCGGCGTCATCGGCAAGCCAGCCCGCAACGTCAGCGCCGCCAACGCCTACGACTACCTCTTCGGCTACGTCAACTACGTTGACGGCTCCGCGCGCGGCCTTGGCGGCGGCTCCTTCTACTGGGGCAAGTCTTGGGACACCTTCTGCCCCATGGGCCCCTGCATCGTCACCGCAGACGAGATCAAGGACCCCCAGAACCTGCACGTCCGCATGTGGGTCAACGGCGATGCCCGCCATGACTACAACACCAGCGACATGGCCTACAACATCCGCCGCTGCGTGGAGTGGTCCACCCACGTCACACTCCTAGAGCCCGGGGATGTCATCGCCTTTGGCACCAACCATCAGGGCATTGGCGCTATCCAGAACGGCGATGTCGTGGAGATGGAGATTGACGGCCTAGAGCGCCTCACCTTCCGCGTCCAGGACGACCTCCACCGCGAATGGCCCCACGGCATTGACCACGAGATGGCCGACCGCGTGGCGGGCCGCACTCCCCCGCCCGCTGCTGGCCAAGCCGGGCAGCAACCAGTTACCCGGCCACCGGTCATTGGGCACCAGGATGTGCCACCTCCCTCAACACGCGTGATCCCGGGTCCAAGGTAACGTCTCTGCATAGGTGAGGGCGAGGCGTGCCTCGCCCTGGTGAGCGCCAATGTCATTCTGAGAGAGTCCCGATTGCGTCGGGACGAAGAATCTCTCCTGGATTCTCAACCGATATGTCGTGCCTGTGATGGTCAGGCCAGGAGAGATTCATTCGGTCGTCCTTTCCAGGGAAGGACTCCCTCAGAATGACAATGTGAACAATAACAGGAGGCCAGCATGGTGCAAACACAAGAGGCAGACACCCGCAAGGTCCTGGACTGGGAGGCATTGGAGATCGGCGAGCATCTCCCATCCTTCTCCTACGTGCTCACCCAGGAGATGCTGAAGGAGTACCGCAGGGGCGTCATGGACCCGGAGGCCGCCTTCCCCACCATCTCCCATAAGGTGGACGTGGGCGCCTATGGCCGCGCCTACCGCGATCATGGCTCGGTCAACGCCCGCTGCGCCTTCCACTGCTACAACACCCCTATCCCAGGCAACCGCATCACCGTTCACGCCTGGATCGCCGATAAGTACCTCCGTCGCGGCAAGACCTATATCGTCACCGAGGCCGTCTCCGTGGACGACAATGGCCGCCTCCTTGACCGCGTCATCACCCATGAGCTGAAGCAACCGGCAGAGGTGGGCAAGAAATGGGGATAACACGCACCTTCAAGGTGGGCGACGAACTGCCGCCCCTTGTCAAGCACATGACCCAGGAGGCCATCAACCTCTTTGAAGGAAGCGCCGGCCACCGTGGCCCCAGCCAGTTCACCGACGAGGCCACCGCCCGCCAGACCCTGGGCACATCCAGCACCGTCGCCTCCGGCCGCATGTCCCTGACCTTTGGCCTGGAGCTGCTGCGACGCTACTTTGGCGCCGATGTCTATAACCGCGGCGGCATGGTAGACCTGCGTTTCCTGCGCCCCGTGCGGCCCGGAGACGCCATTACTTTCAGCGGCAAAATCACAGCCATCTCCAAAGAGGCGGACGGCAACCGCGTCTCCGTAGAGGTCACCGCCGCCAACCAGAAGGGAGACGTGACCGCCGTGGGCGCGGGAAGTTGCGTCGTCCCAAGTGGCTTCTTCCCGCCGGAAGAGTAGCATGGCCTTAGGCGACCCCATTTCGGCCTCCCTGCGAGGCCCCACACCACAGCACAGAGAGGGAAGCTCCCCTGGAGCTTCCTTGAATGACAAGGAACGAGGGAGTTCCGAGGGCATCGGGACTCCCTCGGTAGTTTCAGAAGGAGCAGGCGCTATGACCCAGGAGCAGCAGCAGCAAGAGGAGCCGTACCGCCGTGCCATGGTGGTGGTGGCCCACGCCGACGACGCCGAGTTTAGCTGTTCCGGCACCGTCGCCAAGTGGTGCCGGGAAGGCATGGAGGTGGTGTACGTCATCGTCACCGACGGAAGCAAAGGCACTGACGACCGCAGCGTGACCCCGGAGCGCTTGGCGGAGGTACGGCGGCAGGAGCAGATAGTCGCTGGCGAGGTCCTGGGCCTCAAGGAAGTGGTCTTCCTGGGCTACCCGGACGCCTACCTTCAGCCCACCCTGGAGGTGCGACGGGACATCACTCGCGAGATTCGCCGCTTCCGCCCGGACATCCTCATCACCCTCAGCCCAGTCCGCACCCTGTCCAGCAACTTCTACATGGGCCATCCCGACCACTTCGCCGCGGGGGAAGCGGCCCTCTCCGCCGTCTTTCCCGCCGCCCGCGACCACCTCACCTTCCCCGAGCTGCTCAAGGAGGGCCTGGAACCCCACAAGGTGCGGGAGGTGCTCATCGTGGGTCACGATAGCCCCGATAAGTGGATTGACGTGACCGACTCCATGCCCACCGCCATGCAAGCCCTCATGGCCCATGGCAGCCAGATAGGGCCAGAGGCGGCGGAACGCATGAAGGAGTGGCGGCAGGAGGCGGGCAAAGAGAAGGGCATGCAGTACGCCGAAGCCTTCAAGCACATCCTGCTACGGTAGAGGAGAGTCCAGAGGGGGCTAGCCCCGGAGCCTGCCCTGAGCGGTAGCGAAGGGGCGGAGGCTGCCAGCAGATGATCCCGGGCGCGGGTGCAGGCGACTGCAAGTGTAGGCTTGAAAAGCCCAGTGATGGAGTGTCAATTGAACTATTCGCGGCAGTTCAATTGACCTCTGGAATCCCGTTGCTCATGACATCACCGAGCCGAGGGCGCCGCCGCCACAATAGGCAACCGCGCGGACTTGCCGGGCAAGGCCATGATCACTGGCAGCGCCGCCAGCGTGGCCAGTCCCCCCATCAAGGTGGAAGTGGCGTAGCTGCCGCTCATGTCAAAGAGCACTCCTCCCAGCCAGCCGCCGATCCCCATGCCCACCAGCGCCCCTACGATCTCCCAGGCGTGCACCGAGTTCAGTGGCGCCCCAGCCCCGTAGAACTGCCGGTTGATGATGGGGAAGGCCGTCATTTCCGCGCCCAGACCCAGCCCGAAGAGCACCGATATCGTGTACAGCGAGGCCGCGCCGTCC
>JACPCL010000011.1 GCA_016179765.1 Chloroflexota bacterium
CCTTGCTCCGTCATGGGACTGCCTATGTTCCTAGTCGCGTCCATACCCAAAGTCAAACTCTTACCCCTCTTGACACTCAACCATAGGATCTCTCCCAAAGGGAGAGGGGGACAAAGGGGGAAAGGTTAGATGAGAGCCGGCATCGGCTATGACGCCCACCGCCTGGCCCCAGGCATCCCCCTGGTGCTGGGCGGCGTCGCCGTCTCCCACGACCAGGGCCTCGTGGGCCACAGCGACGCCGACGTGCTTACCCACGCCGTCATAGACGCCCTCCTGGGCGCGGCGGCCCTGGGGGACATGGGAACGTACTTCCCTCCCAGCAACCCGCACTACGGAGGCATCAGCAGCCTTGAGCTGCTTGCTCAAACACGGGACATCCTGTCGCGAAACGGTTGGAAGGTGGTGAACGTGGATGCTACAATTGTGGCCGAGCGCCCCCGCCTTGCGCCTTACACCGGCCACATGTGCGAGGCCCTCGCCCGCACCCTGCATGTAGACCTGCGCCAGATCAACGTCAAGGCCAAGACCACCGACGGTATGGGCTTTGTGGGCACAGGGGAAGGCATGGAGGCGTATGCGGTGGCGATGGTGGAGAGTTTACTTAACCCCTAACCCCTTCCCTAAAGGGAAGGGGGATTCCGTGGCGCGAAAGGCGGCCTGGATGAACCCTACCCCCTTCCCTAAAGGGAAGGGGAGCGGACACGAGCCGAAGCCGCAGCCTTTAGGGTGCGGTATAGTTCCCTGGGATGACAATGCTTAAGCTCACCAACACCCTGACCGGCCAGAAGCGGGACTTCGTCCCCCTGGGCGATACCGTCCGCATGTACGTCTGCGGCCCCAACCTTTACGGCCCCTGCCACGTGGGCCACGCCCTCTCCTACGTCGTCTTTGACGTGCTGCGCCGCTACCTGGAGTACAAAGGCTATGACGTGCGCCACGTCCAGAACTTCACCGACATTGAGGACCGCATCATAGAGCTGTCTAAGTCCGAGCGCCGCTCCATCGGCGACATCTCCGAGCAGTACATCCAGCGCTTTCTGACGGAGATGGAGGGCCTGAACATCCTGCGGGCCAACGACTACCCCCGCGCCACGGCATACATCCCCCAGATGATCACCATCACCCAGGGCCTCATAGACAAGGGCCTGGCCTACCCCACTGATGGCGACGTCTACTTCCGTGTCCGCGCCTTCCCCGGCTACGGCAAGCTCGCCAAGCGCTCCCTGGAGGAGATGCGGGCGGGCGCCCGCATAGAGGTGGACCCCCGCAAGGAAGACCCCATGGACTTCGCCCTGTGGAAGGCCTCCAAAGAGGCCGAGCCCGCCTGGCCCAGCCCCTGGGGCATGGGCCGCCCAGGCTGGCACATTGAATGCTCCGCCATGTCCCTCACCCTGCTGGGGGAGCAGTTTGACATCCACGGCGGCGGCCACGACGTCATCTTTCCCCATCACGAGAATGAGGTAGCTCAGTCCGAAGGCTACACCGGCCTCGCGCCTGTCGTCGGCTACTGGGTACACAACGGCCTGCTCAGGCGCACCGAGTCCGACGAAGAGAAGATGACCCGCCACTCCGGCAACTTCGTGAGCCTGCGCGACGCCCTGGCTGCCCACTCCGCCGACGCCATCCGCCTCTTCCTGCTCTCGGCGCACTACCGCAGCCCCCGCGCGTACAGCGAGGAGGAGATTCTGTCCTACGAGCGCGCCGCCGAGCGTCTGCGCGCCGCCCTGGAGCCTGGCGACGCGCCGTCCGGAGGACGCGCCGTTGAGACAGAAGGCTACAAGCTACGGTTTGAAGCGGCCATGGACGACGACCTCAACACCCCCCAGGCAATGGCGGTGCTCTTTGATTTGATTCGTGAGGTCAACAGGGGCAAGGACCGGGGAGAAAACGTCACTGACGTGCAAGGCTTGCTGAAGGAGCTTGGCGGCGTCCTGGGGCTGACCTTCCAGTCAAAGATCGCCGACAGCGTGGCGGCGCAGCCCTTCGTTGACCTGCTGGTAGAGGTGCGCGCCGATCTGCGCAAGGCCCGCCAGTTCGCCCTAGCCGACTCCATCCGCGACCGCCTCACCAAGCTGGGCGTCGCGCTGGAGGACACGCCCCAGGGCACCAAGTGGAAGATGGGATAATGTGGTCAACCACCCTCCTGATACTGCCTCTCCCCCTCGTCCATTAGCCGGTCCGCCACGGGCAACAACTCATCCGCCACCGCCAGGCCCGAACGAAGGGCCTGCCGGACCCAAAGGACCAGCGTCTCCCGCGCCCCTTCCAGCGCCTCCTCAAAGCTCTCTCCACTGGACCCGCAAGCCGGCGCAACGGGCACCGTCACGGTGTATCCGCCATCTTCCCGCGGTTCAAACTCATACGTCACCCACTGGTACACAACCTGGAACTTCTCTATCCTTGCCATACCCGCATTATATCCACCAGGCTCTGAAGAGCAAGAAGGCCGCTATTGAGAAACTATCACCAAATGATTTTGTTACCCCAGCCTGAAGGCTGGGACATCTGCCGCCCCCTTCAGGGTGCGGTGCTGCAAAGGTGTTTGAGATAGCTCCTCAGCCCTTCTCCCCCACGAGCAGCCCCACCGCGCCCAGCCCCAGCTTGCGCACCCGCACACTGCGCAGGCCGGCCGCCTCCATGGTCCCCGCCAGTTGCTCCGCCGACTGGAACCCATCCACCGACCGAGATAGGTAGGAGTAGGCCTCCCGTTCTCCAGAGAGTAGCCCACCCAAGGCTGGCACCATTCTTTGGATGTAACAGCGCTGGCTCGCCGCTACCAGGCTCCTGGTCTTCTGCGGGACGAACTCAAGAATAGCGATGCGCCCCCCCGTCTGCGTGACTCGCGCCATCTCCCGAACCGCCCTCGTCACATCCACCACGTTGCGCATGGCGAAGCCAGAGGTGACGCACACAAAAGCCCCGTCGGGGAAAGGCAGGGCCAGGGCGTCTCCCCGGCAAAAGGAGGCCCACTCCCCCATGCCTGCCCTGCTGGCTTTGCTGCGCGCCAGGGCCACCATCTCCACTACCATGTCCAGGCCCACCACCCTGGCCATGCCTGGCTGCCTGGCCAGGGCTAGGGCCAGGTCGCCCGTTCCGGTAGCCACGTCCAGGGCGTCCCCCTGAAGTCCCTGGGCAACCGCCATCGCCGCTTCTTTGCGCCAGCCATGGTGACAGCCCACCGTCATCACGGTGTTCAGCAGGTCGTACCTGCCAGACACGCGCCCGAACATCCGGGCAATGTAGCGAACTCTGGCGGCCTTACTCAGGCCTTCATACGCTATTTCGGCTTGACGTGTCATGTCGCTCTTCCCAAGAATGATTATACAGAGTTACAGGCCAACTCTCCCCTACAACCCTATCAAGCTGTCCCAAAGGCCGTTTTGGCGCCGCCCCCTTCAGGGGCGGCATGACGCCCCAGCTTTATGGTTATTCACTGAATAAGCTGTTACTGGGCAAGAGTCTCAACCCTTCCTTAGCAGAGCGCTGAAAAACACCCCCAAACCCCCTCAAGGGGGTTTAAGGTTTCCCCTTCTCTTTCAAGAAGACTCCAAAGGAGCCTTCCTCTCGGGGATGGATTTCTCTCAGGGGGACACCCCCAGACCCCCGCCAAAGGGGCTTCGCCCCTCTGCACTCCCCTGTTTTCATCACCCTAGCAGGGTGATGAAAACATTTGGGGATAGCTTCCCATAAACATACGGTCTCTCTCTTCACCCAAGAGCTGCCACGGCGGAGACCTCTATCAGTATCTCAGGGCGGGCCAGTCCGGAGATGATGAGGAGCGTGCTGGCAGGTGGATGGTCGCCAAAGAACTCGCTGCGTGCCTCGCGGTAGGCTGGCAGATGGTCTCTGCTCACCAGGTAGGTGGTGATGGAAACGATGTCCTTCTTGGCGCCGCCGGCGGCCTTCACCGCCGCTTCCAGGTTGGCAAGCACCTGGCGGGCCTGGGCCTTGGCGTCGCCGGCCCCGACTATTTCACCCTTGCTGTTAAGGGCTACCTGCCCGGCAATGTAAACGGTGCTCCCCGCCTTCACCACGTGGGAGTACCCCGAGGGCTGGGACAAGGCTGGCGGGTTGAGGAACTCCTTGGGCATTGGGCCTCCTTCCATACTACAAGAGACGTGTCTTTCAAGCTCAGGGCGGTCCACGGTACCATCTCCACCACCCCAGGCATGATAGACCATTGTCATGTCCCGCACGGGCGCTGTCAACGATGGTCTCTCCCACTCCTTCGCCTTGTATCCTCCTTCCCCTGGCGGCTATAATCCAGCCTGGCACTACGCAAAGGCAAGGGTAACTGAACATGAGCGCTCCCCTTGCAGCCGGCCAGAGGATAGGGCCGCTGCAACTTCATCTCACTCCGTCCCTGGTCGCCCGCTACCTTTCTGCCGTCGGCGATGCTTCCGGGGTCTACCATGAGCTGTCCCTGGCGCCTCCGACGGCTCTTGCGGCCTTTGCCTTGCGCGCCTTGCTGGAGCAGACGGGTTTGCCGCCCGGCACCATGCACCTGGCCCAGGAGCTCGCCTCATACAGGAGCGTTGCTCTGGGCGAGGTGCTTTCCTGCGAGGGGATGGCTACGCAGCGCCGCCAGCGGCGGGACGGGGACTTTCTGGCCCTGGAGTTTACCCTGGCAGACGCCCAAGGCAACCCGGTCATGGAGGGCAAGTCCACGCTGTTAACCCCTGGGCAGGGAGCTTAGCATGGCGTGGTCGGAAGGCCAGGACCTGCCCTCTCTGCGCAAACTGGTCACTCAGGAGCAGATCGCCAGCTACGCCAATGCTTCAGGGGACGCCAACCCCATACATCTGGACCCAGCCTATGCGGCCCAGGGGCCCTTTGGCCGCATTGTGGCCCACGGGATGTTGGAGTTGGCCTTTGTGTCTGAGATGCTGACCGGGGCCTTTGGCCGGGCATGGTTGGAAAAGGGGCGGTTGCGCGTGCGGTTCCGCGCCCCGGCCTACCCAGGCGACCAGCTTCTGGTCTACGGACAGGTCACCAGGCTGGCAGCGGAGGACGGCAGAAAGGTTCTCCACTGCGCCGTGGGATGCCGCAAGCTGGATGGCCAGGAGGTGGTCACCGGCGAGGTCACCATGGAAGTGGAGGCATAATACTTCCGGACAAGCGAGGTCATTTCTTCATGGCAAGCCACTCCCAAACCCAGCGCCCCTCCGGGGGCCCCGACCACAGCCCCTTCACCGTTGCCCTGGACGCCATGGGCGGCGACTACGGCCCAGGGGAGATTGTCCCTGGCGCCATTCAGGCCGCCCGCGACCTGGGCGTCGGCGTCCTCCTGGTGGGCGATGAAGGACTGGTGCGCCAGGCGTTGGCGCGCCATTCCCTCAACGGCCTGCGCCTGGACGTTGTTCCTTCCCAGGGGGTCATTGAGGAGATGGACCACCCCTTGGCGGCCATGCGGGAGAAGCCCCGGGCCTCGGTGGTAGAGGCCGCCCGGCTGGTGAAGGCGGGCCGCGCCCAGGCCATGGTGTCCATGGGTTCCACCGGCGCGGCTATGGCCACCTCCGCTCTAGTCTTCGGCATGCTGGAGGGGGTGGAGCGCCCGGCCATTGGAGGCCCAGTGCTTGCCCCTCTCTCCAACGCCGTCCTGCTAGACCTGGGCAGCAACGTGGACTGCCGCCCCTCTCAGATGCTGGGCTTCGGGGCCATCGGCGTCGCTTTCGCTCGGAGGGTTCAGGGCGTCCACAACCCGCGCGTGGGCATCCTGAGCGTCGGCTCAGAGGAGGGCAAGGGCAACCGCCAGGTGAAGGAGGTGTACCACCTCTTCAAGCAGAGCAGCCTCAACTTTGTAGGCAACGTAGAGGGTATTGACGTGTTTGGGGACAAGGCAGATGTGATCGTGTGCGACGGCTTTGTCGGCAACATTCTGCTGAAGTTCACCGAGGGTCTGGGCACGGCCCTGGCACGGAGGCTGGCGGAGGCGGCCAGCTCCGCCTTGCCGGCTTCCGCTATGCACCTGCTTGGGGCCGAGCTCAGTTCCATGACCAACGCCGTTGATCTGGCTGGCGGTGGCCCACTCTTTGGCGTCAACGGCATCGCCGTCATCGGCCACGGCCGCTCCCGCGCACCCAGCATCGCAAGGGCCGTCGCCCTGGCCAAGCGGGCCGTGGACTTTGGGCTGGTGGAGGCCATGCAGCAGGAGTTGGCGGCCATCCAGGGACAGATAAAGAGGGAAGCCCCAGAGGGGCCTCCTTGAAAGCAGGAGAGGCAAGCATGACCCAGCCAGGCCCCCTCCAGGGGAAGGTCGCCCTGGTCACCGGCGCTTCCAGGGGCATAGGCCGCGCCGTAGCCCTGCGCCTGGCCCAGGCCGGCGCAAGGGTGGGCGTGAACTACCGCTCCTCCCGCCAGGCTGCCGAGGCGGTGGACCAGGCCATTCGGGACGCAGGGAGCGAGGCCCTGCTGCTCTCCGCCGACGTCTCCAATGCCTCTCAGGTGCAGGCCATCTTCCAGGAGCTGGAGCAGGCCTGGGGCGGCGTGGACATCCTGGTGAACAACGCGGGCCTCACCCGCGACAGCCTCCTGCTGCGCATGTCCGAGGAGGACTGGGATGCCGTCCTGGACACCAACCTCAAAGGGGCCTTCCTGTGCTCCAAGGCGGCGGCGCGCACCATGGTGCGCAAGCGATGGGGACGCATCATCAACATCTCCTCGGTGATTGGACTGGCGGGCAATCCGGGTCAGGCCAACTACGCCGCCTCCAAAGCTGGCCTTCTTGGTCTGACTCGCACCCTGGCCCGAGAGTTGGCCTCTCGTAACATCACCGTCAACGCCGTGGCCCCCGGCTTTATTGACACCGCCATGGTCGCCTCCCTCTCCGAGGAGGCCAAGGCCCAGGTGAGGGCGCGCATCCCCATGGACCGCTTCGGCACGCCGGACGACGTGGCGGCGGTGGTGGCCTTCCTCGCCACCTCAGAGGCGGCCTACGTCACCGGCCAGGTGATTGGCATAGACGGCGGCATTGCGCTGTAGGGGCGCAGCATGCTGCGCCCCTACAGCGCAATGCCGCCTGATTCCCACGCCGCAGATGCCCCATCTCCCGTGTGGCCCACCACAAAGTGCAAAAGGTGAAACTTCCTTCAAGGCATTCACTCTAACGCGCTGAATGGCTTTCTGACGCTACGGAGGCGGGAATTGCCGGCTCTCCGGCCACGTATCCGTTTGAACAGTGGCAGCCAGCATACTGAGAACTGAGGGCCCAGCCCTTGCCAAGCTCCCAGCCATGAGTCTGAGGGTTTCTTTGTCGGTAGGCGGCACGTGAAACCAGTCCAGAAAACCGCCTACTCAAAGATGAGTTTGGCGTGCATTCCCTCCGCGTAGTGATCCTTGCCGTCTGTCTCTTTGATAAGGCAGCCGATCTCCCATTCCCCTTTCAGGTTGTCTGGGACTGTGAACCTGAGCCAGAAGTCCCTGATACCAGGCCCAACCTCCAGTTCTCCAAAGCTGGCACCTTCTACTTCAGCCTTCTCCTTGCCGTAGTAAGAGAAGAGGTCCATAGACACCATCTCCGTGAGCAACTCTGCATACTCCCCTGTGCTGGTGTCCCGCTTGCGTCCGAGGGCGAGCTCATGGGTGACGGCGCCCTCATTGTGAACGTGAATCCCCACGGTCTTGCCGGCAGGGAGCCTAAAGGTGGGGTTTTTCGCTCCCTGCGGGTTATCAAAACTGAACTCGCGCATGTCGATCTCTATTACGGCCTCCAGGCGTTTGGGTTTGGCTGTCTTTGCTTCTAACTTCTCATGCGCCGCTGCCACGGGAGCCGGGGTAGGAGTGGGTTTGGCGCTGGTACATGCAGCCGCCACGACCAGAAGCAGTCCTCCGCCCATGATAAGACCAACGGCTGGTTTCCACAGGTGCTTGTTCAATTGCTCCTCCCTGATTAGATTGTGGTTGAGTTCGGCGGACCTTGGTTCAGCGACCGCACCGTCTAGCTGACCTCAAGGACCGTTACCATGCCGGCATGGTAGTGGCCAAGTATGTTGCAGGTCAGCACATAGCGGCCCGGAGCCAGATTCAGCGTCACACTTTTCGTCTGACCCGACCCAATGTCCTCCACTTCTCCCACTACTTCTCCCGAAGCGCTTTCATCCACCTCGGCTCCATTGGCCTTGAGCTTGAGGGCATCGGCGGCAAGGTCGGTTTTCAACACAACCACCTCGTGTCCCGCCCGGCCCTGGTTCATTGCCTCGAGGGTCACCTGGCCAGCACGGACAGAACTGCGGTCAGGCGCTAAGCTCCACTCGTTCGCAGTCACGCGGACTGTGGACGCCTCCGCCGCCGTGGTGCAGCTAGCCATCAGGAAAAGCAAGCTCAGCCCTATGCCTAGAACCAAGACTTTTTGAAACATGGGGCGCCTCCTGATTCTTGAGCTTCTCCCTACGCATCAGCCTAAACAGCCCTGAGCTCAGAAACTATCGCCGAGATGGTTGAAAGGGAAACAAAAAACGCCCTATTTCTCTATAGGGCGTTTGGGGAATATCGCCTTACTCCCTCGGGTCAAATATCAGGAGTGACCAGCCCCTTCCGGATAGCGTACTTGATCAACTCCGCCTTAGTGTGAAGGTCCAGTTTTTTCGTGATGTGGTCCCGATGAGTCTGCACCGTATGAAGGCTAAGGTAAAGGGCCTGAGCAACCTCCGGCAGGGTCTTGCCCTGAGCAATCAGTCCCAGCACTTCACGCTCGCGGTCTGTCAACCCGTCATAGCTTGCCCTATCCTCCCCGCTCTCCACACGGCGGAGATAATCTGCCAGGAGCTTCTTGGTCACGGTCGGGTAAAGGTAAACCTCGCCACTATTCACGCTGCGTATGGCCGACAGCAGATCCTGGACATCAGCGCCCTTGAGAACGTATCCTGCTGCGCCAGCCCGCAAAGCCTGGAAGAGGTAATCCTCCCTATCGTGCATCGTCAGCATCAGCACCTGAACCTTTGGGGCCTGCTTTCTGATCTCCTTGGTGGCGTCCAGGCCGTTCATTCCGGGCATACCTATATCCATGAGCACCACATCCGGGGACACTTCAATAGCTTCCCGGACCGCCTCCTCCCCTCTGCCAACCTCTCCTACCACCTCCATGTCCGCCTGGGCAGTGAGAAGGCCGACAATGCCCCGTCGAAAGAGCGTGTGGTCATCGGCTACCAGGAGACGTATGTTAGACATCTACGTGGACTCCTCCGGCACAGGAATCTCAATGGATACCTCCGTGCCCTTGCCCTCCTGGGAGCGAATTTGCATGCTCCCGTTCAAGAGCCTGACCCTCTCTCGCATCCCCAGAAGGCCAACGTTCTTTGCGTGCATACTAGAGTCCAATGCCCGCTCAACATTGAAACCCTTACCGTCATCGGTGACCACCACGTTTACCTTTGAGTCCCCTTGCGCCAGGCGAACGTGGGCGTGCTTTGCATCGGCGTGCTTCCCAATGTTGTTCACGGCCTCCTGAATCACTCTGAAAAGGGATACCTCAATGTGTTCCGGCAGCCTGGTAGCTGGCCGATTGATCTCCACGGTAGCCGCCACCCCCCGTTCCTCTAAATGGCTCTCCACGTACCACCGGATGGCGGGTCCCAGGCCCAGATCGTCCAGAGCCTGGGGCCGCAGGTCCAGGATAAGCCGCCGCGTTTCCTCTAGCAAGCGTGTGGCAATGGCCTTGGCCTCCGAGATGTGTCCCAGGGCTTCTACATCAGCCTCCTGGAGGCTGTCCCGTGCCCTGTCCACGGCAATGGACAGGACTCCCAAGGTCTGGGCGGTTTCGTCGTGAAGCTCTCTCGCCAGCCTGTAACGCTCCTCTTCCTGTGCCGAGATTACCTTGCCTAGCACCTCCTCAAGGCGAGCGGTCCGCTCTTTGACCTGCCTCTCTAGCTCTGTATTGGCGATTTCTACATCATGATAGGCGGACCTGAGCTTCTGGCGCATAGAGTCCAGGCTTTCGGCGAGCCAGCCGACCTCATCCTGTGCTGAGACGTCAACGGGGCTCTCCAGGTCGCCGCCAGCCATGCGTAAGGCTGCCGCTGTCAGCTCCTCGGTAGGCTTCACTACGTGCCTTGTGGTGACCCAGGCAACTATCAGCGTGGCTATGAAGCCCAAGCTTGTCAGAACAACAAGGGTATTCCGCAACCGTATGGGTAAAGCCAGAGCCACATCCTCCGACTGCTCCATCATGATGTAAAACGGCGAGGAAGGCAGCGGTACTACTGCCATGACGTGCGGCTCGAAACTCTCTCCGGAGGCAGGCTTGTGGAGAAATGTACCTGCCTTCCTTCCGACCATAAGACCTTGTATGACTGGGAAATGGTAGCTCAGTTCTCCCGGACGCTCATCCTCGCCAACGCCCAGTATGGTAATTCCATTGGCGTCCATAATTTCAAGGTGATACTCGGTGCCGGCAGTTCCGGCCCCGCCCGCGGAGGCGGGAACGTACGGCAGGGGACTACTCACACCAACTGTATGAACGGCGACTAGAGCCGTAGCCGCCCCTTCCTGGCTGCCGATTTGGGTCACCACAGTGCCAAAAGGGATTGCCGCTGCTGGCTTGCCTATTGCTGGTAGCACTATGAATGCGTCATCTCCCACCCCAACCTTGGCCTGGATGATTCCCTTGGTACTATTACCTGAATTCCATTCCGGCGTGCCAGCTTGTACCAGCAGACTACCCTGAGAGCTCAGCACCCATATCCCAGTGACCTGGAAAAAAGGGAAGGGGTCAGTATGTACGAGATGGCTCAGGAACACTGCCGTTGCTGCATCGCGCTGCTGTTTGTCGGCTGCCAGAAGTCCCGGGTTGGCCTCCTTCACATCCCGCGCAACATGCAGGAAGTCTCGCTCGAAGATCCCTGCGGTCGTGTAAGCTGTAGCCAACCGTTCCTCGTACACCAGTTGAGTCGCTCGTTGGATGGACTGAAGGCCAAGAAAGACGAAAGCGCTGAACATGAGGACGAGCCCCGCCGCCACGTAGAGCATAATGCGCTTCTGGATCCCCAGACGCTTGAACCGGGCCAGCTTTTTCATTTGATTCACCACGGCGATATTATTATAGCTGTGTTTCTCCGTCGCAATCCGGTTCAAAAATTCAGCGGCAGGGGCTGGTGCAGTCCTAAAGGTATCCCTTTCTCTTTCAAGAAGGCCCCTTTGGGGCCTTCCTCTCGGGGATGGATTTGTATTTGGGGGATACCCCCAGACCTCCGCCAAAGGGGCTTCGCCCCTCTGGACACCCCTTTTTCAGTACCCTGTTTGAATCGTTGTGATGCGCCGTTGGCGCATCACAACGATTCAAACAGGGTGTAGTGCCGCCAGAGTAGTATGCATCCGCGAGTGTGGCGTCACGCAACGCCATGAGCAACTGCTACAATAGCTGGTATGGCTGACCACCCTTTCCTCCACCGTCTGGCCCAAGGGCCGCTCCTGGCCGACGGCGCTATGGGCACCGAACTCCAGCAGCGCGGCGCCTTACCCATCAACACCTGCTTTGAGCACCTGAACCTCACCAATCCCGCTCTGGTGCGGGAGATTCACCTGGACTACATCAAGGCGGGGGCGGAGCTGCTGGAAACCAACACCTATGGGGCCAACGCCCTCCGCCTAGGGCAACATGGCCTGGAAGGCCAGGTGCGCAGCCTCAACCGACGGGCGGTGGAGCTTGCACGGGAGGCCCAGCGCCTCACGGGGCAGAAGGTGTGGGTCGCTGGGGCCATCGGCCCCCTGGGCAAGACTCTAGAGCCAATCGGTACGCTGCGCTTGGCCGAGGCCCGGGCTGCCTTCCAGGAGCAGGCTCTGGCCCTGGGGGAGGCAGGGGTAGACCTCCTGCTCCTGGAGACCTTCACCTCCCTGGCAGAGGTCCGGGAAGCCATCGCCGCCGCCAAGGCCGTAGGCGGCTTGCCCATCATCGTCCAGCTCACCTTCACCCAGGAGGGCCTGACCCCGGCGGGGGACTCTCCCAAGGAGGTGGTTCGGGAGCTAGAGGCGTTAGAGGTAGATGTGCTGGGGACCAACTGCAGCGTTGGCTCGGAGCCCATGCTCCGCGTCTTAGAGGCAATGGGCCCCCTCTCCCACACGCCCCTTTCGGCCCTACCCAACGCCGGCTTCCCCCAGTACGTAGACGGACGGTTCGTCTACCTGTCGTCGCCATCGTACATGGCGGGGTACGCCGCAAAAATGCTGGAGGCGGGGGCCGCTATCGTTGGAGGCTGCTGCGGCACCACGCCGGAGCACATCGCCGCCATGCGCGACGCCCTCCGCGACCACCGGGCGCCGAGGCGGCGACCCCTCCGCGCTCGTCCAGCCACCTCTATCAGCGCACCGGAAACCGCCCCTCCAACCTTGGCCCCCGAACCGACGGCCCTGGCCAAAAGAGTGCATGCCAAGGAGTTCGTGGTGACGGTGGAGGTGCACCCCCTGCGCGGCTTTGACATCAGCCCCACGCTGCTCAAGCTGCGGCAGCTTCTTGGGCGCGTCCACGTGGACGCCTTTAATGCTACAGACATGCCCCTGGCCCAGGGGCGCATGTCCCCCCTGGCCATGAGCACCCTGCTGCAATCCCGCCTGGGGGTGGAGGCCATCATGCACGTAGCCACTCGCTACCGTAACCTGCTGGCCTTGCACTCGGACCTGCTGGGCGCCCACGCCCTGGGGGTGCGCAACGTCATCGTCATGATGGGCGACCCGCCCTCCATCGGCGACTACCCCAACGCCGTCAGCTTCTCCGACGTCACCTCCTCCGGCCTCATCCGCCTCATCCACCAGGCGAACAATGGCCTGGACCTGTCGGGCAAGCCCCTGGAGCAGCCCACGAACTTCTTTGTGGGGTGCGCCCTGAACCTGGAGCCTCAGAACCTGGATGCCGAGCTGGCCAGCCTGGAGCGCAAGGTGGCCGCAGGGGCGGACTTCATCTTTACCCAGAGCGTCTACGACCCTGAGGCGGTGGAGCGCATGCATCGGCGCCTCGGCGGCTTTCCCCTGCCCCTCATCATAAGCGTGCTGCCTCTGCGCAGCTATCGCCACGCCGAGTTCCTGCACAACGAGGTACCCGGCATGGTGGTGCCGGAGGCCATGCGCCAGCGCATGAAGGACGCCGGCAAGCGGGCCGCAGACGTGGGCGTGGCCCTGGCCCAGGAGCTGATTACCGCGGCGCGGGGTAAGATCGCCGGCGTCTACTTCGTCCCCTCCTTCGGCCACTACGAGGTCGTCGCCGACGTGCTGGAGGGGCTGCCTGCCATGAGGTTCCCATAAGGAGGGGCGACGAATGCATCGCCCCTCCTTATGGGGCCACGGTGGTCGACCCTCGCCTTTACACCCCTGCTTGCGCCCACCTATAATAGCTTGTTGATATAGGTGCATTGCACCCTCACGCCGGTTGAGGTGAGCCTGTGGCAGCCCTGAAGCTCAGAATCGTGCCAGACCCGATACTTCGGGCCAGGGCCAAGAAGATTACCCGCATAGACGCCTCCGTCCACAAGCTGGCGGACGACATGATTGACACCATGCACGAGGAGGGCGGCATTGGCCTGGCCGCCAACCAGGTGGGCGTCCTCCGACGCCTCATCGTCATTGAGCTCCCAGAGGTGGACGGAGAGGAAGGCTCCCGAGAAGGAAGCCCCTCTGGGGCTTCCTTGAAGGATAATAGGGCCTTCTTGAAAGCAGGAGAGGCCCGGGTCTACATCAACCCGGAGGTGGTGGAGGCCACCGGCGAGCGCCAGGTGGAGGAGGGGTGCCTGAGCGTGCCCGGCTACCGCGCCCACATCCTTCGTTCCGAGTCCGTGAAGGTGAGGGCCCTGGACCGCCACGGCAAGCCGGTCAAGGTCAAGGCGGAGGGTATCCTGGCCCAGGCCCTGGAGCATGAAATAGACCACCTGAACGGCATTCTGTACCTGGACCATCTGAAGAGCCACGAAGACCTGTGGAAGCTAGAAGAGCGCAACGATGCCTCTCCTTCCCAGGCGGATGCCCAGCCCGCCTCCTCCGTGGGGGCCGGCCTTGGCTGACTCGGGGGCGATGTGATGGCCGCCCCACCCCTTCTGGCCCCCCCTCCCCTGGACTCCGGCGCCCGCTCCCTCATCCAGCGGGTGTACGCCCTTCTGCCTGCGGAGGAGCAGCCCCACGCCGTGGGCGGCTTTGTGCGCGACGCCCTCCTGGGCCGCCCGCCGCAGGTGGGCCACGACCTGGACCTGACGGTCCGGGGCGATGCCCTTGCCGTGGCCCGCATGATGGCTAAGGCCCTGGACGGCGCTTTCATCCCCCTGGACGAAGGTCAGCGGGTGGCTCGCGTCGCCTTTCAGCACCAGGGGCAAGCCTGGCATGTTGACCTGGCCACCCAGCAAGGCGACCTGCGCCAAGACCTCCTCCGCCGGGACTTCACCGTTGACGCCATGGCCGCGCCCCTGGGCGCCCTCCTGGGCCCAGGCTGGCCCCTTCAGGTGGTTGACCCGTGCGGCGGGCGGGACGACCTGGTGCGGCGGCTCATCCGCCAGACCAGCCCCAGCGTGTTCCAGGAGGACGGCCTCCGCCTCCTGCGGGCGGTGCGCCTTTCAGCCCACCTGGGCTTCCAAATAGAGCCTGCCACTAGGGAGAGCATCCGCCAGAACGCAGCCTGCCTGGGCAACGTGGCGTGGGAGCGCATCCGGGACGAGTTTCTGGGCATCCTCGCCTGCCAGAAGGCCACGGGCTACCTCTATGACCTGGACAATCTGGACCTGCTGTGCAGGGTCCTGCCGGAGATGGCCGGGGGCAAGGGTGTGGCGCAGCCCAAGGAGCACTACTGGGACGTCTTCCGCCACAACCTGGAGACCGTGGGCGCAGTGGAAGGTCTGCTCCTGCGCACCTACCAGCCCGCCTGGGCCCTGGAGGGTGTGCCCTGGGACGATTCCCTGGCCTCCTCCTTCAACGAAACGGTGGGCGAGGGCCACACCCGCGCCACGCTGCTGAAGCTGGCGGGCCTGCTGCACGACATCGCCAAGCCCGCCGCCAAAACGGTGGAGGCCAGCGGGCGTATCCGCTTCTTCGGCCACCACACCCAGGGGGCCGTCATGGCACGGGCAGCCCTGGAGCGCTTGCGCCTTGGCCGCCGCGCCGTGCGCATGGTGGAGGCCATGGTGGAGCACCACCTGCGCCCCGGCCAGATGAGCCAGGGGGCGGAGATGCCCACGCCCAAGGCCGTCTACCGCTACTTCCGCACCGCCGGTGAAGTCGCCATAGACACCCTGTATCTGAACCTGGCCGACTACCTCGCCGCTCGCGGGCCTCTCCTGGAGCAACGAGAGTGGACGGCGTATACTAACGTGATACGCCACATTCTGGAGAGTAGCCGCCGGCAGGAGGAACCTTCCGCCGCCCGGCTGCTGGACGGCCACGAGTTGATGTCTGTTTTGGACCTATCACCCGGGCCAGCCATCGGGCGGCTGCTGGAGGCCATCCAGGAAGCTCAGGCCACGGGAGAGATTACCACCAGGGAGGAAGCCTTGGCCCTTGCCCAACGAATCGTAGCCAGCGGCCCGGAGGCGCACCATGCGTAGGGTCAGCATCATACGGGTCATGCTTGTTGTCCTGGTTATCGGACTGGCCCTGGGAGCCATCGGGTACCAGAAGATCAACATCAATCTTCTGGCCCTGAAGTTCCAGCGTGGAACCGAGGCCCTCCTGGGTCTGCGCCTGGGGCTGGACCTCCAGGGAGGCAGCCACCTGGTCTACCAGGCCCGCGGCGCCAAAGAGATCAGCCTGGCATTCCGAGACCCCGACTCCCCCGCCCCCCCCGCCCTTGACCCTGCATCCGCCAGGGCCAGCGCTGTCAACAACGCCCTCATCGCCCTGGGCACCCTTGGCGCTACCGTTGAATCGCCGGCGGCCCAGGAAGTTGTCATCAAGATAGCGTCCCTCCGAGAGGCGGAAAAGGACGCTGAAGGCAAGGTGGTGAAGCCCGCCGAGTCCGACGCCATCCGGCAAGGGCTGGCCGCCAGGTTTGGACCCATCGGCACCTTTGTAGAAGGCGCTGCCGAGGGCGGCGGCGTCCAAATAGCCATCACCTTCCAGTCCACTATTCTCACGCCTGCCCCTCAGAGCCGCGAGGAGGTGGTACGCCAGGTGCTGCGGGACTTCGGCAAGACCAGCGCCCAAATCCGGCCCGGAGACGGTACGGCCTTCACCATCCTGCTGGACACCCTTGCCCCAGAGGAGCGAGACACCGACAACAACGTGACCAGGATCGCCGAGGCCGATGCCCTCAAGAAGGCCCTGGAGGAGCGGGTGGGGGCCATCGCCTCCTTCACCGTGACTGATCTGCCCGCCAACGCCAGCCCGGAGCAGATGGAAGGCGTCCTGATCACCATTGAGAAGCGCGTCAACCCCTTTGGCATCTCGGAGCCGGTCATCCAGCTCATGGACGAGAACCGCGTCCTGGTGCAGCTCCCCGGCATTCACGATGTGGAGGAGGTCAAACGCCTCATTGGCCGCACGGCGCGCCTGGAGTTCAAGGAACGGGAGTGCGTGGAGAAGACGCCCATCACCATTTCCGGCACCACCTTCTATCCTTGCGAGCTCCCGGACAACCGCATTGACCGCGACACTGGCCTGACGGGCGAGGACCTGGAGCGGGCGTATCCCGGGACGGACCCGCAGCTTGGCAGGCCCATCGTCAACGTGCAGTTCAACTCCCGAGGCGCCAAGATCTTCGCCGAGCTGACTACCCGCCTCTTCGCCACCAACAACACCACCTCGCCCGACCGGTTCGTGGTCTTTCTGGACGAGGAGGAGGTCATCGCGCCGGTGGTGCGCCAGCCCATCCTGAGCGGGACAGCCTTCATTGAGGGGCCGGACTTCACGACGGAGCGGGTGCGCACCATCAGCATTCAGCTTGAGTCTGGCCGCCTGCCCGTGCCTCTGGAGCTGGTGCAGGAGCAGGACGTGGACGCCACGCTGGGCAAGGACTCTCTGCGCAAGAGCCTCATCGCCGGCGCGGTGGGCCTTGGCCTGACCATGCTGTTCATGGTGCTGTACTACAAGGCTTCGGGTGTGGTGGCTACCCTGGCCCTGCTTATCTACACCGCCATGGTCCTGGCCATCTTCAAGCTAATCCCGGTGACCCTGACCCTGGCTGGCATCGCCGGCTTCATCCTGTCCATCGGCATGGCCGTGGACGCCAACGTGCTCATCTTTGAGCGGATGAAGGAGGAGCTGCGCGTGGGCCGCACCCTGGCCTCGGCCATAGAGATTGGCTTCAGCAGGGCCTGGACTGCTATCTGGGACTCCAACCTCACCACCATCATCACCAGCGTTATCCTGATATGGTTTGGCCAGCGCACGGGGGCAACCCTGCTGGCGGGCTTCGGAACCACCCTGGCCATCGGCGTCGTGCTGAGCATGTTCAGCTCCGTCTTCATCAGCAAGTTGCTGCTCACCCTCTTCGCCGCCAGCCCCCTGGGCTTCTGGCGCTCCTTATACACCCCTGAGCCATTGCCATCGGCGGGCCGCCCAGAGACGGCCGCCGCCCCTGCGCAAGAGAGGAAGTAACTCATGGACATCGTAGGAAAGCGCCGCTGGTTCCTGCTGTTCTCCTTACTGCTGGTGGTGCCCGGGATCATCTCCCTGGCCATTCCTCCGCGGCTCTACCTGGGCATTGAGTTCACGGGCGGCTCCACCATCAGCGTGGATTTCGCCTCCCCCGTCCCGTCCGTGCAGGTGCAAGGCATGTTCACCAAGCTAGGGCATCCGGAAGCGATCATCCAGGCGGCGGGGGACAAGGGCTACTTTGTGCGTATCACCACCCTGAAGGCTCCAGCCGGCGAGGGGGCTATCTCCGAACGGCAGCAGGTGAACGACGCCCTCGCCACCCTGGCTCCCGTGGCGCGGTACGACGTGGCTTCCGTTTCCGGCGTGGTGGCCAGCGACACGGTACGCAACGCCTTCCTGGCGGTGGCCGTGGCCCTGGTGGCCATCCTTCTGTACATGAGCTGGTCTTTCCGTAAAGTCCCCAAGCCCTTCCGCTACGGCTCGGTCGCCGTCGTCGCCCTCATCTACGACGCCCTTGTGGTCATCGGGGCGTTCTCTATTCTGGGCAAGGTGATAAGCATGGAGGTGGACGCCCTCTTCATCCCGGCCATCCTCACGGTCCTCGGCTACGGCGTGAACGACACCATCGTGGTGCTGGACCGCGTACGGGAGAACGCCGCCCGTGCGCCGGAGATGCCCCTGTCCCAGGTGGTGAACAACAGCATCATGGAGACCCTGGGCCGCTCCCTGAACACCGGCATGACCACCCTCATCGCCATCCTCGCCTTGCTGCTCCTGGGAGGCGAGAGCCTGCGCTCCTTCCTCATCGCCCTGTTCATTGGCATTGCCACTGGCACCTACACCTCCATTGGCGTGGCCAGCCAGCTTCTGGTGGTGTGGGAGCGGGGCGAGATTGGCCGGCTCTTCCGCCGCCGGCCGGCAGCCCAGGCCTCCCGCGCCGAGGGCCGCGCATAGGCGGGCCGTGGGAAGGCAGACGCACCACCTGGCGCCCTCACCGCAACCGCAAGCTCAGGCAATGCCTGCACTATTGTTGGGCCCGGTAGCAGGTATTGGACGGCTTAGGGGAGGATAAGCTCGGCACTACCTGTGAGGCAAGGGTAAAGGTTGGAGTCCGTCTTGGTGAGCCATCAAGGTATAATGGCAAGGAACATGCCCATACTGCCGGGCAGAACCCCGAGGAGGTGCATGCATGACCACACAGTCCAACAAAGAAACAGTTCGAAGATTCTATGATTCGCTGAACACTGGCGATGTAGATGGGGCTACACGCCTGCTCGCTCCAGAATACGTAGACCATGGAGGGCCGCCGGGACTTCCTCCCGGTGTACCGGGCTTCAGTGCGCTCATCGCAATGACGACAGGGGCGTTCCCAGATCTCCATGTGGAGGTCCATGATGTCTTTGGAGAGGGCGACCGCATAGCTGCACGGCTGACGGTGAGCGGCACGCATCGCGGTGTATTTATGGGCACCATCCAACCAACCGGGAAGCACGTGGTTTGGGATGGTATTGACGTCTTTCGCATTAAGGATGGTCACATCATGGAGCGATGGAACAGCAGAGACATCCTGGGTCTCATGAGGCAACTGGGGGTCGTTGGCGGCTAGTGTGGGCTTCTACACTTGAGAGCACAACGTTGGCTTTTTCAACCAGGAGAACCAACCGCTGCTCTCGAACGCAAACTTCCTATTGCCGAGATTCGACCCCCATCTCAGCGAGGTAAGGCAAAGGTCTTCTCAAAAGTCCGGCTACGGGTTTTACCTTTTGTACTGCATGGCGGAGCAAGGCGACTGGATGTGTATACCAAACGGCTTGCTACAGCGAATGGTCAGCCTGTTAGCGGCGTGATGCCGACCGGCCCTACCTGAGTCCAACATTCCTTGACCGCCGGAGGGTCATCTCTACCAGTTGCTCCTCGCCCGTGTTCATCGCCGTCTCCTCTTTCATGCCTAGGCTTGCACCTGAAATCTCCGGTGGTCTCAGGGGGCATAGGAACGACCCTCCTGCGCTGGGGAGTATGGCCGAGCTGAAAGGAGAAGCCGAGGGTTTTCTTGGCCATGCTTTTGGCGCCTTAGTCCCGAACGTCACCCTGCCTGAAGAAGGCACCATGTCGGCGTGACGACATACCCCAGACTCATAAGGACGGTACGCTAATGGTTGATGATGGAGGACGAGTCAGGGGCTCAACGTGGAACATGCTGGGACAGGCCATTTCCGGGCCACTGGAAGGCGAGAGGACACCATCGTCTATAAGGGGAACCAGTGAAGGCGAACCCCAGGGTTGACAGCGATGGTCGAATGCTCGGTTTGCATTGCCGGCCTGGCTTGCCGATCCTCTTACTGGTTATCCTCGTGCTGGCCAGTTGCGTCCAGGCCACCGGCCCGCCGGCTGCGCCCCCACTACTCATGCACTATCCGAAAACCTAGAATTGCCTGCGGACTTCCAGATCGCAGTCTACCGTGGGCAAGAGGCTCTGGGCGGCGAGACGTTGGCCTTCTCCTCCCTCTTCACCCACGGCAGGCCGGTAGTCCTTAACTTCTGGGCAGCTCTGCCCTCCCTGCCGCGCTGAGATGCCGGACCGCCAGTCCGCATATAACGAGTACCAAGACCGCGTCATCTGGTTCGGGCTGGATATCGGGCCCTTTGTAGGACTGGGGTCTCGTGACGATGGACAGGCGCTGCTCCGGGACCACCTTTGACGGGCGGGTGGTATCCGCTTATCGCGTGCTGGGAATGCCCACCACGGTGTTCTTGACCCCTGACGGCAGGATACATTCAACATGGACTGGCCTCCTCACAGAGCGGAAGCTGGTGGACCTGGTGGGGGAGTTGCCGAAAGCATCGGCGGAGTGAAATCATGTGCGATGTGGAAACGAATGATGGCCTGAGGAGGCGAGCCTCTGGAGCACGGGGCGATGACGAGCCGCAATGCTCGAAACGTAGGGCCAGGGCATTGCGAGCCCCTCCTGGCCAAACACCGCCTCGACCGGCGGCGAAAACCGTTTGTCGGCAAGGCGACAGACGGCGGCGAGCGCTGTTGCGAAACTGGGGATGTGGTGAAGGCAG
>JACPCL010000012.1 GCA_016179765.1 Chloroflexota bacterium
GGTGTGGATAGCGCTGCCCACCCGGTCCTGCCCCTTGCCCCATACCCCCTGGACTTCTACCCAGCCAGTAGCTATATCCACCGTGCTCAAGGTATGCAGATAGAAGCCTTCCGTGGTTGTCCCGCAATGGGCCACCAGGTCTATTTCCAAGAACCCGGGCTTCCGTTCATCCCACTCCGAGAAGGTACGGAGCGGGATGGCCCCTTTTAGCAACGTCCCTGGCTTGGTGGTACCCATCCCGTGGCTTCTGGGCTGCTGGCGGAAAGGTCGCAGCAGCCGGTCTATGGCGGAGGCGCTCACGGCCAGCAACTGCCCCTTCACAGCAGCGGATAGCCCTGCCGCTCCAGAACGCTCACCAACTCCGGCAGAAACGGGGCAAGCCGCTTGCTACATATCTGGCCTGCTGCCTCCCACACCCCCTTCAGGGCGTGGACCACCTCCGGGCCGGTGGCACGGGGGCGTCCACGCCCTGAACCCCTTTGCCCCACGTTGGCCACACGCAACAACCGTATGGCCGACTTCCGATGGTACCCCGTGACTTCGGTGAACTCCTTCAGCATCCATCCCTTCTCTACCCGATCCGCCTTCCTGTACCTCCCCGTATCGCCTCAACATACTCCTTCACGCTGCTTCTCCTCATGCACCCTCCGATAACTTTTATTATGAGTCAATGCGGCGCTTTGACAGGGAGGGGGAAAGGCATTAGACTGAGAGGGCTGAACTGAATACCCGCCGCAGACCGTGGGCGCCCGCTTTGGGCCTAACGTCTAGCACCCACCGAGGCAGGAGTGAAGGCTCTTGGAGCCCTTGTCCCCTGTCTGCCTCTGGCGCGGGGGGCTTTTTGTTGCCTGGGGACGTTTTGTAAAAGGAAGCGTTGTCATGCCATCTGCCAGAAACGTAAGACTCCTGGACGACACCACCGAGAAGCTGGCCAGGGCCAAAGTGGCCATCGCCACGGACTTCGCGGGCATACCCACCGGCACGCTGACGGAGCTGCGACGGCACCTGCGGGCTAACGGTATGGACTACAAGGTGGTGAAGAACACGCTGATGGAGCGTTCCGCCGACGCCGTGGGCAAGCCGGAGGTGAAGGAGCTGCTGGCCGGCCCCACAGGCATCGCCTTTGGGTATGACGATGGCCTCCAGGCCATCAAGGTCATCACGGAGTACGTCCGGGCGAACCGCTCTCCCATCACGGTGCGGGGCGCAGCCCTGGACGGCCGGGTCTTCCGGGGGGACCAGCTCACCCAGCTCACCCAGCTTCCGTCCAGGCAGGTGCTGCTGGGCCAGCTTGTAGGGCAGCTCGCCTCCCCCATGTCCCGGTTGGTGAACGTCCTGAACAGCCCCTTGGCGGGCCTGGCTATGGTCCTGCAGCAGCGCGCCAGGCAGCTTGAAGGTTCCCCACAGGAAAGCCTCGGATAAGAGCCATCCACAACAAGGTGTAGTGAAAGCTAAGGGAGGTTACCCATGACCACCAAGGAAGAGTTTATCACGGCGATCAAGGGCATGTCCGTCCTGGACCTGGCGGAGCTGGTGAAGGCCCTGGAGAAGGAGTTTGGCGTGAGCGCCTCGGCGGTAGCCGTGGCGGCGGCCCCTGTGGCCGCGGCGGCCGCTCCTGCGGCGGTGGAAGAGGAGAAGACGGAGTTCAAGCTCCTCCTCAAGGAGATTGGCGCTAATAAGATTAACGTCATCAAGGTGGTGCGTGAGCTGACCGCCCTGGGGCTTCGCGAGGCCAAGGAGCTGGTAGAGAGCGCCCCGGCCACCATCAAGGATGGCATCAACAAGGACGACGCTGCTACGATGAGGAAGAAGCTGGAAGAGGTTGGCGCCGTCGTCGGGGTGGAGTAGACCTTTGTCTGTTCCTGCCCGTTCCTGATAGATGGCGCCGTGTCCCAATAGGTCGGGCTGCCGGCCCTAACTTGTCGTCTAGGGGGAGAGGGATGAGCCGTCGCAAGGACCGAGAGCGTCTTGAGGCGATGAAGCGCCTCAACCCGGACTATCCAGGCTTCCGGGGCTACACCGCCGAGCCTACGCAGCCCGGCAATACGCCCCTACAGGCCGTGGTGTGCGCCGTCTGCGGTAGGAGGCGCAACGTCCCCCTGGGGGTGGCCATGGAGCAGAAGGACCGCTTCGTTTGTCAGCAGTGCCGGGAGGAGGGGAAGGGATAGCCCGCTCACGGTCTTTGCATCATGAGCGACACCATTCCAGACGAAGATGTAGAATGTGAGAGTCCCGACATGTCGGGACTCTCACATTTAGTTTCTTGTTAGGACAAAAGGCACGCAAGGGGAAACGGAATGGAAGGCCAGCAACATCCCCCGTATCGCCTTCACATTCGGGACCTGCCCCTGGGCGAGCGCCCGCGGGAGCGGCTGCGGGAGCGGGGCGCTTCCTACCTGAGCAACGCTGATCTCATCGCCATCCTGCTCCGCACCGGCACCGCCTCGGAGAACGCCCTGGAGCTTGCTAATCACCTGCTCTCCGCCTTCGGCGGGTTGGGCGGCCTGGCCCGGGCCAGCTTTGAGGAGCTGGCGACCATCCACGGTGTAGGTGAAGCTAAAACGGCCCAGCTTAAGGCTGCCCTTGAGTTGGGCCGCCGCTTTCTTGCGACCGGCGGGGAGGAGCGCGTCGCCATCGGCTCGCCCGGGGACGTGGCGAACCTGGTCATGGGGGAGATGGCCTTCATGGAGCAGGAGTGCCTGAAAGTGCTGCTCCTCAACTCCAAAAACCAGGTTATGGCGATAGCCGACGTCTACCGCGCCAACGTCAGCGCGACGACGGTTCGCCCGGCGGAGGTGTTTAGCGAGGCGGTACGCGCCAACCACCCCTTCGTCGTCCTGGTGCACAACCACCCTTCTGGCGATCCCACCCCCAGCCCAGAGGACGTGGCCGTTACCGAGCGCCTTATCCAGGCCGGTAAGGTCATGGACATTGAGGTGCTGGACCACATCATCATCGGCAGGAGCAAATATAACGGTTACCTGAGCATGAAGGAGTTGAAGCTGGCCTTTGTGTGAGGTTGTTTGTAGGCATATGGCACGGCTCTGCCGTGCCATATGCCTACATTGCTTTTAGGGCCGTTTCTCCCTTCGCGGGTAGACGGTGACCTTGCGCATGGAACCTGCGCCAACGCTCTCGGTGGTGACGCTGGGATGGTCGGCCAGGGCGATGTGAATGATGCGCCGTTCCGAAGGGGGCATCGGTTCCAGGCTGATGGGCTGGCCGCTGGAGGCGACACGCTCCGCCACGCGGGCGGCCATGGCCTGTAGGGAGCGGTTGCGTCGCTCTTTGTACTCCTCCACGTCCAGGGTCACCAAGGGGTGGTTGCCGCTCCTGCCCAGGATCAGGTTCACTACGAACTGCAGGGACTGCAGGGTCTCGCCCCGCTTGCCGATAAGGAGGCCGGAGTCGTCGCCCTGGATGTCAATGGTGGGGCCGTTCTCATCGTCGCCCTGGGTGCGTAGGCTTGCCACAGCCGCCACCTGCATGCCGGCCAGAAGCTTGTTCACCACGTCAATGGCATCGGAGGCCAGAGTATGGGTTGGGGCGAGTCGGGTGACGCGCACCCGTGCCTGCTCAGCGCCGAAGCCGAAGATGCCGGCGCGGCCCTGGCTAACGACCTCTATTGTGACTTCCACGCGTTCGGCGTCTAGCTCTTTGAGTGCGAGTTCTACGGCCTCCTCGGTCGTTTTGGCGCTGATCTCCACCTGTTCTTGCTTGTTCTGCATCGAGGGTCTCCTCAGTTACCAGGGATGGCGCGTTGGCTTGGGATGTGGCGTCAATGGCTACGGCGGAAACGGGGACTGGCTCTTTTTTCCGAAAGAACAGAAGCACGTCCCAGCCCGTGACAAATCCCTGGATGACAATGCCGATGACGTTGGATATCAACCAGTATACGGGCAAGCCGCTGGGAAGGCTAATGGTGAAGAAGGCGAACATGAAGGGCATCATCCACAGGAGCATGCGGTTGGTGGACGCCTGCCGGGGGTCGGCGACGGCTGGGGTGCTCATCTTCTGGAGCACCCACATGGAGATGCCAACCATCACCGCCATGACGGGTGTTGGGTCTGGCAAGGCCAGGTCCAGCCACAGGAAGTTGCTGTTCAGGGGCACCACCTCGTGGGCGATGGGTAGCCAGGAGTAGAGATGATTGGCCAGCTTTGGCAGGTCCTCTGGCTTGGTGGGCAGGAGAGCGACGACGGAGATGTAGAGGCCAATCCACACCGGGAATTGGATGATCATTGGCCCCAGGCAGCCGATAGGGTTTACACCTGCCTCTTTGTAAAGGCGCATGGTCTCCTGGGAGAGCCTGGTGCGGTCTTTGGCGTACCGCTTTTGCAAGGCCTGTAACCTGGGCTGCAACTGGGACATCTTCAGGGTGGAGCGGGTCTGTTTGAGGGTGAGGGGGAGGGTGATGACCCGCACCAGGATGGTGAAGATGATGATGGTGATGCCGAAGTTGCGCCCCAGGTAGGCGTAGAGCAGCACCAACCCGTTTTCCATGGGGTTAAGGATGATTTCGTTCCAGAGGAGGGAGATGATTTCCATTGGTTGCTACACGCTGCTTGATAAATTACTTCTTGGGGTCGGTGTTCGTCTCCCACACCTTTTCCTGGCGACCGGCCATGCGGAGGGCCCACACCCGTTTGTCCATGGCGTTCACGTAGACGGTCTGGCCATTGGCTGTCAGAGGGGCCTGGACCTGGGCGCCCACGTTATAGCTGGACACCTGGGCGCCCGTGGCCAGCGAGAGGACGTAGATGATGCCTCCATCGGTGGCTACCACCAGGTTGCCCTCCACGATGACGGGGCTGGAGAGTACCGGTTTTTCCAGGTTGGACCGCCACACCTCCCGCCCCGTGCCCATGTCCAGGGCGTACAGCACACCCTTGGTGTCCGCGGCGTAGACCCGCTTGCCTTGGCTCACGGGGCTGCTCCAGAACCAGCCTTCCCCCTGAAAGCGCCAGGCCTCCCGGCCGGTGGCGGCGTCCACTGCGTACAGCTTGCGGTCAAAGGAGCCGACGAACACCTTGTCCCCTGCCACGGCGGGTGTGCTGACAATGGCGCCGCCAGCGGAGAACGGGCTGGCCCACATGGGTTCGCCTGACGCCAGAGACAGGGCGTAAAGGTTGTGGTCTAGGGAGCCAACGTACACGGTGTCTCCTGCAACGGTGGGAGTGGACCATACTGGCTTGTCTGTCTTGAACTCCCACTCCTTGAAGCCATTGGAGGCCCGGAGGGCGCGCACGAAGCCGTCGGAGGCGCCGAAGAGCACCAGCCCGCCCTGGGTCACGGTGATGCCCCCGACAATACGGTCAATTCCTGTCACGTCGTTGGGGTACTTCCACTTTTCGCTCAAATCAGACGCATTCAGGGCAAAAACCTTGCCTTTAGGATGCTTGTCTTTTGTTTTGCTGTCGTAGCTGCCTACGTACAGAACACCGTCAACCAAGGCTGGAGTGCCGTACAGCCCCTCCAGGGGGTCCTGGCCTTCCGGCGGGAAGGCGAAACGCGGGTTCCCGCTGCGGGTGTCCAGGGCCAGCACGCGGCCGCTGCGGGTGCCGACGTACACCATGTCGCCGCCCACGGCGACCCCAGACCAGCCGGAGGCGGCCACGAACTGCCTACCGGTGCAGCCGGCAAGAAGGGTCAGGACAAGGGCAGCAAGCAGCCAGAGGGTGATTGGTGGCTTCATGGGGAGTCGTGGGTAGGGGAAGGTCCGCCGCCCGGCACGGGGTCATACCCCATGGCGCCCCATGGCTGACAGCGGCCCAGGCGCCTGAGGGCCAGCCAGCCACCCTTCCAGGGGCCAAACCGCGCCACAGCTTCGGCGGCGTAGTGGGAGCAGGTAGGATAATAGCGACAGCTTGCCGGCCAGAAAGGGGAAAGGGCCTTCTGGTACAGGCGAATGAGGCCTAAGAGGGTCCATGTCATGAACGGTCGTCTCCCGATTCTACCGGTAGCAACAAGCCAGCCCTGGACAACAGGTCACTGGCCGACTGGGCCAGTTGCAGATAAGAAGCCTGGGCCGCCAGGGATCTGGCGGTGAAAATCAGGTCCCACCCTGCTTTCAGGGGAGCCTGCCGCGTGAGTTCGCGGAGCCTGCGCTTGACCTTGTTGCGCACCACCGCATTGCCCAGACGTTTGCCTACCGAGAAACCCAATCGGGTGAGGTTCAGGCCGTTGGGACGGTACCGCAGCGCCAAGAGGGGGTTGGCCAAGCTCTTGCTGCTGTTGCGCACCGCCTGAAAGTCGGAGGCCTTTCTGAGACGGCGCTCCGGCGGCAGGGAAAAGGAAGAAGAGCGGCGTGGCCCGTCCGCTGTCTGAAGGTGCGAATCAGACGGCAATCCGGAAGCGGCCCTTGAAGCGTCGCCGATGTAGTACTTCACGGCCACCTCGGGAGCTCATGCGGGCTAGGAATCCGTGGACGCGCTGGCGATGTCGCTTTTTTGGCTGGTAGGTTCTCTTTGGCATAGCTGGACACGTATGGGAAAGTGCAACGTTTGATTATACGTTGGCATAAGCTAGGGTGTCAAACTGAGGGGGCATTGCTTCCAGGTACCGGCCTTGCTATAGTCGTAAGCGTGGCTACCAAAACTCGGCCTGGGAAAATGGCTGCGGGGGAGATGTGCGTTCTCCTGTCCCGTCGTGAGGTCAGATCGGCGGTAGGCAGGCTGGCAAGGGCGGTCCGGCGGGACTATACGGGCTTGCTGCGGAGACAGGGGAGGGATGAGGGAAGGGGCCAGGCTGAGCCGCCGGAGCTGCTGGTGGTGGGTGTGATGAAAGGGGCCTTTGTGTTCATGGCGGACCTGGCGCGGGCCCTGAATATGCCCGTGACGGTGGACTTCGTGGGGGTCTCCACCTACGGAGGCGGCACAACGTCCAGCCGTAAGCCCAGGATCGTGCAGGGGATTCGGACGCCCATCAAGGGGCGGCACGTGCTGGTGGTGGAGGATATTGTGGACACGGGTATAACCGCCGGCTTCCTGGTGGACTACCTGAAGAGGAGGGGCGCGGCTTCGGTGCGGCTGTGCGCCTTGCTGAGCAAGCCGTCCCGCCGTGAGGTGGAGGTGGAGATAGACTACCTGGGCTTCACCATCGCCGACCTGTTTGTGGTGGGGTATGGCCTGGACTACGATCAACACTACCGGTATCTGCCCGATGTGTGCGTGCTAGAGAAAGTGGTTGAGGGCAAGGGGCAGGAGTAACACAAGCTATGAAGATGCAACAGCTTATCGCCGTGGCCAGGGGCGATGCCCCGGCCGACCTGGTGCTGACCCACGCCCGCATCGTGAACACCTTTACGGGGGAGATTGAGGAGGGGAACGTAGCGGTGTACGGCGGGCGCATCGCCGGGGTGGGAGACTATGGGGAGGGGAAGCAGGTAGTGGACCTGGCGGGCCAGTACCTTGCCCCTGGACTGATTGACGGCCACTACCACCTGGAAAGCTCCATGCTGCATGTGGACCAGTACGCGCGGGCGGTGGCGCCCCACGGGACGCTGGCGGCCATCACGGACTTACACGAGGTTACGAACGTCAGCGGCCTGGCGGGCATGCGCTACATCCTGGAGTGCGGCCGTCGCGTGCCCATGGACATGTTCTTTATGGCGCCATCCTGCGTGCCGGCAACCCACCTGGAGACCTCGGGTGCGAAGCTGGGGCCCAGGGACATCCGCACCGCCCTGAGGTGGAAGGGGGTCCTGGGCCTGGGCGAGATGATGAACTTCCCCGGTGTTATCAACGCCGACCAGGAGACCCTTGCCAAAATCGCGACGGTGGGCGAGAGGGTGAAGGATGGACACGCTCCCCGCGTCACTGGCCGGGCGCTGAACGCCTATATGGCATCCCTCATCGGCTCGGACCACGAGACGACGGAGCGGCACGAGGGCCTGGAAAAGCTGCGCCGGGGTATGAGGCTCATGATCCGCGAAGGGTCGGCGGAGAAGAACCTGGAGGACCTCCTGCCCCTGGTGACCGATGGCAACTACCACCGGTGTATGCTGGTGGTGGACGACCGCAATGCCAGGGACATCTACTACGACGGCGACGTGGACGCCGTGGTGCGCAAGGCCATTGGCCTGGGGCTGGACCCGGTGCGAGCGGTGCAGATGGCGTCGCTGAACGTGGCGGAGTACTTCCGCATCCCTAGGCTTGGCGGCATTGGCCCCGGCTACTACGCCAATCTACTGGTGCTGGACGACCTCAGGGCCTTCCGCATCCGCCAGGTCTACTTCCGGGGCAAGCTGGTGGCCCAGGATGGCAAGGCGCTCTTCCAGCCTAGGCTGCCGGCCAATCTGGAGATGACTCGCACCATGCACATCAAGCCCTTTGGCGTCTCAGCCCTGGCCCTGCACTCCACCCTTTTGGACAGCTTTCCTGTGATAGAGATTATCCCGGGCCAGATCGTGACCCGGTGGGTGCAGGCGCGACCCTCCCGCAGGGATGGGACGGTGGTGGCTGATCCCGCGCGGGACCTGCTCAAGCTTGCTGTCGTGGAACGCCACAAGGCCACGGGCAACATCGGCGTCGGCCTTGTTAAAGGCTTCGGCCTCAAGCGCGGGGCTATCGGGACCTCCATCGCCCATGACTCCCACAACATCGTTGTGGTAGGCGCTTCTGACCAGGACATCTACGCGGTGGTGAAGGAGATTGAGCGCAACCAAGGCGGTCTTGTGGCGGCGGCAGAGGGTAAGGTGGTGGCGTCAATGTCGTTGCCCATATCCGGGCTGCTCTCCCAAGAGCCGCTGGAGGCGGTAGTGGCGCACATAGAGCGGCTGGAGCAGGCGGCGAAGGACCTGGGGTGCAAGGCCGCTTCGCCCTACTCCATTCTGTCATTCCTGGCGCTGCCGGTGATCCCAGAGCTGAAGCTGACGGACATGGGCCTGGTGGATGTGATGAGGATGCAGTTGGTGAAGGTGTAGGGTGTAGAAATACAAAAAGGGCCTCCGCTGCGGAGGCCCTTTTCGTATGGGTAGAAGTAAGGCTAGCCTGCCTGCTTCACCAGCTCGGCGTCTACAGCGATCTTGACGTTATCACCTACGAGAACGCCGCCGGCTTCCAGGGCAACGTTCCAGGTGAGGCCGAACTCCTTGCGGCTGATGACGCCTTCCAGGCTGCCGGCGGCGCGGTAGCCGCCCCAGGGGTCTTTGCCAGCGCCGGCATACGAGGCGTCCAGGACGACCTCCCGGCTCACGCCGCGGATGGTGAGGTCGCCGGTGATCTTGTACTGCCCATTGCCCTTGGGCTGGACGGAGCGGCTCTTGAAGCGCATGGTGGGGTATGTGGCCACGTCAAAGAAGTCGGGAGAGCGCAAGTGGTTGTCCCGCTGGGCTTCCCTGGTGTCAATGCTGGCCAGGTCAATCCACGCCTCCACAGAGGAGCGTTCGGGATGAGCCTCGTCAAAGTTGATGTCAGCGGTAAACTTGGAAAAGCGCCCCCGAATGGTGGAAACCATCATATGCTTGATGGAAAACTCCACGCTGGAGTGGGCAGGGTCAAGGTTCCATTTGGCTGGGGCGTTGGCTGTGGTTACCACGGTGAGCTCCTTGTGTTGTCAGCGGTAAGTTGATGACGTTTCGTGATTGGTTTGGAGAGTGGATTGCTGGAAGGGTCCAGCTACGTTGCGTCGGCCCCGCTTCAAGCGGGGTGCATACAGGTGCGAAGGGTAGCCAGAGGTGGCATGACGATTCCTCTTTCCTAGTAGCTTACAAAACATAAGGAAATAATATATGTTATAATTACCCTTGTCAAGGGGCTTACGCTATGTTAGTTTGTTTGCATCAAACATAGGGGGGATGACCAATGGCAATGGACTTTAGCGCCATGTGTCCCCGTTATGAGTGGGCGGTGGAGCTGCTGAGCAAGCGGTGGACTAGCCTGATCCTGCGGGCGCTGATGGATGGCCCCCGCCGGTTCACCGAGGTGCGCGACTACGTCCCCGGCCTGAGCGATCGGCTGCTTTCGGAGCGGTTGCAGGAGCTAGAAGCAGCGGGCGTTGTGGAGCGGCGGGTGTATCCCCAGCGGCCGGTGGTTATTGAGTATGACCTGACGGAGAAGGGCCGCGATTTGAGGGGCGTATTGGAAGCAATCCAGGCCTGGGCGAACCGGTGGGTGGAGGTGGAGGAAACGCCCCATGCCGTTGGCTTCCCTTAGTCTTGGAGGCATGGAAGAGCAAGAAGGGAGGGCAGTCCGCTGCCCTCCCTTCTTATTGTTGCAGCAAAGAGCAGGGCGGTGCCTTGTAGGATAAAGGCGGGCCTGTCTACAATAGGCCTATCTCTTAAAGAGGCGTTTGAGCTGGCCCCAGCGGGACAGGATTGCCCCGGGAATAACGCCCGAGAGATGGGCAGGCAGAAAGTAGGCCACCTCTGGGCTTTTGCCGGCGAACTCTAGGGCGAAGTAGGGTATCCAGACGGACACGCCGGCCAGGATGAGGATGCGGCCAATGCGCCGGCTCCTGGCGGTTGCTCTCCGCTGTGTTTCCATGCGGTAACACTACCATTCCAGCCTTGGGAAGGGAAGGGCACGATGGATGGCCAACCACCAGAGATTGACGATATGATCAGGGACCTGGGGGCTTCGGTGCAGCGGTTCCACGAGCGGTTTGGGCTGGCGGGGCCACCCACCCAAAGGGAGCTGCTGAGCCGCATCCCCATCCAGGAGGAGGAGGTGCGGGAGCTTCGCCAGGCCATCCTGGGAGAGCCGCCGGAGCGGGTGGCTGCGGAGGCGGTGGACGTGCTGTACGTGGCCATCGGCACGGTGCTGCGCTTGAACCCGGAGCTTGCGGCGCAGGCGATAGGGGAGGTCATCCGCAAGAACGACGCCAAGACCTGGGAGACGCACCATATCAACGCTGTGGGGAAGGTGGCCAGGAGGGTGGGGTAAGAAAGGTTCACGGATACACCCCCCGCAGCCTGATGGCCTCCGCCACACGCTGGACGCCCAGCATCAGGGCGGCGTCGCGCAGGGTGACGCCTTCCCGCTGGCTGAGGGCAGCAACCTCGGTAAAGGCCTGGGTCATCACGCGCTCCAGCTTGGTGGTGACCTCTGAAAAGTCCCAGAAATAGCGCTCCAGGCCCTGCACCCATTCAAAGTAGGAGACGGTGACGCCGCCGGCGTTGGCCAGGATGTCTGGCACTACCAGGATGCCGCGCTCCGCCAGGATGGCGTCGGCTTCGGGAGTGGTGGGGCCGTTGGCCCCCTCCACGATCAGGGGCGCCCGGATATGAGGGGCGTTCTTCGCGGTGATCTGGTTCTCCAAGGCAGCAGGGATCAGGATGTCGCAGGGAAGCTCCAGGAGCTGGGCGTTGGTGATGCACTTGTGGGTGGGGTAATCGCAGAAGCGTCCGCCAGCGGCCCGGAACTCCTCCATCTCCGAGGGCTTCAGGCCGTCAGGGTTATAGACGCCACCGGAAGAGTCGCTGACGCCGATGACGGTGGCTCCCATCTCGTTGAGGATACGCCCGGCGTTGGAGCCGACGTTGCCGAAGCCTTGGATGATTACCCGTGCCCCCTCCAGGGGCTTGCCCAAGAGCCTCATAGCCTCCCGCGCCACGATGGCGACGCCCCGGCCCGTGGCCTCCTCCCGCCCCTGGCTGCCGCCGAGGTCCACGGGCTTGCCCGTGACGACCCCCGGTACGGAGTAGCCCACGTTCATGCTGTAGGTGTCCATGATCCAGGCCATGATGCGGGCATTGGTGTTGACGTCCGGGGCGGGGATGTCCGACTCCGGGCCGATGAGGATGGAGATCTCGGTGGCGTAGCGACGGGTGAGGCGCTCCAGCTCGCCCAGGGAGAGGTTTTTGGGGTCGCAGGCGACGCCGCCCTTGGCGCCGCCGTAGGGGATGTTCACGACGGCGCACTTCCAGGTCATCCACATGGCGAGGGCGCGCACCTCGCCCAGGCTCACCTGGGGATGGTAGCGGATGCCTCCCTTGGCGGGGCCGCGGGCCAGATTGTGCTGGATGCGGTAGCCGGTGAAGACGCGGATGGAGCCGTCGTCCATCTTCACGGGGAAGTGGGTGGTCAGCTCCCGCTTGGAGGCCCCGAGCAGGGCACGAAGGCCGTCCTCCAGGTCCAGGCGGTCGGCGACGGCGTTGAACTGGGCCATGGCGATGGCGTAGGCGGGGTCTTGGGCGGGTTCAGCGGTGGCGTGCAGCGTTGCCATGAGGGTGGCCTCCTGACGAGGGTGGGAGGATGAGGAGCATCCCTTTCCAGTCTAGCACAGGGAGGGACGGGCAGACGGGCAGACGGGCAGACGGACATAGAGGCATAGGGCATGGAGGCAAAGTGTCGGGGAATTGTTTTTGGTGGCCTGGCCAGATTGGTCCGCTATCTGGGAATTGTTTTCTTTTTTGGAGGAACAAATCCGAGAGTCGTGAGGAGGACAAGGGGGCTGGCATTGGGATGCAAGGCAAGGGTAGCAGGAGGGGGTGGGGTTGGAGAAGGAGGGGATGGCGCTATGCAGAGCAAGGGAGCAAGAGTAAGATTTGGCGGGAGCAAAGCCAGGGCTTGCCGAAATAACCTAACCCCTGGCCTCCTTCCCCATTCGCTTCCCCATTCGCTGCGCTCAGGGCTTCGGCTCAGAGACTGTGAAGTATTTGGCCGTGGAGCGTCAGGAGGACCATAAATCCAGGGACGGGCCGATACCTCGGCCCTACGGAAGGCGGTGGTGGTGAGGGATTCTTTGCGAAGCGGAACGCACTGGAGAGCAAGAGTAGTTTGACCACTTCGCTCTAGAATGACAGGGGGCTTCGCCAATCCCAAGAGAACTCGGGCAATCCATTTCTTTACAAGCTCTCACTCAGGGCGGGCTCTAGGAAGGAAGGGGGATCCCAACTGCCGGGCGCAGCGTGCTGCGCCCCTACGGGTGTGACAGGAGGAAGCGGAGGTAGGGGGCACGAGTATCGCGCCCCCTACGGGTAGGCGGGTGAAGGGGCTACCCGCCGCCTACGGGGCGGACAATCTCCACCAGGTCGCCCTGACGAAGGGTGACGGCGGGGAACTCCTCTTTCTGGAGGACGACGCCGTTGTAGGCCACGGCAACGAACTTGGAGTCCACGTCGTGGTCGTGGAGGAATCGCAGCAGAGGCATCGGCTGCTCCAGTTCCTGGGGTTTGCCATTGACGGTGAGGGTGATCATAGCTCTACTACAGATGATACCACCCGGGAGGGATGGATTGCAGCTACCATAGCCCCTTTTAGGGCATGGGTGGCGGCGCGGGGGTCGGCCTGAGCAAGGATGGCGCTGATGACGGCGGCCCCCGAGGCGCCCTGGGCCATCACCTGGGCGGCGTTGCTGGCGTCTATGCCGCCGATGCCCAGGAGGGGGATGTGGACGGCCTCTTTCACCTGGGCGAGGAGGAGAAGGCCGGCGGGGATTGCGCTGGGGTGGGAGGAGGTGGGGAAGATGGCGCCGACCACCAGGAAGTCTGCGCCGGCCCTCTGCGCGGCGATGGCGCCCTGTACGGAGTGGACGGAGCGGCCTATGAGCAGGCGACTCCCCGCGGCCCTGCGCGCCGCCTCCACGGGCAACGCCTCCTCGCCAAGCTGCACGCCGTCGGCCTGGGCGGCGAGGGCCACGTCCACGCGGTCGTTGACCAGAAGGAGGGCTTTGCTCTGGGTGACCTGGCGCAGCGAGAGGGCAAGGAGGTAGAGCTGGCCGGCGGGCATGTCCCTGTCCCGGAGCTGCACCATATTCGCGCCGCCCTCTACTGCGGCGACCACCGCCTCCAGAAGGGTTTGGGGGCCGCCGTGGGCAGGGTCGGTGACGAGGCACAGCGCGGGGTAGGGCAAGGCGGGGGACTTTGGGCTGGTCATACCCGCACGACACCCTCTACGGGGCTGCTGGGGACGGCGTACCGCTTGACTGGGATGCGGCCAGCGCGGTAGGCGAGGCGTCCCGCCTCCACGCCCAGCTTGAAGGCGACGGCCATGGCCGTGGGGTCCTGGGCCTGGGCGATGGCGGTGTTGACCAGCACGGCGTCGGCGCCCATCTCCATGGCCTCGGCTGCGTGGGAAGGCACGGCAAGGCCGGCGTCCACCACGACGGGGACGTGGGCCTGCTCAATGATAATCTGAATCTCTTCTCCGGTGTGGATGCCCTGGCCGGAGCCGATGGCGGAACCCAGGGGCATGACGGTGGCGCAGCCAACCTCCTCCAGGTGGCGGGCCAGGATGGGGTCTGCGTGGATGTAGGGCAGGACGACGAAGCCGTCCTTTACCAGGGCCTCGGCGGCGCGCAGGGTGCCGATGGGATCGGGTAGCAGGTACTTGGGGTCTGGGATGACTTCCAGCTTGACCCAGTTGGAGAGGCCCATGGCTCTGGCCAAGCGGGCGGTGGTGAGGGCTTCTTCTGGGGTCCTGGAGCCTGCGGTGTTGGGCAGGATGGTGTACCTGGTCCAGTCAATGTAGTCCAGGATGGTCTTTTTGTTGGGGTTGTCCAGGTCCAGGCGTCGTATGGCCACCGTCACGATCTCGGTACCGGAGGCGTCAATGGAGGCGACCATCTCCTCGTTGGAGCGGTGGCGCCCGGTGCCCACGAAGAGGCGGGAGTGGAAGGTCTTGCCTGCGATAACCAGGCTATCGTTGTCCATGAAACGCCTCCGAGAGAGAGTTTAGCAGGTTGCTAACAAACTCCTGTTGACCATCCCCGTGCCCCTTATCCTTAACAGGAGGGGGTTATAACCTAACCCCTGCCCCTTCCCTATGAGGGAAGGGGGGAGAAATGGGGCGCAAGGCCCTTCGCTATGCTGAGGGCAGGCTTCGGGGCTTTGCCTCTCTGGACTCCCTTTTTCATCAGCCTGCTATAACGAGGACGCCGCCTCGGGTCTCCCCTGGCGGCGATAGAGGCGCGCTGACACTCCCTGCGCTGGCATTATCCAGATCAGGTGCTGCCGGTCGCCCCGATGCGCCGGGGCCTCTCAGCCTGGCTTGACCAAGCTCCCGTTGCGATGGCGGTATGCTGTTGTGGGTGTAGGGTAGCACCTGAAAGGGCAGGTGTCAAAGCGCCGCATTGACTCATAATAAAAGTTACCGAGTGGGGTAACGTTGCTTCAGAAATCATGTTACCGGAGGGTGCATGAGGAGAAGCAGCGTGAAGGAGTATGTTGAGGCGATACGGGGGAGGTACTCGTCCGGCCCCCTCTTTGCTCTGGCTCCCGTCCCGTGCGTCCAGGCAGCCACTATACCCTATAATGGCGGCATCTAAGCAGGAGGTGCGCCATGAAAAAGAGCGTTGCCACTGGATATGCCGTAGGTATTATTGGGCTGCTGCTCGCTTTGTTCGCCCTGCTTGCCCCCGCACGCCTGGTGAACGCCGCCCGGGAGCAGCTACCGGTGAACAAGACCGCCATCGTGGACGCCAACTTCCCGGAGCGGTCCGCCTCTGTTGACGCCTTTGGCAGGCTCAAGGTTGACGTGCCGGACTTCCTGCACGTCCAGGTGGCCAACTTTCCGCCGATGCAGCAGGTGCAGGTGACCAACAAATCTCTGCCCGTGGATGGGACGGTGAAGGTGAGCAATCTCCCTGCCGTTCAGTCCGTGACGGGGGTTGTCAACGTGGGGAACCTGCCCGCAAGGCAGAACGTCAACGTCATCAACGAGACGCTGCCGGTGAGCGGCAGCGTGGCGGTGTCTAACCTGCCAGCTACCCAGAACGTCACGGGGACGGTGAACGTTGGCAACTTGCCTTCGCTAGACCCTGCCAATGTCATGAATCTCTTTGTGAAGGACATAACTGCGGAAACGCCCGCAGCAGGGTGTAGCCTAGGGTTCCGCTACGTCGTTCCATCAGGGAAAACAGTCCTCATGACTGATTTCGTGCCCACGGTAGGTGGATTGACTATTTGGAGTAGCCAAAGGGAGGCCATTATGATATCCGTGGGGCTTAGTCCCTTACATCTGGACACACCCCTGGTAGCAAATGGTGGCGATGAACTGTGCTTCTACCGAGTCGGGGGCTTCCCTAGCTTCGACAACGGGCTATTCATCTCCGGTCTATTCGTCAACGCCCCTTAGGATGCGGCAACCACCAGCGTAGCCTTCCTGCTACAATATGTATTCCGAAACCCGTAACCTCTCTCTTTTCTCCCCCCCTTCCCTCCTAGAGCTTGTCCTTGAGCGAAGCGAAGGAGAAGGGGGCTGGGGGGTTAGGTTGAACCCCATGACCCGCCAATCCCGCATACATCAACTCCGCCAGGCCCTCCAGGAGCGCATCCTGGTGGTGGATGGCGCCATGGGCACGGCCATCCAGGCCCTGGGCCTCTCCGCCGCCGATTTCGGCGGCCCGCAGTACGAGGGGTGCAACGAGCACCTGAACCTGACGCGCCCGGGCGCCATCCAGGGCATCCACCGCGGCTACCTGGAGGCCGGTGCGGACATCATTGAGACCAACACCTTCGGCAGTACCCCCCTGGTGCTGGCGGAGTACGGCCTGGCGGAGGTGGCGCGGGAGATCAGCCGCGCCGGCGCCGCCATCGCCCGCCAGGCCGCCGAAGCCTTCTCCACAACCGAGCGCCCCCGCTTCGTGGCGGGCTCCATGGGCCCTACCACCAAGGCCATCATCCTTCAGCCGAAGGACGGCGTCACTTGGGACGCCCTGGCCGAGCACTACCGCCTCCAGGCGACGGGCCTGATGGAGGGCGGCGTTGACTTTCTCCTGATGGAGACCTCCCAGGACACCTTGAACGTAAAGGCGGCCCTGGAGGGCATAGACCGCGCCTGCGCCGGCCTGGGCTACCGTGTCCCCGTCGCCGTGCAGTGCACCATTGAGGCCATGGGCGCCATGCTGGGCGGCCAGGACATTGAGGCCTTCTACACCAGCATCGCCCACCGTGACCTGCTGTGGGTGGGCATGAACTGTGCCACCGGCCCGGAGTTCATGCGCGACCATCTGCGCACCCTGGCCGCCATCGCCCGCTTCCCCGTGGCCGTCATCCCCAACGCCGGCCTCCCCGACGAAAACGGCTGCTACAACGAGACACCGGAAATGATCGCCCGCACCCTGGCGGACTATGTGCGGCAGGGCTGGCTTAACGTCATCGGGGGCTGCTGCGGCACCACCGCCGGCCACGTCACCCGCCTGGTGGAGGTCGCCAGAGGACAACCGCCGCGGGTACCTGTGGAGCGCCACGCCACCATCGTCGCCGGCCTGGAAACCCTCACCATAGACCAGGACACACGCCCCGTCATCGTGGGCGAGCGTACCAATGTCCTGGGCAGCCGCGCCTTCAAGCGTCTCATCGCCCAGGGCAAGTACGAGGAGGCCGCCGAGGTGGGACGCCAGCAGGTTCGCAGCGGCGCCCACCTCCTGGACGTGTGCCTCCAGGACCCCGACCGCGACGAGAGCCAAGACATGGCCCGCTTCCTGGACCTCCTCATCCGCAAGGTCAAAGTGCCCCTGATGATTGACTCCACCGATGCGCGGGTGATAGAGGAAGCGCTGAAGCGCACGCCAGGCAAGTGCATCATCAACTCCATCAACCTGGAGGACGGCGAGGAGCGGTTCAAGACCGTGGTTCCCCTGGCCCGCCGGTTCGGCGCGGCCCTCATCGTCGGCTGCATAGACGAGGACAGGCAGCAGGCCCAGGCCATCACCCGGGACCGCAAGCTCCGCATTGCGGAGCGCTCCTTCAAGCTCCTCACCGAAAGGTACGGCGTCCCCGCCGAGGACATCATCTTTGACCCCCTCGTCTTCCCTGTCGGCACCGGCGATAAGACCTACAAGGGCGCTGGCGTGGAGACCATTGAGGGCGTGCGCCTCATTAAGGAGGCCCTGCCCCTTTGCAAGACCATCCTGGGCATCTCCAACGTCTCCTTCGGCCTGCCACCCGCCGGGCGGGAGGTGCTGAACTCCGTCTTCCTGTACCACTGCGTCCAGGCGGGGCTGGACAGCGCCATCGTCAACTCCCAGGGCGTCACGCGGTACGCCTCCATCCCAGAGGAGGAGCGCCGCCTGGCGGAGGACCTGATCTGGAGCCGTGGCGACGACCCTATCGCCGCCTTCGCCGCCCACTTCCGCACGCGCAAGACGGCCAGATCCCCGACCCACCGCCAGGACATGCCCCTTGACCAGCGCATCGCCCAGTGCATCATTGAAGGAACCAAGGAGGGCCTCTTTGACGACCTGGCCGAGGCCCTTTCGGGCCGGAAGCCCCTGGAGATCATCAACGGCCCCCTCATGGCCGGCATGGACGAGGTGGGCCGCCTCTTCGCCCGCAACGAGCTCATTGTGGCCGAGGTGTTGGAGTCCGCCGAGGCCATGAAAGCCGCCGTTGGCTACCTGGAGCCGCATATGGAGTCCGCCGAGGCCGCCACCCGGGGCAAAGTGCTCCTTGCGACGGTGAAAGGCGACGTCCACGACATCGGCAAGAACCTGGTGGAGATCATCCTCTCCAACAACGGCTACAGGGTCGTCAACCTGGGCATCAAGGTTCCCCCCCAGGAACTGGTCCGCGCCTACCAGGAGCACCATCCAGACATCATCGGCCTGTCGGGGCTGCTGGTGAAGAGCGCCCAGATGATGGTGGAGACGGTACGTGACTTCCGGGCCGCGGGCCTGGCCTGCCCTGTGCTGGTAGGCGGCGCGGCCCTCACCAACCGCTTCACCCGCCTGCGCATCGCCACCGAGTACGACGGCATCGTGGCCTACGCCCGCGACGCCATGATGGGCCTTGGACTGGCCGGCCGCCTGCGCGACGACGATGAGCGCGGCCGCCTGGCCCTGGCCCTGGCCGATGAGACACGACGCCTGCAAGACGACGAGGCCGCCAAGGCGGCGGGACATGAGGACCTGACGCCCACCGACCGTCCCACGACACCCCTCCAGCCCGTGTCCGAGGCCCCCACCCCTCCCGACCTGCGCCTGCACGTTATCAAGGGCCACGACCTCTCGGAGGTCTTCACGTACATCAACCCGGTGATGCTGTTCAACCGGCACCTGGGTTTCCGGGGAGACTTCCACAAGGCCCTACAAGAGGGCGACCCCAAAGCCATAGAGCTGCGAGACAGGGTGCATCAGGTGGAAGACATGATGCTGACGCAGCCCGACATCCGGGCCCGCGCCGTGTACAAGTTCTACCGCGCCGCCAGCCAGGGTGACGATGTGCTGGTGCTTTCGCCCGACGGCAAAGAGGTGCTGGCCCGCTTCCCCTTCGGGCGCCAGGCCCAGGGTGACCGTCTGTGCCTCTCGGACTACCTGCTGCCCCGCTCGTCGGGCAAGGCCGACTACCTGGCGGCCTTCGTCACCACCGTCGGCCCCGGCGTGCGCGCTCTGGCGGACCAGTGGAAGGAGCAGGGCGATTACCTGGCCTCCCATATCCTGCAAGCCCTGGCCCTGGAGGGGGCCGAGGCCTTCGCCGAGCTGCTGCACCAGAAGCTAAGGGCCATGTGGGGCTTCGCCGACCCCGCCGGCGTCAGCAAGGAGGCGCTGTACAGGGCGGAGTACCAGGGCCGCCGCTACTCCTTCGGCTATCCCGCCTGCCCGCGCCTGGAGGACCAGAGCATCCTGTGGCGGCTGCTGGCGCCGGAGCGGCACATCGGCGTGCATCTGACAGAGGAGTTCATGATGGACCCGGAAGGCTCCGTTAGCGCCCTGGTCTTCCACCACCCGCAGGCCAAGTACTTCAGCCTGAGCCAGGAGGACGCAGCGCGGTTGGAGGGGAGGGTGAAGAAATGACAGATTTGGTCAGTGAGCTTTGCTCGAGGTTCCACAGCCTAATGGAACAGCTTCCACTGCTTGGGCACAGTAACACTCGTTCATTGCCAGGCAATGGACTCTATTGCTTCTACGAGGTAGGTGAAACTTGTGCCGCGACCCATTCACCAGACCAATGCCGCATAGTCCGCGTGGGAATCAACCGGCAAGACGGCAATTTCCAAACCAGAGTACGAACTCATTATGAAGGAGGGCCCAGCATATTTCGGACACACGTAGTTCGGGCCATGCTGGTACAGAAGGGTTGCGCCGTAGGGGTAGCTAAGCAGTTTAGGGCTAGCGGCCTTGCAACGAAGGACCCTCGCCTAGCAGGGTGATGAAAAAGTCGGGGTGAAGAAGGGATAAGAGAAGGGGGAGGTGAGGGATAATAGGGGCAGCTTGCACGAGGAGTATGGTATGCGCGGAGCTGCTGAAGACCAGGTGATGATGCTGAGC
>JACPCL010000028.1 GCA_016179765.1 Chloroflexota bacterium
CCGCGCATGGACTCACCTCCCGCTAAGTTCCCTCTATTTTACTCCCCCTTTGTATCTGAACTATACAACTTCAACTTGAGTTTTTCCGCACCCTGCTAGCTGGGCGCGGTCTTTACTATGCACGAGAACGGCGTTGCGCTTTACCAGCAGCGAGGCCGGATTGAGCTCCACGAAGGTGATGTTGATGACCGGGCTGGGGTCGGTGGTAACGCCCCCGGGGGTATTAATCTTGATCTTGGGGCGGGTGGTATCCAGGATGTACTTGACGGCGGTGGAGCCGGTTAATGGGGGAACGTATTTGTTGGTGGCCGTGGTCGTAAGGGTTTTGGGGCCTTCCGCCAGGGGCACGCCGGTCACGGACCAGGTGAGGTCGGTCTGGTTGACGGTGGCATCTTTGCTGAATCCCAGGGCGTCAGAGATGGTTACGACCCCCACGGTGGGGTCGTTCACGGTGCCATTCATGCTGATGGGGGTGGTGGTGAAAACGGAATCGTCGGGTGGATTGATAATGGTGACTTGAACCGCGGAGACCTCGCTAATGGCGAAGTCGGTGGTTTGGGAGAAGGAGCCGCGGTCGGCGAAGGCGGAGAACGTGGCGGTATAGTCGCCTTTGATGGTCTTGTCGCCAGCGGCTGTCAGGATGGGAGGCTGCCAGAGTATCTCAAGGCGGATCTCAGCCAGCGGGCCGATGCCGGTGTAACCGTAGCCGCCGTAGCCGTAGCCGTTGCCATAGCCGTAGCCGCCGTAGCCCCCGTAGCCGTAGCCGCAGCAGCCATAACCGTAGCCGTAGCCATAGCCGTAGCCGTAGCCGTAGCCGCCGTAACCGTAGCCTGGGCCAATAACAATATCGTGATAGGTGACCAAAACGAGGAGCGTTGCGCCGCGGCTGACCATGCTGGCGGGCAGCCGTGAGGTGATGTCAAAAGGCCCCCCGGCGGTGAAGGGCACGACCACGTCAAAGGATTCGGTGCCGGGTGTGCCTGTTGCTTTGGGAGCAACCTTGATGTGGAAGGTGTCCAGGAGGTCGGTGGCCAGGCCGATGGTATAGGCGGCCCTGAAGAGGGGGGACTCTCCGACCAGGTAGGGATCGGTTTTGGAGGTTTCTAGCTTAACCGAAGCGCCCTGGGCAATGTTTGCCACCAGCAACAGGGTTGCTGTGAGGGCAACGGTGAGAAGGAACACCGCCCCAATCTTGTTGCTCGCCAATAATCTACTGTTCACTATGACCGCCTCGCGTGCTCCTCATAAAACAAGAGGGCGCATGGCGCATGCCACGCTGATGATGGGGGTATGTCATTGCCCCTTTTGGCGTCAGCCCAAACGGGCTATATGGGCAGGCGCTCGGACATGCCAATCATACCCATCAGCTACCATAACCACACGGGTATCGTACCCGAACACGATATGGAGTCTGAAGGAGGAAGGTACGATAGCTTCTTTGAGAAGGGTTGACCCACCCCCCTGATGCTGGTTCGGCGTATTTGTCGGAGGAGGTTCAGGATATGGCTTGGCAGACGCACTCATATACGTCTGCCAAGCCAAGCAAGATTCGCCTTTTCTCCTAAGCTGGGCTAGACCCGGGCCCGTCTGACCTGCATGAGATAGGCCGCGCCGCCCATTGCCATGAGGAGACCCAGGAGCATGAGGCCGAATACGGCGCCGGAGCCTGGCGTAAAGTCGCCTGTGACGGGTGGTTTTGGCGTAGGTGTTGGCGTAGCCGTTGGCGATGGAGTCGGCGTTGCGATGAGCTCGTCGGATGTCTGGGGGCCAGGGTCCGCGCTTCCCACAGCAAAGATGCTGAAGTGACTGGTCTTGGCGATCAAGGTTTGACTAGCAAAGTCCACGGTGGTGTTCAGGATGCTCCATACTTTGGAGTCGGCGTCATAGCTCAGCAGCCTCAGGTTAGCGGAGTTCTTGTCCGGCGCCGCCTGAGAATCTGCCGAAGTGTACTTGGCGCGTACGGTTGCGGAGGAGAGGAGAGTCAGTGACTTCCTGGTCCCGTCAGTGTCGTAGGCAGTGAGCTCAAAGGCCCGCAGGACCTTGGTCTTGGGGGAGGCCGCAGGCACCCCAGCGGTCAAAGGCGCATACGTCAACTGGAAGGTCTTGGCGTTGGCGCCGGCGGGAATGTCCACGGACACGGAGCCATCGGGCGCGGAGAGGGTGGCGGCGGCGTTGGGCTGCACGATCTTGGCTGCACCGCCGGCAGGCGCGGTAACGGCGGTGACGGCGGAGTCAGGCACAATGACGGTGGGTACGGGCGTGGGAGTGGGGTCCGCCGGAGGTGCAGGGAGAACCACGGGCACCAGCAGCCCTGGGTTAACCGGGGCGCTGGATGTGCGTATCCGGTTTCGGGTACCGTCCACTTTCAGAGGGCCCATGAGGTGGATACCGGCCACCTCCAACGGCTTCAAAGCCGTGTTTTGGATATCCAGGGGAGCGGTGGAGAGGTCAAACACGAACTTGAGGATTTGATTGGTCGGGAAGCTACCTCCAGACCCGACCGTCTGGGTGAAAGCTGGCTTGGTGCCAGCGAGAATGCCTGCGGGTGTTGCAGTCGTCGTGGCTGTATTCTTGAGGAAGACCTCAATGGCAAAGACGGGGCTGGTGACGGCATCGGTGATGTTAATGTCTATGCCAACGAGCTCGCCGGCGACTTGTTGGTTCCAGCCAAAGTCTGCGCCCGCGTCATCTCCAAAAGGGTTGTCTTGAGCGGGGTCAGCGCTGGCCGCGCCGCCGATGGCAATGATGAGGCCGATAAGTAGGATAAGTCCACCTATGATGATAGGAATGCGACTCTGAGTGAGTGGCATATTGTGCAACCTCCGGCGGGGTTCCGTCCTGTTTTTTCGTTTGCGAAAGAGCCGTGCTCAATAGCGCGACGCCATTCTCTGACGCATAAAGCAAAACCTTAGGCAGCCTAACATTCGCATAGCGCAGTGTCAAGGCTTTATTGTGGGAAAACGACGCCGTCCTATTATATCACGATAAGACCCCCCCTCTTTCTTGCCGTTTTCGCTCAGGCCCTTGCGTGGAGGTTGTGAGTTGCTAGAAAGGTGTGAAGCCGCTCCAGCGCCTTGCGGTTCTCTTCCAGGGGAAAGCCGTCCACGGCGTACACGCGCTGTGCCAGGGTGCCGTCAACGGCCCCCTGGTCTATCATCTGTCTCAGGAGTTTGGCCTCATCGTCGGGGGAAGGCAGGAGGTTGCGGTTGCGTAGAAGGGACAAGGCTGCTATGAGCCCGTAGGCGCCCCAGTTGGAGACGCTGGCAAGGATGAGCTTGGTGACCTTGGTGGCCGCCGGCTCTTTGGGGAGGGTGGCAACCTGGGGGATGTGTTGCATGAGGTTGCCCATGCCGATCTCGTTCCCGCCGTCGCCAATGCCGACCGTCACCTGGTGGTGCACGAAGAGGTAGTCCAGCATGGCGTTATAGGGGGTGATGTCCACGCCGCGCATGTTGAGGTATCTGCCTTGAGGGGTAAGGCTGCAACGCTCCGTAGAGATGACGACCGATGGCTTGAGCTGGGCAAGGAGCTCCTTGCTGAAGCCTTCACTGCTGGCGGCGTCAGATATAGGGAACTCCACCAGGTGCTGGGGGTCTACCAGTCCCTTGAAGAGGAAGGAGGAGTGGTGGTCTGTGACGTGAGTGACGGTGTACCCCAGGGCTTCCAAGGCATTGCCCAGGTAGTAGGCGCCGGGAGGGCCATCGGTCTCAGGGGCCTGGGCCGCCAGGATGTAGAAGCCTGTACAGATGATGGCCTGGCCGGGGTGCGAAAGGATAAGCTGAGCAGCCTCCTGACAGAAGTCGCTGGGCAGGTAGCCACGCAGGTGGGAGACGCCTCTACGGTCGTGGTCAAGGATGATGTCTTCTATTTGTGACACCGCTGCCTCTCGTTGTGGCCCTGGTTCTCGCTTTGTAGAACGATGCACCGTTGTTATTGTAAGGTCTGCCGCTACAGCACGGCCAGGTCTTCGTCCCGCATGTCGGTGACGAACATGTGGCCTGGGGCATGGGTGATCATGAGGGGTGGCTTTGACATGGCGGCCACGGCCTGAGGGGTAACGCCGCAGGCCCAGAAGACCGGCGACTCGCCGGGCTTGACCTCCACGGGGTCGCCGTAGTCTGGGCGAGAGAGGTCCCGTATTCCGATGGCCTCCGGGTCACCAATGTGGACCGGGGCGCCGTGGACGCCGGGGAAGCGAGAGGTGACCTGGACGGCCCGCACGACCTTATCCTGGGGAATGGGCCGCATGGAGACCACCATGGGGCCGGAGAACTGGCCGGCTGCGCTGGTGGGGATGGTGGTGATATACATAGCGACGTTTTTCCGCTGTTCAATGTGACGAAGGGGAATGCCCGCGGCGATGAGGGCCGTCTCAAAGGAGAAGCTGCAACCCAGCAGGAAGCTCACCAGGTCGGTGCGCCACTCCTCCCGTATGTCTTCCACCTCGGCCACCATGGAGCCGTGGCGGTAGATGCGGTAGCGGGGCAGGTCTGTGCGGATGTCTGAGCCGGGAGCTAGGTGGATGGCCTCTGGGTTGCCTGGTTCCATGACCTCCAGGAGGGGGCAGGGCTTGGGATTACGCTGGCAGAAGAGGAGGAAGTCAAAGGCCTGCTCCTTGGGCAGTACGACCAGGTTGGCCTGGACGTGTCCCGGAGCAAGCCCCGCGGTGGGGCGAGCCCATCTGCCCTGGCGGATGAGGGCCCGCAGTTGGGTAGGGGAGCGGGGGAGGGCGCTTGTGGCCACGGTGTCTCCTTGGGTATGCCCTGGTTATGGCCCAGGGCGAATTGTAGCAGCGGCGGGGCGCCGCAACAAGGGTTTAGCAGGCTGCTGAAAAACGCCCCCAAACCCCCTCAAGGGGGTTCAAGGTATCCGCCTGCGGCGGATGGATTTGTATCTGGGGGACACCCCCAGACCCCCGGCAGAGGGGCAAAGCCCCTCTGCACTCCCCTTTCTTCTGCAACCTGCTGGGGTAGTTCCACCTCACCCTCAATTCTGTATGATGTGTCTCCAGGGGGAGACAGCCATCGCGTGGCCAAGTATCTGCAAAGCGTGGGCTACAGGATCATCCCGGTCAACCCTGTGGTGGATGAGGTCCTGGGGGAAAAGAGCTATCCGGACCTGAAGTCGGTGCCCGTCCCCATTGATATGGTGGATATTTTTCGCCGCTCTGAGCTGGTGGCTCCTGTGGTGGATGAAGCCATCCAGGTGAAGGCAAAGTTTATCTGGATGCAGGATGGCGTTGTCAACGAGGAGGCGGCGGAGAAGGCGAGGGGTGTGGGCATTCCAGTCATCATGAACAACTGAACCCTGCGTGAACATCGCCGCCGGTACGGCGGCAGCCACCAGGAGCCAGGTCAAGACCAGGCGTCTCGCCCGGGCTAACCACAGGACAGAGGTAATAAACGAGGGGAGGGACACAGGCTTGCGTCCCTCCCCTTGTTTTGGGAGAGTTGTTGAAGCAGTCCTAGATGAGGGAGCGGGACTGGCCGCCGTCCACGTTGATGCAGGCGCCGGTGAGCAGGTCGGCGTGGACAGAGGCCAGGAAGGCTACCAGCGCGCCGATGGGTTCGGGCCAGCCGAACCTGCCCATAGGGAGGTTGTTTCGCACGAACTCCTCCACGACCTCCTTTGGGTTTTCCCGCTGGAACCGGTCCCAGCCCCCGCCAGGGAAGGCAATGGAGCCAGGGGCAACGGTGTTGACGGTGACGCCTGTGCCTGCCACCTCCAGCGCCAGGTGTTTGGAAAAGGCGATGAGGGAGGCCTTGGCGGTCATGTAGGTGAGGCCTCCACCGTACTCCCGCCCGTAGATGGAGGAGATGCTGATAATACGGCCCCAGCGGCGCTCTTTCATGGAGGGCAGGCAGAGGCGGATGAGACGGATGCCTGAGAAGAGGTTGAGCTGCAAAGTATGGTTCCAGGCGTCGTCGGCGGCGCTGAAATCCCGCCCGGTGGAGCCGCCCACGTTGTTCACGAGCACGTCCACAGGGCCGAGGGCCTGGATTGCGCCGGAATGGGCTGTCTGCGTGCCCTCCAGAGTGGTGACGTCCGCCTGCACGCCGGCGACTTGCACACCCAGGGCACGCAGCTCCGCTACCGTTTGGTCCAGGGACTCCCTCCCCCGGGCACAGATGGCGATGTTGCACCCCTCCTTTGCCAGGGCAAGGGCCGCCTGCCGTCCCAGTCCCCGGCTGCCACCGGTGACCAGGGCCGATTTTCCTGCCAGCCCCATATCCATAGAAGAAGCCTCCTTTGCCCGTGTTTTGCCGCCAGGGCGTTGGCAATGTAACACAAAAGTCCATCCCTGACTCCGGGCAGCCAGAGATGGACTCACATCTCCCATCAAGGAGGCCCCAGGGGGGGCCCCTCTCCGCGCGAGGGCAGACCGTATCGGGATTTAGCGTCCCTCAACCTTCACCGGATTGCGAAGGACGCCGATGCCGCTGATTTCAATCTCAATCACGTCGCCGTGCTTGACGTTCTCGGGAACGCCATCGGTGCCCATCCAGATGACGTCGCCGGGATAGAGGGTAAGGTACTGGGTCATGCGGCTCATGTAGTGGGCGATGCCGAAGACCATGTTGTTGGTACGGAAGTTTTCTACCTCTCGGCGGTTGACGCGGACGATGGTACGCATGGAGTCCAGGTCTACGTTGGTCTCAATCCAGGGTCCCATGGGCTTAAAGGTGTCGGCGTTTTTTCCGCGCCACATGGTGCGGTCGGCGGCTTGCCAGACACGCTCGCTGAAGTCGTTGCCGATGGTATAGCCCAGGATGTAGTCCCAGACTTTGTCTTCTGGGATGTGCTTGCCCTCTTTGCCGATGACCACCACCAGCTCCCCTTCGTACTGGATGCGTTCCGAGGCATCCCTGGGGATGATAATTGGCTCACCTTGGGCGATGAGGGCGTTGTTGGATCGGTAGCCCACGTCTGCTGCCTTGGGTAGCTCCCCCGGGCGGCCCGTGATGGCGGCCATGCGCATGACGTGGTCGCGATAGTTGACGCCCGCGGCGTAAAAGGTGGGCGGCACCACGGGAACCAGCAGCTTGACGGTGCTGAGGGCCACGGGCCGCCCTTGCCTCCGATACCTGCCGAAGGGGCTGCCGGCCACCGGCTGCACCTGATTGCCCGCCACAATACCATAAGAGGTCTTTCCATTGGCCTGGAAACGACACCAGCGCATGTTGGGCTCCTTTCCTATCTTGCTTTCAAGGAAGCCCCAGGGGGGCTTCCCTCTCTTTTGGGCGGTCTGTGTGGCTGTGGGGCGAAGCCAGGCAAGCATACCACAACTTTCCTTTATAGACGACTGGTCATCCTTGGCGGAATCCAGGATAATGTGGGCGCCGCAGAGGGTCATCGCCTGGCAGGCTGCGGAACGAAGGAAAGTTCAGCCCCGAGTGCTCGGGCAGCCGGGAGTAGGGGCGTAGCATGCTACGCCCCTACGGGAAACATCCCTCTTCCTGAAAGAGCCTGTCTTTGGTGAGCCGAAGCCCTGAGCAAAGCGAATGGGGCAGCGAAGGAAAGGGTGCCAGGCGGAGGGCCAAAGGAGTTTGTTAGCATCCTGCTGGTGCATAGAAAGGCGGAGGGATCCATGGCTGAGGAGAAGAAGCGGATAGGTGTGGCGGTGGGTGGCCAGGACGCCAGGGAGGTGCTCGGGCGCATACGGCATTTGGAGGAGCTGGGCATCCAAGCGGCCTGGCTCACCACCAGCGGCGCTGGCCGGGATGGCCTGACCGTCTTTGCCGCGGCGGCTGCCCAGACCCAGCACATCATGATGGGCACCTCCATCATCCCTTTATGGCCCAGGCACCCCGTGGCGGTTGCCCAGCAGGTGCGGGTGATTGCCGAACTGGCCCCGGGCCGGTTCCGTCTGGGGGTTGGCCCCAGCCATCAGGCGGCTATGGAGCGCCTCATGAGGGCCGACTTTCGCGCTCCGCTAGGCCACCTGCGGGAGTACCTTCAAATACTGAAGCCGCTGCTGCAGAAGGGGCAGGTGGACTACGATGGCCGGTATTACCATGCCCACGTCCCAATGGGCGCTGCCTGCGACGTGCCGGTGATGGCCTCGGCATTGCGCCGCCGCTCCTTCCAGCTCTGCGGGGAGGAGGCCGATGGCGCCATCACCTGGGTTTGTCCTGGACAGTATCTTAAGGAGGTGGCTATGCCGGCTCTGAAGGAGGGAGCCAGAGCCAGGGGCCGGGAGACGCCGCCTCTTCTTGCTCACGCTCCGGTATGCGTGCATGGCGACGCCGCAGAAGCCAGGGCCGCCATGCGAGAGCAGATGGGCGCCTACCCTGCCAA
>JACPCL010000013.1 GCA_016179765.1 Chloroflexota bacterium
CCGCGCATACCATACTCCTCGTGCAAGCTGCCCCTATTATCCCTCACCTCCCCCTTCTCTTATCCCTTTTTTACCCCGACTTTTTCATCACCCTGCTAGATAGTCTTGGACCCCAGATTTGACAACAACATAAGTGGACCATGGCAGAAGCAACTGGTATGGTGACAACCGTGTGGGAAACACTTTTTCTTTGTAGCCATTCTCAGCCACCGGCTTGAAGATATCGGCTGTCTTTTGTGCAGCTATTATGGGCTGTCCAAGAAATGCGAGACTTCGCTGGGCAGCATCACGTAGAGAGATGACGCGGTCACCTGTTTCTCCATCAGTGTACCTAGCGGCTTCCCTTTTGTTATCTCTCAACATTACATTCTTCCAGTAACGGCGCTTAATCTCGTAGTACCAAGGACGTGGGCTCATCCTGGAAAACTGCTGCTTGATTTCATCTTGGATAGGTTCTAGCGTCACAAAGTCTTCAGCCCGTAATCTAGTCTGCTGGTTTGTCGCCCTGGCAACAAGACTTGCCTGAGCCGGTTTGCACTGCACAAGGCGGAAGTTTACCTTCACTTCTGGATGGCCAATAACCCTGTTACTATTCCTAAACAAAGTTTCTGTTGTTTGGCATCCATTGACAACCTGAATCTCCCAAACCTTCGCCGTGTTCGAGTCGCCAGAGTTGAAGAGGTCACATATGGCCGTAACACCATTGTTGAGTACGTGAAAAAGCTCCGGCATGTCCCGCAGGGTAGACAAAATGTCCGTGTTTACTGCTACCCTGGCATCAAGAGGTCCCCGATAATTCAACCGATATAATCGGTCCTTCAATTGTCTTCTTAACTCCACAAGCTGCTCAGCAGGGATCGTCGCGTACAGACTTCTATAAAGCCCGCCGGCTTCACCCGGTGTTATATAGTACCCATCATCGAACCGCAGCTCTATGGGTGATTCAACACTTGGGCCAGGCTCCTCTGAATCGCCCACCTCAATTTCGAGAAGTTTCGGCATGTCGAATATTTCAAAACGCAGGTGAACTGGATAGGTGGTGACTCCAACCGGTATTTCCCTGACCCCAGGTTTCTTAGCAACGTAATCCTTCTGTTCGGATCCAACTCTACCTGAGGTTGCCACGCACAAAACTATGCTATACCCCGTTTGGACAGCCGGGGCGAATTCGGCATAAAACTCCTTTGCTTCCGAATTAGCTTTGTCAATCCGCTTTGGATCGCTAAGTAAGTCAAGCGATTCCCAGGTCTGAAAGAATGGGTCATCTCCAACTGGTTTTGTGGGGTCCCAGTTCTTCGCCTGGACCAGGAAAATCTTCTCTGTTTCATGGTCGATGTACCCAGCATCAATCTTCAAGTCTCCGCTCTTGTCACGTTCACAAGCCTGGATAACCTGCTCGTCGGTCAACTCCGAACCTGATGCTTCAAGAATCAAATCACTTGCCCAGAGGAGGAACCCGTGGTCATCACTCGTATTAGGCCCACGTTTATCCTTCCAACTGCGTATCCCGTCCATCACTCGGGTTTCGTAAAGGGACTTCAAACCTTGTCTTGTTGCCTTGCCTTTGGCTCTCTTCGTAGTCATACTACCTCCCCAAACAATGGCAATATCCGCTAAAACCTTTGAGGTTGAGGTTCCGCCGGAATACGTCTGGTTCTAAGTCTTGGCTCGGCATGAAATAAGCTCTGGGCTAACTATCGTATGCTGGGCCGTCAGGGATTCCCATTTACCTCTCCCTTGCCATCCTCCCCTTTCCCACACCCTCCCTTCCTCCCTATTATACCCCCATGAGCGCCTTTGCCATCAGTGCATGCTTGCCCTGCTCAACCCCCCTCTAGCCGTTCAATCCCTGCTATCGGGCCCAAAAGAAATGCAAGTATTGCTGAGCCTGCGATCAGGTAAGGAGGGCCAGAGCGTTAGCGAGACCTCTCCCGCATGGCCCGGTAGACCTTCTCCGGCGTGATGGGCAGGCTCGTGATGCGCACGCCAACGGCGTCCTCCACGGCGTTGGCGATGGCCGCCGCCACGGGGCCAATGGGGTTCTCCCCTATGCCCTTGATCCTGTACGGCCCCACCCCACCCTCCGACTCCAACAGGACCGTTTCCATCTCCGGAATGTCCCGCGCCGTCGGGATTTTGTAGTCGCCAAAGGACAGCGACGTCACTCGCCCATCCTCCACCTTCAGCTCCTCCATCAGCGCATAGCCGATGCCCTGGACCACGCTGCCGTCTATCTGCCCCTGGTGCCCCACCGGGTTGATCACCCTGCCCACGTCGTGGACCGTCGTGAAGCGCAGCAGCTTCACCTGGCCCGTCTCCGGGTCAACGGCCACCTCCGCCACCTGAGCGACGAAGGAGGTGACGTGGGAGCGTTCGGTGTCACGATAGCTGGCGCGCCCGGACACCGAGCGTCCCGCCCGCGCCAGCACGTCCCGCCAGGGATGCGTCGCGCCGGTGTCCTGGCGGCTCAGCAGATCACCCCTCAGGGCCACGCGCTCCTCCGGCCAGGCCAGGATTTCGGCGGCCAGGCGCGCCATCTGGCGCTTGGCCTCCTGAGCAGCCTGGTACGCCGCAATGCCGCCGATGCGCGTGACGCGGCTGCCCCCCGTGCCGCTGTCAAAGGGCACGGCGTCGGTGTTCCAGGGCACAACCTGGACCCGTTCCCCAGGCAGGCCCAGCTCCTCCCCCACCACCGTGCTCATCATGGTGTAGGCCCCCGCGCCCTGCTCAAAGATGGGGGTGCCCAGGGTCACGGAGCCATTGGGGTGCAGCGTCACCTCCGCATGGGTCTCGCCGCCGCCAGGGCCTCGGTCGCCCATGGCCATGCCCCGGCCCACGTACCTCGGCCTCGGCTTGCGGTAGTCCGAGGCCTCCGCCGCCGCTTGCAGCACCTCCCTGGCCTTCACCTCCTCGTAGCCGTGGCCTATGGGCGTCTCCTCGCTGCTGTTCACCACGTTCTTCAGGCGGAACTCCATGGGGTCCATGCCCAGCCTGCGGGCGATGACGTCCACGTGGGACTCAATGGCAAAGAGGGCCTGGGGATCTCCGGGCGCGCGGTAGTGGCCGCCCGGCACGGTGTTGGTATAGACCTGGAGCCATTGGAGGTCTACGTTGGGGATGCGGTAAGCGCCGCCGATGTGCCCGCCGCCGCCCAGGTTCACGCCCGGCTTGAAGCCGCCGTACGCCCCACTGTTATACACCACCAGGCCCTGGTGGGCCACCAGCGTCCCGTCCCGCTTCACTCCCGTCTTCAGCGTAATGACCGACGGATGGCGCGGGTTGGCGGCCATGAACTCCTCCACGTAGTCCATGGCCATCTTGACCGGACGCCCGGCGTGCAGCGCCAGGAAGTAGCACAGCGGTACGTTCATGGGCGAGCCTTTGCCGCCGAAGTCTCCGCCGATGTAGGCGTGGTTCAGCACGATGCGCTCCCTGGGAATGCCCACCGCCTCGGCAAGCTGCTGTCGCAGGGCGTGAGGCGCTTTGTTGGAGGCCCACACTTGAATGCGGCCCTGGGCGTCTATGTGAACGGCGCAGGTATGCGGCTCCAGATACGCCTGATGCACCAGGGGCGTCGTGTACGTCCCCTCCACCACAAGGTCCGACTGAGCAAAGCCGGCCTCCATATTGCCGCGATGCCATTCGTTGCGCACGAAGACGTTGGAGGGCCTTGCCAAGGGCTGGGGCAGGCCGGCGTAGGAGTTCACACCGGGGTGCAGCAGGGGTGCCCCCTCCTGCATTGCCTCCAGAGGGTCAAAGACGGCGGGCAGCTCCTCATACTCCACCTCTATCAGCGCCAGGGCCGCCAGGGCCGTGTCCTCGTCCACGGCGGCCACCGCCGCCACCGGGTCGCCGATGAAGCGGACACGGTCGTGGGCCAGGGGCGGCACGTCCCGTAAACGCCGTCCGTACAGCACGCCCGCCGTGTCCCTGCCCATCAGGACGGCGTGGACGCCCGGCACGGCCCTGGCCTTGGAGGTGTCTATGCTGACGATGCGGGCGTGGGCGAAGGGGCTGCGCAGCACCTTGCCCCACAGGCAGCCCTCCAGCGGCACGTCGGCGGAGTAGAGGGCTTTGCCCGTCACCTTCTCCGGCCCGTCGGCCCGAGTGGTCGGCTGTCCAATGGCGGTGTATGTGGTCATGGCGGGATGCTCCTATCAGGAAATTCGGCTGGCTACCCCTCCAAGATCACATCAAGCACAGATCCCATTCCATGTCCAGTGATCCGTTGGTGCATTGCCAGAGCTTGGGGTTCAGTCATGCCAGCTATCATGTCAGCGACAATCCTTGCCAATTGCGCTTCAGATGGCGTCCCAAGCAATTCGATCTCCTCACGGTAAAGAGTTGGGAATGCCTTCAAGTTCCCACAAGTCCCTTCATGCACAAAGGAATCAAATAAGTCTTGAATGATGCGACGTTGCCCTATTTGTTGGGTGAGTAAAGGCGGCGTTTCGATTACGTAGTACCAACTTAGCTCTTTAAGTATTACGATTTCTTGTAGCAGTTCCTCGTCTTGCTCTACCCTTCTTGGGTTTGAAGCGTCCGGAATTCTCAGCTTCATGCCACCCATTACGTAGCGGCCAATCAATGTAGAGGTCAAGGCCTTCAAAGCAGCCCTCTGAGTCCGAGATCCGTTGTAGGGTTCTGTGAGAGGTGTAAATATGGATGCAAGGTCTTGAACACGGCGAACGGCGCGTCGAATTTCATCTTGCGCAGGACCCTTGCGGTCTTCCCTCTCCCACCGTCTGTACGTTTGATCTAGAAAGCGATCTATTTCTTCGGATTGGAGGATCAACCGGTCAAGGGGTACAAGGCCAGCCCTATAGAAATCTTCAAGGTCGTGGACGGAATATGCAACATCGTCCGAGAAATCCATTATTTCGGCTTCAGCGGACCGCTCACGGTCGCTGCTAGCCAAGAGTTCACGGGCGAACGCAAAATCAGCCGATTCAGTAGGATAGGCTCCCCATTTCTTTTGCATAGAATCGTTGGGGTCGCGAAGCCAGGGGTACTTCAGGATTGCCGCCAACGTGGCACGAGTTAAGTCAAGACCAGGACAATCATCGTAGCGCTGCTCCAAATTGGCAACAATACGAAAAGATTGAGCGTTGCCCTCAAAGCTGTCAGGTGTGTGCTTAGTAATGAGAAGTTGAAGTTCATTCTCTCCAGTGTGGCCAAAGGGGGGATGCCCCAAATCGTGCGCTAGAGCGGCGGCTTCGGTGACATTGGGGTCAAGACCGCCAACGGCCTGGATAACATCTGGAGGGGTGTTGCCCTGCAAATATTGTGACGTCCGGAATGCTATCTGGGCTACTTCGTGCGTGTGAGTAAGCCTGGTGTGGAAAATATGCCCTTCCACGGCTGATGCGATTTGAGTAACGCCTCCCAAACGGCGCAGAGACGGCGCATACAGAATCCTATCTCGGTCTCTTTCACCTGGTGAACGTTGGTCAGGCCTTGCGCTGTGAGAATCGTGGCGGCGTGCTGCTCGGAGGGCAGCCAGTTCAGTATGAGACGCCAAATCAATCGTCTCCCTTCTTTTTGGTTTGTAAGGTGAAGTGCATTTGCCGGTCTACCACAATCTCACCCCGATCCAGCATATGCCAGGCAACTCTTCGTGCCTCAGATTTTGCTATACCCCCCTCTTCCATTAGCTGGATTAACTCTGGCGGCGACAGGCTCTTGTGTTTTGCAAGGATGGTTTTGACCCGTTTGATGGCGATTTCATTATCAACAGTACCTGGCATGATAACCTCCGATCACCGTGATAGGGTAATTCTGTTACGTCACATAATACGCACTACAGAGAGGGGTAGCAATACGTGACAATGGCACTGGCAGTACTAAGGTTACCCCCCTTCATCCTCCCCTCCACCTCGCGCCAGCGCTCCGGCGCCAGGTGCTGCCCCAGGAACAGCGCCAGCACCACCGTCGCAGGCGGCATCATGGACACCCCACCCTTGAGGGCACGCCAACGGCAACCTGTCTCTTATGCCAGCCTGTACGTCTCCCCATTATCAGGGGTGGTCACTCTCCCCTCCTGCTGAAGCTTGGCTAGCTGGCTGCGTACCTGGTTCCTCGCCATGTTGTGACGCCGCTCGTCCAGGTCAGTGTAGATAGCCCTGAACAGCTCCTCCACCGTTTTGGGGCCGGTGGCAAGCTGGGCCAGGACCTGGTTCTCCCGCTCCTTCCGGTGAGCGATAAGCTCCTCCAGCTTTGCCCTGGGGTCCTTCACCACGGGGCCCTGGCCGGGATAGATCACCTGGGCGTTATAGCGGAGAAACTTCTCCATGGTCGCCATGAACTGGCTGATCTCACCCTGTCCAGGATTGATGACCGATGTGCCCACGCCCATGACGTTATCGCCCGTGAAGAGCGCCCGTTGCTCCCGGAGGAACACGCCCAGGCTGCCGAAGGTGTGGCCAGAGGCGTGAATGAACTCCAGGGTCAGACCGCCCAGGCTCACCGTTTCTCCGTCCTGCACCGTTTTCCCCACGCTTGTCCCTTCCAGGGCGGCGTCAACAAACTCCTTCTCCATGGGCGTGCTGACGATGACGCCCCCATAAGCCTTCTGGATGGCCGAGGCTCCTCCCACGTTGGCGCCATGCCGGTGGGTGATGGCGATGTACCGGATGGGAGAGTGGCGCACGCGCTGGATGTACTCCAAGCGGGCCTTCACCTCCTCTGGCCGGTTCCATCCCGTGTCCACCAGGGCGGTGGCGGTCCGCCCAATCACCATCCAGGAGTTGGCAGCCAAGGCCCCAGGCCGTGGCTCCGGGTCGTACACAAGTCGGTGGATGTTGGGAGCAACCTCTTCCATGGGCCCATCTCCTTGCTCAGGTAGCTTCCTCCCCTTGCTTGCCAGCCTCTTCTACGGTACTATCCCTACGACCTGCAAAAGACACCGTAAGGATAGCAGATGACCATTGAAGGCGCACGATACCCCGTCAGCCTTGTCGTCAACGGCAAGCCCCACAGCCTCCTGACGCCGGCCCGGCGCACCCTCGTAGACCTGCTGCGGTACGACCTGGGCCTCACCGGCACCAAGGAAGCGTGCGGCATCGGCGTGTGCGGCGCGTGCACCGTGCTCCTGGATGGCCGCATCGTCGCCTCCTGCATCACTCTGGCCGTCCAGGCCGACGGCGCCGCCATCACCACCATTGAGGGCATCGCCCAGGACGGCAAGCTGCACCCCCTTCAGGAGAGCTTCATGAAGAACGGCGGCTTCCAGTGCGGCATCTGCACCTCCGGCCAGATCGTCGCCGCCAAGGCCCTCCTGGACGCCAACCCCAACCCTACGCGGGAGCAGGTGCAGGAGTGGATGATGGGCAACCTGTGCCGCTGCACCGGCTACTACCATATCCTGGACTCCATCATGAAGGTCGTTGGCAAAGATTCCCCTTCCCTTTAGGGAAGGGGCCAGGGGTTAGGTATGCGCGATTTCTCTTACCATGCGCCCGCTTCCCTGGCCGAGGCCCACAGCCTGCTGGCCCAGTACGGCGACGCCGCCCGCCTCATGGCCGGCGGCACCGCCCTGACGGTGATGTTGAAGCAGTCTCTCGTGCAAGCAGACCACCTCGTGAGCTTGCAGCGTATCCCTGGCCTGCGCCGCATCCATCTCCAGAGCGACGGCCTGCACATCGGCGCCCTGGCCAGGCTGCGGGACGTGGAAACCTCGCCCCTGGTGAAGGAACACGCCCCCCTGCTGGCCGAGGTTTACCGCCAGGTGGCAACGGTGCGCATCCGCAACCAGGCCACCGTCGGCGGCGGCATCGTCCACGCCGACCCCGCCCAGGACCCGCCGCCGGCGCTGCTGGTGCTGGACGCCAGGCTGCGCCTCGTCTCCCGCGCCGGCCAGCGAGAGGTGCCGGTCCGCGAGTTCTTCCTGGACTACTACGAGACGGCCCTGCGCCCGGGCGAGGTGCTGACGGAGGTCATCGTGCCTCTCCAGACTAAACACGCCCGCGCCATCTACCTGCGCTACACCCCTCGCACCCAGGACGACTACCCCACGGTGTCCGTGGCGGCGCTGGCCCGCGTGGAGCGCGGCGTCTGCCGGGAGATGCGCGTGGCCCTGGGAGCCGCCGCACCCACAGCCCTGCGCATCACCGCCGTGGAGGAGGCGCTGCGGGGCAAACGCGTCAGCCAGGCCGCGGTGCGACGGGCAGCCGCTCTCGTGGCCGAGCAGGTCAGCCCCCTGGAGGACTTCCGCGGCTCCGCCGACTACAAGCGAGACATGGCCGTGGTCTTTACCCGCCGCGCCCTGGAAGGCGTGCTTGGCCTAGGGTAACAGACTAACGAACAAAGGGAGTGTAGAGGGCGAAGCCCCTCTGCCGGGGGACTGGGGGTGACCCCCAGATTTAATCATGAAGTTTGAGCACCAGTTCACCGTGCCCGCTCCACGAGCGGCCCTCTGGGCCGCCCTCCAGGACTTCCCGCGCGTTGCCTCCTGCATCCCCGGCGCGGAAGAGGTGCGCCCAGGAGAGCACGGCGACTACCAGGGCAGCCTGCGCGTCACCATTGGGCCTATGGGCGTGACCCTGACCGGCTCCGTGACCGTGGCCCAGGAAGAGGCTGCCGGCCTGTGGCGCATGACCGCCCAGGCCCAGGACCGCAAGGTTGGCGGCGGCGCAAGGGCCATCATAGAGGCGGCGCTTGTGGAGGTGGACTCCAGGCAAACGGCTCTGAAGATCACCGCGGACGTGCAGCTCATGGGCCGCCTGGGTGAGCTGGGCCAGCCCCTCATCAAGCGCAAAGCCGACGCCATCTTCAAGGAGTTTGGCGAGAACCTGGCGAAGCTGGTATCCAGCTAGTGGGCGTGTCCCGTCTTAGAGACTTTCTGGCTACTGGCGAGCGCCTCGCTCCAGCTATAGACCAGCGCCTCCGTCCGACGGGATGGCGCAGCACCCCCCGCAACGATGAGTTCCAGCGTCCTGGCAACCTCTTGACTAAAATCAACATGCCCGCAGTGCGGGCACTCCAGTGCCGGCACCTCATTTACGACGAAGACACGGCCCTTCACTTGTGCCAGAAAATCCGTCGCCGTCTGTTCCAGTCCTGCGCCGCACATGGGACATCGCTGCTGGTCCTCAACAGAAGTCATGTTATCCCACCCTCTCTATCGGAGACCCCCATTTTGGCAGTGATGGCTCATATACCGTTATGACCCGCATCGCCCCGTACGCCACCACGACATGAAGAGGACGCAAGTCATCATCCCACCCAACAACGAGGCAACTGGGAGATCGCTGGTCGTCCTGATAGTCCTCCAAGACTCGTACTTGGGAGGAGTCAAGAGCTGCTTCAATCCGTGCAAGAGAAATGCCTCTTGATAGCCCTTGTCTCAAGGCGTGATAGCTGTAGCGCAGAGAGCCGGAGTGCTTTGCCCCTTGTATCATCGGGATGGGACTGCTTACCCCTTCAGTCACAAGAGCCCGCCTTGCTGAACTGATAGCATCTTGGATGATTATACACCAGGGAACATTTCCTCCCTCCGGTACGTCTTGAGAATAAAGGCGCGTGAACATAGGAGGGAGGACATCATGACTCACCAGACACCCCAACCACCCAGCGTTCCATCAAAGAAACGTACTTGGCTCCCCATCGCCATCATCGCCGCCGTGCTGGTGGCGGCTGCCCCCGCCGCATGGGTCCTGGCGGTCTCGCCCTGGGAGCGGTCCGCAGGCGAGGCCATATATGTAGACGAAGGCGAAGGCGGGGCCAGAGGCGGCTTAGGCGCCAAGGGCGACAAAGGCGCCCCCGGTCCACTTCCAGTTACCCTCCCCACGCCAGCGCCACGAGCTCCCTTCTTTGAGACCTTCTCCAAAGACTCGGCGGCCTCTGGCGGTACGGCAGTCGCCTTGCCCGTTCCCGGCTCTGCCGGCAGCCTGGAGACCGCCGACCGCCAGATCATCTCCCAGGCCAACCTCTCCCTGGAGGTGACGGCTGTAGCGGCTGTGGTGGGCCAGGTGCAGGCCATCGCCCAGAGCCTGGGCGGCTTCGTGGAGCAGCTCTCCTCCTCCGGAGCGGAGGAGAAGCAGTTCGCCGCCATCACCATCCGTTTGCCCCAGGCGGAGTTCTTCACCGCCATGGACCGCCTCCGCGCCCTGGGCAAGGTGCAGAGCGAGAACCTGGGCTCCCAGGACGTGACCGAGCAGTTCATTGACCTGGAAGCCCGCCTCAAGAGCCTTCAGCGGGAGGAGGAGAGCCTGCTGGCCCTCCTCGGCAGGGCCCAGCAGATTAGCGAAATCCTGACCATAGAGCGGGAGCTGTCACGAGTGCGGTCGGACATTGAGCGGTATCAGGGGCAGCTCAACTTCCTGAAGCGCCGGGTAGACCTGGCCACCATCACCATCTCCCTCTTCCCTCCCCAGGAGAAGGTCAGCCAGCCACCCTTCGGCGCCCTCACGGTGGAGGCCGAAAGCGTCTCCGCCAGCGTGGAGGAGGTCAAGGCTCTCGCCTCCCGCCTCAAGGGCGAGATAGACAGCCTCTCCCTGTCGGTAAAGGCGGGCAGGACGCGGGCCGACATCTCCCTGCGGGTCTTCTCCAAGGACTTCAACGGGGCCATGGCGACCATTGAGGGCGAGGGCAAAGTCCTGAGCAAGGAGGTCCTGGAGGGCGCTCCCGTCGTGGCCGATGGCGAAGCCAAGCCTGCGGAGAAGCCCAACGCCCCCATCAACGTGACCCTCGTGGAACCTGAGAAAAACGCCTTGGGGAGGATCATCGCCATCGCCCTGTGGGCCGGCAGCGGCGCCCTGGTGGTGCTGGCGGGCCTGCTGCTCTACTTCGTGTATCGCCTGCGAAGGCGCAAGGGCATGGCGGCTACCCAGCGGGCGGCCTAGCTGCCAGTCCGCCTGCGGCGGATGGGGGTGTCCCCCAGTGCCCATCATTTTTCTTTCAAGAAGGCCCCAGAGGGGCCTTCCTCATGCCTTCAGGCCAAGCTGCTCCGCTACCGGCTTCAGCGCCTCTATCACAAAGCCGATGTGCTCATCCATGTCCAGGCCCAGCTCCTGGGCGCCCTGGAGGATGTCGTCGCGGCTGACCGATGCCGCAAAGCGCTTGTCCTTCATCTTCTTGCGCACCGAGGCGGCGTCCGTGTCGCTCAGGCTCTTGCTGGGGCGCACCAGGGCCACCGCCGTCACAAAGCCGGAAAGCTCGTCCACCGCGAACAGCGTCCGCTCCATCGGCGTCTCCCGGTCAACGCCGGTGTGGTTGCCGTGGGAGAGCACGGCATGGATGATCACCTCCGGGTAGCCCCGCTGGCGGAGGATACCTGCCCCGTACTGGGGATGCTGCTCCGGGGAAGGGCACACGTCCCAGTCAAAGTCGTGCAACATCCCCGCAATGCCCCAGGTCTCCTCATCTTGGCCGTGCCTGCGGGCGTAGGCGCGCATACACGCCTCCACCGCCGTGGCGTGGCGGATGAGCACCTCGCCCTTCGCGTGCTCCCTCAGTAAGGCAAAGGCAGTGGCTCGGTCCACAGCTCACCTCCAGAGCAAGGTACTATCTCAAAATGGTTTTCTCTACCCCAGCCTGACAGGCTGCGGAAAAAGGGGAGTCCAGAGGGGCGAAGCCCCTCTGGGTCTTCCTTGATGGATAGGGGATACCTTGAACCCCCTTGAGGGGGTTAGGGGTGTTTTGCAGCAACCTGCTAAAGCCGGGGGCCATCGGTCATGCCCCCCGCTTCTCGGCCTGCTGCCGCCGCAGCTCCTCTATCTCCCGCCGTAGCTCCCGCTGGCGGCGGCTCATAAAGAAGGCGTAGGCAAAGAAGGCCAGCCAGCTCACGGTGTAGACAGCGAACAGGAACGGCAGGTTGGACTCGCCAGGCATGTAAGACTCCTTGTTTCCTTAGATCTAAGGGACGCCTCACCCCCATCCTGGCCTTCCCCCATAAAAGGGGGAAGGGACTGCTCTCTCCCTCTCTCATGGGGGGGGGAGCTACTCACCCTGGCGCACGGCCCTGAGCGCATCCTCGGCGTTGCGCAGGGACATGCGCTCCCACAGCAGGTACACGAAGAGCACCGTGAAGGTCAGTAGGGAGAACATCAGCGTCACGAGCATCCGCGAGTCCAGGCTGTCCGGCGCAGACGCCGGGCCGATGAGCAGCTCCGGGTGGATGTTACGCCACCACACGACCGAGAAATAGACGATGGGCACATCAATGAAACCAACGATACCCATGACGGCGGAGTAGCGGGCGGCGCGCGTGGGGGTCGGAGCGTACGCCCGCAGCATCAGGTAGCCAACGTAGATGAGCCACAGGATGAGGGAGGTGGTCAGCCGGGGGTCCCAGGTCCACCAGACGCCCCAGACGGGCTTGGCCCAGGTAGCGCCGGTGACGAGCATCAGCGTCGTGAACAGCACGCCAATCTCGGCGGCGGAGTGGCCCAGGACGTCCCACCTGCGCTTGCCCGTGATGAGAAAAAGAAGGCTGCCCACAAATACCACGCCGAAGGCCAGGAAGCCTACCCACGCCTCCGGCACGTGGAAGTAGAAGATGCGCTGCACCACGCCCATGACCTGCTCCGTCGGCGCCCACAAAAAGATCAGGGCCAGGTCGGCCACCATCAGGGCCGCACTTATAAAGAGCAGCGCCAGGCTGACGCCCCAGGAGAGAGACCCAGACTGAGCAAGGGCGCCCGCTGATCCCGTGGATATGAAAACAGCCTCACGATTGTCCTTCACAGTTGGTATCCTCAACTCAATTCCCTTCCTTCAGAGAAACGGTGCTCTCTTAGCAGGCTGCTGAAAAACACCCCCAAACCCCCTCAGGACTCCCCTTTTTCCGCGGCTTGCTAGGCCAGTATAGCAGGGGGAGAAGGGTGAAGGGAAACACCTCTATTGGTCTGCTTTTCCTCACTCCTCCTCATCCTCCCAGGCCCCCGTGCCAATCAGCGGCACGAACCGGCACGCCCCCAGCATCTTCACCGCGTACCCTTCCCTGGTCTTCACCACTTTCATGAGCTGCTGCTCCAGCCGGGAGCCTACCGGGATCACCAGGCGACCCCCCTCCTTAAGCTGGTCAACGAGCACCCGGGGCAGGTAGGGGCCGCCCGCCGCCACAATAATCCCATCGTACGGCCCCGCCTCTGGCAATCCCAGGACCTCCCCCGCCAGCGCCGCCGTCACGTTTCGGCAGCCCAGGTCCGCCAGCCGTCGTCTCGCCTGCTCCGCCAGCTCTGGGATGCGCTCCGTCGTCACCACCTCTTGGGCCAGGTGAGAGAGCAACGCCGCCTGGTAGCCAGAGCCGGTACCCACCTCCAGCGCCTTATCCGTAGGCTTCAGCTCCAGGGCCGCAAGCATCATGGCCACAATGAGGGGTTGGGAGATGGTCTGCCCCTCCCCAATAGCCAGCGCCATATCCTCGTACGCCAGATGGCGGTGAGCCTCCGGCACAAACACCTCGCGGGGCACCCTGGACACGGCTTCCAGCACCCGCGCGTCCTTCACCTCCCGGCGCAGTTGGGCCACCAATCGCCGCCGCGCTTGCTCAAACTCCATGGCCACCTCCCAAACAGCTCCCTTTCCCCCTTGACCCATAACAAGCCTGCTGCTATCCTACTCGTGAGCAGTTTCACGAAGCAAGAATTATGCAGATTTAGCTAGGTTCACTGAGAGGCTGGAGACGGTTTTCTCAGCACGCACAAAGAGTTTCCAAGGATGCCTAAAGTCATAAGCGCCGCACCGCAGCAGTGGGCCTCCCTGGGCGAGGCCTGCAAGATGCTCCAGGTGAACCAGGCCACCCTGCGCCGCTGGGCCGACCGCGGCCTGGTGCGCTCCTACCGCACCCCGGGGGGCCACCGCCGCTTTGCCCAGGAAGACCTCCGGGCCCTCACCGAACGGCCCCATCCCGGCCCAGCCGAAAGCCCCGGCCCCGGCGCCCTGGCCCAGGCCGCCCTCCGGCACATCCGCCGCCGCCTTCACCAACGGGCCGTCTCCAGCCAGGCATGGTATGAGCACATCCATGACCAGGACCGGACCCGCCTGCGCCTCTTTGGCCATCGCATCCTCACCCTCGCCTCCGACTTCGCCCTCGGCCATGGCAAGAAGCACACCCTCCTTGCCGAGGCCCGCCTGGTGGGCGAGGAGTACGGCCAGGAGACCGCCCGTCTGGATCTGCCCCTTGAGCATGCCGTCCAGGCCTTCGCCTTCTTCCGTAACTCCCTGGTGGAAAGCCTCCAGGAGGCGCCCCCCCAGGAGGACTCTTCCGCCTCAGTATATCGGACATGGCGGCAGGTCAACACCATCACCGACGAGGTCCTCCAGGGCATCATCCATTCCTACGACAGGCACTACGTCGCCGAAAAAATCAGCCAACCATAAGCTGCCACTCAGCAACAACCCTATCGGAGCGCCATGACTACCGCAACCCACACCCTGGAAGCCCTGGACCTGCGCCTGCTCAACATCATCCAATCGGCTTTCCCCCTTGTCCATCATCCTTTCAAGGCCATTGGGCAGGAGCTGTGCGTCCCAGAGGAAGAGGCCTTGGGGCGCATCGCCGCCCTCAAGAAACGGAACGTGGTGCGCCAGATCAGCGCCATCTTTGACACCCGCCGCCTGGGATACAAGACAACCCTGGTCGCCATGCGCCTCCCCCCCGAATCCCTCACCCAGGCGGCCCGCCACATCAACCACCACCCTGGCGTCAGCCACAACTACGCCCGCAACGGCTACTTCAACCTCTGGTTCACCATCGCCGTGCCCCCCACGGAGGGCCTGCCGGAAACGGTGCAGCGCCTGGCCCAGGAGACCAGCGCCCAGGCCGTGCGCATCCTGCCCACCCTGCGCTTCTTCAAGATTGGCGTCAACTTTGACATGGTCACAGGAGAAAGCGCCGCCCACGACTACTACAGCCCCGACGGCTACAAGGATGGCCAGAGCCAGTGGAGTAAAGTGGAACCTGTCACCAGCTTTGAGATAGGGGTCATCCGAGAGCTTCAGGAAGACCTGCCCTTGAAGCCCCAACCCTTCCTGGGAATGGCTCAGCGCCTGGGCATATCGGAAGCCGGCCTCTTTGCCTACGCCGCCGACTTCCAGGCCCGCGGCATCATGCGCCGCTACAGCGCCGTGCTCCACCACCGCCGCGCCGGCTTCAAGGCCAACGGCATGGCCGTCTGGAGGGTCCCCTCAGAGCGCGCCGAAGAGGTGGGCCGCATCATGGCCGGCCATCCCGCCGTCACCCACTGCTACGAGCGCCCCACCTTCCCCGACTGGCCCTACACCCACTTCTCCATGATCCACGCCACCTCCAAGGAGCGGTGCGAGGCCATAGCCAGGGAGATTTCCGAGCGCACCGCCATCACCGACTACCAGGTGCTCTACAGCTATCGTGAATACAAGAAGACTAGGGTAAAATACTTTGTGGAGGAGTAGCGCAGTCCCTTCCCCCCTTGCGGGGGAAGGCCAGGATGGGGGTCTCCCCCTGTCATTCTGAGCCGAGTCCTGAAGGGACACCGGCGAAGAATCTAAGGCGTCCGCCCCTTTCCAGCCTGTGTCTTAGATGCTTCGTCGCTACGCTCCTCAGCATGACAAGGGCTACAATGACTACCTTTACCCTTATCATTCTGAATGAGTGAGTCCCGAAGGGCGAACATCATGAAGAATCTAAAGCGCGGCAATGGAATCAGCGCCTCACAAGTGGAGGACACAGCAAAGAGCAGAATGACCTCCCAGGACGTCATTGGCCTGTATACCTCGTTGGAGCATCTAAACATGAGCATCTGGATAGATGGAGGCTGGGGAGTGGACGCCCTCCTGGGCGAGCAGACACGTCCTCACAAAGACTTGGATATCGTCATTCAACAGAAGGATGTCCCACGGCTTCGCCAACTGCTACAAGCGCAAGGATACGGAGATGTTCAGCGGGACGACACCAGCCCCTGGAACTTTGTCCTGGGCGATAATGCGGGGCATGAAGTAGATGTACACGCCATTGTCTTTGATGGCGCAGGCAATGGACTCTATGGCCCCGTGGAGAGAGGCGTCATGTACCCGGCCGCATCCCTCGCCGGAGCCGGCTCAATCAATAGTCGCATCGTGAGGTGCATCTCGCCGGAGCAGATGGTCAAGTTCCACACTGGGTACAAATTAAAGGACACCGACTTCCATGATGTGGCCGCGCTCTGCGAACGGTTTGGCATTGAGTACCCGGAGGAGTATGCTCACCTGAGACCCCATGAGGCAGACCAACGTAGGGGCGCAGCATGCTGCGCCCCTACGCCAGCCGTATAACGCGCCCCGCAGGTACGGTGCGCATGTAACCCAGAAAAGGAACCCCATGCCATCCTACTATCCCGTTTACCTTGACCTCCGAGGCCGCCCCTGCGTCGTCATCGGCGGCGGACAGGAGGCCGAGCGTAAGACCCAGGGGCTCCTGGAGGCCGGCGCCACCGTCACCCTCATCACCGCCACCGCCTCCGTCGTCCTCAAGGACCTGGCCGAACGCGGGCTTATTGACTGGGTCACCCGTGACTATGAGACCGGCGACCTGGAGGGTGTATTCCTCGCCATCTGCGAGAACGACCGCCCCCCCATCTTCCAGGCTGTGGCTCAGGAGGCACGGCGACGCAGCATCCTCCTGAACGTGGTGGACGTTACCCACCTCTGCTCCTTCATCGCCCCCGCCATCGTCCGAAGGGGCGAGGTCACCTTCGCCATCTCCACCGGCGGCCTCAGCCCTGCCCTCGCCCGCCGCCTGCGGGAGGAACTGGACGCCAGCCCCGTGCTGCGCTGGGCCGAACTTGCTGACCTTCTGGCAGAGGTGCGCCAGGAGGTCCGTGCCAAAGGCCTGCGCCCTGACCCCGAGCGATGGCAGGAGTGCATGGACAACGAGCTCGTTAACCTCTACTTCAACGGTCGCCATGCGGAGGCCAAGGAGCGCCTCCTGCGAATGCTCCAGGAGCAACCGGAGGCGACAAAGGCCCCCAGCCATAGTTGATCCTCGCTTTGCCAAGATACGATTACCAAACTGCCCCTCTCCCTAGATGAGCGTTGCCTCAAAAGTCAGGAGGGTGCAGGGAACGTCAGTTCCCGCTGGGGGTCTGGGGGTGTGCCCCAAATATAAACTTTCCCCCCTTCCCTTTAGGGAAGGGGGCTAGGGGGTTAGGTACTTAAGAATGCGCATCATCATCCTGGGCCTGAGCCACCATACCGCCCCCGTAGACCTGCGGGATAAGGTCGCCGTGCCCTCCGCACAGCTTCCCGAGGCCCTTCGCGCCCTGCGAAGCTCCCTGGGAAAGGGCGTCATCCTCTCCACCTGCAACCGTACGGAGGTTTATACCATTACCCCTTCTGCCGCGGCTGGCCTCCAGGCCCTCAGTGCCCACTTCGCCGCCTACCACGGCGTGCCCCTGGAAGAGCTGGAGCCGCACCTGTACGCCTACAGCCAGCGCCAGGCCGTCAGGCATCTGTTCCGCGTCGCCTGCGGCCTGGACTCCCTCATCCTGGGCGAGTCCCAAATCCTGGGCCAGGTGCGGGAGGCCTACGCCGCCTCCAGCCGCGCCGGCATGGCCGGCGGCGCCCTCTCCCGCCTCTTCCACCAGGCCCTGCGCGTGGGCAAGCGCGCCCGGCGAGAAACGGCCATCGGCAAGAACGCCCTCTCCATCAGCCGCGCCGCCGTGGAGCTTGCCCGCCGCCACCTGGGCGACCTCTCCCAAAAGGGCGTCCTGGTCATCGGCGCCGGCGACGCCGGGGCCCTGGCCGCCCGCGCCCTGGCCGATGCCGGCGTCACCGACATCACCGTCGCCAACCGCACCTACGCCCGTGCCGCCGAGCTTGCTGCTGACCTGAACGGCAGGGCCGCCCCCCTGGACGACCTGCCCCTCCTTTTGGAGCAAACAGACATCGCCATCAGCGCCACCGGCTCCCCAGGCTACGTGCTGACGCCAAAGCTGGTAGCCCAGGCCCGCGTGTCCAGCGATCGTCCTCTCTTTCTCATAGACATCGCTTCCCCCAAGGACGTAGACCCGGCTGTAAAGACCTTCACCGGCGTCCACCTGTACGACATGGATGACCTGGAGGCCGTGGCCGAGACCAACCGCCGCGCCCGCCAGGCCGAGGCGAAGAAGGTTGACGCCATCGTCCATCAGGAGACCGACGCCTTCATGGCCTGGCTCCGTTCCCTGGGCGTCGTGCCCACCGTGGCCGCCCTGCACCAGCAGGCCGAGGCCCTTCGCGCCCGCGAGCTTGCCCGCGCCCTCAAGCGCCTGCCAGAGCTTGCCTCCGCCGACCAGTCCACCCTGGAAGCCTTCAGCCGCGCCCTGGTCAAGAAGCTCCTCCACACACCTACGGCCACCCTCAAAGCCAAAGGCGACCCTACCCTGACCGAGACAGCCCAGGAGTTGTTTGGCCTGGGGTAGAAGTAAGGGCCGCTTTGATGAAGCACCCCCTCACCGCCGCTGCTCGCACATCCCAGGTGTCAGATAGGGCTGACCAGGCCCGCACCCTCAATCTCTGTAAACCTGTTTAATTCTTAAACACCACATGAGAGCAATCGTCACCATCCACACCCAGGAATGGCAGCATAGCCGCCTAGATTCTAGCGTCAGAACATCTCGTACAGTCTAGCTCTACTATAGTGGCAGAGAATTGCCCCTCTCCCTTGATGGGAGAGGGATCAAGGGTGAGGGTGAAACTTTCTCCTATGTCTACCTCCACAAAACCCGTCCGCATCGGCGCACGCGGCAGCCAGCTTTCCCTGCGCCAGACCCACCAGGCCCTGAGTATGCTCCAGGCTGCCCATCCATCGGCGCGCTTCCCCATCACCACCATCGCCAGCAGCGGCGACACCCACCCAGACCTGCCCATAGAGCGCCTGGGCGTCGGCGCCTTCGTCAAGGAGCTACAGGTCGCCCTCCTGCGGCGGGAGATAGACATCGCCGTCCACAGCCTCAAAGACCTCCCCACCCTGCCCACCCCCGGCTTGGCCATCGCCGCCGTCACCCTGCGGGAAGACCCCCGCGACGCCCTGGTGGACCGCTGGGACCTCACCCTGGCGTCGCTGCCTCCCGGCGCCCGCATCGGCACCGGCAGCCCCCGCCGCATGGCCCAGCTCCGAAGCCTGCGTCCCGACCTCCAGGTGTTACCCATCCGCGGCAACGTCACCACCCGCCTGGACAAGGCTCTCGGCGCGGACTACGACGGCGTGGTGCTGGCCCTGGCCGGCCTCCGCCGCCTGGGCCTGGACGGCCAGGTGGCCCAGGTCTTTGACCCTGACCTCCTGCTGCCCGCCCCCGGCCAGGGCGCCCTGGCCCTGGAGGTGCGCGCGGACGACCCCGAGACCGCCGCCCTGGTCCGGCGCATCCAGCACCAGGAAACCTACCTCGCTACACAGGCGGAGCGCGCCTTTCTCGCCCTCCTCGGCGGCGGCTGCCGCGCCCCCTATGGCGCCTACGCCCTGGTGGAGGGCAACGCCATCGCCCTGACGGGCATGGTCGGTGAAGTCTCTGGCCAGCGCCTCTACCGAGCCTCCGCCTCCGGCAGCGCCCAGGACCCTGAGGCCGCCGCCGCCGCCGTCTACCACGCCCTCCGTGCCCAGGGCGCAGGCCCGCTCATAGACGAGATGAAGGAATAGGACCTAACCCCCTTGCTCCCCCTTCCCTTCAGGGAAGGGGGACAACAAGAATGCTAAGGTTTGTTTGACGGCAAAGCCGTCAAACAAACCTTAGCAGAAAAAGTGTCCCTTCTCCTCGTGGGAGAGGGGGTTTACAGGGGGAGAGGTCTGAAAAAACCACATCTTGAGATTGAGAATGCGGAACAATCCTATCCCCCTTCCTTACTAGGGAAGGGGGACCAAGGGGGTTAGGTTGACCATCCACAAAGGCACCGTCTACCTCGTCGGCGCGGGCCCAGGC
>JACPCL010000014.1 GCA_016179765.1 Chloroflexota bacterium
CCCGCTGTTCAACAGCCTCCATCCTCTCCAGACCAGGGGAGACCGACCATGCGAACAACGTCAATCAGCAAGAAGACCCCTTCTTCCGCACCCTGCTAGTGAGTTCTTAATCTCCGGATTGGATAAGCATTCATTTTGTGTCCATACCTGACCCGCATCGGCCCGCTCAGGATTACGAACATCCCAACCAAGCAAACGCAAGTTATTCTTGATAAATTCATAGGCATGGACCTCACTATCCCTGGCTTTACGGCGTGGCATGGTCACTTCCCTTCGCATAGCGCCGTTGCTTCGGTATGCGCTGCCGCCGCTGGAGCCTATTAAGTGCTTCCAAGGTTGCTTTTGAGACTCGTTGACGGTCCCCAGACTTCCACTTCTGGACAGCATTAGGAGTGAGCCCTAATTCGTCGGCTATCGCTGCCAGTGTCCAGCCCTTCTCTTGAAGGACTGCCAAGCGTTGCTGGACATCGTTCATGGGCAGACACTACCATACACTGTATAGCATTGTCAAGGGGATTCATGGCTCCCAAGCCATTGACAACAGCATACAATGTATGGTACTGTAGATATAACACAGATGCAGGAGAACTCAAATGGAAGCTAGAGAAGAAAAAGGCCTGGTAATCGCCGCTCAGAGCAAAATCAACAAGACCGACAAGGGGTATCTTGTACCTTCTCAGACAGGGAAGGGCCTGTACCTGGTCAACGTGGGCAGTGAACCCGCTTGTAGCTGTCCCGACTTTGAGGCCCGTCACCTGCCCTGCAAGCATATTTTTGCTGTGGAGTTTACCATCCGCCGGGAAGAAAACGCCGACGGCACGACCATTGAGACTCGGACGATGCGAGTCACCTATGGGCAGAACTGGCCCGCCTACAACATGGCCCAGACTCACGAGCAAGAGCGATTCGGTGAACTCTTGCAGGCCTTGTGCGAGACAGTCCCACAGCCGCCACAGACGTTCGGACGGCCCCGCCTTCCTATCAGCGACTCTATCTTCAGCGCCGTCTACAAGGTCTATAGCACCATGTCGGGACGGCGCTTCATGACGGACTTGCGCAATGCCAAGAGTGACGGGCTGGTGGAGAAGGCCCCATCGTACACAAGCCTGTTCCGGTGGCTTGAAGATGCTTCCCTTACCCTCATCTTGAAGGCCCTGATAGAGCAAAGCGCCTTGCCTTTGAAGACGGTAGAAACGGACTTTGCCGTTGACTCTTCCGGCTTCTCTACCACCACCTACAACCGCTGGTTTGACCACAAGTGGGGCAAGGTTCGGAGCGAAGCCAAATGGGTCAAGTGCCATTTGATGTGCGGCGTCACCACCAATGTTGTGACTAGCGTAGAAGTTACCCCCACTGAAACCGCCGATGCTCCCAAATTGCCAGACCTGGTAAGCACGACGGCACAGAACTTCAGCGTTCGGGAAGTGTCTGCCGACAAAGCATATTCCAGCCGCCGTAACCTCCATGCCATTGAAGCTGTTGGCGCAAAAGCCTACATCCCCTTCAAGGATAAGACGACGGGCATGGGTTCGCGCAGCAAGCCCTTTGATGGACTGTGGAACTATATGTGGGCCTACTACCAGTACAATCGCCCTGCGTTTATGGAGCACTACCACAAGCGGAGCAACGTGGAAAGCACATACTCCATGATTAAGGCCAAGTTCGGCGGTATTGTCCGTTCCAAGACGCCAGTCGCCCAAGTCAATGAGGTTCTGTGCAAGGTGCTTGCTCATAATCTCACCGTCCTTATCCAGAGCATGTACGAACTGGGCATTGAGGCCCAGTTTGGGACTTTTGGAACAGAAATGGTGGATGTTCCAAAAGAGGCGGCGTAAGATGACTTTTGGAGCAAAGCCCCTTCCAGGAGAGGGGGACAGAGGGAGAGAGGTAAATCCCCCCTGCGCCTGCTATCATGTTGCCCAAAAGGAAGCGGACCTTCGGAGGCGCACATGGACATCAAGGCAGTGGCCGGCAACGTGACCACCCTCTCTACCCCGGCACTGATAGTCAACCTCTTCCAGGGCGTCACCCAGCCAGGCGGGGCCACGGGCGCGGTGGACGCCGCCCTGGATGGCGCCATCACCCGCCTCATCAGCGACGGGGAAATCACCGGCAAGCAGGGGGACCTCACCCTCATCCACACCCTGGGCAAGCTGCCAGCCCAGCGGGTCATCGTCGCCGGCCTGGGCAAGGTAGAAAAGTTCTCGCCAGAGGTGGTGCGCCAGGTAATGGGGAGCACCTCCCGCCACATCCGCGGCCTGGGCATACGGCGCTTCGCCACCATCGCCCACGGAGCGGGCATCGGCGGCATGGACGCCGCTCCATCAGGCCAGGCCATCGCCGAAGGGACGCTCCTCGGCCTGTACACCTTCAACCGGTACAAGAGCCGCGACCCGGAAGACCCGGCCCGCGAGCTTGAAGAGCTCCTTGTGGTAGAGCGCGAGGCCTCCAAGCTCCCTGCCTTGCAGCAGGGACTGGACCGGGGTAGGGCCATCGCCGAGGCCGTCAACCTGGCCCGGGACCTGAGCAACGAGCCTGCCAACGTCCTGACGCCCACGGAGATGGCGGAGCGCGCCCGCCGCATGTGTCAGGAGGCCGGCCTGGAGTGTACCATCATAGAGCAGCCACAGATGCGGGAGCTGGGCATGGGCGCCCTCCTGGCCGTCGCCGCGGGCAGCGCCCAGCCGCCCAAGTTCATCGTCATGCAGTACCGCGGCGATCCGGGGAACCCGTCCAACAACATCGCCCTGTGCGGCAAGGGCATCACCTTTGACTCCGGCGGCATCAACATCAAGACCGGCGACAACATGGGCAACATGAAGGGGGACATGGCCGCAGGCGCCGCCGTCATCGGCGCGCTGAAGGCCATCGCCGCTCTCAAGCCCCGCATCAACGTCATGGGCCTCGTGCCCGCCACGGAGAACATGCCCGGCGGCTCCGCCGCCCGCCCCGCCGACGTGGTGCGCGCCATGTCCGGCAAGAGCATTGAGATTGACAACACCGACGCCGAGGGCCGCCTGGTCCTGGCCGACGCCCTGAGCTACGCGCGCCAGCACGGGCAGCGGCGCATCGTGGACGCCGGCACCCTTACGGGCACCCCCTTCGGCAACCTGGCCGCCGCCGTCATGGGCACCGACCAGGAGCTGGTGGACCGCATCATCCGCGTGGGCGAGGCCACAGGCGAGCGGTACTGGCAGATGCCCCTGTGGGAAGAGTACCGCGAGCAGATCCGCAGCGACATCGCCGACATCAAGAACACCGGCGGGCGCGGCGCAGGCTCCATCGCCGCCGCCTACTTCATCCGGGAGTTTGCCGGCGACGCCGCCTGGGCCCACCTGGACGTGGCCTCCGTCGCCCGCACTGACCGCGACAGCGGCTACCTGGTGAAGGGCCACACCGGCAAGCCCGTGCGCACCTTTGTGGCCCTGGTGGAGGACCTGGCGAGGGGGTAATAGTGGAACAGGCAGGTTCACCCTATCCTGGGCCATCTATGTAGGAGACGCTTGTATGAACCCCCTCCTGACCCGTTCCGAGCGGAATCTGGTAGCCCACATATTTGCAGGGTTTTTGTTCAATCCCCTGGGAAGATCGTACCCCCTTGGCGTATCAACTGTGCTACAACAGGCGGGCTTGCTCAACAAGGGAGACACCTTAAGGTCGGATGAGGTCACAATTGCTTATGAAGCTCAGGTCAGAGACCTCCTCTTCCTGAACACAAGCAAATCGCCTGTTGCCGCTCCCACGCCTTCTGCTACTGCTTTTGACATTGTCGTAAAGTATCGGAAGTCGCTGGCGAGCTTTGAAGTGAAGTTCTTGACTGGATGGAAACCGTCACAGCTTTGCCAGGAACTCAAGGACTGTGAATACATCAAGGTTACGAGAGGCTTCAGTAGCTGCTCTCTCATACTCCTTTACCCAAGTTGGCGCGATCCAGGGAAATTCCCTGGCAAGCCTATACCAAAGAAAGTGATCCAGCTAAACTGGCAGCACATTAGATTGGCGTGCCAGCAACTAGCTAACACAGAACCTGAAGGACACGACTTGGTAACATGGATGAACTCATTGCGAGTTCCTACTAGAATATCTGATGATGGAACTGAGAGTTCAACCAAAAGGAGGTTATTTGACCCTCACGCAAGCTGCTAGATCCTGGGAGAACCCATATCCTTTGAAGACGCCATACGGCAACTGAACCAGTGGAAGAGGCAGGGCGTGCTGCGTGACTACGTCCTCTTCGGCGCGGTGGCGGCCACTGCCTACATGGAACCTGTGTTCACGGAAGACCTGGACGTCATCATCCTTGTGGACACCGACGCCGAGTATTTGGACACCTTCCGGAAGGTCGCCCAGCTAGCCGGGGGACAGGAGGGCATGTCTGAACTGACACAGAAGGTTAGAGAATGGAGGCAATCAGATGGGGCCTGAGGTCGTCTTTCCAGACAAGAACCTGGAAGCCGTTGTCCGTGAGGCGCTTGGGAAACCCCAGGGGCCGCTAACTAGGGAGGACATCGAGAGACTGGAAGTACTGGATGCTACAAGGCGAGAAATCGAAGACCTCACGGGGCTCAACCGTTGCGTTAATCTGACCGCGCTCGGACTCGGGGAGAACCGGATCAGCGATGTCACGCCCCTGGCATCACTCACCAACCTAACTACGCTCACGCTCTGGAACAACCAAGTCAGCGACATTTCGCCCCTGACTTCACTCACCAACCTGAAGACGCTTCGAATCTGGTACAACCACTTACGCGACATCAGCCCTCTGGCTACACTTACCAACCTGACTAGGCTCTACCTTGACGACAACCACATCAGCGACATCACGCCTCTGGCTACACTTACCAACCTGACCGGGCTCAACCTCGACGGCAACCACATCAGCGACATCTCGCCTCTGGCTTCCCTCACCAAACTTACCACGCTTTACCTCGACGACAACCAGATCAGCGACATCTCGTCTCTGGCTACACTTACCAACCTGACCGGGATTGACCTCGACGATAACCGGATCAGCGACGTCACGCCTCTGGCTCCACTCGCCAACCTGACCTGGCTCGAACTCCGTAACAACCAGAGCGGCGACATCACGCCTCTGGCATCACTCACCAGCTTGTCGTACCTCGACCTCTGGAACAACCAGGTCAGCGACATCTCGCCCCTGACTTCACTCCCCAACCTTCATTGGATCCGCATTGGCAACAACCCGTTGAGTAAGGATAGCGTCAATGTTCACATCTCCACCCTCAAGTCGAGAGGCGTGTTCGTAGTACTGTCGGTTGGCTTCGCTTAACTCGGGCGTATCTAGGCTAAGATGAGTATGGGTTGGAGGCAATCCAACAATCTTCTTAATTCAGCAACCCCGCACTTGAGCTAGCATCATAAGCGGAGGCGGTTCGGGCAATGCTTGATCAGAATCCAACCTATCTGAACTTCAATGCGTACCCCCGTTCACAAAAATCGAAAGCTTGAAATACGATGAGGTGTACTTGAAGGGGTACGAAGGTGGCAGGGCAGCCAGGGTGGGTATTGGTGCCTACATGCGCCTCTACAACAACGAGCGGCCTCATCAGGCCCTTGGCTACCGGACACCGGCTGAGGTGTTCATGATCGGCACGAACGCAGACGCATTGCAGCACGTGGTAGAATCACCGCAACCTTCTTCGGCAACACAGCGTGTTGAGGCAACAGGCTCCGATCTTAACATGGCCTCTTTCTTATCCTACTGATGGGGACCACCTCAAACTGTCCGACGACCAAGTTCAGGCGGAACTCCAGTACATAGATGCCTGGGAAGAGCGAGAGCGCCAATTGTTCCCCTCATCATAGGGAATACATGCACTGCGTGGACACTTTCCCATGTCCTTTGAAGACGCCGTCCGGCAACTGAACCAGTGGAAGAGGCAAGGCATTCTCCGTGACTACGTGCTTTTCGGCGCGGTTGCGGCCACCGCGTATATGGAACCTGTGTTCACCGAAGACCTGGACGTCATCATCCTCGTGGACACAGACGCCGAATATTTGAGTACCTTCCGGAAGGTCGCCCAGCTTTCCCAGGGGCAGGAGGGTATGCACTACCTCATCGGCGGCGTCCCTGTGCAGATGTTTCCCACTACAACCCAGCCCCTCTATCGTGACACTCTGGAGACGGCGCAACAAACGCGAATCGGCGACGTACGCGTGAGGGTGCCTTCGCGGGAGCACCTGATACTCTTGTATCTTCAGGCCTTCAGAGCCAAAGACCACTTCCGTATCCTTCAGATCCTTGAACATGCGGACGTGACCAAGCTCAACGCCCTGTTGGAGCGCTTTGATGACGAAGCCAAAACCCTTGCCGCCAGACTCCAAAGCCTACGCCGAGCTGGCCTTTCGTGAAAAAGAGGCGTTGCGCAAGAAACGCGCACGCATGAGCTTCAAGCGCAAGCTGGAGACCCTGGACCGCCTGCGGGAGGAGGCGAAACATTTACCAAAGCCCTCTGGCGCGGAGAAACTGTAGGGGCGCAGCATGCTGCGCCCCTACGTGGCGTCCTCATGTCTTGCACGCCCCCTTACCCCAGCACCTCGTCCACGCGTACCGTCACGTCCGGAAAGGCAGAGGGCATCAGCATGCTGTCCCGTCCTACCAGGCGGGCCTCCGCATACCCTTGCGCCGAAGGCCCTTGGTACACCTCAACCCGCTGGGCCGTCAGGTCCACCAGCCACACCTCAGGGATGCCGGCGCGGGCGTAGAGCAACACCTTTACCTGGCGGTCATAGGCAATCGTTGAATCGCCCACCTCTACGAGCAAAAGGACTTCTTCAGGCATTGGATGGCTGGCCCTATAAAAATCTGGACGTGGGCGAAGCACAGCAATATCAGGCTGCGGCTCAGAGTTATCGGCCAGACGCACAGGGTCTTGGGCGCTCACAATTGCTCGATCCCCAAGACGAGAAGTGAACAAACGAATCAGTTGCTTAACCGTACCGCCGTGGGGACTCCCAATAGGAGGCATTTGCACAATCTCTCCTTCAAGAAGCTCCACGCGGTCGTCCTCTGTGAAGATGCCTGCCTCGGCCATCTTGTAGTATTCGTCCACCGTGAACAGCCGGCGTTGCGCCTGGATGATCTTAGCGACACCCCTTTTTGATTTTGGAAGGCGCGCCAAAAAGAAATTGTCCAACAATCCAACCCCATGAGGATGAGGAATGTCTATAGGAGCCATTTGCACAATCTCTCCTTCCACCAGTTCCACCCGGTCGTCCTCAGTAAGAATGCCTGCCTCGGCCATCTTGTAGTAGTCATCCGCTGTGAAGAACCTGCGTTGTACCTGAACCGTCATAGCGCACCCTCTCGCATAAAGAGCGGATTCATTTTACCATAAGTCCTTAGCCTGAACGGGGGGCTAAGCGCCCCAAACCCTGCTCAGATGCTCTGTGGATGGGCGCTCTATTTCCCGTGCGTGTTGCGTCAAGAGAAAGTGTTACCGAGAGGGTATCGTTGCCTCAGAAGTGATTGTTACCGGAGTGGCTTGTTGTGCCGCCCGTGCCTGTGCCCACAAGTGGTCCAGGTGACGATCCAGTTCAGCCTTCAAGCGCACGGGGTTCAGTCGTTCATACTGGCTGCGCAGCGCTGCTTCCTGCACCCGCCAGAGGCGGGAGAACTTTGCTTTCCAAGAGGCGCTGGTAGGGCGTCCTGGCCGTATCATAGGTCTTCTGGACGCGTGCTCCTGTGCGGTGCTTGGCTTGGAGCTGCAGCACCGGTTGGAAGAAGTTCATGTAGAGCCGCAGGGTGCGGCACACGCCGTTGAGCTGGTCCAGGGCTTCTTTCGTCGTGTACCGGTCATACCCCACCTGCCGCCTGACCACGTTCCAGTTCTTCTGCTCTACATGGGCACTGTCGTTCTTCTTGTAGGGCCGGGAACGCGTGAGCGTGATCCGCCTACGGCGGACAGTAGGCGTACAGATGGTGGTTGATGAACTCACTGCCGTTATCCGAGTCCAACCCCAGCAAGGGAAAGGGCAGACGCTCGGACTGCCCCTTCATGGTGGTGTTGCGGTTTACAGTTTGACGGCAGCGGTGTTGCCCTGGATGCGGACGTCAGTGCCGAAGGGTTTGGAGAAGGCCTGGAAGCGCTCCAAGATCTCTTTGGCCTCGGGGCCATCGGCCAGGAGGGGGCGTCCCTGCTGGGAGCGGGGCCTGCCGAAGCCAAGGTCTACAGGGTAGAGCTTGATTTCAGCGAGCTGCCTGCCCTTGAAGGAGATGAGGGGCACGGTGCTCTGCCATCGGATGGGCTGGACGCTCTGGCCGCGGGTGGGTTTGCGGTCGGCGGTGTAGCCGGCGCGGGCATCGTAGAAGTCGGCGGGGCTGGCATCCCAGCCGAGGTTCTGGCGCTCAAAGTTATCCTGGGGCATCAACTCCACGGTGTCGTTCTCCAGGACAAAGTCACCCAGGGCGTAGAAGATGGGGCGGCCCTTATAGACCTCCATGCCGCGGTCCTGATGGGGGCCGTGGCCGATGAAGACGTGGGCGCCGGCGTCAATGACGGCGTGGGCGAGCTCCTTGATGTGGTCGGAAGGCTCATCGGGGGTGGCGCCGCCCTCGTGGTTGTGGATGGTAAAGACCACCCAGTCGGCCATGCGGGCGGCGTCGCTCACGGCGCGGACGTTGCGGGCCAGGTCCAGCTTGTTGATTTCGGAGCGCCTCTCATAGGCCTCGCCCAGGACGAAGCGGGAGAAGGCGTCCTCTTCGTACTGGCCGTGGTCCATCAAGAGGACTTCGGTGTTGGAGGGGTTGGCCCCGCCGAAGGCGGCGCGGCGCTGGGCGGCCTGCTGGGTCCAGCCCAGCTTGTCGGCCACCGACTTGAGGGCGTCAAAGGCCTGGCGCTCCACCACCCAGTGCTGCTGCCATCGGATGAAGTTGGAGCCAGGGCGGCCCATGACGTCGCGGCGGGCATCGCCGGCGCGGCCGGCGATGGGACCTGAGGAGGTGGCGGCGATCATGGCGAATCGGCCTTTGGGGGTGTCCAGGTAGGTGGGCCTGGCGGCGTCGCCCATGTTGCCGCCGGTGCCGGCGTGGGGCATATCGTACTGGTCCATGTAGGCCAGGTTGGTGAGCACGCCGTTTTCTCCGTAGTCAAAGGAGTGGTTGTTGGCGGTGCTCATGATTTGGATGCCCATCCACTTCAGGTCATCCAGGAACCGTGGGTCGCAGCGCATGTAGGTGCCGCCTGGGCGGTAGGTGGGTGGGTCCTCAAAGTTGTGGAAGAGCATCTCGGCGTGGCTGGTGCGCACGTCTGCGCTGTGGAGCAGGTCCCGCAGTTGCAGGTACCTTGGCTCCCGGTAGGGCTTCAGCGCCCGGCTGATCAGGGACTCGCCTGTGCAGGCCATCAGGATATCGCCGCTTTCGGATTCGTAAAGCATACCCTCTCCTTTCGTCTTACGCTGAAAGGCCAGGACCCGTCCCTGGCTTGCGGCCATTATAGGAAGCTTGGGGCCGCATGGCAATGGGAGGGGGAAATTGGGCTGAGCCACAACTTGGGATGCGGCTAAAGCCCTTTGACGGCGTTGTCCACCGCTTCCAGGAGGGCTGCGATGGGTGTGGCCTGGTACATGCTTCTGGAGGTGGTCTGGGGGATAAGGCACAGCCACTGGTCGTTGGGAAGCAGGTGGAACTCTGCCCCCGTGCCAATGGCGATGAGCCACCGGTTCAGGTCCAGGGTGGGGACTCTGCCTGTTCCCGCGCAGATACAGGCGTTTGGGTGATAGGAGCCGGGGACGCTGGCTGGACAGGGGTCCAGGAGATCCTTAAACATGGGCGCGGCGTCGGGCCCCGGCGCCTGGGCCAACTGCCGCGCCAGCCGCAGCATCTCGTCAAGATTCATGGTTGCCTCGCCATCAGGCCCGCACTCCGTTGGCGTTGACCCAAAAGTCTCTGACCTCTCCCCCTTAATCCCCCTCTCCGTCCCGGAGAGGGGGATTTTGAATCTAGGGGGCACCCCTAGAACCCCGATGGGAATCCTTCGTCCACCTACGGTGGACTCAAGGACAGGCTACGGTTTCCTCCACCTTCTCTCGGAGGCTCCGATTGTTTGGGTAAGGCCAGATGAAGGGGACAGGAGCAGGGGCGGCCTATCTGCGGCCCGTGACTATGGTAGTATAGGGTGCAACTGTAGCATACTCTTGAGGAGGGTGGTATCCGTGACTGTTACAGAGCGGGTTGTTGAATCCCGACGAGTCGGGATACCCCTCATCCCGACCTTCTCCCACAAGGGGAGAAGGGGAAATCCCCTCTCCCTTGATGGGAGAGGGAGAGGGTGAGACCAACCAAGTCTGTAACAGTCACGTGGTCTCCATCCCTGGTGCACTTCCTGAGAGGTCAGGTGACCGCCATGCTGCCCATCACCAAAGGCGTTCTGGACATCATAGACCGGGCCCTGGAAGAGGACCTGGCGTCGCAAGATACGACCACCGCATGCCTCATCGCCCCTGACCAGCAAGGGCAGGCGGTGCTCTTGGCCAAGGCCGCCGGCGTTCTGGCTGGGGTGGAGGTAGCCTGCGCCGTCTTTGCGCGGGTGGATCCCTCGTTACACACCACGGTCTTGAAGGGAGACGGCGCGCCATTGCATCCCGGCGACCATATCGCCAGGGTGCACGGCGCCGTTGGCGGCATCTTGAGGGCGGAGCGCACGGCTCTGAACTTCATCCAGCGCATGAGCGGGATCGCAACACTTACGTCCCTGTACGTGCGGGAGGTGGCGGGCCTGCCCGCGCGCATCGTAGACACGCGCAAGACGGCCCCAGGGTTGCGCTATCTGGACAAGTACGCTGTGCGCACGGGCGGCGGACGCAACCACCGCCTGAACCTGGCCGATGGCATTCTGGTCAAGGACAACCACATTGCGGCGCTGGAGGCCAGAGGCGTGTCACTGCGGGAAGCGGTGCGCCGCGCTGTGGAGATGGCCCCGCATACGCTGAAGGTTGAGGTGGAGGTGGAGACGGTGGCGCAGGCCCAGGAGGCGCTGGAGGGCGGCGCTCATATTCTGCTCCTGGACAACATGAACCTGGAGGCGATGGCCGATTGTGTGGCCCTGGCGAAGGGCCGCGCCCTGACGGAGGCCTCTGGCGGCATCACGCTGGCGACGGTCCGCTCTGTGGCGGAAACAGGGGTTGACCTCATCTCTGTAGGCGCGCTCACCCACTCCGTTGCCGCTATGGACATTAGCCTTGACTTCCAGCCCTAGGCCGACAGCCAGGGCCGCAGCGATGGGGGGCCTTCTGCTGGCCGTGCTGCTGCTTGCCCCAGGCCTGGCCTGCCAGGAAATGCCATTGGGGGAAGGCGTTTCTCCCACACCCAGGCCCACGGTCAGCGGCGCACGGAATATCTCTGCTGGCTCTGTGGGGCGCATCGCCTACGTGGGCCTTGACTACCGCATCTACATTGTAGGGGCCGATGGCCGCGGAGGGCGGGCCGTTGCCACCGGGGACGTTCGCTCCACCTGGCCCACCTGGTCGCCTGCGGGGGTTGCCCTTGCCTTCTCCTCCTTTACCCCGGGGCCGCCAGTACAGGCCCAGGGCGTGTATGTGGCGAGGGTGGATGTAGGCGCAGGCCCTACGCCGCCCCTGGTCTATGAGGACCTGCCCGGCGCAGGCGCCGCCCTGGGGCCAGCCATTCCGCATTACGTCCAGTGGTCGCCCGATGGCCAGGCGCTGGCTATTATCGCATCAAGTGAAGGGGGCCAGGCCCTCTTCATCACCTCTGCCACCTCGGCTTCGCCTCCTCGGCGCATCGCCGATGGAGCATCAATCTCGGTGGCCTGGTCTCCAGACTCCCAGAGCCTGCTGGTGCGGGCTGGCGCTGAACTGACACGGGTGGACGTGGGAACGGGAGGGCTGCTGGCCCTTCTTGCGAACTCTACCTCCCTCCAGAGCTTCCCTGCCTGGTCGCCCGGTGGCGCGGAAATCGCCTACGTTGCAACGGGAAGAGGCGGTAGCTTCCTATTCCTGGCGCGGCCCACGGGTGCCGGGCGCAGGGCTGTTGCCCGCATCACCGGGGCGGCCCGCTTCTCCTGGTCGCCCAGGGGGGACAGGCTGGCCCTGGGCCAGTCCCTGGAGGAGACGGAGGGGATGCTCCAGGAGTTGCGTGTGGTGGATGCGGTCTCTGGGGATGCCGTGACCGTTCACCAGGGGCCGGTGCTCGCCTTCTTCTGGTCGCCTGGGGGGGATAGGCTGGCTTATGTCACGCCCAGGGAGGACGGCGCGGCCCTGAGGTGGCACATAGTGGAGGTGGTCCCGATAGCTACCGGGACTCAGGAGGTGGCGCTGGCCGACTTTGATCCCACGGGGGAGGAGCTGGCCCGGCTGGCTTTCTTTGACCAGTATGCCGTCTCCCACAGCCCCTGGTCGCCGGATGGACGCTGGCTCATGTTCGCGGGTACGCTCTCCGGCGAGGTCGCAGACGCCGACCCCCAAATCTATGTGATGGAGGCGTCTGAGGCGAGTCCGCCAAACCATGTGGCAAAGGGAAGGCTGGGAACCTGGGAGCCTGGATAGAACGCTACCTCCGGAGGGGACAGCTTCAAAAACGGCTGGGCGCCGCAGCCTGAAGGCTGTGGCATGATGCCCGCGCCTAAAACGTCTGATGCACTATTCCAGCGGTCTTGCCGTGGATGATTGTACATACAATCTCTGTTCCCGGTGCCGCCTGGCTGCTCAACCGCCCTGTGCCTTTGCCTTGTGGCCGCTAAAGCTCAGGTTGTTGCACGTCTCACATACCGAGGTGGGGATGAGGCCGCGGTGCATGAGCACAGCGAAGACGTAGCAGCCCATGCAGAAGCTGAGGAAGGCTTCCAGGCCGGCGAAGAGGGCCAGCACCCCCAAGACGGCGTAGGCCGCTGCCTGCAACCCAAAGACCCAGTACAGCAGCAGGGCTGCGGTAGAAAAGGCTACGCCGATGCCCTGGGCGAACCGCTTGGGCGGGCCGGGGACCCGCTTGACTGGGTTGCCCAAGAGGGGGACCAGGACGCGTGTGGCCAGCAGCCCGGCGGGGCTCAGCGTGGGCCCCGTGAGCACGCGGGCCAGGAAGCCGTAGGCCAGGGGAAACAGGAGCCAGTTCTGCTGGAGGAAGATGACGGCCAGGGACATGGCCACCACCATGCCTGCCACCATGCGGGCGGCGTAATCGTTGGCGGGGTCTGGAAAGGAGAAGAGTTGTCGTAGAGTCATAAAGTCACCTTCAAGAAGCTTCTTGGCTTCTTCAGCCACCCCTGATTTGGTCATTCCCGACCACCCTCCAAGCTGTTTTAGTGAAGGTGTTTGCCCCGCTATGCGGGGCAAACACCTTCACTCTTTTTGCCGGGGAGGAGGGCAAGCCAAGAGAGATTTCCTTGTCGCAGGGCTAGAGAGCATAGAGCGGGAGGCGCCAAAGATTGGAGCCTCCTACTTACAGGTGCAGGCCAGGATTCTAAGACAAAAGAGGGGAAGAGATATTACCACCATACCTTGCCCTGCACCTCCATCTCCAGGTCGGAGTAGCTCTTGGTCCACAGGCCGGTGCTCAGGTACTTCCAGCCGGCGTCGGCCAGGAGGCAGACGATGTTGCCCTTGTCTAAGCGGTGAGCCACCTTGAGCGCGCAGGCGACCACGGCACCGGAGGAGACGCCGGCGAAGACGCCCTCCTTGTGCAGCAGCTCTTTGGTCATCTTGAAAGACTCCTCGCTGGAGATCATGATGCGGGAGTCCAGCATGGCCAGGTCAAGGATGGGCGGGATGAAGCCCTCTTCCAGGCTGCGCAGGCCGGAGATGGCGTCGTCGGGCTGGGGGGCCGCCGCCACGATCTTGACATTGGGGTTGTGCTCCTTAAGGCGGCGCCCGTTGCCCATGAGGGTGCCGCCGGTGCCGAGGCCCGCCACGAAGACGTCCACCTCTGGCAGGTCGCGAATGATTTCTTCCGCGGTGCCCAGGTAGTGGGCCAGGGGGTTAGCGGCGTTGCCGTACTGAAAGGGCATGAAGTAGTGGGGGTTCTCCGCCGCCATCTTCTGGGCGACGGCGATGGAGCCGTTGGTGCCGCGCCGCCAGTCGGAGAAGTGCACCTGGGCGTCAAAGGCCTGGAGGAGCTGCACCCGCTCCGGGCTGACGTTTTTGGGCATCACCACCTCCACTCGGTACCCTTTGAGCTTGCCCACCATGGCCAGGCCAATGCCGGTGTTGCCGCTGGTGGGTTCCAGGATAATCTTGTCGGGGGTGAGCAGGCCCTGGGCCTCCGCCTGCTCAATCATGGAGAGGGCGATGCGGTCCTTGACGCTGCCGGTGGGGTTGTTGCCCTCCAGCTTTGCGAAGAGGCGCACCCCCGCCTTGGGCGAGAGGTGGGGCAACTCTACCAAGGGGGTGTTGCCGATGGCCCCCAGGACGCCTGGCCTCTTAGGGGTAGACAGGGCTTCTGCCTGGCCCGTGTTTTTGGCCGGCGCCACCCTCATTTGGGTGAGCATACTATCTTTGGTGGCCATGGCTAACCGATGAGCGACCCGTTGGTCCCGTTTTCCGAATGGGGCAGGCCGCAGAACTCCTCGTAGTCAATGAGCTCGGTGACGGTGGGGTGATCGCCGCAGACCGGGCAGTTGGGGTTGCGCCGTACTTTTACCTGGCGAAAGTCCATGTCCAGGGCGTCAAACATCAGGAGCCGCCCGGACAGGGTCTGGCCCAAGCCCAGGATGAGCTTAATGGTCTCCACGGCCTGGATGGAGCCGACGATGCCCGGGAGGACGCCCAGGACGCCGGCCTCGGCGCAGCTTGGGACCATGCCAGGAGGGGGAGGCGTGGGGTAGAGGCAACGGTAGCAGCCCTTGCCGGGCACGAAGGTGGAGGCCTGGCCCTCAAAGAGGAAGATGCTGCCGTGGACGCAGGGCTTGCCCAGCATGACGCAGGCGTCGTTTACCAGGTAGCGGGTAGGGAAGTTGTCGCTGCCATCCACGACAATGTCAAAGTCCTTCAGGACATCCAGAGCGTTGTCGGAGCGCAGGGCCACGGGGATCTTGACGACGTTGATGTCCGGGTTGATGGCGTGGATGGTGTCCTCGGCGGAGTCCACCTTGGGGCGGCCAATGTCCTGGGTGCGGTGCAGGAGCTGGCGCTGGAGGTTGGTGATGTCCACGCGGTCAAAGTCCACAACACCCATGGTGCCAACGCCGGCGGCGGCCAGGTAGAGGGCTGCGGGGGAGCCGAGGCCGCCAGCGCCAATGAGCACCACCTTGGCGTCCAGGAGCTTGCGCTGGCCCACGCCGCCTATCTGGGGCATGATGATGTGCCGGCTATAGCGCCGGGCTTGCTGGGGTGTGAAGATGCGTGTCTGTGTCAAGGGGGTGTCCCTTCCGTTTTTCTCTGCATGAAGTATGATGCGCCACCCCGCCATGGGGGTACACTGGCCAGATTATCTTACCATTGTTGGCAAGGAGGAGCGAAGTCTGTATTTCAGCCGGTTTCTTTCTCACACGCTGGTGTTGCATCTACTCTCATACGTGGCTTTCTTTGGAGAAGGACCCCTCCTCGGAGATTGGTGTGAAAAACACAACCGCCCGCTATCCCTTCGGTGGATGGCCGGCGGTGTGGTTGAGGCCGACTCTTGGGACGCTTAGATGTAGTACATGCCGCGGCTGGCGAGGTGTTGCTGGCGGGATGCGAGGTCCGCGATGGTGGTGGTGTCCAGGACGTTCTGGACCGTGTCCTCCACCGTCTGCCATACCTCACGCTGGGCGCAGGCGGCGGAGAGGGTGCATTCCGATGGGTGCTCTATGCACAGGAGCAGGGCGGCTGTACCCTCCAGGGTACCCACCACCATGCCGAGGTTGATGTCGTTGGGGTTTCGGGCCAGGGTGTGCCCTCCCTGAGGGCCACGGCGGCTGCGCACGAACCCAAACTTCTGGAGCACGGCCAGCACCTGGTCCAGGTACGGCTCAGGGATCCCCTGGCGGCTAGCGATCTCAGAGGTAGGGAGGGGCGTTTCGTCGTCATGCTGAGCCAGCTCTACGAGGGCTCGCACTCCATAGTCCACCTTCATCGGTATTCGCATCCTGCCACCTCAACTCTCAGCGGTAGTAAACAGTATAGCATTACCGTTGATGTCCATCAACTTTGAGGGTATAGTTTAAGGGTTAAGCTACTATAAACAGAGGTATCACCATGACCACGGAGACGACCCGCTTTGAGACCCAGCCGCGCACCACCTTCAGGAAAAGGCTGCGGGCCCTGCGGCGCGGCGGCGTCACTCCCCTGCACCTGTACGGCAGGGGCATCCAGCCCATGAGCCTTCAGGCAGAGAGCCGCCGCCTGGAGCGGCTGGTGACCCTGACCGGGTCAAACACTCCTTTGTATGTCTCGGTCACGGGCAGCCCAGACACCCACTTCGTCTTCATCCGGGAGGTGCAGCGCCACTACCTGACCGGCAAGATTGTGCACGTTGATTTTTACGAGGTGTCCATGACGGAGAGGCTGGAGGCGGAGGTGCCGGTGCGCCTGGTGGGCGAGGCGCCCGCGGTGCGCGTCATGCAGGGCATTCTGCTGCAGGTCATGCAGGCGATTACCGTGGAGTGCCTGCCCCTGGACATCCCGCAGTACGTGGAGGTGGACGTCTCAGGCCTCACTGACTTTGAAAAGTCGGTAACGGTGAGGGACATCAGGGTGAGTGAGAAGGTGAAGCTGCTCACCCCCCTTGGGGACCTGGTGGCCCGGGTGACGCCACCCAGGGTGGAGCGCGCCGAGGAGGAGGAGGAGGCAGCCGCCGCACCCACTGCCGCCGAACCGGAGGTGGTGACAGCCCGGAAGGCGGAAGAGGAGGAGCAGGAGGGGTAGCCTACTTCCGAGCCAGTTCCACGACGGTAGTTCAGGTGAAAGGACACGGCGTGCCGTGTCCTTTCACGATTTTGTATCTATCAGGGTGCTGAAGAACACCCCCAAACCCTCTCAAAGGGGTTCAAGGTATTGCCTTCTCTTTCAAGAAGGCTCCAAAGGAGCCTTCCTCTCGGGGATTGATTTATATCTGGGGGACACCCCCAGACCCCCGCCAAAGGGGCTACGCCCCTCTGGACACCCCTTTTTCAGCATCCTGCCAGCGTTCATGAGGGCAACCGCGCATCCTGGAAGCGGGGATAGCCACGCAGGAAATTGGCGATGCCCTGGGGGCGCTTACCCTCAAGCTGCACCTCCTCTAGCTGCAAGAGGCCCTTGCCCGTCACCACGCACGCCGTGCCTTGCCCGCCATGCTGCTGGCTCACGACTTGCCCTGGGTCTGCCCCCGGCGGAATCGGTTCGTCCACCGCAATACCTCGCAACATCTTCAGGGCCTTGCCCTCCCATCGGGTGGAACACCCGGGCCAGGGGTCAAAGGCCAGAAGTTGTCGCGCCAGCCGATGTGCCGGCAGCGCCCAGTCCACCTGGCCATCCTCCTTGGTGTATAGCCGCGTCACCGTCGCCTGGGCGCTGTCCTGGGGCGCGGGCGTCAGATCGCCCTTAGCCCATTTGGGCAGGATCTCCACCAGCAGCGAAGCCCCCAGCCTGAAGAGGCGCTCCGTCAGCGCCCCTGCCGTCTCCTCCGGCAGGATGGCGACCTCCCGCTGGGCCAGGATGGGGCCGGTGTCCATACCCTGGTCAAGGAGCATCACGGTGACACCGGTGGAGCGGCAGCCGTCCAGGATGGCCGTGGCTACTGGGGAGGGCCCGCGGTACCTGGGCAGCAGGGATGGATGGATGTTGAGCACTCTCATGGGAGGGATGGCGAGGGCCTCTGGGGGCAGGATGCGTCCGTAGGCGGCCACTGTGATGGCCTCTGGGGCGAAGGCTCGCAGTTCCTCCAGGGCTGGCTGGCGCCGTAGGGAGTCCGGTTGCACAACGACCAACCCTCTTTGCAATGCGTAGACCTTCACCGGCGGCGAGATGACCCTCTGACCCCTGCCCGCAGGGCTGTCCGACCTGGTATACACCGCAGCCACCTGGTGCCCGGCGTCCATGAGGGCTTCCAGGACGGGGATGGCAAAGTGTGGGGTGCCCATAAAAACGGTGCGCATGTCTCTACCCTCTCATACCCTTACCACCAAACCCTGAAAAAATAAACCCCCCCTGAGCCTTGAAAAATGGGACGGAAACCTCTTGCCCCCCGGCAATTGCCTGGGTGGTATTGTGGGGCCGCCTCTTCTGGCTTAAACCTTTGATGTTCCTGTTGCTGACTCCAGCCTGTTGGCTGCGGCCACGTTGCAGATGTAGGTGTTTGCCCATGATCAACCCGGCGCAAAAAATCTGGTCCGCTTGCCTGGGAAGGCTCCAGCTTGAAATACCCCGTACGAGCTATGATACCTGGCTCAAGACCACCACGGGCCAGTCTATGGAGGACGGACACCTCATCGTGGGCGTCCCCACGACATTCGCCGCCGAATGGCTGGAGCGAAGGCTCACCCCTGCCATCCAACGGGTCGCCTCGGAGGTCGTCGGGGCAGAGATACGGGTGGTCTTTCAGGTCACGCCGGGAGGAGTGAGGGTGGAGGAGGAGCCCGCCGTGCCGTTGGTGTCTGCCAGGGCGTCCTCGCCTGCCGCCGACCATACCCCCCCAGTTGCGGTCGCCGCCACTCTGCCCCGGCAGGAGGCGCTCAACCCGCGCTACTCCTTCAGCAGCTTCGTGGTTGGGGAGGGCAACCAACTGGCGTACGCCGCCGCCACCGCCGTGGCGCAGCAACCGGGGGAGCGGTACAATCCCCTGTTCATCTACTCTGGCGTGGGCCTAGGCAAGACTCACCTTCTGCACGCCATCGCCAACGAGGTGGCCCTCCATAGCCTGAGACCCATGTACGTCACCTCCGAGCAGTTCACCGGCGACTTTGTTCGCTCCATTCGGGAGCGCACACAGGATGAGTTCAGGGCCAGGTACCGCAGCGCCGATGTCCTGCTGGTGGACGACATCCAGTTTCTTGAGGGCAAGGAGCAGACCCAGATCGGCTTTTTCCATGCCTTTAATGAGTTGCACAACGCCAACAGGCAGATCGTCATTGCGTGCGACCGCGCCCCCAGCGCCGTCCAGTTCCTGGAAGACCGGCTACGCTCCCGCTTCCAGTGGGGTTTGGTTGCGGACATCCAGCCTCCGGATATGGAGACCCGCACCGCGATTCTGCACCAGAAGGCGGAGCGCGTTCGCGTCAACCTCAACCAGGAGGTGGCCCATGTCATCGCCCAGATGCCCGTTACCAGCATACGGGAACTGGAGGGGTGCCTCAACAAGGTGATTGCCCTGGCTACCTTCCTGGGCAAGGCCATCACCCTGGACCTGGTCTCCACCGCCCTCCCGGCCCTTGCCAATGGAACCCACAGATATGCCCTCCTTACCCAGGAGGCTACCTTACAGGCCGTCGCCAAGCAGTACGCAACCTCGGTCCATGACCTGTGCACCCGCCCGCGTGACCGGAAGACCACTGAAGCTCAGCGTGTAGCCATGTACCTCCTCGCCACCCTCGTAAAGGTGTCAGCCGAAGAGACCGGGAGGGTGCTGGGCGATTGGAACAGGCGGACCGTGTCCAACTCCTTCAAGGCTGTCCAGCAGAAGCTACAGGGGGACTCAGCTTTCAAGGATACCCTTGACCGCCTTATGGAAAAGCTTTAGCAGGCTGCTGACCTCACCCCCTTGTGTTCCTCCTCTTCCTTCGCTCCGCTCAAGGACAGGCTCTAAAGGGAGAGGGGGAAGATTATATCTGGGGGACACCTCCAGACCCCCGTCAGAGAGGCGGAGCCTCTCTGGACTCTCCTTCCTTCCGCGGCCTGCTAGGGCGGGGGAGAGAACAGCCGCACTTGTAACGGTCACGCTCATGGCCGTTGTTTGCCTAATGGGTAGGGCCATGCTACCATGCGGGTCGGCATACCCATCAAAGGCACGGCCTGATAGCGTGACCCCTACCAGACTCCCCTCCCTCCCTCAGGCGCCCTGGTCTCTGGCTGACGCCACACGGGGTCTGCTTTTGGTCTTGAGCGTCGCCATTCTCTTCGTGCTGGCTGGCAACGCCCTTCATAGCGTGCTCTCTGGCGGAAGCGAAGGCGTTGCCAGTCTGCTCCTGCTCCTGGCCCTGGAAGGGTCGCTGCTGCTGGCGGTGGCCCTGTTCGGCCCCTGGAAGTACGGCCGCTCATGGGCCTCCCTGGGGCTGGTCTCCGGACTGAAGGGCGGCACGCCGCTCGCCCTGGCGGTTTTCGGCGGCATCTTCCTCTTCAGTGTGGCGTACACGCTCCTGGTCCGTTTCCTGAGCCTGGAAGCGCTCCTGCCTCCTGGGCTGCCGGAGGCGATGAGCCAAGGCGCCCTTCAGAGGGCGCTGGGCTTGGCGGCTACGGTGATGGCCGCGCCACTGGCGGAGGAGGTCTTCTTCCGGGGCTTCCTGCTGCCCGCCTTCGCTCTCCAGTGGGGATTTCTTCCTGGGGCGGTGCTGACCTCCAGCCTCTTTGCCCTCAGCCACGTGTCCCTGGGGCTGCTGCTACCGGCCTTTGTCTCTGGCCTGCTGCTGGCATGGCTCTACCGCCGCACCGGCTCCCTGTGGAACTGCGTGCTGGCCCACGGCATTCAGAATGCGCTGGCCTTTGGTGCGGCGCTCATGGGGTCATAGCGCCATGCCTTCACCCCGCATCAAGGAAGCCTTTGAAGCCATGCGACGCCAGGGCCGTCCCGGGCTGGTGCTCTATGTGACCACTGGCTTTCCAGATATGAAAACGACCTTGAATCTGGTCCCCGCCCTGGAAGGGGCGGGCGCGGACCTCGTAGAGTTGGGCGTGCCTTTCAGCGATCCCCTTGCCGATGGGGCCACCATCCAGAATGCCAGCTTTCGCGCTCTTGCCCAGGGGGTGACACTCAAGGGTTGCCTGGAAGCGGTGGCCGCCCTTCGCCGGGGAGGAGTCGGTATCCCATTGATCCTGATGGGGTACTATAACCCCATTCTCGCTCTGGGGATGGAGGAGTTTGTGCGGCGCTGCGGGGAGTGCGGTGTGGATGGCCTGATCGTACCCGACCTGCCGCCGGAGGAGTGCGGCCCCTTGAAGGAAGCCGCCGTCGCGAAAGACATTGACCTCATCTGCCTGCTGGCCCCCACCAGCACCGACAGGCGCATCGCCGAGGCTTGCGCCACCGCCAGCGGGTTCATATACTGCGTGAGCCTGGCAGGGGTCACCGGCGCACGGGAACAGGTTTCGGAAGAGGGCCTGCGCCTGGTGGAGCGGGTGCGACGGCACACCAAGCTGCCCATTGCCGTGGGCTTCGGCATATCAAACAGGGAGCACGTGGAGGCGGTGGGACGGTACGCTGAAGCCACGGTCGTCGGCAGCGCCCTGGTGAACGTGGTGGACAAGGCGGCTCCGGGCCAGGCGTTGGCCGACGCTGTCCGGTTCGTCACCGAGCTGAAGGGCGAGGCCAAGCCCAAAGCCAGAGGCGGCCCATGAGCCCAATTGCCACAGTCTGCCGGGGGATCCGCGGGGCCACCACCGCCGACAACACCCCTGAGTCTATCCTGTCTGCTACCAGGGAGATGCTGGAGGCCCTGGTTTCTGCCAACGACCTGCGGAAGGATCAGATTGCCGCTGCCATCTTCACCGCCACGGGCGACCTTAACGCGGCCTTCCCTGCCACCGCGGCAAGGGTACACCTGGGCTGGGAGCACATCGCCCTTGTTGACAGCCAGGAGATGGAGATGGCGGGCTCCTTGCCTGCGTGCATCCGCGTCCTGCTGCTGGTGAATACGGACAAGCGGCCGGAGGAGCTGGTGAACGTCTATCTTCGCGGCGCTGTCAACCTGCGCGCCAACACACGGGGCTAACAGAGTGCTTCTGACGCTTCGTTAGCGTCGGTCTGGATTCCTTCCCTATGTCTAAAGTAACGATATTTCGGCGGCACCACACTAGATGACGACCTTAGAAGACGAGTTGACCCAGGCCAGGCCCATCAAAGATACCTACCTAACTGTAGGCGCCTTTGACGGCGTCCACGTGGGCCACCGGCACCTGGTGGAGCTGCTGAAGGCGGAGGCGTCGGGGGCTGGCTGCATCCCAGGGGTGGTCACCTTTCGCAACCACCCGCGCACGGTGCTGGGTCCCGGTTCTGCGCCGCCAATCCTGACGCCCATAGAGGAGCGCATCAGGCTGCTTGGGGAGCTAGGGATCGCCCTGGTGGCCCCCATCACCTTCAGCCGCGAGGTCTCAATGCTCTCGGCGCAGGAGTTTGTGGCCGTGCTGGCGGAGCGCCTGCGGATGAAGGGCCTGGTGGTTGGTCCTGACTTTGCCCTGGGCCACAACCGCCAGGGGACGCCGGAGGCGCTGCGGGAGATGGGCAGAGCGTGGGGTTTCGCCGTGGCCGTGGCCGAGCCGTTCCTCCTGGACGGCCAGCGGGTGAGCAGCACAGAAATCCGCCAGGCCCTGGCCCAAGGCAACCTAGAGGCCGCCGCCCGCTGCTTGGGGCGCTGCTATGCCATCGCCGGCAAGGTGGTGCATGGGGAGGGCCGGGGCGGCAGGGAGCTGGGCTATCCCACGGCTAACCTCCAGGTTGACCCAGAGGTTGCCCTGCCCGGGGACGGCATCTACGCGACGTGGGCGTATCAGGGCCAGAGGCGGTACGCCGCGGCTGCCAGCATCGGCGTGCGGCCTACCTTTGGCAAGGGCAACGCCCGCACGGTGGAGGCATTTCTTTTGGACTTCCAGGGGGACCTGTATGGGGCGCCGATGCGCCTGGAGTTTGTCCGTCGCTTGCGGGAGGAGCGCGCCTTCCCCAGCGTGGAGGCGCTCCAGGCCCAGATGGCTCTGGACGTGGAGGAGGCGCGACGGGCGCTGAGGGAGTGAACGTCATGCCTGGCTCTAAAGCGCCAGGTTTAGACCACAAGCCTTGAGCATCCCCTACCCGACCATGGAAGAGGTACGTTTCTGCCAACGGTGCGGCTCCTCGTTGCGCCCTCAGATGCGGGAGGGACGGATGCGGCCCGTATGCGGCAACTGCGGGGCGGTGGTCTTCTTTGACCCCAAGGTAGTGGCCGGCGTCATCATCCCCATTGAGGGCAAGATCGTGATGATTCGCCGGAGCATGGAGCCGGGCCTGGGCAGATGGACCTTCCCCGCGGGCTTCGTGGACCGGGGCGAGGCCGTGGAGGCGGCGGCGGTGCGTGAGGCGCGGGAGGAGACGGGCCTGGAGGTGGAGCTGACCCGGCTGGTGGGCGTCTACTCCCGCAGCGGTGATGTCAACATCCTAGTGGTGTACGAGGGGCGAGTGGTGGGCGGGACCCTCCTGGCGGGGGACGAGGCGCAGGAGGCCGGCCTGTTTCCCCTGGACGGGCTGCCGCCCCTGGCCTTTGCGCGGGATGAGGGGATTATCCGGGAGTGGCGGGAGCACACCACATAATCTTCTTTCAAGGAGGCCCCAGAGGGGCCTCCCTCTCCGGAGGGGATGGCGAACCTTAGACATCAGCCGATTCGTTTTAGTTTATTGGAGAAACGAATCCGAGATTCGTCGTGTTAATGGATGCCCACTTTGTCTTGCACATCTACCATACGGGTAAGGGCGCGGACTGCCTTGATGAGGATTTCACTAGAGGTGGATGGTTCAGCTATGAGACTGAAGATCTTGACGCGCATGAGGGCGATCTCATGAGTAAGGCCCTTGATGCCAGCAGCTGATTCCAAGGCGTCCTGTTCTGTGGGGGTGAGACATAGGGCGTAAAAGCCGTGGGTGCGGGCATTCTGGTTGCCTGGCTGGCCACCGCGTTGGCGGGAGGTGAACTCGGCGGGTCTGTCAATAGCGGCCCTGACAAGGGGGATGTCCTGGGAGGTAGGCTCGGTAGTCATGGAGTGAGGATAAGAGAGAGGCGGGGGTATGGGGAAGGGGGAGATGGCAGGGGGGACGCGCAGTGATATTATAGATGGATAGGCGTACAGGCATACAAACGCTCAGGTGTATAGGAGAGAGCATGTCCAAGCGCATGACGGTGATTTTTGAGGATGAGGCGCTCTATACCGCCTTGAAGGTGGAGGCGGCGCGAAAAGGCCGCTACGCCAAGGATATTGTCGCCGAGGCCGTCAGTGAGTGGCTGGAGGCCAGGGAGGACGAGGAGTTGCGTGCCGACCTGGAGGAGAGGCGCACTGAATGGAAAGAAAAGGGCGGACGCTCATGGGCCGCCGTGGAACGTGACATGGAACAGACGGTGAGCAGAAGGGAGAAAGAGGCAAAGGCAACGAGTGTATAGCATTGAGGTCACGCCGGCCGCAGAGCGTGACCTGGACGGGCTCAAGAGGCGCATACAAAGGCATGATTTAGAACGCCTGCGCCTTGCCATAAGGGGTTTACCAGCGAGCCCCGGCCAGCAGGAGTACGCAAGCTTCGGGGAGAGGAGCGGACCTGGCGCATCAGGGTTGGCCCCTACCGGGTCGTCTACGACATCCATGACGACCGCGCGCTGGTGGTCATTCTGAAGGTCGCTCGTCGGAGCGAGACAACCTATGAACGATAGCTCTCTGCGGCATAGCCTGGCGGAGAGGCTGAGGCAACTGTTGGCCGGCAATTCATGATTCATCTGCTCTAGGGCACTCGGCGTTCATAGGCGGTGACACGGCGCCCCCTCGATTCCGCTGCGGGCAAAAACATTCTCCCCGACCATGGGGAACGAGTTCCTACGTTGACTCCAACGACGTGAGGAACTCTCGAGCACTAACAATTGCCGTGTTTTTGTAACGGGAAATGAGAGGAGCAAACTTCGTCAATAAGAAACTTCTCACCTGATAGGAGGCCCAAGGGTGCTGTGGTGTTAGGAACTTCTGGAAGGAGCCCTGATTCTGGATGAAAAAGGCAAGTCGGTCTTCCTGGCGCTTCGCTTCAGCCAGCAGTCCGTTATGGGCCAGGAGTTCCTGTGCCAGGAGATTTTCCCCGGTTACTGACGAGGGGTTTACATCCCGATATTTGGCGTCTGAGAGCACAATTGTGTTCTTGGCATCGGAGATCATGAGAAGGTCGTATTCGTAGCGGACTTTCACCGGCGCGTCCGGCCCCCGGAAACCTTCGGCACGGAGTTGGGCCCTGAGCCACAGTTCGAACTCACACCCAGCGCGGCCCCTCATCCTGTCCAGCAGCGGCTCGTTTAGACGTGCCGTGTTCTTGTCTACCAGGCGTGGTTCGCCCTGAAGGTACAGGATAAACAAGAGCAACGTGGTCTTGTCGAACAGCCAGCCTTCTGGAGTTAACACTATTACTGGAGCCTGCTCTTCGCAGTCGATGTACCTCTTCACAAAGTCCGCAGCCGTCACCTTCCCTCCACTGAATTTCCGAAGATGAGCATCCAGCTTCGTAACCTCGTCCTTTTCCTTGTCTGCAGGAATCCGGCAGGTTTCATCGTCTGGGCACTGTCCCCAGTACCCCGCTAAGACGCTGAAATCCACGAGTTCAGGCTCATGTTTGTAAAGTTGACTGGTTCTCCAGTGGCTTCTGAGCGCGTGGCGGAAGTGCAGCGTGAACGGCCAGAGGGCTTCGAGGTGATCGGCCAGTTCCGTTGTGCCAGGAGGTGGAGACGGGGTAGCAGCAGTCTCGATATGTTCATACTCGAATGGCGATTCATCAAGTTGTTCGATGCGCTCCACCAACCCCATAGCCCGCTCACTACTCCGGACTGCGAGGAGGTACTTCAAGGCGAAAGTGGGGGGGTACAGGGTCCCATTTTGGTGCCTTAGTATTGCGTAACGTCCAGTCCGCAGATCCTCCATCAGCCGCATACGCGCCGCCCACGCCGAGGTCTCCGTAAGGATGCCCGCAAAGGTCCCTTCGTTCTCGTCACCTGTTGTGTGAAGTCGCCTTGATGGTTGTCTCTGGGTAATCACCAGTAGTTCCGAGATGGCGTGCCATTCACTGATCCGCATACCTCGGTCTTTCAGGAAAGAAAGCCCCAGATTTCTGCGCTCCTCGTGCAGGAAACGACGGAGGGACGCGAGATTGCAGCGCCTTACGGTGTCCTCGATCCGGGCGTATTGTTCTTTAAGTTCTCGGTAAATCTTGGGCGATGCTTCCGGGCGTGGGTCGGCGACGGATGAGTAGTCCGCAGGCCAGCGAAGGCACTTGGGGTTGAGACACACCTCGCGCTTGCTGATCACATCAACATAAAGAGGGTTGCGACAGTCGCCACAGAGATACGGCGAGTCGTAGGTGCCAGGCTGTAGGTCCGTAAGGGTTTGCACTAAATCTGCCCTCATGAATAGGTTTGCACGCCTCGCGCATATACACAAGTGGCCTTTGGACGAATGGGTGCCTGAGCCATCGGACGTTCGAATTTCACTGGTTGGCCAAACGGGACTACAACCTCTGGGCTACTTTGCCATTGCGTGGCAGGCCCGCCCAAGGGGGACAAGCCCGGCATACGGTTGTTTCACGGAATCAGCTTGGCATGAGGGGTACGACGCTACGATTCTCAGAGTGGCCAAAGCTATGCCCCGCTTATCCAAGGACAAGCCCCTGTCTCCCCAGGGACAGGGGAGGAAGGGGTTATGACTTCACCCTCGCTTGCACACCCGCCAACCTTTCGTGGGCCTTGACCAGGGCCTGGGTACCCTCCTCGCCGAGGCCGGCGGCCTCCAGGGAGGCGAAGAGCTGGTGCACGAGGGCGGTGGCCGGCAGGGGCAGGTGCATCTCGTCGGCGGCGTCCAGGATGATGCGGAGGTCCTTCTGCTGGAGCTTGACCATGAAGCCAGGGGCGAAGTCGCCCTTGATGAGGCGTGGCCCCAGGTTCTGGAGTTGCCAGGAGCCGGCGGCTCCGCCCTTGACGGCCTCTATGGTCTTCTCCAGGTCTGCGCCGGCCTTGGCGGCAAAGAGGAGGGCCTCGGCTACCGCGTTCATCGTGCCGACCACCAGGATCTGGTTGACCAGCTTGGTGACCTGGCCCATGCCGTTGGGCCCCACGTGGACGATGTTCTGGCCCATGCCCTTGAATACGGGCAGGCACCGCTGGAAGATGGCCTCATCGCCGCCGACCATGATGGAGAGGGTACCGGACTGAGCGCCCCAGGAGCCGCCGCTGACAGGGGCGTCCAGCATGTGGGCGCCCTTGTCCCCCAGGCGCGCCGCGACGGTGCGGGTGACGGAGGGGGATATGGTGCTCATGTCAATGAGCACCGCGTCCCGCTGGATGCCTTCCAGGATGCCCTCTGGCCCCAGGGCCACGGCTTCCACGTCGGGAGAGTCGGTGACCATGGTGATAAGGATGGGGCAGGCGCGGGCGACCTCCTTGGGGCTGCCGGCGGCCCTGGCCCCCTCCTTGGCGAGGGCCTGGGCCTTGGAGGCGGTGCGGTTGTAGCAGACGACGGGGAAGCCGGCCTTCATGAGGTTGCGGGCCATGGGCATACCCATGATGCCGAGGCCAATGAAGCCAATGGGGGTATCAGTCATGATGTGCGCCTCCATAGCTAGGCATAGGTGGGGGCGTCCCGACAGGTCGGGACGCCCTTACAGTTACTCATGGGGTCGTTAGTAAGTGGACTTTCACCCTCATCCGTTTCCGCCGCTCTGGGTGTCGCGGCGGAAGCGGCCTCTCCCCTCAAGGGAGAGGCGAACACCAGGCGCTTTTCTTGCGGCCAAACCTGCGTTGGTGACCACCAAACGAGTCATTTACTAACGCACTCTTTAGTAAGAGGCATCAACTGCCAGATGGAAGGGCTCCTTCGGAATGCCAACGCCCGTTTCCGGTAGATGATCGCTCAAGAAAACCGTGATGCGATAGGTGTTACAGGTCTTTGGTCATGGTGACGTGGGGGATGTTGGCCTCCAGGAAAGGCTCGCCGACGGGGAGGTAGCCGTGGGCGGCGTAGAAGGCCGCGACGTAGGTCTGGGCGTGCAGGGTGATGCGCCGGACGCCGCGGGAGCGGGCCTCGGCCTCCAGGAAGGCTAGCACCTGGCCGCCGATGCCCTGGCGGCGTAGGGGTTGCTCCACGGCCATGCGTCCGATGCGGGCCTCCGTCGGCGAGTCCATGAGCAGCCGTCCGGTGCCCACGACGGCCTCCTGGTCCAGGGCCACAGCGTGAAAGGCGGCGGCGTCCAGGTTGTCCAGCTCCACCTCCCTGGGCACGCCCTGCTCCTGAACAAAGACGCGCAGGCGCAAGGCCCTGGCTCCTGTGAGCTCCCAGGGGGATTGGACGGCCTTGACCACCTGTGCCATGGAGGCATTATAGCAGGAGTGAAGGGGTGCGAGGGTGACCGGTGCAGAGCGGGTTGTTGCCCAAGGATACCCCCATCCCTTCGGGTACTCAGGGCAAGCTCTGGTCACCTTGGCTTCCCCTTCATCCCGACTGTACCGGGTTTTCGCATTATCGGGGAGGGCTCCGTAGGCGGGGCGCGTTGACATGAGATAGGGACGCTGGTAAGATGAGGTTGTTCCTTTGTTCACAAACTACGCCTATCATCCTTTCTTTGCCCCTCGCCAGTAACGGTGAGGGGTTTCGCATAGCAGGAGTTCACGTTCGTCGTGGCCAGTACCGTCGCCGCTTCTGGCAAAGGCCAGGAGGGGCTTAACCAAAGCAGCGGGCCGCCCTCCCCCCTCCCTCATGCTCTGGTGGAAGAGTCTCACGAGCTGCGCAAGAGGCGCAGGGGAGCCATACGCGCCTCCATCGTAGAGGGGGCGGCCTCCAACCCTGTGCTCAGCGCCTCTGGCAACTACGTCACTCCCTTCGCCATTGCCCTGGACGCCTCCTACGTGCAGATTGGCATGTTGAACGGGTGGCCAAACCTTGCGGCGGCCCTCTCCCAGTTCTTAGCCCCAGCCATTGGCAAGGGCCTGGGTACTCGCCGACGGATGTTGCTCCTCTCCATTGGGCTGAGCATCCTGGCCTGGGGGGGGATGATGGCCATCCCCTTCCTGCTGCCGGGGAACAAGGTGTGGTGGCTCATTGCTCTGGCCACCCTGTCCCTCGTCGCCTACTACCTGCCCCAGGGGGCTTTTGGGAGCTGGCTAGCGGACCTGGTGCCGGCCAAGCGCCTGGGCAAGGTGCAGGCGGCGCGCACGGCCCTGGCGTCGGTGGGGACCATCGTGGTCATCCTGGGGGGTGGCTTCATCCTGGACTGGTACGATAGCCGCATCTTCGTGGGCTTCCTGGTGGTCTTCGGCACTATTCTGGCGCTGCGCCTCTTCTCCCTGGGCATCTTCGCCCGGATGTACGAGCCGCCCTTTGATCCCACGAATGAGCCGAAGCACCGCCTGGGGGACCTCTTGGGGGATACGCTGCACAGCAACCTGGGCCACTATCTCCTGGGCTACGCCCTGCTATTCTATGGGGTGAGCATCAGCGGCCCCTTCTTCTCCGTCTTCTGGCTGAAGGAGCTGCACTTCAGCTACCTGACTTTCATGGCAGTGTCCGTGAGTGCAACCCTGGTCACGCTGGTGGCGGTCCTGTTCTGGGGGCCCTTTGCCGATAGGTATGGCAACGTGCGTGTGCTGAGGGTTACCCTGGGGGTGGTTGCGGTGGTGCCGCTGATGTGGATGGGGGTGGACGGCGTGGCCAAGGCGTACGTGGTACAGATTGTGGCGGGGGCCTTCTGGGCGGGCTTTAGCATGGCCTCCATCAACTTCGTGTACGAGGCCTCGGCGCGAGAGGAGCGGGTGCGCAACGTGGCTTACCTCTTTGCCTTCCAGGGGATAGCCACCTTCCTGGGGAACATGACGGGGGGGTTCATCCTGCCCTACGTGCCCGAGGTGTTCGGCAGCAGCATCATCGCCCTGTTCGCCATCTCCGGCGCGGTGCGTCTGGGGGCCGCGGCGATGCTGTTCACCAAGGTGCGGGAGGTGCGGCACATCGCGCACCCCCGCGAAGGGGCCAAAGCCCAGGGGTTCCACCTGCACCACGCCTTCTGGCGGAAGCCGGGAAACACGCCGTAGGGGAGGGGTTGCCCTCTTCCCCTGCCCCTCTCCCTGGGGGCCTTGCCCCAAAAGTCCATTAACCTCACCCCCTTGTGTCCCCCTCTTCCTTCGCTCTGCTCAAGGACAGGCTCTGCAGGAGAGGGGAATCTAGCAGGGTGCTGAAAAACACCCCCAAACCCCCTCAAGGGGGTTCAAGGTATCCCCTTCGGGGATGGATTTGTATCTGGGGGACACCCCCAGACCCCCGTCAAAGGGGCTTCGCCCCTCTGGACTCTCCTTTTCCGCAGCCTGCTAGGGGGCAGCCCCAGACCCCCAGGGGAAATCCTTCACTTCGTTCAAGGACAAGCTCTGTGGTTTCTTCCACCTTCCCTTGGAGGCCCCGATTTTTCAGGCAAGGCCCCCTGGGAGAAAAGGATTAGGTTTGGAGTGGAAGGGGGTGCGACCCATGGGTCGCACCCCCTTCCATTTTGCCTTGGGGATGGATGGCCGATTGGTTCATAAGAATCCAGGTTAGTGAGAGAGACGTATTATCCTGCGAAGGTCCCGGGTGTTCCTGTGGTGTGCCGAGAACAACCATCCTCACTCCGTGAACTATTAGGAGGCGCTATGCAACGGTGGATGCCCTTATTCGGCTTGACCCTGCTTTTTCTGCTGGCGGTTGCCTGCGGGGGCGCAGCGGCGGAACCCACACCCACGGCAACTCAGCCGCCGCCTGTTCCGACGCCGACGGCCACGACAGCTCCCGCTCCACTCACGCCGACGCCCACGACTGCCGCTGTAGCTACTCCAGCTACCGTCGCAGCGATCACAGGTGACCTGGTAATAGCGCTGAAGGAGCTGAACGCTTCCGGCCAAAAGGGCATAGCCGTGCTGACGGCCAAGGGCAGCCAGACGGAGGTGCTTCTGCTGGCCACAACCGATATCTCAGAGTTGAACCATATCCACACGGGTTCATGCGCCGTGGTGGGCGGCGTGGCGCACCCTCTGACTAACATGGCCGCCGGCAAATCTCTGACGACGGTGAATGCTACTCTGGACTCACTGCAGACAGGCGGTTTCGCTATCAGACTGCACAAGAAGGGGGATGCCGCCACCTACACCTCTTGTGGGGACATACCCACTAAGGCAAACGCTCTCACCGTTCAACTGAAGGAACTGAACACCTCTGGCCAAAGCGGCGTGGCTACCCTTGTGGCGGTAGGAGACAAGACGGACGTGGCGTTATACGCCACAGCCGGGGTCTCTGAGCTGAACCATATTCACACGGGTACATGCGCCGTCGTGGGTGGCGTGGCGCACCCTATCCCCAACATGGTCAATGGCATATCGGTCGCAACGGTGAACGCCAAACTGGACTCGCTGGAGACAGGCGCGTTTGCTATCAGACTCCACAAGAAGGGCGATGCCGCTACCTACACCTCTTGCGGGGACATACCAGCCAAGAGCACAGTCAGCAGTGGGACCACGCCTACGACCTTCCAGGTCACTATTAACAATCTGACGTTTTTCAACGTCACGGTCCCTGTTGGCACAACCGTGGCCTGGACGAACAAGGACTCCGTGTCCCATACGGTCACATCAGGGACGGACGGCAAGTTTGAGGGAAAGGGGTGGAACAGCAGCGATCTCAGTCAGGGCCAGACGTTTAGCCACTTGTTCACGCAAACAGGAACCTTCCCCTACACGTGCCAGATACATCCTACCCTCAATGCCACGGTGACCGTGACGGACTCCGGAACGAGCAGCGCTAGCGCTTCCTCAAGCAGTAGCTCTGAAACTTACTACTAACGACTGCCCAAGAGGTATCCCCTTCGGGGATTGATTTGTATCTGGGGGACACCCCCTTTTTCATCACCCTGCTAAGGAGTGAGGCGATGCAGCGATACCAAAGCCGCAATAGATGGGTTTGTAATGCAGCGGTGGGGTTGTCTCTCAGCGCCGCGGTGATCCACGCTTGGGTGATGCCGGAACATTTTCAAGAATGGTGGGGTTACGGCACGTTCTTCCTCCTTGCTGCTTTGGCTCAGGGCCTTTACGGCATCGCTTTACTCAAATTACGCATTCAGTCGAGGCGGTGGCTGTTCTCAGTCGGCATCGCAGGCAACATAGTTATCATCGTCTTGTACGTAGTAACGCGTACCTATGGAATCCCTTTGTTTGGGCCCCATGCTGGAGACGTAGAGCCGGTCGGCGTCGTTGATCTCGTTTCAAAGCTCGTAGAGGTCCTACTCGTCCTTACTCTCGCTACTTTATGGTGGACGGCCCGGACCGTGCCGACGAGGAAGGCCTTTTCTGTAAGGCCGTCGTAAGGCCATTTGTATCTGGGGGACACTCTTTCGTCCGCCTTCGGCGGACTCAAGGACAGGCCCCAGACCCCCGCCCCTTCACTTCCCCATTCGCTGTCCCTTCACTGGGTTCAGGGCTGTGGCTCACCAGGGCTTCGGGTCACTCAAGGGCAGGCTCCGGGGCTACGTCCTTCGGGTGAAGGACTACGCCCCTCTGGACTTCCCTTTTTCCTCAGCCTGTTAGGGAATGCCGCGCCGATTGGGGCGTTCCAGCACGGCGGGGTTGATGACGCGCACCGGCTGGCCCTTGAGGTAGGTCTGGATGTTCTCCACGGCGTTGGAGTACATGCCCCTGTACCCCTCCTCCGTGACGTAGCCCAGGTGGGGCGTTAGCACGGTGTTCTCCATGTGGCGCAGGGGATGGTCCTGAGGCAAGGGTTCCACGTTGAAGACATCAAGGCCTGCGCCGGCAATGTGCTTGGTGCGCAGCGCATCAATCAGGGCCTGCTCGTCCACGAGGGGCCCGCGGGAGGTGTTGATGAGGTATGCGGTGGGCTTCATCCTGGCCAGGTCTCGCGCGGTGAGGAGGCCGCGGGAGCGCGCGTTCAGGTTGACGTGAAGGGTGACAAAATCGGAGCCAGAGAGGAGGTCGTCCTTGCTGGCAGCGGTGGCGCCCACGGTCTGGGCGCGCTGTGGGGTCATGTTCTGGCTCCAGGTCAACACCTGCATGCCAAAGGCCACGCCGACCTTTGCTACCTGGGAGCCTATACGTCCAAAGCCGATGACGCCCAGGGTTTTGCCGGCTATCCCCAGGCCGACGGAGGTTTGCCACTTGCCCTGGCGGACCGCACGGTCTTCCGCTGGGATGCTGCGGGCCAAGGCCAGGATCAGGCCCCAGGTCAGTTCGGCGGTGCCGGGGCCGCCGCCGCTGGAGGTGCCGGAGACGACGATGCCCAGCTCTGTGGCGGCGTCAATGTCAAAGGAGGCGTTGCCCATGCCTGTGGTGATGAGCAGCTTGAGGTTGGGCAGGCGTTGCAGTAGTGATCGCGGCATGGGGGTGCGCTCTCTCATGCCAATGACCACGTCGTAGTCCCGCAGGCGCTGGGCCAGGGCACTTTCGTCAGAGAGGTGGTCATGCAGGGTCTCCACTCTGGCATCCCGTGGCAGAGCCGACCAGTCCGCCATCTGCATCGCTGCGTTCTGATAGTCATCCAGAATGGCTACGCGCACCAAGGGGCACCTCCAGTTTGTTGGTGTGCGTACCCTATCGGAGGGGAGAGGCGGTGTCAAGAGCAGGAAAGGTATCCCTTCGGGGATGGTTTGTATCTGAGGGACACCCTCAGACTCCCGGCAGAGGGGCAAAGCCCCTCTGCACTCCCCTTTCTTCCGCAGCCTGCTAGCTAAACTGGAACCGCTCCTCCTTCCAGGGGTCGGCGTTGGTGTGGTAGCCCAGGCGCTCCCAGAAGCCGGGATCGTCCTCCGCCATGAGCTCCAGCCCATTCACCCACTTCGCGCTCTTCCAGCCGTAGCGACTGGGCACCACCAGGCGCATGGGGCCGCCGTGGTCTGGCTCCAGGGGCTTGCCGTCGTGCTGGTAGGCAAAGAGTACGTCCTCCTCCATCAGCACGTCCAGGGGGAGGTTGGTGGTGTAGCCGCCGTAGCAGTGCACCATCACGTACTTTGCCTCTGGCTTCGGCTGGACGCGCCGCGCCACCTCCCGGAAGGGGATGCCCTCCCACAGGTTGTCCAGGCGGGTCCACTGGGTGACGCAGTGGAAGTCACGGGTGATGGCCGCTTGGGGCAGGGCCATGAACTCCTGCCAGCTCCAGGAGACCTCCTTCTCCACCAGGCCAAAGACGCGGAACCGCCAGGTGGTGAGGTCAATCTTTGGCGTGTCCTCGTAGCTCAGGACAGGGAACTTGTCGGTGACGTACTGGCCGGGAGGCGCTGGCCGGCTCTCCCGCTTCTGGGTAATGGCTTTGATGTTGCCTAGCTTCTTGAGCACGGTATTCCCCTTTCTCTTGCCTGGCGTAGAGCGGGGGGGTGGCCTGGAATACGCCAGCGCAGACAATTAGGCTTGTTGGCACGGAAAGCGTTGATGCTCTGCACCAGGATACTCCCCGTCCTCCTTCCAGGTAAAGGTGTACTGTATGCATTTGTTTATGCCCTAACAGGCTGCTGAAAAACACCCCCAAACCCCCGTACCTTCACTTCCCCATTCGCTCCGCTCAGGGCTTCGGTTCACGCAAGGGCAGGCTCCGGGGCTTCGTCCTTCGGGTGAAGGACTTCGCCCCTCTGAACTCCCCTTTTTTCATCACCCTGCTAAAGATAGGCTATGGTACGCTGGACCTTCTTGATATTTCGGGCTGAACTCGTGTGTGGCGATGTGTATACTGGACACACGGTGACTAGAAGGAGCCCGCAGTGAGGATTGCTATGCAAAAGGGTGGCGTGACCCTGAGGTGGGGCGAGCGCATTGGGGGTGAGGGGGGGTGGAGCGCCCGGCTTCAGGGGGCTTTTCTGGCTTCTCGCTTTAATCAGGTCACCCATGTCCTGGCCAAGAGGGGTCTCTTTGGCAAACCGGAGGTCTTTTCTCTGGAAGGTATGCAGGTGACGCAGGACGGAAGGTTGCTTCTGACCGGCAGGGCTCCGGCGGCCCCTGGCCGCGGCTCTGTCCGTCTTACAGGGAAGACGCCGGTGAGCGTGGCGGGGGGCCGCGGCAGTCTTCAGGGAGTGGTGCTGGACCTGCGGAGCAGGTCTGCGCGGCGCATCCTTGTGGGTTACCTGGGAGAGGTGAGGGGTATCTCCCATGAACTGGTGCAGAACCTCGCCTCGGGCTCGCCGTCGGTCAGGGTATCTGCACAGGCGGCGGCGTTACTGCCGGTTTACCGGCCGGACCACGAAGCCTTGCGCAACGCCGTCGTTGCCCTGGAAAAGGCTACCCCTGTTGGAGATACCTATGCCGCCGTGGAGTTGCAGGTCTGGGAGGGGGTTGCCTATTTGATGGGGAACGTCCTGTTCCCTGTGCAGAGGGAGGAGGCAGAGAGGGCGGTGAGCAGGGCAAAAGGGGTGCTGGAGGTGCAGAACGGCATTGTCACCGATTGGGAATTGCGTCTAGGGGTGGCTGCGGCCCTGGCCAGGGAGGGCATAAGCCGCCACGGCCAGGTGACCGTAAGGAGTGTGCGTGGCAAGGTCACACTCCTAGGGCGCTTGCCCTCCCAGGAGATGGCAGAGCGGGCCTTTGCGGTGGCCCAGGGGTTCCCCGGCGTGCGACGGCTGTCTAGCGAGCTCAGCGTGGAGGAGGCTGCTGGTGAACGTCCGCTCCTCACCCCTGAGGTTCCTTAGCAGGGTGCTGAAAAACACACCCAAACCCCCTCAAGGGGGTTCAAGGTATCCCCCCTCTTTCAAGAAGACTCCAAAGGAGCCTTCCTTTCGGGGATTGGTTTGTATCTGGGGGACACCCCCAGGCCCCCGTCCCTTCACTTCCCCATTCGCTGCCCCTTCACTGGGTTCAGGGCTTTGGCTCACCAGGGCTTCGGTTCACTCAAGGGCAGGCTCCGAGGCCTCGCCCCTCTGGACTCCCATTTTCCGCAGCCTTCTAGAAGACCCACCAGTTGAACCATTCTCCCAGGGGCATCTCCAGGATGATGATGTCTCTGGGGTGGCCGTCCAGGTCTTTGCCGTGGCCGGTCAGCACCGCTACCTGCCCGAAGCCTATGGCCTCCGCAGCCTTGATGGCTGCTATTTCCTTATCGGCTATCGCTTGGAGCGTGAGGCGTTCCAGGCCGTTCTCGTTGGCGATGTTGGCCAGCTCCTGGATCATGGTGGAGCCCAGGCCAAGGCTTCGGTACTCTGGGGCCACCAGGATACGAAGCTCACCGACGTGCCTGCGGGCGCCCGCCCTTGTACGGTGCAGGGTGCCATCGGCTACCACGGTGTCGTTCACCCAGGCCAGGATGGGCAAAGCGCGGTCGTAGTCTAACTCCCGGGCCCATCGCTGGATTACTTGGGGAGAGGCGACGTCGTCCTTCATGTAGTACCGCTCGTCTGCGGGGATGCGCAGGAAGAAGCGTTGCAAGGCTTCGCCATCCTGAGGGGACATGGGCTTGAGGACGACGCGGGCGCCATCCCGCAGGGTGACCTCTTTGGGATAGGCGCTGAGGCGGTAGATGTGGCTGCTCGCAAAAGGCCGCTCGGTTGCCATAGTTCATCTATTCCTCTTTGGCTCGGATAAGCAGCACGGGCGACCCCGTATAGCGCACCACCCGGTCAGCCACGCTGCCCAACATCCAGCGACCTATGCCGGAGCGCCCGTGGGTGGTCATGGACACCAGGGACTCCGGGACGGCTTTGACGACATCTACAACGGCGGCTGCGGGCTGGCCGTGCATGAGCCGGCGCTCTACCTGGGCGATGCCCTGCTGTAGCAGCTTGGCCTCGGTATCCTGGAGGTCTTGTTGGGCGGTCTCGTCCACCTCTTTAGAAAAGTCCTGGTAGCGCCCCACGGGGTACTCCATGTACCGGTAATAGTCAGCCGGGGCCGGGGTGACGCGCACCAAGATGGTCTTTAGCTTGAGGGCTTTGGCCACGGCGATGGCGTGGGGGAGGATTTGCTCAGCTATTCTTGAGCCGTCCAGAGGTACTACCAGGTGAGAGAGCTTCACTCTGCCCGTGGCTGCCCCGCCTTCCCGGGGATGGATGACCAGCATGGGATTTTCGGTTACCTGGAGCACCTTGCTGGTGATGCTGCCCATCACCCAGCGGGTTAGGCCAGAGCGCCCGTGGGTGGACATGGCGATGAGGGTGGTGGGGTCCCGCTCCGCCGCTTCTATGATCTTGGTGGCTGGGTCTCCTTCATAGGCGGCGTGGGAGATGGAGATGCCCACGCGGCGCAGGGACTGGCTGACGGTTTCCAGGTAGTCATCGGCTCTGGCCAGGAAACTCTCCGTCACCTTGCCCAAGAGGATACCTGGGGTTGGGTCTGCCATCTCTGGCGAAACCGGCTCAATGCACCGTAACAGCTCTACCGTTGAGCCAAGGGCGGCAGCAAAGGCGCCCACGTAGGGGAGCACCTGCTCTGCGAGCTTTGAACCGTCCAGTGGCACCAGGATGCGCTTGTACATGGGCGATACTCCTTGTCACCCGCTTGGGTTGGGTGTCCTTCCGAAGCCTAGCCTATCCTCGGCCCTGCGTAAAGGGGTACCGGCAGGCTAACAGGCTGCTGAAAAACACTCCCAAACCCCCGTCCCTTCACTTCGCTCAAGGACAGGCTCTTCCTAACTTTTGGTGCAAAGCCCCTTGGAAGAGAGGGAAGGAGGGGGTTGACGACTTGGAACTTGGGCAGCACCGTCATGTGTTGCCTCTTTGATGGGGAATGCCGTTACAGCCAGCGTCCCAGCTTCAGGAGGAGCCACAGGCCCAGGGACATCATACTGGTGATGAGCAAGACAAACCAGAAGGCCCACCAACTGCCAGCGAAGGGCAGGGCCACGTTCATGCCATAGATGCCGGAGACCATGAGGAAGGGCAAGAGCACGGTGGCGACGCCGGTAAGGGTGCGGATGACGTCGCTGGTGTGCAGGTTCGTCAAGGAGTCTTGGGAGTCGTAGAGGCCTTCTATGATCTCTTTGAGGTCTTCCAGCTCGCTCCAGATGTGGCGCATGTGGTCGGCCAGGTCTCCAAAGTAGATGTCGGGGTTGAGTTTGAGGAAGGGGAAGTGGCGGGCTTCCATGGCCTCCAGCACCTCAATCTGAGGGCGGACAATGCGCCGGTAGGAGAGGATGTCGTGTCGTAGGCGAGCCATCTCGCGTACGATGTTGGGGTTCCAGGTCTCAAAGACCTGCGCTTCCACGAGGTTCACATTGTCAATGACCTTGTTGAGGATGGGGAAGCAGTAGTCCACCAGGGTATCCAGGATGCGGTACATCAGGTAGCCCGAGCCCTGGCTCATCATGGTCTCTCGCAGGTCTTTGCTGGTCTGGCAGTCCTGGAAGAGCTTGGTCAGGGGACGAAGGTTGCCATCGTGCACGGTGATGACGTAGTTGGCGCCGGCAAAGACATCCACCTCGCTAGCCTGAGTGATGCGGGTATCCTTGTTGAAGCGGGGGAAGTGCAACACCAGAAAGATATGGTCCTCAAAGAGGTCCAGCTTGGGCATTTGCACAACGCTGAGGCAGTCGTCCAGGGCGAGCTGGTGAAAGTTGAACCGGTCTTTCAGGTACTGCATTTCGGCCACGCCGGGGTGCTGGATGTTGATCCAGGAGGTAGGGCCGTGCTGAAGGACTTCCACATTCAACTGTTGCTGAGCGACCCCTGCCAAGGTCATCCTTCACCTCTGAGGTACGGGATAACTGCGCAACGGCGCCGGAGGCCAACCGGTTGAGACAAGGCTCCCCTCCATATCCTTTCAAGAAGGCCCCAGAGGGGCCTTCCTCTCCATGAGGCGGACAAGGGTCTCACTCTGCCCTTAGCGCCACCAGGGAGGAGAGGTCCAGCTTGATGCTGGGCCCCATGGTGGAGGTCAGGTAGCTGCTCCGGATGAAGGACCCTTTGACGGCGGGGGGCCGGTTACGGTTGATGTTGTCAATGAGGGCGGTGAGGTTTTCCATCAGGGCGGTTTCCTCAAAGCTGGCTTTGCCAATGGGGGCGTGGATGATAGCGGTGCGGTCCAGGCGCACCTCCACGCGTCCTTTCTTGGCCTCATCCACGGCGCGGCGGATGTCTTGGGGCTGCACCACGGTGCCAGTTCTGGGGTTGGGCATGAGGCCGCGACGTCCCAGGACACGGCCCAGGCGTCCGACGCGGCCCATCAGGTCTGGGGTGGCGATGGTAATGTCAAACTCCACCCAGCCGGCATCAATTTTTTGGATGAGGTCGTCGGCGCCGATGAAATCAGCGCCGGCCTCTCGGGCGGCCTGGGCGGCGTCGCCTTGGGCAAAGACGAGGACGCGCACCTGCTTACCCAGTCCGTGGGGGAGCAGGGCCCCGGTACGGATTTGCTGCTCGGCGTGGCGGGGGTCCGCGCTGGTGCGCAGGTGGGCTTCTATGGTCTCGTCAAACTTGGCGTTGGCCGTCTTTTTGATGATGGCCACGGCCTCTTGTGGGGGGTAGGCCTTTCGCCGGTCCACAAGCTGTGTGACGTCAAGGTATCTCTTGCCATGCTTAGGCATAGGTTACTCCACCACTTCAATGCCCATACTACGGGCTGAACCTTCTATGATGCGCATTGCTCCCTCTAGGTCTACCGCGCTGAGGTCTTTCATCTTGGCTTCGGCGATTTGCCGCACCAGGGCGCGGGAGATGGCGCCTGCTTTCTGGCGGCTGGCCTGAGGGCTGCCCTTCTCCACTCCGGCGGCCTTGCGGATGAGGTCTGTGGCTGGCGGGGTGCGGGTGATGAAGGTGAAGGAGCGGTCCTCAAAGATGGTAATCTGGGCAGGGATGACCGTGCCTGCCATGTTGGCGGTGCGGGCGTTGTACTCTTTGACGAAGGTCATGATGTTGACGCCGTGCTGGCCCAGGGCTGGTCCTACGGGGGGCGCAGGGGTAGCGGCTCCCGCTGGCAATTGCAGGTTGACGATGGCTCTTACCTTTTTGGCCATGGCTTTCCTTTTCTCCTAACGCTCGGCATTGCTGCCGTGGCTCCCTCGCGTTGGTCTGCCCGAGGTCCGGCGCAGGCTCACTGAGGTCTGTGGTAAGCGTGTGGGGGGCACCCCCACACCCCTCTGGACTTCCTTGGTGGGATTACAGCTTTGCGATTTGCAAGAAATCCAGCTCCACGGGGGTCTCCCTGCCAAAGAAGGAGACCAGCACCGTAATCTTGCTGCGTTCTGTGTCAATCACCTCTACGGCACCAATGAAGTCGGCGAAAGGGCCATCCATGATGCGGACGCTTTCCCCTTTGGTGAAGCCTATCCTTGCCTTTGGCTTTTCGGAGCGCATCTGCTGGAGGATTTTTTCAGCCTCCCAGGACTCCAGGGGCACGGGTTTGGGGCGTTTGTCCCGCTCGTCCTCTGCGGAGACAAAGCCGGTGACGCCTGGGGTGTTGCGAACGACGTACCAGCTTTCATCGTCCATGATCATCTCCACCATGATGTAGCCTGGGTAGAGATGGACGCGGCGGGGGACTCGCTTGCCTTCCTTGATCTCAATGATCTCTTCTGAGGGGACCTCTATCTGGAAGATTTTGCCACCCATGTCCATGGTTGCAATGCGATGAACCAGATTTTTTTTCACACGCTCCTCCTGTCCGGAGTAGGTGTGAACAAAGTACCAGCGATGCTCTATTGTTTCCGTGGCGTTCATGCCACCCAGCCCCGCTTTCCCATGGGATGTGTGTTCCCCCTCTCCTAAAGGGAGAGGGGGAAGATTAGTTCTGGGGGACACCCCCAGACCCCCGCCAAAGGGGCTTCGCCCCTCTGGACTCCCCACTAGATGAACAGGTTTAACATTTGAGAGAAGAGGATGTCCAGGAGGCCCAGGACGGCGCCGATAGCAGCGGCGATGGCGATGACGAGCATGGTCAGGCGCGTGGTCTCCTGGCGGGTGGGCCAGGTGACCTTCTTAAGTTCACTGACCACTTCGCCTAAGAACTGCAACAGGGCAATGCGGCGGCGGGCCTCGTCAGGCGTGGGCCTTCGGAGGATGTTGCCGCCGCTGCTGGTAGGGAGGCGGGCCACCTACCGGACCTCGCGGTGGAGCTTGTGGCTTCTGCACCGTGGGCAGTACTTGGTGAGCTCTATGCGGTTGGGGTCGTTGCGCCGGTTCTTGGTGGTGCTATAGGACCGCTCACGACAGTCGGTGCAACCCAGTGTGACGATGACCCTGGCTTTTGAGCTTTGCTTTGCCATGACGCTACTCCATGATGGTGATGAAGACGCCGGAACCCACGGTCCTGCCGCCCTCACGGATGGCGAAGCGGAGTCCCTGCTCCACGGCTACGGGGTAGAGGAGCTTGATATCCATTTCAATGTTGTCTCCGGGCATCACCATCTCCACGCCCGCGGGCAACTGTATTTCGCCGGTGACGTCGGTGGTGCGGATGAAGAACTGGGGCTTGTACCCGTTGAAGAAGGGGGTGTGTCGGCCACCCTCTTCCTTGCTCAGGACGTATACTTGGCCCTTCATGTGCATGTGTGGGTTGATGCTGGCGGTCTTGGCCAGCACCTGGCCGCGCACGACGTCGTCGCGCTCAACGCCGCGCAGGAGGCAGCCCACGGCGTCGCCTGGCTCGGCGGCGTCCAGGGTTTTGTGGAACATTTCAACGCCGGTGACGACGGACTTGCGGGTTGGCGTGATGCCAACGATCTCAATTTCGTCGCCCACCTTGACGGAGCCGCGCTCCACGCGGCCGGTTACCACGGTGCCGCGGCCCTTGATGCCGAAGACGTCTTCCACGGGCATGAGGAAGGGCTGGTCCTTGGCGCGCTGTGGGATGGGGATGTACTCGTCCACGGCCTTCATGAGGGCGAGGATGCCCTTCTCGGCTTCGGGGTCGCCCTCCAGGGCTTTGAGGGCCGAGACGCGGACGACGGGGATCTCGTCGCCGGGGAAGTCATACTTGGAGAGGAGCTCTCGCACCTCCAGCTCTACCAGCTCCAGAAGCTCTTCGTCCTCCATGGCGTCCACCTTGTTGAGGGCTACGACGATGCGGGGCACGTCTACCTGGCGAGCGAGAAGGATGTGCTCACGGGTCTGTGGCATGGGGCCGTCAGGGGCGCTGACCACGAGGATGGCGCCGTCCATCTGGGCTGCGCCGGTGATCATGTTCTTGATGTAGTCGGCGTGGCCTGGGCAGTCCACGTGGGCGTAGTGCCGGTTGGCGGTCTCGTACTCAATGTGCGCGATGTTGATGGTGACGCCGCGGGCCTTCTCTTCTGGGGCTGAGTCAATCTGGTCAAAGGCCACGGCCTTTGTGCCCGTGCCATGTTTGGACAGCACTTGGGTGATGGCCGAGGTGAGGGTGGTCTTGCCGTGGTCCACGTGGCCGATGGTGCCGATGTTCAGGTGGGGTTTGGTGCGCTCAAATCTCTGCTTTGCCATAGATGATGCCTCCTGATGGAGCCCACAATCGGGATCGAACCGATGACCTCGCCCTTACCAAGGGCGTGCTCTACCTGCTGAGCTATGTGGGCCCGATACCTCGGTTTTAGTTTGTTTCCTTTGAAAAGGGTTGACGGTGATGGGTGGTGGAGGGGGTAGGATTCGAACCTACGAAGCCCTTCCGGGCGCCAGATTTACAGTCTGGTGGTATTAGCCACTCGCCCACCCCTCCGAAAAACGTCACGTATTGTAGCATACCACCTTGAGGTGGGCAAAGCTATGCTACAGGCGCCTCGGCTCTGTTTGCTAGGGGATGAAACCACCGCTCCGTACATGGGGCGGCATCACTCCGCAGCCTTCAGGCTGAGGCACGTCCCGCCAACAGCAAGGGGGATGCTACCTGTGCTCTCCTCTTGATGAGAGCCGGGCCTGGAGAGGGTGGGTGGGCTGGGGGTGGGGCATTGCCTATGGACGGCCCCTCTAGCTTGGTGACGAAGCCCGAGAGGGGAGTCGAACCCACCAACCTGCCGATTACAAATCGGCTGCGCTGCCATTGCGCCACTCGGGCGGGCTGCTAGGTACCACCAGAAGCGCAACTCAAGCCTTCCGGCTTGAGTTGCGCACACGAACTATCCTGGCCTAGGGCCTGGCTAACCCATTAAGTATACGGGAGAGCGTGGCCAGGGTCAAGGTGAGGGGGCTCTATGAGCGTGGGAGTGGCGTGGGAGTTAGGACCTTCCTTGGCAGGCTGGCTCAGGAATGGTGGGACTGCAGCGGGATGTACCTGGTTTTCGCTACGGGAATGAGGGAATAAGGCTCATTGCCTACCCGGTAGGCACCTGTCATAATGCGGGCCAAAGGATGGGAGCATGAGCATGGCAGGGGAAAGGCATTGGGGCGGTGGTATCATAGAGGCATTTCCAGGGAGAAGGGAGGGCTAAGGTGGCAAACACGCGTGGAGGAGATTGGGCAGCAAGGGCCGCCAACCTGTGGCGGCAGGTGGAATTGCGCTCCCTCCTGAGCCGTGCGGTCATCGCCGTAGGGGCTGGCAACCCAACGGATGCTGGCGTCTCCTGGACATTGCCTACCGAGGCGGAGCGCCCCATTGTCTTGGGCGCAGGCGTGCCTGATCCGGCCACCATGCCGGTGGACGATCTGCGCGACGCCCTTCATCATGTGCTCTCCACGGAGGCCGAGGAGGCGTTGAGCTACGGCGGCGTCCTAGGCTTCTCGGGCCTGCGGGAGGCCCTGGCCCAGCGCCAGAGCCGGCTGGACGGCCTGGCCCTGGAGCCAGAGAACTTCCTGCTGAACAACGGTGGCGCTGGCAGCATTGACTCCGTATGCCGGGCCTTTCTGGAGCCTGGCGACGCCGCCATCATTGAAGGGCCTACCTTCTCCGGCTCGGCCCGGACCTTCCGGGGCCATCTGGCAGAGGTGGCCCAGGCGCCCCTGGATGAGGAGGGCTTACTGGTGGGGATAGCATCCGAGGCCATCAAAAAAGCGGAGCGGGCTGGCAGGCGGGTCAAGCTACTCTATACCGTGCCCGACTTTCACAACCCCACGGGGGCTACCCTCTCCCTGGGCCGGCGGTACGACCTGCTGGAGCTGTGCGCGGCCCACCAGGTGCTGATCCTAGAGGACACCGCCTATACCGAACTGTACTTCAATGATCCGCCGCCGCCTTCCCTCTACTCCCTCAGCCAAGGAGAGGGTGTACTGAAGGTGGGGAGCTTCAGCAAGATTATTGCCCCAGGCCTGCGCGTTGGGTGGGTGCAGGGCCGTCCGGACTTCATAGAGGCTCTGGCCCGGGTGCGGTACGATATGGGGGTCAGCCCACTGCTACTGCGGGCGCTGGCAGAGCACGTCGGCGGTGGCAGGCTGGAGGCCCACCTGAAGGGTATGCGCCCCATCTACGCGGAGAAGTGTGAGACGTTGAGCCGCTCCCTTCAGGAGCACTGCGCCGGGTATGTTCGCTTCCGAAAGCCTGCCGGCGGGTTCTTCCTGTGGGTGGAGTGCCTGGGGCCGTCGGCCCGAGAGATACGGGAGGCCGCGGCCCTGGAGGGGCTGGTCTTCCCTGGAGGCGATAGCTTCTACCTCCGCCGGGAGCAAGACGACGCCTCCCACCTGCGCCTGGCCTTCAGCACGGCATCCCTGGAAGAGTTGGCGGAGGTTGGGCCGCGGCTGCGCGCCGCCTTCAGGCGCGCCTTGGGCGAGGGATAGAGTTCTTGGTGATTGTACCTTGACACGGTACTCATAAGGGCACGTTTTTGGCCAAGGGGTGGGCGACCTAACCCGCCCCTCTCCCTGGACTTGCCTGGTGGCAACGGGTGGATTCGAACCGCCGACCTAACGCTTATGAAGCGTCCGTTCTGCTATTGAGCTACGTTGCCACCGAATGGGAGAGACCAGACGCCCCTTCCCCTAGCCTCGCCACATAGCATCTTACGGCCCGCCAAAGGTGGGTGGCAATTCCTTGCGCGTTGGCGCTTTGGAACGCAGCGTCCGTCTCGCACCTGTGCGTCCTAGCAGGCTGCTGAAAAGCACCCCCAAACCCCCTCAAGGGGGTTCAAGGTATCCGCCTGCGGCGGATTGATTTGTATCTGGGGGACACCCCCACACCCCCGCCCCTTCGCTACCCCCTTCACTGCGTTCAGGGCTTCGGCTCACCAGGGCAGGCTCCGGGGCTTCGCCCCTCTGGACACCCCTTTTTCACACCCTCCTCGGGAAGAGCAAGGGTTGACAGTCATCTGGAAGATGGCCGTATACTCTCGCCTATGGAGTGGCTGTTGCCGAGATAGCGGCGACATGGGAACCTGAGTTCAGTGGAGAGGGAAGCCCCCCTGGGGCTTCCTTGAAAGCAAGATAGGAGTTTGTCCTGGCAGGACTCTCGGCCTACATTGAGCGGAAAGTCCCTGTCCAGGGCGCCGGAGGAGTAGCCGTGCCAGCAAAAGCAAACATAGCGGTGTTGATCCCCAAAGCCTTCGCCGGTCCTATGCCCACGCCCCAGGAGTACACCAGCTTCTTCCGGTCAGCCGAGTCCCTGGGGTTCCACTCACTGTGGACTACCGAGCGCATCATCCACCAGATCAATATCCTTGACGCCTTTACGGCGTTGGCGTGGGCGGCGACGGTGACCAGCAGGATCAAACTGGGTAGCGCAGTCACCCTAGCCCTGCTCCGTCATCCCCTGGTGCTGGCTAGGACGGTTTCCAGCCTGGACTACCTTTCGGGCGGCCGGTTTATTCTGGGTCTCTCTCTGGGTGGACACCCGGAGGAGCTGGAGGCGATGGAGGTTAACGTCCGGCAGCGCCGGCGCCGCCTTGAGGAGACGATCGCCCTCCTTCGCCAGCTCTGGGACCACCCAGACGTCTCCTTCCAGGGTCGCCATTACCATATGGAGAAAGCCACGGTCGCTCCCCACCCCACGGCAGGAAAACGGTTGCCCATACTCCTGGGCGGCTCGGCGGACCCGCTTCTGCACAGGGTGGTAGCCATGGCCGACGGCTGGCTTGCCAGCTCCTCGGTGCTGCCAGACCAACTCCGCGAGCGGCGTGACACCCTTCACCGCATGGCCCGAGAGACGGGCAGGGAGACAGGGACCTTGGAGATCGGCAAGCTCCTGTACCTGGCCATAGACGACGATCCTGCCAGGGCCCGAAAGCGCATCGCGTCGTCCATGCAGGACTATTATGGAGCAGGGTTTGACGTGGACCGGCTATGTCCCTTTGGACCGCCGGAGGTGTGCGCCCGGGGCATCCAACCGTATCTGGACGCGGGCGTCACCACCCTCATGCTGGGGCTTGCCTGGCCCAGTGTCCGGGAGCTGGAGCGTCTGCACCACGAGGTGCTGCCACTCCTTGACACAGCCGTCAAGCAATCGTAGTCTTCTGGCGTACCAGGTTCTCAGACGTGCGACCCCAGGAGATGCCACCATGCCTACCAGCAGGACCGCCACAATTCGCGTGCTGGATCCGAGTGCTTCCCCACGGGATTCCCATTGTACGAACGCGCAACGCTTGTCAACCCTACGTGGCCGCTCCATTGGGTTTCTTTGGAATAGCAAGCCCAACGGCGACGTCCTCTTTACAGAACTGGAGGAGTCGCTGCGTCGGGACCACCGCATTGGAGCCTCACTTCACCTCAGCAAGCCTAGCTCTTCTCTCCCGGCGGCAAAGGAGTTGATCGCCAGACTGGCGTCCTCTGTGAGCGCCGTTATCGTTGGCATTGGCGACTGAGGCTCCTGCACATCATGGAGTGTCCATGACGCAGTTGAACTTGAAACCCTTGGCGTACCCACGGTTACGGTCTGCACCGACAGATTCAAAGGACTCGCTGAGCTAGAGCGCGGAACGCTGGGTATGCCGCAGCTTGCCCTGGCTATCGCACAACACCCCATCGGGGGCCTGGCTCCCGAGGCCATGCGCTCCAAAGCAATAGAACTGCTCGGTCACGTGGTCTCCGGGCTGACAACCGCCAAGGTGACAGCGTGACCAATCGATTTGAGGCAGGTATGGTGCCACTCACCTCTCGTCTCCTTGAAGTGCAGGACGACCTAGTACCTACTTACGTAATTGATTATACAGAGGTTTGAGAGGGTCTTGGTGGACGGTTGCTTTGGTCCACTTGAAGGGTACGGGGTGCTGGTTTCGC
>JACPCL010000015.1 GCA_016179765.1 Chloroflexota bacterium
GTCCTTGCTCCGTCATGGGACTGCCTATGTTCCTAGTCGCGTCCATACCCAACGTCAAACTCTTACCCCTCTTGACACTCAACCATAGGATCTCTCCCAATGGGAGAGGGGGATAAAGGGGGTGAGGGTTTCACAGTGCCTAGTCCGCACCCAGCACCAGCGTGCCGGTGGAGGAGAGGCTGCCGCCTGTGCCATTGACCAGGGCAAGATCGCACTCCTTCACCTGGCGCTGGCCGGCCTCACCTCGTAGCTGCCGGGTAGCCTCCAGCAGCAGGAACATGCCGTACATCCCCGTGTGGCAGTAGGAGAGGCCGCCGCCATTGGTGTTCAGGGCGAACTCGCCGCCAGGGGCCGTGCGCTGGTTGGCAACGAACTCCGAGGCCTCGCCCCGGCCGCAAAAGCCCAGGCTCTCCAGGGTCGTCAGCACCGTATAGGTGAAGGAATCGTAGATCATGGCCAGGTCAATATCCCGGTGGCTCACGCCCGCCATACGGAGGGCCTCCGGGCCTGACTGGTAGGCAATGGTGCGCGTCAGGTCCGGCATCTGGCTGATCATGCCATGGTCATGCCCCTCGCCAGCGCCCAGCACCCACACCGGCTTCTTGCGGCAGCTCCGCGCCACCGTTGGCGATACCACCACACAGGCGCCGCCGCCGTCTATAGAGAGGCAGCAATCCGGCAGATGGAAGGGCCAAGCGACCCAGCGGGAGCTATGGTACTCTTCAAAGCTCATGGTCTCCTTATAAAAGAAGGCCTTGGGGTTCAGGTTGGCCCACTTGCGCGTGGCCACCGCCACCTCTGCCATGGCCTGACGGGTGCGCTCCTCGCCGTACAGGTGCATGTAGCGGGTGCACGCCATGGCGTAGCTCATAGGCGGCGCGGCGATGCCATAGGGGAGCTCGTACTGGGAGCCCGGCAGGCCCATATCTGCGCCTCCGCTACGCCGCTGGGCGCGGCCTGCCTCGCCGTGGGTGATCAGAGCCACCTCGCACCGGCCCGCGGCGATGGCCTCCAGAGCGTGGGCCACATGAATGACGAAGGAGGAGCCGCCCACGGAGGTGCCGTCGGTATGCCTGGGGGTGATGCCGAAGTATTCAGCGATGGTCAGCGGCGAGGTGGCGGCGCAGTAGATGGCGTCCACGTCCTTGATGCTGAGCCCTGCGTCTGCAAGGGCGTTGTAGCTGGCCTCCATGTGGTGCTGGAGGGAGGACTTGCCAGGTATCCGGCCGATCTGGTCCGACTCATCCACCCCAACGATGGCCGCCTCTCCCGAAAGACTGAGCATAGCCAACCTCCTTCAGGTGTAATGCGGTAAGGGATATCCTGAGGAACGCCCATACCATACCATCCTGTTCCTTTGGTGGCAACTCAAAAGGTTTCCCTGCGCACTTTCCCATTGCTCCTTGCCTTCTGGCTCCCCGACGGCCATTGCAGTTGGCAGACCTGCCAACTCCGTGTACAATCAAAAGAACGGCGCATTCGTCTAGCGGCCAAGGACATCGCCCTCTCAAGGCGGGGATCACGGGTTCGAATCCCGTATGCGCCACCACCACTCTTATCATTTCACCTCACCGTATCAGAAACGTCCCCTTCACCCCTCGTTCCCTCCCCTCACTTTCGGGTATTGGAGCATTTCTCTTGTTGCCGTACCATATGCCGAGCCGGTGTACTCATGCTGCGTGTTTCCCTATATCGGGCAGAAAGAAGAACGGCGTGTGGTGATCCCGCGTTGGTGCGTTGCACTCTTGGCCGCCATTGCTCTAGTCGCCGTTGCGTGCTCTCGAGAACTTACGCCCTCGCCTACCCCTTTTACCATCCTTACACCTGCCCCTCTTGCTTCAGCTATGCCCACACCTTCCGCTGCGCCCACGCCTCCTCCCGTGACTCCCGCGCCACGTTCCTCCACAGCCACTCCAACGCCTGCTTCTGTCATCCTACCCCCGACGCCTACTCCTGAGCCTACCACGCCGTCAGCTTTCGTGGCCCCACCTGACGCTACGACCAGTCCCACCCCTATCCCGGCCCCCACGTCTACGCCAACCTCTACGGCTACCCCTATGCCCGCGCCCACGGCCAGCCCAACGCCCGCCCTTCCGGCAATCGTCATACCGTCAGGTCTCCCAACGGCAACGTCTACTTCCACGCCTGCGCTCTCACCTACCTCTACTCCTACGCCCGCTCTAACCCCTACCCCTACCCTCACGCCAACGCCTGCACCCTCGCCAACGCCTGCTCCCACCGCTACCGTCCCGGCGACTCCTCCACCTCCACCCGCTCCGCCACAAGCCCACCTCATCATCCAGAGCGTTGACCTGAAGGCGGAAGTCGTCACCATCATCAACCAGGGAGACGCCCCGCAAGATATGACCGGTTGGACCCTGGTGAGCCAGACGGGCAGCCAGGTGTTTCGCTTCCCTTCTGGCTACACCTTACCACCTGGGGGCTCTGTACAGATAACCAGCGGGCCAGAGAGCTGCGCCCAATCGCCACCGCCATCTACGCTCCCGTGGCTCAACGCCGATGGCTCTTGCCGCAAGTCTACCGTCTGGAACGACACGGGAGATCCAGCCCTGCTGTACAACGCCGCGGGCGGCCTGGTCTCTTCTTTCCCGTGAGCCTGGGCGAATCCCGATTGTGAATTTTAGCGCAATCGGCCTCTCCCAGGGCCTCCTCCCAGTTGACACCCCCTAGGGCCGATGCTATAGTGCAGCCCAGTAAGCCCACCTTCAGTATGCTTTGGGGGAGCTATGCCGCTGAACATCGTTGCCATGGTCAAGCAGGTGTTGGACCCGGAAGTCCCCGTTTCCGCATACCGCATAGACCGCCAGAAGAAGCGCGTGGAGATAGATCCCACAAAGAAGATTGCTCCCGTGATCAACGGCTTTGACGAAACCGCCGTAGAGGCCGCCCTGCGCATCCGCGAGGCCGGCCACGACGTGAAGATCACCGTCCTGTCCGCGGGCGCATCCTTTGTGACCGACGTTATGAAGAAGGCCCTCTCCATGGGCTCCGATGAGATGGTCCTGGTACAGGACCCCGCCTTGGAAGGCGTGAGCGATAGCACCGTCACCGCCCGGGTCCTGGCGGGCGCTATCAAGAAACTCAGCCCCTTTGACCTCATCATCGCTGGCCGCCAGGCCTCCGACTGGGACAACGCCCAGGTGCCCCTGGGCCTGGCGGAGTTGCTGGGCGTCCCCTGCATTCCCGTCACCCGCAAGGTGGAGATCCAGAACGGCGACGTGGTGTGCGAGCGCGTCATCCCCAACGGCTACGAGGTCGTGTCCGCCCCCTTGCCGGCGGTGGTGACCGTCAGCAACGAGCTGGGCCAGCCCCGCTATCCCACCATGCGCAACATCATGGCCGCAGCCCGCAAGAAGCCCCAGACCTGGACCCTGGCCGACCTGGGCATCACTGACCTGGCGACCAAACTGACCATGCTTGACCTCTTCATTCCCGAGAAGCAGTCCAAGTGTGAGATCATCCAGGGCGATGACAACAACCCGGTGGACGCGGCGCGCAAGCTGGCCCTTCGTTTGCGCGAAACCAAACTGGTCTAGCACTCCCTTAACCCTGGTTGTTATCGGGCAGCCCATCATAGGCGTTCCCATGTGTCAGGGGGCAGCCCCTGAGCAATACACCCTAGAAAACCCCCTTTTCAGCGGGAGGAATCATGGCAGATGCAAAAGGTGTGTTAGTGATAGGCGAGGCCGCCGGCGGCCAACTGGACGCCAGCGCCAAAGAGCTGCTGGCCCACGGCCGCAAGCTCGCCGATAGCCTGGGCGAGCCATTGAGCATCGCCATTCTGGGGGATAACCTGGGCGGCGCGCCCAAGGAGGCCATCGCCTTTGGAGCTGACAGGGTGTACGCAGTCAGCGATCCTGTCCTGAAAGAGCCGCAGCCGGAGGCGTACCTCGCCGCCCTTACCGCTCTGGCAAAGGAGCAGTCGCCAAAAGTGATCGTCGCGGCCAAGACGCCCTTGGGCGTCAACGTCGGCCCACGCCTAGCCTTCCGCCTGGAGACAGGCCTGGCCCAGGACTGCCTGGAGGTCAAGATAGACGGCAACAAGAAACTGGTGGCCAACCGGCCGGTGTTCGGCGGCAACTGCATGGTCTCGGTGGCCTGTGACTCCTTGCCCATGATGGCCGTCATCCGGCTGAAAACCGCCGAGCCCCTGCCCCGCAACGATAGCCGCTCCGGCGAAATAGTGCCGGTCAACCCTCGCCTTGACCCCTCGGTCGTCAAGGCAAAGGTGATCAAGCGCGTGGAGGAGAAGCAGGAAGGCAAGCGCCTGGAGGACGCGGAGGTCATCGTCAGCGGAGGCCGCGGCCTGGGCGGGCCAGAGCCGTTCCAGAAGGAGCTGAAGGAGCTGGCGGACCTTCTGGGCGGCGTTGTCTCCTCCAGCCGCGCCGCCGTGGACATCGGATGGGTGCCCTACTCCTACCAGGTGGGCCTGACTGGCAAGTCAGTTGCCCCTAATCTGTACATTGCCGTTGGCATCTCCGGAGCTAGCCAGCACATGGCCGGCCTGAGCGGCGCCAAGAACATCGTCGCCATCAACAAGGATGCTAACGCCAACATCTTCAAGGAGTCCCGCTTTGGCGTGGTGGGCGAATGGCAAAAGGTGGTGCCCGCCCTCATCCAGGCCATTCGGGAGCTGAAGTAAAGAGGCCCTGAGCCATCTCATGGCTAGCCCGCCGTGGTAGTAGGCCGGCCAAAGGCGTACCATCAAGCAAACCTGTAGGGGCGGTCTGGGGACCGCCCCTACACTACTATGTAAGCGGCGCACTTACTGACCCGTAAGGCAAAGCAAAACACAAAATGAGCCTCTATGACCTGGTCCTTACCCTTCATCTCCTGGCGGCTATCACCTGGGTAGGCGGTATGCTCTTCCTGGGCCTGGTGGCCGTCCCCGCTTTCAGGGGCCTTGAGCCTCCTCTACGGGCCAGGCTCCTGACCAGCATCGGCCGCCAGTTCCGCTGGGTGGGCTGGGCCAGCATCGCCGTCCTGCTCTCCACCGGCCTCATCATCCTTTCCTACTACGGCGTAGGCCCCCGCGACCTCCTGGACACAAGCTTCTGGGGTACCCGGTTCGGCGCTCGCCTCGCCTTCAAGCTGGCCCTGATAGGGATCATGCTCCTCTTGTCTGCCTTACACGACTTTGTACTGGGACCGCGCTCCACTGCCCTCTCCCAAAGCGGCGCGGACCCTCGGCGCGCCGTCGCCTTCCGGCGGCAGGTCTCCTGGCTGGCGCGCCTCTCCTTGGTACTGGCGATCCTGGTGGTGTGGACATCCGTGGGGCTGACCCGGTAGCAGGTTGCTGAAAAAGGGGAGTTCAGAGGGGCAAAGCCCCGCAGCCTGCCCTTGAGTGAGCCAAAGCCCTGAGCGCAGCGAATGGGGCAGCGAAGGGACGGGGGTCTGCGGGTGTCCCCCAAATACAAATCAATCCTTCGGCTGAAGGATACCTTGAACCCCCTTGGAGAGGGAAGCCCCTCTGGGGCTTCCTTGAAGGACAAGGGGGCTGGGGGTGTTTTTCAGCAGCCTGTTAGGGCATCTGTCTTAGGTACTTGACCACCTTCCGCCCGCCGAGTCCCCCGCCAGAGTCCCCCGGCTGCGCCACGTACAGGTCACGGTGGGAGTCCACCCAAATCCCATGCATGGAGCGGTACTTCTCCGAGCCCCAGCGGGCAAGCAACTCACCTTCTGGGCTCAGGACGCTCACGTAGCCGCTATTGTGCTCTGCAACATAGACGATGCCCTGGGCATCCAGGCAGACGTTCGCGGGTCCCACCATTCCTGGCTTCCACTCCGCCAGGTACTCCCCCTCCTGGGTAAAAAGCTGGATGCGGTCGTTCTCCCGGTCTGCCACCAGCACCCGGCCTTTGCCGTCAATCCAGACGCCGTGAGGCAGGTTGAGCTGGCCGGGGCCGATGCCTGGCTCACCCCAGGAGGTGATGTACACCCCCATGGACGTGAACTTGTGCACCCGTGCGTTGGCATAGCCATCGGACACAAAGAGGTTGCCGTTCGGCGCCTCCACGATGCCCGTCGGCAGGTTAAAGGGGCCCGCCGAGCGCGTCAGGCGCTTCCAGGAGTCCGAGCGGAAGTCGTCGTCGGGGATGCCGGTGTTGGAGCGATAGCCTCTGACGCCCAGGGTCATGAGATGCTTGCCCCTGGGGCTAAACTTCATGAGGGTGCAGTAGTCCCGCTCCACCAGCCACACGTTGTCCTGGGGGTCAATGTACACGGCGTGATGGAAGCGGAAGGTGTCCTGACCGCCGCCCCAGGCGTAGAGGAAGTTACCCTCCCGGTCAAACACGCAGACGGGATGGTCCTGGGTGCGGTTAAAGACGAACACCCTGTCGTGAGAGTCTACCGCCACTGCCGCCGTTGGCATCGCCCAGCCCTGGGGGAGCTTCGCCCACTCCTCATTCATTTCGTAGGTGAACTCATCGCTGCCCACGATTTTACCCATGGCTGCCCCCTTGTGCTTCGCCTAACCCGTACAGCAGGTAGGGATGGCTCTTGACCATCCCCACGGCGCAATCCCTCTCAGTCATGCTCGCCTACGCCTCTCTACCAGGGTGCTGAAAACCTCTTTGCACCGTCCTCCTTGCCCCCTTCTTTGCCAGGAAGGGGAAGACTTTGTATCTGAGGGACACCCTCAGACTCCTGGCAAAGGGCTTCTCCCCTCTGCACTCCCCTTCTTCCGCACCCTGCTACATCTTCATCCCCTTCTTGCCGGAGAGGTACCCCTCCGGGTCCTTGGAGAAGGCTACCCGGCAGCCCGGGCCGCAAAAGTAGTAGGTCTTGCCCTGGTAGTCGTAGGTGCCGCCTCCCGGCTTCTTCATATCCACCTGCATGTGACACACCGGATCCTCGGCAGCCTCTGACCTCCTGAGCAAGTTCATAAACCGTGCGACCATTTCTGCCTCTCTCTGTGGGTCTAGGCCCCTACCTTTTCACGCTTGGATTCCTCAACGATGCGCTGTGTAATATGCGCCGGTACCTCGGCGTAGTGGGCGAACTGCATCGTGAATCTACCACGGCCACCTGTGGCGGAGCGCAGCTCGGTAGCATACCGTCGCACCTCAGCCTGAGGCGCCTCCGCCTCTACCACCGTCAGCCCGTTCTGAGGCGTCATGCCCAAGATACGCGCCCTTTTGGTGTTCAGGTCGCCCACCACCTGGCCGGTCAAGGCGTCGGGCACTGTCACTTCCAGGTGCACCACCGGCTCCAGGAGCACGGGCCGGGCCTCCATGACCCCTTTCTTCAAGGCGAAGGCGCCGGCGATCTCAAAGCTCATGCCGGAGGAGTCCACCGGGTGGGAGCTGCCATCGTACAGCACCACTCGCAGGTCCACCAGAGGATAGCCGGCCAGCGCCCCCTCCGGCAGCGTCCGCTCAACGCCCTTCTGCACGGCGGGGATGTACTCCTTGGGCACGTTCCCGCCTACCACCTTCGCGGCGAACTCAAAGCCGCTGCCACGGACCCTTGGCTCCAACTCAATGAAGACGTGGCCGTACTGCCCGTGGCCGCCGGACTGCTTCTTATGCTTGTACTCCACCTTGGCTGGCGAGGAGATGGTCTCCTGGTACGGTATCTTGGGCAAGCTGGTAATCAGCTCCACACCAAACTTTCGGCGGGCCCTTTCCACCGCCACCTCGGTATGCGTCTCCCCCATGCCTGAAAGGAGCGTCTCCGCCGTCAGCGGCTCCCGAATCATGCGCAGCGTCGGGTCCTCCTCCGTCAGGCGGGCAAGAGAGGTCGTCATCTTGTCCACGTCCGCCTTGCCCTTGGGAGCCACGGCGGTGGTGTACACCGGCTCAGGAAACCTGATAGGTGGCAGCAGCAGTGGGCTCTCCCGCTGGCACAGGGTATCCCCTGTGTTCGTCGCGGTCAGCTTGGCCACAGCGCCGATATCGCCCGGAGCCAGGCTAGGCGCTCCCTCCTGGGTCTTGCCCATAGGCAAGAACACCTGGGCCACGCGCTCGGCCTGCGCCTTGGTAGCGTTCCAGACCTGGGAGTCTGCCTTAAAGGTGCCGCTGTGCACCCGGAAGTAGGAGAGCCTACCGACAAAGGGGTCGGCGGTGGTCTTGAACACCTGGGCCACCAGCGGGCCATCGGGGTCTGGTGACAGCTTCACCCTATCGTTGCCGCCGGGTTTGGTAGCCTCAACGGGGGGCATCTCCAGGGGGGACGGCAGCAGGTCCACCATCGCGTCCATGAGCTCTTTGATGCCCAGGGAGGTAGCGGCTGAACCCGCCAGCACGGGCACCACCTGGCCGGCCAGGATGCCCTTCTTCAGCCCTAGGGTCAGCTCCTCCTGGCTAATCTCCTGCCCTTCTAGATACTTGGTGGCCAGGTCATCATCCGATTCTGCCACCGCCTCAATCAGCCGCTCTCGTAGCCGCCCCACCTCCCCTGCCACCGCCGCAGGGAGATCCGCCGGGGGATGCAACAGAGAGACGACGCCTTGAAAGGCCTGTTGAGCGCCGATGGGCGCTTGAATGGCGACGCACCGCTTCCCAAAGGCCTTCTGGATGCCCTCCAAGGAGCGGCCAAAGTCTGCATTCTCCCGGTCCATCTTGTTGATGAACACCATCCGCACCAGGCCGCGCTCCTCGCACCGCTCCCAGGCATCCTCGGTGCCTACCTCTACGCCCGCCTGGGCCGCCACCACCAGGACCGCTGCGTCTACGGCGTGCAGGGCCGAGACCACCTCGCCCACAAAGTCCCAGTAGCCTGGCGTATCCAGCACGTTCAGCTTATGTTCCCGCCACTTGCACGGCGCCACCGAGGTCTGGATGCTGGAGCGGCGCCTGGCCTCTTCAGGCTCGTAGTCAGAGACGGTGTTGCCGTCCTCCACCCTGCCCATGCGGTTAATGGCTCCGCAGGCGAAGAGCATGGCCTCCGCCATGGTGCTCTTGCCCGTGCCGGAGTGGGAAAGCAAGGCCACGTTCCGAAGCTGCTTCGTGTCATAGGAAGCCATGGCGGTCTCCCTTCTTTGGCGGCGAGGGATGGCCCCATTGTAGCCAAACCCCTGCCTATGCGCAACGAACGCTCTTACCTTGACGTGAAGTACAAATAGATGGTGTCGGCGGCTTCCCAGACCAGCTGCGTGGGCTTGGTGCTCTTGGGCACTTCAAAGAAGACCCAGCCCACGAGCTGGCAGTTCTGGTTGTTGGCCCCGCATGTTGATGGCATGTTGATGGTAGGGGCGATTGCTGAGCCGTCGGCCCAAATAAAGGGGATAAGGCTGTTTTCTCCACCGCCACCCGCCTCCACCTCGATACGGTCCTGGAAGGGGTCAAGGGGTCGGTACTCAAAGTAGTTCTGGTCCGTCAGGCGCAGGGAGTTCTTGTGGACGGAGAGGTACACCAGATTGGCCTGGCGGTTGAACACCTCCAGGTGTGCGGCAAGGATGGCCCGGTTCTCTTGGGTGGGTTTGATGAGGTAGTGGGTATCGCTAATGGAGTAACGCACCTCTGAGACAAACCTGGTCTCCTTCGCGCGAATAGCGAGAGAATCGCCGAAGGTCCATTCGGTGGCAGCGGAGGTGGAGGAGCCGCACCTTACCAGGGCCAGGAGAAGCCAAAAGGCCACCAGCAAAAAGGGCAGGCGGGAGAGGCAGCGCCCGTGTAGTGCAGGCTGTAGGGGCTTTTGCTGTGTGGCGTTCTGCGTCGCTTGTTGGATCATGCGTTGGCCTTGCTCAGGGAGGGCATGGCCCGGAACCGCTTGACGATGTCCGGCAGCACGTCCAGGACGTACTCTACCTCTTTTAACGTATTCTCTCGCCCCAACGTCAGACGGAGGCTGGACTGGGCCAGCTCCGCCGTGCGGCCTATGGCTACCAGCACGTGGGACGGTTCCAGGGAGGCGGAGGTGCAGGCGCTGCCGCTGGAGGCAGCCACCCCAGCAAAGTCCAGTCCCAGGAGCACCGGCTCGCCCTCCACGAACTCAAAGCAGAAGTTAGCGTTATTGGGCAGCCGCTGGGAGGGGTGGCCATTCAGGTAGGCGCGCTCCACCCGTTCCTGAATCCCCTGGATAAGGCGCTCCCGCATGGCTTGGGTGTGGTTGAACAGCCACTCCCGCTCCTGGGCGGCAAGCTCCAGGGCCACGGCGGTGCCCACAATGCCTGGCACGTTCTCGGTGCCGGCGCGGCGCTGTCGCTCCTGGCCCCCGCCCACCTGTTGGGGTGTGAAGGGGGCGCCCCGACGCACGAAGAGCACGCCGCTGCCCTTGGGGCCGTGGAACTTGTGGGAGGAGAGGCTCAGCATGTCCACCCCCAGGTTCCGCACGTTCAGGTCAAGATAGCCGGCGCCCTGGACGGCGTCGGTGTGGAAGACAATGGTGCGCTCCATCCGTCTGGCTCTTGCCTTCACCAGCTTGGCGGCCTCGGCCACGGGTTGGATGGTGCCTATCTCGTTGTTGGCGAGCATGATGCTCACCAGAACCGTGCGGTCGGTGATGGCCTGTTCCAGGTCCTGCAGGCTTACCAGGCCATGCTGGTCCACGGGCAGGTAGGTCACCTGGAAACCGAGGGTCTCCATGTAGTGGCAGGTGTGCAGGACGGCGTGGTGCTCAATAGCGGTGGTGATGATGTGGTTGCCCGTGGGCCACAGGGCCATGGCCGCGCCCCGGATAGCCGTATTGTCCGACTCGGTGCCGCCGCTGGTGAAGATGACCTCGCTGCTGCGGCAGCCGAGGACTTTCGCCACTTGCTCTCTTGACTCGTCAATAGCTTTGCGGGACTCCTGGGCAAGGGTATAGAGGCTGGAGGGGTTGCCGTAGCTTTCTGAAAAGTACGGGATCATGGCCTCCAGCACCTCTGGCCGCACCGAGGTGGTGGCGGCGTTGTCCATGTAGATAAGCTTGCGCGGGTTGGCCATGGAATCACTCCTTGCCGGGAAGCAGGCTGCATGAGGAGATGGAACAGGACAATTGTAGCACTCCCTTGCAAAGCTCGGTATGAGCAGTTGCCCCTGGGCTGGTTCCTGGGGCAATCCAGGGCAGCGGGATGCGGCGGCTCGCGCCTACCCGGTTCGGGCGCCTGCACTCAAGCCTCGCACCTGGGCGTTGCGGGCCGCGCCCAGCACGGCAAAGGCCATGACAAGGCTCGCGCCCACAGCGATGGCAAAGGGGGCGCCCAGGAAGCTGGCAACAATGCTTGCCTGGAATCCTCCTAAGGGCATGAGGGTGTAGGTCATGCCCCAGAAGCCCATCACCCTACCCCGGAACTGGTCTGGCACCAGCATTTGCAGCGTGCTCTGCACGGCGATCATGTACACGGAGCTCATCAGGCCGCCCAGGAAGACCAGCCCCAGGGACGGCAGGAACCAGCGAGAGGAGGCGAAGGCCAGGATGGTCGCCCCAAAAAGGAAGCCGCCTCCAATGATGAGCCATCCCGGAGGTAATCTCTTGCCCACCGAAGCCACGGCCAGGGTGCCAAGCAAAGCCCCGGCGCCTCCCGCGGCAAGCAGCAGACCCAGCCCCCGTTCGTCCACCAGCAGGATGTCCTTCTGGAAGACGGGCATAAGCTGGATGTAAGACATGCCGAAGAAGCTGTTGAAGAAGGTCATGCCCAGGAGAAAGCCGAAGATGTGGTTGTCCCTTACAAAGGCCAGCCCCTGCCGCATATCCTTAAGCATGTTGCCGGAGCTGGCGCGCGCCACACGGGGGACCCGTACCAACGCCAGGAACAGGACAAAGATGAGGAAACCGGCGGCGGCGGTCAGGTAGGTATAGGCAGGCCCCACAAGGGCGATGATCATGCCCGCCGCGGCTGGGCCGATGACGCGCGTGCCCTGCCAGATGACGGAGTTGAGGGCCACGGCGTTCATCATGGAGCGCCGCTCTATCAGGTACGGGAAGATGGCCATGCGGGAGGGCATGTCAAAGGCCCCCACGCCTCCCATGATGAAGGCGCTCACCATGAGGTGCCAGGGCGCTATACGGTCCATAAGGGTAAGGACGCCCAGAGCCACCACAATCACCACCGCAAGGAGTTGGGTGACGATGATGAGCCGTCGCTGGTCCACCTTGTCCGCGACAACGCCGCCAAAGAGGGTCAGCCCGATGGAAGGGACCGCCGAGGCCAGGCCCACCAGGCCAAGCTGGACCTTGGAGCCGGTCAGGTCGTAGATCATCCAGCTCTGGGTGAGGATGAGCATCTGGAAGCCCATCACCGAGGCCAGGGAGCCGAACCAGAAGAGGCGGAAGTCCCGGTACACCAGGGCTTCCAACATCGGGACCCGCTTTCTCGCGGGGGAGAGAAGAGACATGACGATGGCCCTTTTGCTCAAGGCGCGATGATCTAGGCTCACTATATTACACCGACAACAGAGGTCAGGCCAGACATCTGTCCAGAATCGTCGCAAAAGGGTATCGTTGCTTTAGTGTCCTGAGTCAGAGAACCGTTATGCAAGTTAACCAAGGGCGAGATACTTTGTCATTCTGAGGGAGGGCCGAGATAGTCGGCCCAACCGAACGAATCTTGTCTGCCTATGCTAAGCCTAATCCTTGTTGAAGCAGCATAGGCCCTCTACGGCCAGCAAGATTCTTCGCTTCGTCCTTCCACGAAAGGACTCGCTCAGAATGACATTGGAAGATACCCTCTTCTTCAGTGAACTTATGACTCTGGACACTAGGGACGGTAGAAACACCGGGGAATGACACGCCCCTTCCCGGGCTATAGGCACAGGTCCCATGAGCCAAAGGAACGCACAAGCTGAGCAGCGGCGCCCGCGCCTCTTCATCGCGGCGGAGCTACCTGCGCTGGTAACAGAGCTGCTGGGCGAGGTCATCCACCACCTCCGGGGGCAAGGCGTGGAGGGCGTGCGATGGGTGCGGCCTGAGGGCGTCCACCTGACCCTGAAGTTCCTGGGGGAGACGCCAGAGGAGCGGTTGGAGGCCATCGCCCAGGCTATGGCCCAGGCCGCAGTGCAAACGCCTCCCTTTGCCCTTAACATTCAGGGCGTGGGGGCGTTCCCCAACCTGCGAGCTCCCCAGGTAGTATGGCTAGGCCTCAGCGGGCAGGTGGAGGTCCTCAAAGAGCTGCAATCGGCCCTTGAACAGACGTTGGAGCAGGCGGGCTTCCCCAGGGAGGGGCGAGCATTCTCACCCCATCTTACCCTAGGCCGGGTGAATGGACGGCTCACGCCAGGCCAGCTCCAGGCGTTGTCAGCGGGGCTAAAAGGGGCTGGGGCCGTGGAGTTCCCTGAGGTGTCTGTGGATGCGATGAGCCTGATAGAGAGCCTGCTGGAGCGGTCCGGCGCTCGGTACGTGCAAAGGGCTGTGGTAAGGCTAGGAAGGGAACTAGCGTAGCAGTGTCGTTCGTGATATACTTCGCAAAGTCCAATTTTGGAAGGTACGTGAGGAGGTTTCTGTGGAGGCTACACTACCTCATTGTCAGAAGTGTGGGAGTGGCGACCTGGTTCCGCTATCGGACTTCGGAAGCCAGGGTGCGCCGATTCACTACAAGGCCTGGGTGTGCACCAACCCAGAGTGCGGTTTCAACATCAAGATCCGCAACGGCGACGTGTATCTGAACGAGCCGGTCACCAACGGTGCGGGCCATGTGCCACGCATACGCTAGGCCGTAGACCGCTCCCGTCTCCTTTTCTTGCGGCTGTTGTGGTGTCATGGGCGGCTCCCTGACCTCAGCTAGGAGTGTGCTTTGCCTGGGGTTCGGGAGGCGGCTCCGCAGGTGTTCCCTGCGTCCATGGACAGACCTTTCTCTGCGAGTTGCTCGCGTGGGAGAGGCTGTCGGGGTTCTCTGTGCCATACAAGAGGGGTGGCTCATCTCAGCCACCCTTCTCTCTTTGTCCTGGGGTACCACGCTACACGATGAGCATGGCGTCGCCAAAGCTGTAGAAGCGGTAGCCTTCCTGCGCCGCCACCTGGTAGGCGTGCAGGATGCGCTCCCGCCCAGCGAAGGCGGAGACCAGCATGAGCAGGCTGGAGCGGGGCAGGTGAAAGTTGGTGACCACGGCCTCCACAAGGCGAAAGGCGTGCCCTGGCAGGATGAACAGGTCCACCCAGCCAGCCCCCGCCTTGGTCTCTCCATCGCCAGCCTTTCCGGCCAGGAGCGCCGCCTGCTCCAGGGTGCGCACGGCTGTGGTGCCCACCGCCACGATGCGCCGGCCCTCCCCTCTGGCCGCATTCAGGGCCTGGGCTGTCGCCGCAGGCAGCTCCCAGAACTCGGTGTGCAGCTTGTGCTCCCTGGGGTCTGCCTCCTCCACGGGGCGGAAAGTATCCAGGCCCACGTGTAGGGTGACGAAGGCCACCTCTATACCCGCGCTCGCCAGCCGCGCCAGCAGCTCCGGGGTGAAGTGAAGGCCTGCCGTTGGAGCAGCCGCGCTGCCCGCCTTCGCCTTGTCGGCGTACACCGTCTGATACCGCTCCGGGTCCTGAAGGGGCGCCTGGATGTAGGGCGGCAGAGGCGCTTGCCCCACCCGCTCAACCAGCGACTCGTCGCTCAGCTCCACCCACAGGAGTCCCTCCTCGCCATGCTCTACAACGCGGGCGGAGAGGCCCTCCCCAAAGGTCACCTGCTCTCCCGCTCGCAGCCTGCGCCCGGGACGGCCTAGGCACTGCCACAGGCCCGGCCGCTCCCTGCGCAAGAGGAGCAGCTCCACCTGGCCTCCGCTGGGGACGCGACGCCCAAGCAAGCGCGCGGGGATGACCCGGCTATCGTTGAGCACCAGCAGGTCGCCTGAGCGCAGGAGGGCTGGCAACTCATGGAAGCGGTGGTGGGAGATGCTGCCGCTGCCCCGGTCCAGGCGCATGAGGCGGGAGGCGTCCCGTGGCTCTACGGGCGTCTGGGCGATGAGGTCCTTCGGCAGGGGGTAGTCAAAGTCACTGGTGCGCAAGGTTTGCCTCACAACGACGGCGGAAAGGGAGTAGGCAGAAGGCTCGGGAGGCGGCTGGCGAGGAACAGGGTGGTGATAATGAGAAAGAGAGGGGCTCTTAGAAGAGCTCTCGCACTACGCACTGGAACCCGGGCAGCGCCGGTTCGCCGGTCAGGGTATCCCTTTCCCGCAGGACGCTGACTTCTTCCAGGGAGCGATAGACCGCAACTGACCGCGTCTCGGGGTAGACCACCCACACCAGCTTCACGCCTGCCTCCAGCCATCCCTCTACCTTTGCTTGAACCTCAGCAGCAATATCGCTAGGGGAGACAACCTCTGCTACCAGGTCCGGCGCCATCTCCAGGTACCCAACAGGTACGTCCTCTGCTGAAAGACGTTTCCGAGCGATGAATCCTAGCGCCGGGCCATACACCGTGTCCGGATTGTGGTGGATGTGAAACCCCGTGCCAGCGGCAAAGACCTCACCAAGGTCATGACTTTTGACGTACTCACCTATACGAAAGCTGAGATTGCTAGCTATCGCACCGTCCCACATGACTCGCAGCGGCTTGGTCACCAGGCGGCCCAGCACAAGCTCATGCCTCTGCTTGCCACGGGGCAGGCGGAGCAGGCCGCCGGCTGTTGTCAGAGAAGCACTGGCGGTCATCGTACACTTGCACTACAAAGGGAGGGGGGGCCGAGGTTCTTGCCAATGACTGAACACCCCTGTTGGTTGAAGGATTTTCACCCCAGCCCATCTGCACATTAGATAAACTGCGACAGCGTCGGCGGCAGTAAAGCGATGACTATCTATATGGATGTCTTCAAGTGCATGTTTGGAACCACGATATACCTCATGGTTCAATAGCCGTAACCAATTCAACAAATGAGGCTCCAGGCTTCTTTCAATGATGGGACGGCGAGTAAGTAGGATCCCAAGGGAAGCATGGTCATTCTCAAGTAGCCCAAATCTGTACTTGATGGAATCCTCAACATGGCCGCATGACCACTGAACAATATGTCGGGCGTCCCACACCAAATCTTCGCCGAAGATCTTTCCTGATACATATTGTATTGGTCTAAATAACGGCCGAAATTCCGATCTATAAGCGCCCATGAGCCACTTACCCTCGCTGCGGTTGACGTTATGGATGCCCACTCCTCCAATGGCCTCTTCCATTGCCGCCAATTGCTCCCAAGCCGTTCTTGGGCTCCTGCGAAGCCCGTGCGCCAATTGGATCACCATACTGGGTTCCAAAGTAAAGCCACTCTTGCTCAGCAAGACAACTATAGGTTGGCTGAGTGGCCAGGCCGGGGGTTCGCTCCACATTGGTAGAAATGGGTCAACTCTCTTCTTGTTCATCTCCCCCATCTCCTCCCGTTTTGTCCCCACCGCCGGCCGTTGCCGCGCCGTGCTGCGGGCGGGTGCGCAGCACCGTTCCCACCTCAGGCCCTGGAAACCAGGTCCCTGGGATCAAAGGTGGCTAGCCCGCGCACTTCGCGGAACACCCGGTCCGTGGTGACTATTCCTTCCAGGCTCTGGGTCTGCACCACCGCCGCATGAATGGCGTCGCGCGGAGAAAGGGCGGGATACCGCTCCAAGAGCTGGCGCGCAGCCACTATCTCCGGTCGGCCTATCGGTATGGGGTTAGGCAGGATGCGAATGAGGCCGTCAAAAGCGCCTAGTCCTCTAGCAAGCTCGCCCCGCGAAGCGTAAACATAAAGGACCTCTTGGAGCAGCTCCGTGTCTACAGCATACTCAGTGCTGCCCAGGGCCACCTCTTCCACGAGCTTGGCGCACGCCATCTTATACTGATGTGGACGACCTGCGGCATAGAGGATGATATTCGTGTCAAGAAGCTTCAAAGTGCCTGGTAATCTCCTGCTCGATGGACTTCTTCACGTCTTCCCATTCTCCGAAATCTATTGGTTCCTCGCCAAGAAGGCCCCGAATCGCCGCCCGGCGCTCCTCCAGCGTGGGCTGCAGGAGCTGCTGCTCCACAGCCTGCCGCACCATGGCCCCCACGGTCTCTTGACGAGACCGGGCAATCTGCTCCAAAAGCGCATATTGCCTGGGATCAAACAACACCTCTACCCTCTTTGTCAGCGCCACCGTATGCCTCCGTATCCGTATTACTACGGATATTCTATCATCACATCTGCCTCAAGGCAACCATCCGTCAGGCGACCGGAGGATCAGCATAGCGTGGCCAAAGCTACAGAAGCGGTAGCCTTTCTGGGCCGCCTCGCTGTAGGCAACCTACCGCCTCCCCCTTCCCCGTCCCCCCGCCGGGCGAGGCCGCGCGCCGCTCCTAGCGGGTGCAGCCATCGCCGCTATGCGCCGCTCCCTCTCCCCCGATGCCTCCACCTTGGCCTGCTCGTCCAGCACCTGGATCTTGCGCAGCTCCAGGATCTCGTCCCGCAGCAGGGCCGCCTTCTCAAACTCCAGAGAGCGGGCTGCCTCCCTCATCTGCGCCTCCAAGTCCTTGACCACCCGCACCATCTCCTCGGGAGAAAGCTCCCGCCGCGTCGTGTACGTCGCCTTGGTCTCCGCCAGGGCCTTCACCCGGTCGGTGATGTCCCGCACGGCCTTGTGGATGCCCTCTGGAACCAGGCCGTGCTCCCGGTTGTGCGCCTCCTGGATGGCGCGGCGGCGCTCCGTTTCATCAATGGCGGCGCGCATGGAGTCGGTGACCCTGTCGGCGTACATGATGACGTGGCCGTTGACGTGGCGGGCGGCGCGGCCCATGGTCTGGATGAGGGAGGACTGCGACCGAAGATACCCCTCCTTGTCGGCGTCCAGGATGGCGACGAGGCTCACCTCCGGCAGGTCCAGGCCCTCCCGCAACAGGTTGATGCCGACGACCACGTCGTAGACGCCCAGGCGCAGGTCGCGCAGGCGCTCGCTGCGGTCCAGAGTCTGCACCTCTGAATGCAGGTATTGGGTGCGGACGTTCATCTCCAGAAGGTAGTCGGTCAGCTCCTCGGCCATGCGTTTGGTGAGGGTGGTGACCAGGACGCGCTCGCCGCGCTGCACGCGCTGGCGGATCTGCTCCAGCAGGTCGTCAATCTGGCCTTTAGTGGGTTTCACCTCAATAGTGGGGTCCAGGAGGCCCGTGGGCCGGATGACCTGCTCCACCACCTGCTGGGCCCGCTGGCGCTCGTAGGGGCCGGGCGTCGCCGAGACATACATCACCTGGTTGATGTGGGCGGTGAACTCGTCAAAGTTCAGGGGGCGGTTGTCCAGGGCTGAGGGCAGGCGGAAGCCGTACTCCACCAGCACCTTCTTGCGGGAGATGTCGCCGCCGTACATGCCGTGCACCTGGGGAACCGTTAGATGGGACTCGTCCAGAAAGAGGAGGAAATCGTTGGGGAAGTAGTCCAAGAGCGTCCAGGGGGTGCTGCCCGCGGGGCGCTGGGCCAGGTGGCGGGAGTAGTTCTCCACGCCGGAGCAGTAGCCGGCCTCCTGGAGCATCTCCAGGTCGTAGCGGGTGCGGGACTCCAGCCGCTGGGCCTCCAGGAGCTTGCCCTGGGCGCGGAGGACGCCAAGCTGCTCCTCCAGCTCCTCCTGGATGCTCTTGAAGGCGAGTTGCAGCTTCTCCCCCGAGGTGACGAAGTGCTTGGCGGGATAGATGTCCATGGCGTCCCGGTCGGCGACGACCTCGCCGGTCAGGGGGTCCAGCTCCGTGATGCGCTCCACCTCGTCGCCCCAGAACTGGATGCGGATGGCGAGGTCTTCGTAGGCGGGCAGGAGCTCCAGGGTGTCGCCCCGGATGCGGAACCTGCCGCGGGAGAGGTCAAAGTCGTTGCGCTCGTACTGCATGTTCACAAGCTGGCGCACCAGGGCCTGGCGGCTCTTGCGCTCCCCCTTGCGCACGTAAGCGACGAAGCTCTGGTACTCCTCCGGCGACCCCAGGCCGTAGATGCAGGAGACCGACGCCACGATGAGCACGTCCCGGCGGGTGAGGAGGGCGCGAGTGGCGGCGTGGCGCAGCTTGTCAATCTCCTCGTTGATATCGGCGTCCTTCTCAATGTAGGTGTCCGTGCGGGGGACGTAGGCCTCGGGCTGGTAGTAGTCGTAGTAGGAGACGAAGTACTCCACGGCGTTGTCGGGGAAGAACTCCTTGAACTCCGTGGCAAGCTGGGCGGCCAGGGTCTTGTTGGGGGCGATGACCAGGGTTGGCCGCTGGACGCGCTCCACCACCTTGGCCATGGTGAAGGTCTTACCGGAGCCGGTGACGCCCAAGAGCACCTGCTCCCGCAGCCCGCGCTCCACGCCGGCGGCCAGCTTATCTACCGCCTGGGGCTGGTCGCCCGTGGGCTGGAAGTCGGAGACGACGCGGAAGGGGGTATGGGGTTGGAAGGTGTAGGTGGTCATAGTTCATTTCCACGAAAACATGAATCGGCTATACCCACCGGCCTCCTGACTTCACCAGATGGATTAGCGACGGTGCCATGGCCGCTTGACGGGTAGTTCCGACGGCACTAGCTAAAGCATAAGCAACGTAAGGTGAGTCTTCTGTGAGAAGTAAATTACCGCAAGCATTGATTGCTTCGTAAATGCCAGATCTTCCCAGTCCCCAGGCAATCAACGCACGAATGAAAGGATCTTCGTGATATAAATAGGCGATAGTGCATTGACAGCACGTAGGTAATGTGCTATACTCTTATCTAAGACAGATAGGAGTAACAACCGATGCGTAAGTACACAAAAGCCACTCTT
>JACPCL010000016.1 GCA_016179765.1 Chloroflexota bacterium
GGAGGCTCAGGTGTGCCGCCTGATGACCATGCGCAGTATGTCCATCGTAGAGCATGGCGGAGACTTTACCTACGAAGGCTCCGCGGAGAAGGTATGGGCACCGGAGCATGGCGTGAAGAGCACGGAGAGCATCGTGCAGATGTTTGGGCCCTACGCGCAGTTGCTGAACGGCTCGCCCAATGCTGTAGCCAGCGGACTGTACGCCCACAACCTGCTGGGCGCATTCCAGTCTGGCATCAACCACGGTAGTACGCAGATCATGCGGGACCAGGTAGCCCGACGGGGCCTTGGCATGCCCAGGGGCTAAGAGTTCCCCTTTCCTTCGCCACAAATCCCCCTCCCTTCCTGGGAGGGGGATTCTTGTTTGTGATGCGAAGAACCCTTCGGCTTTGCGGCTCCTTGAACGCATAGCTATAATAGTAGGGTTGCACCGATGAAAAGGAGGAGAAGCTCCCTCCTAACGATACATGCCGCCGCCCTATGAGCTGGGTGGGGCTATCCCCCTTGAGGCTGCGGTATCGGAACGCAGTAAAGGGTCTTGAGCGGATAAGCATCGGATGACGCAGAACATACCCCCTGGCAGGGCCGCCCAGGAGCAGTTTGGGCGGCAGGCGCACCTGTACGCTCAGAGCACCGCCCATAGCGGCGGCGAGGGCCTGGACGCCCTTACCCAGCACCTGGCTCTGGGAGGCGTCTATGACCTGGTGGTGGACGTAGGCACGGGCGCCGGCTTTACGGCGTTTGCCGCCGCGCCTTATGCCAGGTCTGTCCTGGCTACCGACATCACGCCCCAGATGCTCATCCAAGCCCGCAAGCTGGCCGCAGGGCGTGGGCTGGATAACGTTGGCCTCATAGCTGCCGAGGCGGAGAGCCTGCCCTTCCCGGGCAACTTGGTAGACGTGGTGACCTGCCGGCAGGCGGCCCACCACTTCCATGACCTCCCCAAAGCCTTGGCCGAGGTGCATCGCGTGCTGAAGCCCGGCGGCGCCTACCTCTTCACCGATCCCGTCGCGCCGGAAAGCGACGACGGTGACCGGTGGATGAACGACGTAGAGGTGCGCCGCGACCCGACGCACATTCGGGACCTGCGCGTCTCTGAGTGGCATATCCTCCTGGCCCGCGCCGGCCTCACGGTCACCCACACCTCCATGGCCCGCGTCCACTTGGAGTTTAACGACTGGATCAAGCGGGCGGATACGCCGCTTCAGCTCATAGAGCCGCTACGCCAGGAGTTCCTGAACGCCAGGCCCTCCATTGTGAAGGCCTTCCGCATACGGCGTGAGGGCGACGACTTCTCCTTCTCATGGAGCGTTCTGGTGGCCAGGGCGATAAAATGATACTGGCACACAGCACCGGTGAGTTTGCATGAATATCTACGTCCCTCACGAGCCGCGCGAGTTGTACCAGCCGGAGTGGGTTATTGAAGGAGTGATTGCCAGGGCGCAGCGTCCAGGCTATCCGGCTAACCGGCCCGCCTTGGAGAAGATGCAGGAGTGGGCGGAAACCGTCAAGGGCATGGGGGTCAAGAGCATCCTGTCCATCATAGACTATCCCCAGATTGAACAGTACGACTTCTTGAACCTGGACGGCGGGGGACTCTTTGGCTTCTACCGCACTCTGGGCTTCCAGGTGGCCCACGTGCCTGCCGACGACTACAAGCGTCCGCCCCTGAACGATCAGGAGTTGGACGCCGTCTGGAGCGCCTTTGAGCGCCTGGAGAAGCCGGTCCTCATCCACTGTAGCGCCGGGCGGGACCGCACGGGCGCCGCCCTGGACCTGATCCTGTGGAAGCTGGGGAAGAGCGAGCCCGATGACCTAACCTAGCCGGCGTCCAACCCGGCTGGGCCCGATGCCCTCTCATCACACCTCCCACTGCTCCTGGCTCCAGGCCATCTCCCAGAAGGCGTACTCATAGCGGGAGCAGGCCACATACGCCTGCTCCATGCGCGATCGCTCTTCCGGGCCGGCAGACTCCGCCTGGCGGTCCACCAGGCCTCGCAGCCATGCTGCCAGGGCCTTGAACTCCGGCGCGGCGTACATGTCTATCCACTCTCCATACAGCGGTGCGTGGGGGGGCTTGCCCCGCGCGGCCAGGTGAAGGCCCACGTCGCTGTAGCCCCACAGGCAAGGGAGAAGCGCCGCCGCCAGCTCACCGAAGCTACCGCCATAGGCGGTGCGCAGCAGGAAGTTGGTGTATGCCTGGGTGGTCGGCGCGGGCGCTGTCGCCTCCAGGTCAGCCTGGCTGATGCCGAAGCGGGTGCAGTAGCCGCGGTGGAGGGCCATCTCCGTGTGCAGCGTGTCGTGGAGCATCTGGGAGAAGCGCGTCATGGTCTCCAGGTCCGGCGAGCGGGCGACGGTGACGGCGAAGACCCGGGAGTAGTCTATGAGGTACAGGTAGTCCTGGCGGATGAAGTGCTTGAACCTCTCCACGTCCAGCGTGCCATTGCCGATGCCGCGCACAAAGGGGTGCTCCAGGATGGCCTTCTGAAGCGGCAGTGAGCGGTTGTAGATGTCGGACGTGAAGGACATGAGGTCGTGCTTTCTTCCCTTTCCCTTTATGGCGATTCGCCAAATACTTTTGCTTCCGTCACCAGAACCTCACTCCCTATCCTCGCCTTCCACCGCAAGGGGGGAAGTCCCGACCCGTCGGGATTTCCTGCCCCTTGACGGGGGAGGATTAAGGTAGGGGTGAGGCTCTTGCCGAAGAACAACTTATTCAGTCAACGACCATTAAGGGAAGGGGGCAAGGGGTTAGGTTTCGCTCTCTGCACCCGCCGACGCAGCACCTCCAGCAGCAGGAGCGTGCTCCGTCCGCTAACGGCCATCTTGCGGCGGGCGCGGCGCTTGCGCTCCCGCCGTTCGCCTTTCGTCTCCTGCTCGTCACCCGCTCGCTCTGCCATGCCTGGATGGTACGTCATCAGCAAAGGCATGGGAAGGGGGGTAGCCGTAAGGGCGCAAGAGCCTGCCCCGAGTGAGCCGAAGGGCCTTGCGCCCTTACTCAAACACTGCCACCTGGCCCTCGCCCAACATCCTCCACTTCCCGTATGATGACCTGCTACGACACTGCTTCCTTCACCGCTCGCAGGCTTGCCTCAGGACTGCGGGGGGAAATGGAGCAAGTGGGGCCGACCATAATGCCGAGGCTGCCAGTCTGGGCCAGGGCATCCCTGGATTGCTGAGCCGCCGCCTCTGGGGAGCCGCTGCGTGTGAGGACCTGCCGGTCTACGCCTCCTATGAAGGCTTTGCTAGTAAACCCCCGCGCCTCCTTCAAGGTGGGGTTGGTCGGGTCCCTATCGTCCCAATTGAGGGCATGGACTGGATAGTTGGAAAGTAGGCGCAGCATATTGTTGCTGCGGCACACGTGCAGGATGCAGAAGCGCGCTCCTCGGGCCGCCTCCAACACCTGCAGATCGTAAGGACGGCCAAACTGGGCGTACTCCTGCTCCGTTAGCAGGTCATGTGAGGCCCAGGCAGTGGTGGCAAAAAAGATGCCATCCACCCCCACGTTCAAGCACTCGGTAACGAAAGCGCGGAAGGTCTCCGTGATGGCCTCCAGGGCAGGCGTCACCTTCTCCGGGTGCTCTCGCAAGTGTTGCGCCAGCACGGTCTCCGGCTCCACCATTCGCCCTGCAATGGAGACAGGGTTGAAGACGGTCATGACAAAAGGCACCTGCCCTTTGAGACCCTGCCTTATCCTTCGCAGCGCCCGCAGATGCTCCCCCAGAACCCCCTTGTGGGGGTCCAAGGACTGTATTTTGGCCCAGTCCTGGGGTGATTTTATGGGCGCCTTCACCATTGTAGGGCCGCTATAGGGGTCGCCGGCGTAGTGAAAACCCGCGCCCCAGTCCTCCACATGGTACTGGGCACGAGGGTTCACCTTCATGAAGTCCCAGTCGTACTCCCGCTGGAACCAGAGCATAGAGTCCGCCAGGCCCTCTGCCGTTGTCTCTTGGTCGTAGAAATGCCGCCACATAGTGACGGGTACCCTGTCCGCCGTTTCACCAGTGAGAACAGCCTGCACGCGGTCCCATTTCTCTGACATCTCCCTGCCCTCACAAATCTTTGTCGTTGAGCTGCTCCCTAGCCCGCTCCGCCCGCCGACGCATCACCTCTAGCAGCAGGCGCACGCTCCTGCCGCTGACGGCCATCTTGCGGCGGGCACGGCGCTTGCGCTCCCGCCGCTCGCCTTTCGTCTCCTGCTCGTCACCCGCTCGCTCTGCCATGCCAGGATGGTACGCCATCAGCTAATCCGTGTGAAGGGGGTGCGTGTTGACCTATCTCACGTCCCCCTCTCCGCAACGGAGAGGGGGACCACAGGGGGAGAGGTTGCCAAACCTCCCCCCCCTGTAAGCCGGCCCGTCTCTCCTGTATCCTATCATTCTATGGTCATATCAGAGCTCCACGTGTCTGCCATCCTGCTTGCCGCTGGCGAGTCCACCCGAATGGGCCAGCAGAAGGCGCTGCTGCTCTGGAAGGGCAGGATGCTTCTTCAGCACCAAGTGGCCACGCTGTTGGAGGCGGGCGTTTCGGAGGTGATCGTGGTGGTAGGGTACCGGGCGGAGCGGCTGCGCCCATTGGTGGAGGCGTTCCCTGAGGCAAAGGCTGTCCTGAACCTTCGCTATCGTAGCGGCAAGAGCAGCTCCGTGCGAGCTGGGCTTCGCCGCCTGGACCCACGGGCAGAGGCCATCCTGGTGCTGGCGGTGGACCAGCCCCGCTCGCTGGAAGTGGTGCGCGCGGTGGTCCGTGCCCATCAGCAAGGCGGCGCGCCCATCACTTACCCATCTTACGGCGGCAAGGGAGGGCACCCCATCCTCTTTTCGGCAAGGCTTTTGCCCGAGATGCTGCGGGTGCGGGAGTCACGCCAGGGGCTGCGAGAGGTGGTGGAGCGCCACCGGCCGGAGGTGCACAGGATTGAGCTGGATGACCCGGACGTTCTCCTGGACCTGAACCGGCCAGAGGAATATCAAGAGGCGACGATACCACTCTATCAGGGAAGCCCCAAAGGGGCTTCCCTCTCCGCGGGGAGCGTAATGCCATGAAAGGAGAGCAAGCCCATGACGAGCAACGCTGAGGAAAGTAAGAGAGAAGAGGAGAAGGCTACACTGGCGGGCGGGTGTTTCTGGTGCACGGAGGCCGTGCTTGAGCAGGTGAGGGGCGTCACCCAGGTGACGCCGGGCTATACCGGCGGACGTCTCGCCAATCCCACCTACTATCAGGTGTGCACCGGCACCACCGGCCACGCCGAGGCCGTCCAGGTGACCTATGATCCCAGGGTCATCTCCTACCGGGAGGTGCTGGAGATCTTCTTTGCCACTCACGACCCGACCACGCTCAACCGCCAGGGCGCCGACGTGGGCTCCCAGTACCGCTCGGCCATCTTCTACCACGACGACGCCCAGAAGAGGACCGCCGAGGAGGTGATGGGCGAGCTGCGGGCACAGCGGGTCTTCCGTAACCCCATCGTCACCCAGGTAGCCCCCGTGGAGGCCTTCTACCCCGCCGAGGAGTACCACCGCAGCTACTACCAGCGCAATGCCGACCAGCCCTACTGCGAGTTCGTCATCAGCCCCAAGCTTGCCAAGTTCCGCAAACAGTTCACTGAGAAGCTGGCGATGCCGTCGCAAAGGGGGCGCTAGAGGGATGGGTCCCGCGGCACCCTAAAGGTCGTTTTCGTTACCGCCCTCCGCCGAACTTAAGGGTGGACAGCCGTGAGGCTAGACCTACCTATTGGATATCAAAGGCTGCCAAGGGTGACGAGCCGTCTCACTCCCAGGTAGGGGTTATTGAAAACTCATGCAAGCCGTCCTTAACGCGCAGGGTGTCCGCCAGACGCATGAAGTTGTTGGTATCCCGGCTGCGGATGGTCATGCCGTACTCATACATTCGTCCAGCGTCCGCCAAGCTGTAGCTTAGGTTGGATACGGCGATGCCATGAGGGGTGATAATCCTCCTCAGCTCCTCCTCAGCCATATGGTTCTGGACCATGAAACGCACAGTCAGCCGGGCGAAGTAGAGTGTGGGCACTAACGACTCTACGCGCCGGAGGATAGACAGAGCGCCAAGGGCCAAGACTTCGGCCATGCCGGCGGCGGTGTAGAAGCCGACGCCTATGATGATGCCGATGGCCGCTGTCATCCATATAGAGGCGGCGGTGGTAAGGCCCCGGACATTGAGGCCCTCCCGCACAATGACGCCTGCCCCCAGAAAGCCGATGCCCGTCATAATGCCTTGGGCCATTCGGGTGGGATCGGCCCGGAGGGCCTCCGCAGGTGCGTCTTTGAGCAGCTCAAACTGGAAGGTGGTGAAGAGCATCAGGAGGCTGGAAGCGGTGGCCACCAATGTGTGGGTCCGAAAGCCAGCGGGCCTTCCGTTATACGTTCGCTCCAGTCCAATCAAGGCTCCAGCCAGAGCCGCCAGGGATAGCCTGAGGAGTGGCACCAACAACTCGTGCGCCATCTTTCACCTCCCATCCGGACGGTTAGAGACGCGACTGGCCAAGGGAAAGAAGGATTCCTCTCGTTCCAGTGAGAAAGCCTCTAGTATACTCTTGAGGAATGCTTCCTGGCTTCACCTGCGCCGGCTCACCCATGCTACAATAGCCCCCATTACAGAACGCGGGTTGCCTATGCTGCAACAACGGGTGTTTCGCAGGCTGTTTACGGAGATGGTGCGTGGCCCAGAGGAGGACGTAGACCTGGCCTTGGCCGCCCTCTATATTGCGGGCGAGGAGCGCCCGGAGCTGGACGTGGACGCCTGCATCGCAGCCATAGACGCCCTGGCGAAGCGCACCGCCGAAGCGTTGCCCCAGGGGGCTTCACCCCAGGAGCGGCTGGCCGCCCTTGGCCGGCACCTTGCCCAGGCTGAAGGCTTTCACGGCGTGACGGAGACCCCCGTGGAGCCGCGCAACGACTACCTGGACCAGGTCTTGGAGGGCAAGCGGGGCACCGGCATCGCCCTGTGCATTCTGTACAAAGCCGTCGCCGCCCGGTGCGGCCTCGTGCTGGAAGGCATAGGCCTGCCCGGCCACTTCATCCTGCGTCACGCAGTCCCAGGAGAGGTTCTCTACCTTGACCCCCTTGGTCGCGGCAGGCTCATGACTCACACCGAGTGTGAGGAGTCGGTACGCAGCCGATACCAGGGGCGCGTCCCCTTTCGGGAGGAGTTCCTGTTCCCCTACGACAAGAAGCAGATGCTGGTGCGCCTGCTGACCAGCCTGAAGGTGGCCTACTTTGAGACGAGGGAGTACTCCAAGGCCCTAGCCGCCGCAGACCGCATCGCCATCATTGACCCCAACCTCTCGGTGAACATTCGTGAGCGCGCCCGCCTCTATTACCTCCTTGGCCGGTACCGGGAGGCTATTCGAAGCCTGGAGCTATACCTTAAACTGTTCCCCGAGGCCGATGACAAAGAGAAGGCTGAAGGGGAGATCCAAGCCCTGTGGTCCCTTATCGCCACCCTGGGATGACGAAATCCAACCTCCTGTATGGCAACGTATAGATGTATGATGAGGCAAAAGTCCCAGGCCCAAGGGTGTCTGTGAGCTATGGCGCCCTCTCTGAGGAACAGCTTATCGCCTTGGTGCAGCAAGGGGATAGAGACGCTCTAGGCGAACTCTACGACCGTCGCAGCAAGGCAGTCTTCGGTTTTGCCTTACACCTGCTGCGGGATATGGCCAAAGCGGAAGAAGTGACGCAAGAGGTGTTTCTGAACGTCTGGCTGAAGGCCCGCACCTTTGATCCCTCGCGGGGCGGCTTCAACACCTGGGTCATGACCATGGCCCACCATAAGGCCATTGACCAGATGCGTCGTATCCAGCGTCAGCGTACTGCGCTGGAGGAAGCCGCCCAGGATAGCCTTGTCCACCTGGACACCAGCTCCGATAGCCCCCTTATGGGCGCCCAGAAGGCCCAGGAGGCCGAGACCGTGCGCAAGGCCCTGGAAACCTTGCCTGCGGAGCAGCGCACCGTTATCACCCTGGCCTACTATCAGGGACTCAGCCAGTCGGAGATCGCCACGCGCCTCAAACAGCCCCTTGGCACCGTCAAGACGCGCATGCGCCTTGCCATCCAAAAGCTGCGCGTAGCCCTTGCCCCGTTCCAGGAGCCAACGTGAACTGTCGCCAGGCCCAAGACCTTTTGCCCGCCTACGCCCTGGGCGCTCTGGAGCCTCCCAATGTGGAGGCTGTGGAGGCCCACGTGGCGCTTTGTCCGCAGTGCGCCCCCGTTGCCGCGGGCTACCTTCGGGCCACCGCCGCCCTGGCCCTGGTTGCTCCTCCCACAGAACCGCCTCCAGATCTCAGGTCCCGCGTGCTGCAATGGGCCGCCCAGACGCCGCAGGCCTCTCCCATCGCGGCCATGCCCGAAGCGGGAGGCTCAACGGTCGCACCCCGTACACTCTTGACTCCTTGGAGGAGCCTGCCCCTGTGGGCAGCATCCGTTGCGGCGGCGGTCAGCCTGGCTGTGGCGGGGGCCCTCCTCCTTGCCGTCTCTGACCTGCGGAAGGAGATCCAGCAGCTCCGAGAGGACAATCAAGGGATGACCGAAACGCTCCGTCAGCAGCGGGACCTGGTCTACACTATCGCCATCCCGGGCATGGAGACCACGGTGCTCCGCAGCGCTGGCGGGGCGAGCAAGGCTCGCGGCATGATGATGGTCAGCAAAGACCACACCTGGGGCGTGGTGGTGTCCCAGGGCCTGGAGCTCAAGAAGTCCATGGGCTACCAGCTCTGGCTTACCCGGGACGGCCAGCGCGTCAATGGCGGCGTGTTGTCGGTTGACGAGACCGGCTATGGCTACCTGTGGGTGAAATACCCCGAGCCGCTGTACCTCTACTCTGGCGTGAGCGTTACTTTGGAACCGGCCGGGGGCAGCGTCTGGCCCACTACGGACCCTGTGCTCTCTGCCCCCGTTCAGGCGCAGTAGGAGGCCGTCATGGATTTTGGTATCCAGTTGCCCAGCATCGTTCACCATGACAAGCCCCTGGACTACCTGGTCAACCTTGTCAAAGAGGCAGACCAGATGGGCTACAAGTACCTCTCCTACACCGACCACTTTGGTCCAGGTCGCCCTCAGCTAGATCCTCTGACCACCTCCACCGCCGTCGCAGGCGCCTCCGGCAGGATGCGCATTGTCCCTGCCATCATGCTCATCGTCATGCGGGGCATCGTGCCCACTGCCAAGCACCTGGCGACGCTGGATGTGCTCACGGGTGGCAGGGTGATCGCCGGCGTCGGCCCTGGCTCCCAGGACCGGGAGTACGAGATTGTGGGCCTGGACCATAAGGAGCGCTGGCCCCGCTTTGACGAAGCGGCCAAGGCATTGCGCTCCCTTCTTGTCCCTGGAGCGCCTTCCTTTAAGGGCAGGTACTACTCCACGGAAGGCGTGAGCTTTGAGCCTCGGGGTGCTCAGAAACCGCACATCCCCATCTGGATTGGAAGCTGGGGCAGCGAAGCTGGCCTGCGCCGCGTGGCCCGCCTGGGTGACGGATGGCTTGGCTCTGCGCTGGACTCCACGCCGGAGCGGTTCAAGGACGCCAAGGCTCGCCTGGAGGCCTTCCTTAGACAGCAGGGCAAAGACCCGGCGACCTTCCCCAACGCCGTGTGCACCATGGCCCTCTATGTTTCCAATAACAGGGCCGCATTTGAAGGGATGGGCCAGCCCCCGGAGCGCGCCAGGAGGGAAGGGGAGCCCCCCAGGGAGCGGGTCATGGTTGGCACCTTCAGTGAATGCGAGGAGAAGCTGCACCGTTGGAAGGAGGCGGGAGCCCAGGCCCTTTTCCTGCGACCCGTGCAGGACGACTTGGAGCAAGCCTATACCTTTATGAACAAGGTAGCATCCAAGCTCTAGTGTCCCGTCCCTGAAGTTCATTGATAATGTCATTGCGAGTCCGCCCCAGGCGGACGTGGCAATCTGGCGGCGGGGTCACCCCTCCGCCAGATTGCTTCGTCGTCCTTCCAGGGAAGGACTTCTCGCAATGACAATTCGTAAACGTATTTCAATTACAGGACACTAGATGGGCGGTTGTCTTGGCAGCGCTCCGTCGTGGTATGAACCCATCTTCGGAATGAGTTGACGTTTTTGCCCCTGACGCACTATGCTTCCATCACCGTTCCGCTCTGTGCTCCCCAAAGGCGACAGGCAACGTATAGCAGGGACGGAATTCGCAAAGGAGAAGGGTCATGCCGAGCTATCTATCCCTTATCAAGTGGACCGAGCAGGGGATCCGCGACATCAAACAAAGCCCAGCGCGGCTGGACGCGGTCAAGGAGGCGGCGCGGGCCGCGGGAGGCAGGGTCGTCTTCTTTTACCTGACCCTGGGCGATTACGACATCGCCACGCTTATGGAGCTTCCCAACGACGAGGCCGCGGCGCGCCTGCTCCTCACCATCGGCGGCCAGGGGAATGTGCGCACCACTACCCTTAAGGCCTTCACTGAGGCTGAGTACCGCACCATCATCGCCGGGCTGCCATAGGCTGGATTACCTGTTCCTCAGCTGCAGGCGCCTGAACAGCCCTGGCTGGGCCTTTTTGGCCGCCTTCATTGCTTGGGTCACCACGCCCGTCTCGGGGTTGCCGAGGGAGAAGTGGGTGTCTGGCCCGGTGCGTAGCTTGAACAGGTGGTAGCACTCCCGCAGGTTCAGTTTGGCCAGCACCCGCCGCCTGTGGGAGTGGGTCACCAGGTAGGGCGCCGTCAGCGGCAGATCGTCCCACAACTCCCAAAAGGCCCGCTCCGAGTGTGCAACAGCCTCATCAAAGCCATTGCCAAGGCCAGCCTCGGCCACGAGCGATGGCGTTACGTACCCGTGTTCCACCGATAGGGGCTGCGGGATGTACGTCTGCATGCGGTGGCGCTTGTACTCCCGGTACGCCCCGTAGTCCATCAGCAGGTCAAAGGTGTAGTCGGCCATCTCCATCTCCCGCACCGGCGCATCGTGGGGGCCAAGCCGCTGGAGGGCCTCGTCAATAATGGCCAGGCGCTCCTCCTGGGTCATGGCTTGCACCTGCCGCCAGATGGCCTGATAGGGCTGGTGGGCGTGGCGGAACAGCAGGGCCGCCGCCACCTTGGCCTCCGCCTGGGCGTCGTAGTGCACCAGCGTCGCCTGTACCCGGGAGCCGTCCACGGGTTCCGTGAACCCCTTTGCCCGCTCCCGCAGGGCCTCCCGCGTCTGGGCCAGGTAGGGGTTGAAGTCGGCGTACTTGATGAGGGTAGGGGTAATCTTTCGCCCCTGCTCCTTCAGCGCCTCGCCCAGGGCACGCTCCTCCGCCAGGTCCGAGGAGACTAGCTTGGTAATGGCGTGCTCCAGGGTGCGGGCGTTCATGGTGACGCCAACGTTGGTGAGGGTAGCGGCGGGCAGCAGGAAGCGGGCCGAGTCGGTGGCCTCCCGGCGCAGGCGCAGGGCGTAGGCGCTCTCCCGCTCCCCCTGTTTCTTGGCTTTGTCGGGCACGGTGCGCAGATGGGCGACCAGGCCTTTCACCAGGGCCTCGTAGGCCTCAAACAGGGCGTCGCAGGCGGTGGTGTAGAGCTGTCGCAGGGGGGGACGGGCCTCCAGCTCCTGGGGCACGTGGTAGCTGCCCTTGCCGATGACCTGGTAGCGGGAGGACTTCTCCGTGTAGGAGGCCAGGCGGTTGTCCTCCAGGGTGTCGGCGGCCAGGCGGGAGATGTCCTCCACCGCCATGTGGATAATGGCGTGCTCCGCTACCGAGGCGTGGCCGTAGTTCAGCACCCATCGCTCGTGGAAGTCTGCCGCCTTCTCCTCGCTGACCACCTTTGCGATCACGTCAAAAGGCTCCGGACTACGGGAGGTCATAGCGAAGGTGACGGCGATCTGCTCCTCGGTGAGGGAGCGGGGGTCCAGGGGGTAGATGCGCGGGGCAGGGGGCATGAGCGGCTCCAGCCTATGGTGAGGATATGATACCTCTGATGGGGCCATACCCCAAGGTCTGCGGATTGCGGCTGGGGCGGTCTTTTTCACCTGCGCACCCCTCGCCCTCTAGGCAGGGTGCTGAAAAGAAGGCGGGCGTGGCGATCTGGGGTGGCGACGTCTCTCCTCCCTACCAGATTGCTTCGTCACCCTTCAGCCGAAGGACTCCTCGCAACGACATACTGATGGGGTCGTTAGTAAGTGGACTTTCACCCTCACCCGCTTCCGCCGCGACACCCGGAGCGGCGGAAGCGGCCTCTCCCCTCAAGGGAGAGGCGAACGCGAGGCGCTTTTCTTGCGGCCAAACCTGCGTTGCTGACCACCAAACAAGTCCATTCACTCATGCACTCTTTAGTAAGTGGCCTTTTTCAGAGACGGGATGTTAGCTTGCCTTAGGCTGCTCGGCGGGCGGCATTACGTCCACCAGGATGAGGTGGTAGCCCGTGGCGCCGTCGGGCAGGCTGTCCTGCACCTGGGCGATCTGGGGCTCCCCACGGCCATCCACAGCCCGCACCTTGAGCACGTGAAGCTTTGGCGTATCGGGTGTCCAGGAACCCGTCCACAGCACCCAGGTGTAAGGCCCCAGGGCTTTTTTGACTTCAGCCTGGCTCCAGGACTGTCCGTCGTCGGCGCTGAACTCCACCTGCTGAATACTCCGGTCGCCGGCGAAGGCAACGCCGCCAACCATGACCTCCACGCCCAGAGGCACCTCCGCGGAGGGCGCGGGCACGTCCAGGCGGGACATGGTGTTATAGGTAGCGGAGTCGGCCCAGCCGCGCTCCTGCCAGTAGCCCCTGAATGTTGCGGCCACTGGCTCAATCCTGGTCAGCCACTTGACGTTTTCCATGCCCCATAGACCCGGGACGATGATGCGTGCTGGGAAGCCATGAGCATCGGGCAGCGGGTCGCCGTTCATCATGTAGGCCACCATGGTCTGCTCCCGCATGGCGATGTCCAGGGGAAAGCTGTCCACGTAGCCGTCGGCGGCGTGAAAGGCGATGCGCTGGGCGTCCGGCGAAAGCTTTGCTCGCTCCAGGAGCACCCTCAGGGATACGCCGCGCCACAGGGCGTTGCTGATCAGGTCGCCCCCCACCAGGTTGCTGATGCACTCTAGCGTGGCATACTGCTCAATCCAGGGCAGGGCTTTCAACTCCTCGTAGGTCAGGGAGAAGGGGCTTCCCACGTCGCCGCCAACCTCCAGCTTCCAGCTTGCCGCCTCCACCTTGGGGTTAATGATGTTCTTGGACACCTCGTAGAATTGGTCGTTGGGCGTGACCTCAGGGGGCAATTGCCCTCGGTAACGGAAAACTCTTGAGGGAGTGACGGCTGAAATGGTTTTGACGATGGTACTGGCGGCGAAGGCGCTCGCGGCCAGGACAAGGGTGAAGATTGCGGCGCTCCGTAGGAACTTCCGCCTTCCCTTCGCTGCTGATTGGAAACGGCGCTCCAATGCCATAGCGTGGAGGCTTGCCATCACCACGCCGTAGGTGACTACCGGCAAGAAGGTAGCCGCCAGATAGCCAATCGCCCCGGTAGCGACCTTTGCGCCAAAGAAGCCTCCCCCTATGAGGGGGGTGAACAGCCCAGCCAGCACCATGGACAGGACAAGCCCGAACCTGACGCCTCTGGCCCACGGTTTCTTATCCTTGAGGGGTAGCCTGTGGGAGTAGCGGGCGTACGCCACGCCGATGCCGCCCCCGGCAAGCACCTGCCCCAGCAAGAGCAGACCGAAAAACAGGGGCTTGGCCCCCACCTGCAGCCGCGTCAGAATGAAGTCAAAGATAGTGGGAGGGGTGAGCTTAATAAGCCAGTCGGCCGTGAGCTCTGGCAGGACAATGGCATTCAGGTACAAGCGCAGGGCCACCATCAGCACGGTCATGGCCAAGCCCGCGCCGATGCCTGCCCAGAAGCCTGTTCGGCGGGACACTTTAAGGGCTTGCTGTTCTTTGGCTTCGCTTTGTGTTTGCGCCTGCTCCACACCGTCCTCCTCAAGCGGACGCCTATACTGTAACATACGTCAAACAAGTGGGGCCGGTTCTGACCCTGACCCTTCACCCTCACCTTAATCCTCTCCCATCAAGGGAGAGGAGATATTACCCCTTCCCCCCTTGCTGGGGAAGGAGGGGATGGGGGGTAAACCACCTTATGGGCATCCTGTACGTCGTCGCCACACCCATCGGCAACCTGGAGGACGTCTCGCTCCGGGCGCTGCGCGTCCTCAAAGAGGTGGGCGTCATCGCCGCCGAGGACACGCGCACCACGCGCAAGCTCCTCCAACGGTACGACATCCATACGCCCCTGGTCAGCTACTTTGAAGGCAACCGGGCGGAGCGCATCCCGGAGCTGGTGGAGCGCTTGGGCCGGGAGGACGTGGCGCTGGCGTCAGAGGCCGGCGTACCAGGCATCCGCGACCCCGGCCTGGAGCTGGTGAACGCAGCGCTGGAGGCAGGCTACAACGTCGTGCCCGTCCCGGGGCCGTCGGCGATTACGGCGGCGCTTTCGGTCACCGGCCTTCCCGCTGGCGAGTTCCTGTTCCTTGGCTTTTTGCCATCACGCAAGGCAGACCGCAAGCGTGTCCTGGAAGAGGTGTCGTTGGAGACGCGGACGCTGGTGCTGTTTGAGTCGCCCCATCGCCTGCACGAGTCGCTGAAGGACATGGAGCAGGCGCTGGGCGGGAGCAGGCGTGTGGCGGTGTGCCGGGAGCTGACCAAGCTGCACGAGGAGGTGTACCGGGGGACGCTGGCAGAGGCGCAGGAGCACTTCACCCAGCCGCGGGGCGAGTTCACCCTGGTGATTGAGGGCACGCGAGGGCTGGAGGAGCGAGCGCCTGCGCAGGTGGAGGACATCCTGGCGGACATGCGGCTGCTGAAGCAGGCCCACGCTCCTGTGAAAGAGGCCATGGCCCAAATGGCCCGCGTCTACGGCCTGAGCCGCCGGCAGGCCTACAAGCTGTGGCTGGAGGTGGAGTGACTTCCGTCAATGGCCCGCTTGTCGCAAGAGCCTCTGATTCAGTTCCCAAAGAGCGTTTCTATTGCTGTCCCAACGGAACAGCTTCATTGCCTCCTCGTAGGCCACCCACCTGTACTCCACGTGTTCATGGGAGAGTCTAAGGACCCGGTGGGGCACTTCAACGCCAAAACAGTGCTCTGGAATCACGTAGGTTTCCCTACCCCAGCGGAATCCCCTGAACTCAGCGACGGGAATCGTCGTCGTTGAGTCCAGAGGAATGAAGCGGCTTTCAGCCTCAATACCCGCCTCCTCATTGCTCTCCCTCTTGGCCGCTTCTAAGGCTGTCTCTTTCTCTTCGCCGCCTCCCGTAATCCCTTGCCAATAACCGCTATCTACATCCTGCCTGCGAAATACCGCATACAGCAATCCTTTTGCTGTATCCTTGAGAAAAGGCAACACTAGGACGTTAAAAGGAGCTCTTGAGCTGCTATCTGCCATTGTGAACACCCTTTCTACAGCGGCTGTCCAGAGGTGCATTTGGACTCCGCGCCGTATGTTAGAATACCACCTATATTCCCAGTGAGGCTCCTCCATCGTGTCTGACAAAATCTTCGTCTGCGCCGCCTGGCCCTATACCAACGGCTACCTTCACCTGGGCCACCTGGCCGGCTGCTACATGGCGGCGGACATCTTCGCCCGCTACCACCGCCTCAAGGGCGACCGCGTCCTCATGGTCTCCGGCAGCGACCAGCACGGCACGCCCGTCACCCTGCGCGCCGAGGAGGAGGGCGTCTCCCCCCAGGTCATTGTGGACAGGTTCCGCGCCTCGCAGCTTGAGGTGTGGGAGCGGCTTGGCATCACTTTTGACCTGTTCACCACCACGGGCACCGAGAACCACAAACAGACCGTCCAGGACATCTTCCTGAAGCTGCTGGACAAGGGCCTGATTTACAAGGCCAACACCACGCAACTGTACGATGCGGAGGCCAAACGCTTCCTCCCCGACAGGTATGTGGAGGGCGCCTGCCCCTTTTGCGGCAACCCCAAGGCCCGCGGCGACCAGTGCGACAACTGCGGCAAGCCCATGGACCCCCTGGAGCTGAAAAATCCCCGCAGCCGCCTCAGCGGAAGCGCACCCGTGCCACGGGAGTCGGAGCACTTCTTCCTGAAGCTCAGCGCCCTGCAAGACCCGCTCCTCCAGTGGGTGCGAAAGCGGACCCACTGGCGACCTAACGTCCTGAACTTCACCACCCACTACCTGGAGGAGGGCCTCCACGACCGCGCCATCACCCGCGACATCACCTGGGGTGTTCCGATCCCCCTGCCTGGCTACGAGGACAAGCGTATCTACGTCTGGTTTGAGGCGTGCATCGGCTACCTTTCGGCGGCCAAGGAGTGGGCCCAACGGGAGGGCCAGCCCGACGCCTGGAAGGAGTTCTGGGGTGACCCATCGTGCAAGTCCTACTACTTCCTTGGCAAGGACAACATCCCCTTTCACACCATCATCTGGCCGGGGATGCTTATCGGTTATGGCCAGGGCCTGAACCTGCCCTACGACGTGCCCGCCAACGAGTACATGAACCTGGGTGGCGGCAAGTTCTCCAAGAGCGAGCACCGCGCCGTTTGGGTACCCGACTACCTGGAGCGGTACGACCCCGACCCGCTGCGCTACTACATCGCCGCCAACATGCCGGAGACCGGCGACACCGAGTTCTCCTGGCAGGAGTTTGTCCGCCGCAACAACGACGAGCTTGTCGCCACCTATGGCAACCTGGCCCACCGGGTGCTCTCCTTCATTGGGCGCAACTTCGGCGCGAAGGTCCCTCAACCTGGCCCCCTCACCACCGAGGACGACGCCATGTTGAAAAAAGTGGACGAGGCTATGGCGGCGGTGGCCCGGGAGCTTTCTGCCTGCCACTTCCGCGAGGCCCTGCGCCACATCATGGCCCTGGCCCAGGAGTCCAACCGCTATCTGGACGCCCAGGCCCCTTGGCGCACCCGGCGGGAAAACCCGGAGCGCGCCGCTGCCAGCCTCTACGTCACCATGTGCGCTATCGCCGGCCTCAAGACCCTGGCCTACCCCTTCCTCCCCTTCAGCGCCCAGAAGCTGCACGGCCTCCTGGGCTTCAGCGGTGACGTTGCCTCGGCCGGCTGGACGGCCCAGCGCCCGACGCCGGGCACACCGCTGCCGGAGCCGCAAGCCCTATTTACCAAGCTAGACGACTCGGTGGTAGAGGCCGAGGAGCAGCGCATGGTGGGAGTGTGACCTAACCCCTGGTTCTTTCCCTAGGAGAGAAGGGGGAAGAAAAGGTGTGATGGTGTGGAAACTGCAAAGCGGTTTCCACACCATCACACCAAGTCAATTTCTCTCCCTTGATGGGAGAGGACTAAGGTGAAACACTCGCATCCAGAGGGGGACGCCTCTTCGGGTTGTGAGCATGAGGAATGGGGACAGAACACGACAAGCAGGCTTTACGTGAACCAGACCCCTCCCACCCTGGACGCCATCTACGCCCCCATCCAAGGCCAGCTTGGCTTGGTGGAGGCCCGTTTGCGTGGCCTAGTAGACCAGGGGCATCCCGTCCTGAGGCGGCTGGTGGAGCACATCTCCAGCGCAGAGGGCAAGCGCATGCGCCCCGCCATCACGCTGCTGGCATCCCGCTTCCATCCCAACGACGGCGCTCTCGCCGTGACCATGGCCGCCGCCGTGGAGCTGCTGCACGCCGCCTCCCTGGTGCACGACGACTCGGTGGACAACGCCACCGTGCGACGGGGCCTGGCTACCGTCAGCAGTCTCTGGGGCGACGGCGTCGCCGTCCTCCTGGGCGACTACCTCTTCGCCACCTCCGCCGTCTTCGTGTGCGAGACGGGCAACATCCGCGTGGTGAGCCGGTTCGCCGAGACCATCCGCGAAATCGCCACCGGCGAGCTGGCGGAGTCCTTCGGCGCCTTCCGTTTGACCCTCTCCATGGAGGAGTACAGCCAGCGCATCTACAACAAGACGGCTTCCCTCTTCCGCACCGCCGCCGAAAGCGGCGCCATCCTCAGTGGCGCACCGGCGTCCACGGTGCAGGCCCTTGTCCAGTACGGCAAAAGCCTGGGCATGGCCTTCCAGATTGTGGATGACATCCTGGACTTTGAAGGCACGCAGGAGGAGGTGGGCAAGCCTGTGGGCCACGACCTGTTGCAGGGCACCCTCACCCTGCCGGCCATGCTCCTTCTGGAGCGCTACCCCCACGACAACCCGGTGGTGAAGCTCTTCCAGCGACAGGACGTGGAGGCCAACCGGCAGCAGGCCATTGAGATGGTGCGCAACTCTAGCATCCTGGAGGACAGCTACGCCGTGGCCCGCCGCTACCTGGACGACGCGGCCGCCGCTCTGGATAGCCTGCCGGACACGACAGAGCGTCGCTCGCTGCTGGACCTGCTGGCGTACGCGACGGAGAGAAGGGTGTAAAACATCCTCTAAGTTGTTGTCCTCAAGAGCTTTAGAATCTCCTGGAACAGTGACGGAATGTTTCGCCGTTCCTCTTTGAGCACTGTGCTAAGTTCTTGTTTATCTCCCGTTTGGTGCATAAGCTTCGCGCCAGCAGCACTAAGCTGAAGCGCGAGTCGTTCTTGTTCCTCTAAGGAACGCTTTGGATGCTTCTCAAACTTCCGATCCTCCCGAATTCCTTCATAAAGCTCTACAACTTCAGCAGCTACCTCCTGAGCCGAGTACCTCCGCTTAAGCACAATGGGTTCACCTAAAAGTGACTTTGTGATTTCTAGAGCTACATCTTGTGATTCTTGCATTGGTACCTCCTTATGGATGTTATTTTGTTTGATATCGTTCCGTACGACTACAGTACGTATACCCTCAGCTCCTGCACGCGTTGGAAGTGGGGGTCGCGGCTGACCAGGGTGAGGTTGTAGGCCAGTGCGGTGGCTGCAATCCACAGGTCGTTGTCGGGGATCAGGTTGCCTGAGGAGCGGAGTTGCGCTCGCACCCTTGCATATTCACGCGCAATCTTCACGTCAACGGCGTATAGCGTTGAAGAAGTGACCATTCTATCCAACGCTACCTGCTGTCGGTTCGTCAAAGGCTTATGGAAGACGCCTTCATACACTTCTCCCAGCGTGATGACGCTAAGCGCGATTTCCTCGGCGGTCAATTCGCTAACAAGCGCGATAGCTGCGGCCTTTGCACCAACATAGTCAAGCAGCCAGTTGGTATCAAGAAGATACGTCATCGTCAAACTCTACCGGCGGGTTCACCGGCGCCTCATGACGCCATCGGTAAATGTCTTCAACCATCTTGTCCGTGTCCAGGTCCTTCCAGGCCCCTGCAAACGACAAGAACTTCTCTCTGTCAAAGTGGCCGATAGGATTGGTCACGCCTTTAGCAGCCTCCTCCGGCCTGGATACCATTGCCACGGGCACGCCGTCCCGCTCCAGCAGGCGGGGCACGCCGTCTTTGCACACGTCATCCACCACCTTCGCCAGGTCCGTATCCGGCTTCAGCTCTATTTTCTTGTATTCTTTACCCATGCCTTTTCCCCCAGAGTACTTGCCTCAGTATAGGTTATAATCATCCCATTGACATCTCACTTCTTCCTTGCCCACGACAACCGTCTACGCTATGAGTGACCTGCTGGACAACGTGACGAAGCGGCGGGTGTGAGAAGGACGTGGAGGCCCTGGACTTTGCCACCGTGGGCCGCTACGCCCTCCAGTTCCTGTGGAGCGACTTCCACACCACCGGCATCTATCCCTACGTGACGCTGCGCCGCCTCTGCCAGTGCGACCTGTGCCGCAATGAGAAGGCCAAGGCTAGCTCCCAGGGAAGCCCCTAACAGGGTGATGAAAAACACCCCCAACCCCCCTCAAGGGGGTTCAAGGTATCCGCCTGCGGCGGATTGATTTGTATCTGTCCCGATGGAATTGGGACAGATACCCGCCAGAGTCCCGACAGGTCGGGACTCTGGCCACCCTTTATTTCAGCAGCCTGCTAGACCTCTCGCCCCTCCGTGTCCACCAACCGTAGAGGCAGGCCAAGCTCTCGCAGGCCCGGCTCTATCCTGGCCCGGTCGCCCACGACCACCAGGGTCAGGTGGTCGCTGGCAAGGTGCTCTTGGGTGACGCGGCGGACATCGGCCAGGGAGACGGCCTGAATACGGGCGGCCACCGTCTGAAAGTAGTCATCGGGCAGGTGGTACTCCACCAGGCCGGCAAGCTGGTCGGCTATCTGTGCGGGCGTCTCAAAGGCGGAGGGCAACTGCCGCAGGAGCGCGTCCTGCGCCGCCTGGAACTCCTCCTCCTCCACCGGCCTTGCCCCGCGGATTTCCCGGAACTCCTTCAGCGTCTCCTCCACCGCGGGGCGCGTCACCTCTGTCTGCACGCTACCTCCGGCCATGAGGGTGGATGAAGTTGTGTGCCACTCCACGTGGGAGTTGTAGCCGTAGCTGTACCCCTTGTTCTGACGCAGGTTCATGTTCAGCCGGGCAGTAAACTGCCCGCCGAAAACCTGGTTCATGAGGAGCATGGGGAGGTAGTCTGGATGGTTCCGGGGAAGGGTGACGTGACCCGCCCGGATGACCGACTGGGCCGCGCCGGGCTTGTCCAGGAGGTACAGGGTTGTGGCGGCAGGAAGGAAGGCGCTCTGGCCAGAGGCGTTCTCATGGACGGAAGCGGCGGCGCCCGTCCAGTTGCCCAGGTGGTGCCCGGCGACGCGGACAGCCTCTTCCAGGGTCACGTCGCCGGCGACGATAAGGGTGGCGCAACCTGGCCCGTACACCTGGCGGTAGTGGCTTTCCAGGTCATTGCGGGAGAGGCTGGAGAGCGACTCCTCGGCGCCGAAGAGGGGATGGCCATAGGGGCTGGCGGGCCCGTACAGCAGCATGGGGGCCACGCGGCCAGCTATGGCCGTAGCGTCGTCGTTCATGCGGCGCAGGGAGGTCAGCCGCTCTTGGCGCACCCTGTCCAGCTCGTGCTGGGGAAAGGTAGGATGCTGGGCCAGGTCGGCAATGATCTCCAGCGCCTTGGGCCAGTGCCGGGAAAGGGTTTCCGTGCCGATGGTGGTCTGTTCCCGGCCGGTGCTGATGGAGAGTTGCGCCCCCATCTGCTCAAGCTGGTCGGCAATTTGCTGGCTGGTACGCGAGGGGGTGCCCTCCTGGAGCATGGCGGCGGTGAAGGCGGCCAGGCCGGGTTTACTGGCGGGATCGGCGACGCCGCCGGTCTTGAAGGCCAGGTCAAAGGAGACCAGGGTCACGTTGCGCTTCTCAACCACCAACACTTCCAACCCGTTGGGCAGGCGCTGTCGTCTGGGCAAGGGTGGGCTGAAGGGGCGGGTAGGGGCTGCCTGGGGCTGCAAGGTGCGGTCTACCGTCGTTGCTGTTTTGGAGCGTTGGGGTTCCGGCAGCACCTCCAAACGGACGCGCCGGCTGTTGAGGTAGGCCTGGGCCACGCGCCGCACGTCCTCTGGGCGCACTGCCAGGAAACGGGCCAGGTCTTTGTTGGCCAGCCCCGGGTCGCCGCCGAAGACGTTGAAGGTGTTGAGGCGGTTGGCCCGCCCCATAAACCCGCCGATGGTGGAGAGCTGCCGGGCCGTCTGCCACTCCATCTGGTTCCAGGCGCGCTCCACCTCCTCATCGGTGGGGCCCTGGGCGCGCAGGCGATCAATCTCCTGGAGGAGCGCGTCCTCTACCTCCCCGAGGGTGTGGCCTGGGGATGCCGTGACCTCCAGGTGCATCGCTCCCGCGATCTCCGCGCCGGCGTGGTACACGCCCACGCTCTGGGCGATGCGCTGCTGGTACACCAGGGAGCGGTGCAGGCGAGAGCTCTTGCCATCGGCCAGGATGGAGGCCAGAAGCGCAAGGGGGGCTTCATCTGCCGAGAAGCGGGGAACCGTGGGCCAGGTGAGGTAGAGGCGCGGCAGTAGCACCCTGTCGTACAGGGTCAGGTCGGTCTTACCTGCAAGGGGCGAGTCCGTGCGCTTGGTGCGCATGGGCGGCTGTCCTGGGGGCAGGTCAGCGAAGTAGCGGTGCGCCAGGTCTTTGGCCTCCTCCAGGTCAAAGTCGCCGGAGATGGCGATGCTGGCGTTGGAGGGAGCGTAGTACCGCCCGAAGAAGGCGCGCACGTCGTCCAGGCTGGCGGCGTCCAGGTCCTGGTGATAGCCGATGGTGGGCCAGTGGTAGGGGTGAGGCATGGGGTAGGTGGCCTCGGTGAGGCGGAGGGAGGCCATGCCGTAGGGCCGGTTCTCGTAGCTCTGGCGGCGCTCGTTCTTCACCACATCTCGCTGCACGTCAAAACGCCGCTGGTCCAGGGCGTCCAGCAGAAAGCCCATGCGGTCCGCCTCCAGCCATAGGGCCAGCTCCAGATAGTTGGAGGGCACGTTTTCCCAGTAGTTGGTGCGGTCTGGCGTGGTGGAGCCGTTGAGGACGGCCCCAATTTTTTGCAGGGGTTCAAAGTGGCTGGCGTTGTGGTGCTTTGTCCCCTCAAACATGAGGTGCTCAAAGAGGTGGGCAAAGCCGGTCTTGCCTGGCTCCTCGTCCTTGGAGCCGACGTGATACCACACGTTCACCGACGCCAGAGGAATGGAGTGTTCCTGGTGGAAGATAACGTCCAGACCGTTGGGGAGGGTGATCTTCTCAAAGGATAGTTCCATGAGACTTCCTTCTACCTCCCCCTTCCCGCGACGGGAAGGGGGAATGAGGGGGTTAGGTCTAAGGCACCAACAGCAGCTTGCCGGTGGTCTCCCGGTTCTCCAGACGCCGGTGGGCCTCCGCAGCGTCTTTCAGGGGGTACGTGCCGAAGATCTGCATCTTCAGTTTACCCTGGGCAATGAGGTTGAAGACCGCCGTGGCGCGACGCACCAGATCTTCCCGTGTGGCGGTGTAGTGGCCCAGGCCGGGGCGCGTCATGAAGAGAGACTTGGCTTGCAAGGTAGCAGGGCTGACGGGATTGGGCAGGCCGCTGGACTGGCCGTACAGCACCATGTACCCGCGAGGCTTCAGGATTTCCAACCCCTTGTCAAAGGTCGTCGCGCCCACGGAGTCGTACACCACCTCAACGCCCTGGCCGCCGGTGATGCGCTTGACCTCCTCTGCAAAGTCCTGCTGGGAGTAGAGGATAACGTGGTCGGCTCCCAGCCCCTTCACCAGCGTTGCCTTATCCTGGGTGGACACGGTAGCGATGACCGTCGCGCCGCACAGCTTGGCAAGCTGCACCAGGGACTGGCCAACGCCTCCTGCCGCTGCGTGGATAAGGCACATATCGCCCTTCTTCAAGGGGTAGGTGTCATGGCTCAAGTAGTGGGCGGTCATGCCCTGGAGCATGGCGGTGGCCCCTAGCTCAAAGTTGACGCCCTGGGGCAGCTTCACCAGCCGCTCTGCCTGGTTTACCACCTTCTCGGCGTAGGAGGAGCCGCCGCTGGCCCAGGCGACGCGGTCGCCCGCCTTGATGTCCGTGACGCCAGACCCAATCTGGGAGACGGTGCCTGCGCCCTCACCGCCCAGGATCATGGGCACGTTGGTCCGGTACAGGCCGGAGCGGTTGTAGATGTCCATGAAGTTGACGCCGATGGCCTTCACGTCTATGAGGGCCTGGCCGGGGCCTGGCTTGGGGTCGGGCAGGTCAACGTACTTGAGGACTTCCGGACCGCCGGTCTGGGTAATCTGAATGGCTTTCATACGGTCTCCTTGCGGGTATAAGGGGCAAAGCGTCCTGCTGTGCCCTCCATCTTCGGGGCGAATGCTTGGGTTGTCAACACACTGGTTGACGCGCCTGCACCTTCTGGGGTACAACGTATTCCAGAAAAGGGGACCCAGGCATGTCCACCGTCACTCAGAAGCTGGCCCAGGCGGGCGGCCGCCCCATCTTCATCTGCGACTTCTCACCGCCCAGGGGGGCAGACCTGTCCACGATTGACCAGGTCAAAGAGGTCGGCGCCGACTTCGTATGCGTGGCCTACAGCCCGGGCAGGTCCGTACGCGTGGACTCTACTGTCATGGCTCATCTCATAGCTCAGGGTAGAGGCTCCATGCCGCCCCCTTCAGGGGGCGGTGAAGAAAGGGTAGCCCGTGAAGGCGGGCAGGAGGTCATCTTCAACCTGGCCTGTCGGGACATGAACCGCCTGGCAATCCAGAACCACCTGCTGGGGGCGCAGCTTTTAGGGCTGGAGAACGTCGTCGTCCTGCAGGGAGACGCGTTCACTGACGAGGACCGGGGGTCTATCAGAGGCGTCAACGACTATCAGCCCTCTGAGCTTATCAGGGACATCGCAAGGCTCAACCGGGGCGAGGACTTTCGGGGTGGCAAACTGCGGTCGCCCACCGCTTTTTGTATTGGCGCGGTCATGGACTTCAGCAGAGGGTTGGAGCAGGAGGCGCGCTCATCCCATGGCAAGGTGGAAGCGGGCGCCGACTTCTTTCTGGCGCAGACCTTCTATCAGGTAGGGCTGGCCCGGCAGTTCCACGAAGCGTACCATCGGCACGCGGGCCAGCCCTTTCCCCGGCCCATCTTCTACGGCCTGCCCATACCCGCCCAGGGCGGCATCCTCTTTGGCGACGTGCCGGAGCAGGTACGAGGGGACCTGGAGAAGGGCCGCCCGGGGGTGGACATCGCGTTAGAGCAGGCGCGGGTGTTCCTGGCGGCTGGCCTGCGCACCATCTACCTGGTGCCGCCCATCCTGCGCAGCGGCCGCCGGGATTATGGGGCGGCAAGGGATGTGCTGCGGGCGCTCAGGACGTAGGCCTAGCTCGCAAGGACGTATGCTTGTCCGGCTATCTGCATTAGAATGAAGAGCGACAACCCCTACCTTTCAGCAACGGACCCCCCATGACAGAAGCGATCCAAGTAGAGGGCCTGGTCAAAAAGTTCGGCGCCTTCACCGCCGTGGATAGCGTCTCCTTTACCGTCCGCCAGGGGGAGGTCTTTGGCATCCTGGGGCCTAACGGCGCGGGCAAGACCACGGCCATGGAAATAATTGAGGGCATCCAGGAGCCGACGGCCGGCCGCACCCTTGTATTGGGAACCGATACCCATAGAGAGCAGGAAAAGGTGAAGGAGCGCATCGGCGTCCAGCTCCAGGCCTCCGCCTACTTTGAGTACCTGACCCTCACCGAGATTCTCAACCTCTTTGGCCGTTTTTATCCCAGGCATCTGCCTCCCATGGAACTTCTGGCGAAGGTCGGCCTCATGGAGAAGGCCAAGGCCACGGTAGGCAAGCTCTCGGGCGGCCAAAAGCAGCGCTTCACCATCGCGGCGGCCCTGGTGAACGACCCGGAGGTGGTGTTCCTGGACGAGCCGACCACCGGCCTGGACCCCCAGGCGCGCCGGAACCTGTGGGAGTTTGTCCAGGCCATCCATAAGGAGGGGCGCACCATTGTCCTGACCACCCACTACATGGAGGAGGCGCAGCTCCTCTGCCAGCGTGTGGCCATTATGGACCGGGCCAAGATTATCGCCCTGGACACTCCGAACAGCCTGGTGCGGCGACTGCCGGTGCCCTACGAGGTGAAGGTGATGGCGGAGGGTCCGCTGCCCACGAACAACCTGGAAGCCCTGGACTCGGTCAGAGGCGTGGAGTTTGACGGCGAGGGCGTGTGCCACCTGCGCTCCGCCGACGCCGCCCGCACGTTGCAGGCCCTGCTGGCCTGGGCCAACGGCAAGGGTATACGCCTTGCTCACCTGGAGGTCGTGCCCGCCAACCTGGAGGATGTGTTCCTGGCCCTGACCGGCCACCAGCTTCGCGACTGACCTACCCCCTCCCCAGGATGCATGTGATTCTGGGGAAACTGATTCTGTTCGCTTTTGAGTGATCGGGCCATGCCCTGGCACTGAAGGTCATGTACAAAATAACCTAACCCCCTTAGCCCCCCTTCCCGATGCGGGAAGGGGGAGATACTGCCCCCCTCTTGCAGGAGAGGGGGACACAGGGGGTGAGGTCAAAGGAGAGCAGGCATGTTGATGGCGCTGACGATAGCGAACCTGAAGATGATAGCCCGCAACAGACAAGCTCTGTTCTGGGCGATGGTGTTTCCTCTGATATTTGTCGTAGTCTTTGGGCTGTTCCGCTTCGACGAGCCGCTAGAGGTGAATCTCCTGGTAGTTGACCGGGCGCAAGACGAGGTATCTGAGGGGCTAATAGCCAGCCTCTCGGCCGTGGAGCGTTTCAACGTAGCGGTGCGCCAGGACGAGGCGGAGCTAAGGAGGGAGTTAGAGGATGGCAATGGAATCTATGTGCTGATTATCCCTGAGGGGTTGGGGCCCCGTCTGGCCCAGGGGCCTGCGGCTACGCCAGTGGAAATCACTCTCCTGTACGACCGTGCCAACCAGTCAGCACCGATTATTATCGGAGCCATTCAGAAATTCATTGACAATACAAACCAGAGCATAGTCCAGGCGCCAACCATGCTTGAGCTTAGGCCCCAGGGAGTCCAGGCGCGGCAATTTACCTACTTTGATTTCGTTCTCCCCGGCCTTGTCGGAATGGGGGTGATGACCTACTCCATCATAGGGGTGGCCTCGGCCATGGCCCTGTACCGGGAGCAGAAGATTCTGAAGCGCATGCTGGCCACGCCCCTCAGAGTACGCACCTTCTTTGCCGCCCAGATTATGGCCTTCCTGCTGCTTTCCGTAGTACAGGCGGTCATCATCATGGCCGCAGGGATGCTGCTCTTCAACGGTCACTTCTATGGCAACTTCCTCTATATGATGGCGCTGGTGGTGGTGGCCAACGTGGTGTTCCTGAATCTGGGCTTCATCGTTGGAGCGGTGGCGAAGAACGTGCGCGCCGCCGATGGCATGGCCAATGCCATCTCCATACCCATGATGTTCTTCTCAGGCACATTTTTCCCCAATGAGAACCTGCCCAAGATAATAGCCACAGCTGTTGAATACCTTCCCCTTTCACCCCTGTTGGACGCCATGCGGGGCGTGGCGCTGGACGCCAGGCCCTTCTGGGAGTACCCGGGGGAGCTTGCCATCCTGGGAGCCTGGATTGTGGTGTCGTCGGTGGCGGCGGTCCGGGTCTTCCGTTTCAGCTAGAACAGCTCGCTGATGTTGCAGGTAAAGCCGGGTAGCACAGGCTCTCCAGTGAGGGTTTCGTTGGCGGCCAAGACTCTGGCCTCCCGATGGGCGTTGTAGACCACCACCGAGCGAGTGTTGGGGTAGACCACCCATACCAGGCGGATGCCTGCGGACAGCCAGTCCTCCACCTTTGCTTGCACCTGGGGGGCGGTGTCTGAAAGGGACATGACTTCAACGACGAGGTCGGGAATAACATCCACAAAGCCTTGGGCAAGTTCCCTATGAGGCAAGTGGTCTTTGGAAATGAAGGCGACATCGGGGGCATGGATTGTATCTGGGTCTCGGGCGATAAGGAAGCCAGTTTCGGCAGCTACGGTTTCTCCCAAGGCCCCTTGCTCCACAAAGTTTCCCAGCAATCTGCCAATTCTCAAGGCAATCTGGCCGTGTCTTCCTCCTGCGGGCGGCATTTCAAGTAGCTCCCCTTTGACAAGCTCCAGTCGTTTGCCTTTTGATGGCATCTGCAATAGCTGTTCTGCGGTGATGAGCGTCTTCGCTGTAGCCATGGACGTGCCTTTCGTCGTGCTCTAGGCCATTGTATCACGTACAAGGCCGCAACTTAGAACTTCCTGAGTAGCGTCCTGATGTCCTGCACCAACGGCTGGACATCCAGGGTTACGTCTGAATGCAGCACCCGTATGAAGCCCTTCCGGTCAATGAGGTACACGGGCGCCTGGTGCCCAATGAGGTAAGAGGGCATCCCTTCTTGCTGTGCCCTTTGTGTCAGAGCCGCCTGGCTCAACTGCTGGAAGGCTCCACCCGCATCCAGGCGATAGGCGTCGGCAGCGATAAAGTACCCTTCCCATACCGGCGAAAGCTGTTCAAGGCTCCCTGTCAGGAAGCGCCACTTGTCAAGCATCCCCTTCTGCGCCGAGTATTCGTAGGCGCGCTGGGCCGTGTCCCTGGCGGGGTCTACTGTGATAGCCAGGAATACCACCTGGGAGGCGTCGTTGCCCAGGGCATCGTGCGCCTGGCGAAGGGCCTCGGTGGTCAGAGGGCAAACGTCGGGGCAGTTGGTGTAAAGGAAGGTCAGGGCTACCACCTTGCCGGCAACATCGGCCAGGGAGACCATCCCTCCAAACTGGTCCTGGAGCTGGAAGGGCGTTGCCTGCAAGGGCGGCGCCACTACTGTGCCACGAAAGGAGGGGGTTGAGCTGCAAGCAGCCGTCCCTGCCAGGGCCAAAGCCGCAAAGATGGCCAGGCCTCTTGAGAAGCTCCTGTGCCAATAGCAGGTTGCTGAAAAACACCCCCAAACCCCCGTCCCTTCGCTACCCCCTTCACTGCGTTCAGGGCTTCGGCTCACCAGGGCAGGCTCCGGGGCTTCGCCCCTCTGAACTCCCCTTTTTTCATCACCCAGATAGTGGAGTTTCATATCCCTAACAGGACGCCAGCGATGGCTAGGGTGAAGATGAGGGCCAGATAGAGGAGGGAGTAGAGGTAGAGCCGGCGGGCCGCGGGGATGCCTGGGTTGCGGAACAGGCGCCAGGCGAGGTACAGGAAATACGCCCCCAGCACGATGGCGCCGCTGGTATACAGCCACCCCACCGGGTAGACGGTGACGAAGAGGATGGTCAGAGTGACCAGGATCAGGCTGTGCAGCAGGACCTGCCTGGTGGTCTCGGGCACACCCAGGACCACGGGCATCATGGGGACCTTAGCTTTAGCGTAATCGCTCTGGAGCATGATAGCCAGCGCCCAAAAGTGGGGGGGTGTCCAGAAAAAGACGATGGCGAAGAGGTACAATGCCGGTAGGGACAGGCTACCCGTCACGGCAGCCCAGCCCACCAGAGGGGGAAAGGCTCCTGCTGCGCCGCCGATGACAATGTTTTGCACCGTGATGCGCTTCAGCCACAGGGTGTAGACAAAGACGTAGAAGAGGGTGGCGGCAAGGGTCAGGATCGCGCTGAGCAGATTGACCCACGCCGTCAAGAGCGCAAAGGCGAGGACGTTGAGCAGGATGCCAAAGAGGAGGGCTTTGCGGGGAGAGACGCGCTGCCCGGGGATGGGGCGGACGCGGGTGCGAGCCATGGACAGGTCAATATCTCTGTCCAGGTAATGGTTGATGGCGTTAGCCCCTCCAGCCCCCAGGGCGCCCCCAATCAGCACCAGGAATACGGTAGAGGCGGGGGGTGCTCCCTGAGCCGCCAGGAACATGCTGCCCAGGGCAGTGAGCAGCAGGAGCATGATAATGAGGGGCTTGGTCAGCAGCAGGTAGTCGGCGATAACCCCTAACGCCAGCACACCCCTTCCTGAACTCTCCGCTGCTGAAGGCCGCCAGGCCAAGGCCAGGAGAACAACGCTTGCTCCCCACAGGGCTGTAGCTAGGCTTAGGTGGGCGATTCGTGCCAAGTCCGAGAACTGGGTCCAAGGATTGGCGGCTCCCACCAGCATCTGGCCGAGGGCTGCTGCCCCTATCAGCGCGCCAGCCCATCGCACGCTGCCCACGGCCCCTTTGGCCCGCGACGCCTTCATGGCGATTCCCAAGGCGAGAAGACCGCCCGCCGCCGCAAGCAATCGGTGGGCCATGTTCAGCCACTGGACGGGCAGGGTAGGGAAGAGGCCGCCGTCGCACAGGGGCCAGCGGTCACATGCGCTCCCCGCCCCCTGGCCTACTATGTAGGAGCCCGATAGCAAGACGGCGAAGGTCGCCAGCGCACCCCACGCAGCCCACCGGCGGAGGCCCGGAGAGGCCGATGCCTCAGCGAGCGGCTTCTGCCAGTACCAAACGATGGTAGTGAGGAGCAGGGCAAAGATGGCCTGTGCCGTGGCAAGGTGTACGGTGACAATGGCAGGGGGCAGCTCGGCCAGGACGGTGACGCCGCCCAAGACCACCTCTACCGCCAGAAGTGCTAGGGAGGCAGTCAGTGGCACGGTGATGAGGGGGTAGCCCCGATATCTCCACCAGGCGGCCACGGCGGCCAGGATAATCAGGGGGCTGGTGATGCTGGCGGCCAGGCGGTGGCTGTACTCAACCAGCGTATTGAACTGCAAGGGCGGTATGATCCTGCCGTGGCACAGGGGCCAGTCGGGGCAGCCCAGGCCGGAGCCGGTGACTCTTACCGTTCCCCCGATGGTCACCAGGAGGAAGACGGCGAAGGCCGCGGCAATCAGTAGCGCCAAAAAGGGCTTGCTGGTGTGTTTGGGATGCAAAAGGAGGTGGGGTCTCCCTGTGATGGTAGATGGCCCACGGGTTGTGGATGATTCAGACGGTTGACTACTCATGCGGTGCAAAATCCGTGCGCCCCAGGCGTGGGGAGCAGGCTCAGGAGGGGGAGATGCGGCGGCAACGAAGAGGCGCCAGAGTTCCTGTGCCTTGACCCCACTATACCATAGCCTCTAGTAGGTTGCATTTGGATGCGTATGCCCTAAGATGTTTGGTGCAAATGCACCCAAATGTCTTGACGCCACTTCTGGCCTCTGTTATAAATAAATGCTTGTCCAAAATATCACAAAGTCAGAGACAAGCCCCGCCTGGAAGGCGAACACACTCCCATCTCAGGTCTGTAGAGGGGTCATGGTCGTTCATAGCCTTCGCATCCCGTGGCGTCTCATCATTCTCGCTTCCCTTATGCTGGTTACCGTCCTTTGGTCTGGCTGTTACCCGTCCAATCCCCAGTCCACCTTTGACCCGGCAGGCCGAATTGCCCGGGAACAGCTCACTCTTTTTCAGATCATCTTTTGGACTGCCGCGTTCGTCTTTGTCGTCGTAGAGGGCGCCCTGATTTATGCCGTCTTCCGCTTTCGTAAGAAGGCCGGCCAGCAGCCACTGCCCAAGCAGACCCACGGCAACACTCCCCTGGAGGTGACCTGGACCATTATTCCCGCGCTTATTCTGGTAGTGATCGCCGTACCTACCATCACGACGATTTTTGCTCAAGCTGACGCTCCGGAAGGGGAGGTTGTGCGCGTGAAGGCCGTTGCGCATCAGTGGTGGTGGGAGTTCAACTATCCAGAGGTAGGCGTTACCACCGCTAACGAATTGCACATACCTATCAACAAGCCTATAACCTTACAGCTTACATCCCAGGACGTCATCCACAGCTTCTGGATACCAAAGCTGGCAGGCAAGACCGACATGATACCCACCCGCACCAACGCCATGTGGTTTGAGGCGGAGGAGCCTGGGCTATTCTACGGCCAGTGCGCCGAGTTCTGCGGTACCGCCCATGCGCTGATGCGCTTCCGAGTCATCGCCCAGAGCCAGGCGGAGTTTGATGCCTGGGTTGCCGCCCAGCAGGCGCCACCCGCCGCTCCCATGGCCCGGGAGTTTGGCTTGAAGGGGTGCACCGTATGCCACACCGTCAACGGGCCCGACGCCGAGGGCGTGCAGGAGCGGCGCATGGATGGCTTCCGCCAGGGGCAACCCCAGTTCCCCGCACCCAACCTCACCCATTTCGCGACTCGGGATACCCTGGCAGCGGGTCTCCTTGAGAGGAGTGACGATAACCTGCGGCGGTGGATACAGGACCCTGGCGAAGTGAAGCCTGGCAACCGCATGGGGGAGCTAGCGGGCGCTTATCACAACGCCAACCAGTCCTTGAGCGACGCCGATGTTGCCGCCCTGGTGGCATATTTGCAGAGCTTGAAATAGACCTATGGGGAGACTACCCTGAAGGGGACTTCTTGAACAGAGGTCACGGAGGCACTTGATGGCAACGGCGACTGGCGCATTACCTCGCTTCTTGCACCGTCCCACTACCTACAACGGGATCTGGAGCTGGGTGGTGACGGTGGACCATAAGCGCATTGGCGTCCTGTACGGCGCCAGCGCCCTTATCTTCTTCCTTCTTGGTGGCGTTGAAGCCCTCACCATCCGCACTCAGCTTATGCGGCCGGGGAGCACGGCGGTCAGCCCAGATGTCTTTAGTCAGCTCTTTACCATGCACGCGCTGACCATGATCTTCCTGGCCATAATGCCTTTGGGTGTGGCCTTCTTTAACCTGGTGGTGCCGCTGCAAATCGGCGCACGGGACGTGGCCTTCCCACGACTCAATGCCCTCAGCTACTGGGTTTTCCTCTTTGGCGGCGTGCTGCTGAACGCCGGTTGGGTCTTTGGCGGCGCCGCAGGGGATGGGTGGTTCGCCTACGCGCCCATCACCACCTCCACCTTCTCCCCAGGCCCGGGCATGAATTTCTACGTCCTGGGACTGCTCACCTTGGGTGTCTCCTCCGTGGCGGGTGCGCTGAACTTTGTGGTTACCATATTGAACATGCGGGCGCCGGGCATGACGCTCATGCGCATGCCGGTGTTCACGTGGATGGCGCTGGTCACCTCTTTTCTGCTCATAACCGCTATGCCGGTCATCACCATTGCACTGATTGAGCTGGGCTTTGACCGCTTCCTCGGCACCAACTTCTTCAACTCCGCCGCTGGCGGCGACCCCATCCTGTGGCAACACCTGTTCTGGGTCTTCGGCCACCCGGAAGTGTACATTCTGATCCTGCCGGCCATGGGCATCGTCTCTGAGGTTTTGCCCACCTTTTCCAAGAAGCCTCTCTTCGGATATCCCTTTGTGGTCTTCTCCGGCTTGTTCATTGGCGTGATGGGCTGGGGCGTGTGGAGCCACCATATGTTCACTGTAGGCCTGGGGGCAGTGGCCAATGCGACCTTTGCCATTACCACCATGCTCATCGCCGTGCCTACCGGGGTTAAGATCTTCAACTGGCTTGGAACCCTTTGGGGCGGCTCCTTGGAGTTCAAAACGCCCATGCTTTTTGCCGTGGGATTCATTGCCCTCTTCATTATTGGGGGACTGAGCGGGGTATCGCACGCCTCTCCTCCTTCGGACGCCCAACAGCAAGACACCTACTACATCGTTGCCCACATACACTATGTGCTGTTTGGGGGTGCTATCTTTGGCCTCTTTGCCGGCATTTACTACTGGTTCCCGAAATTCTCGGGCCGCATGCTCAACGAGGGCCTGGGCAAGCTACATTTCGCCCTGATGTTCTTTGGCATGAACGTGGCCTTTGGCCCCATGCACTGGCTTGGGCTAGATGGCATGCCCCGCCGGATCTATACCTACGACACAGCTATGGGATGGGACTTCTGGAACCTGGTTTCCTCTCTTGGCGCCTATGCCCTGGGCATTGGGACGCTGGTGTTTATCTGGAATACCGTGGCCACCCTGCGGAAACCTCACGATGCCCCCGCCGACCCCTGGGATGGTCGGACCCTGGAGTGGGCTATACCTTCGCCACCGCCTATCTATAACTTCCGGGAGATTCCCCACGTCCACGCCAGGGACGACTTCTGGCATCAGAAGTACACTGAGGGGGCGGATGGCCGTGCGGTGCCCGTCCCCCGGGGCGGCGCGCATCAGCCGGCTGCCCAGTATGGGCAGGGTCATGAAGATACCCATGGCATCCATATACCAGGCCTCTCCTACTTTCCTTTCATCACCGCCCTTGGCCTGGGCACGGCGGGGGCTGGCATTGCCCTTCAGCAGACTGCCTCTCTGGCTGGCGTCATCGTCATGGCAGTGGGGCTGTTGGTGCTTTTCTTTGGCGCCTACGGCTGGGCCTTTGAACCCGCCGGCCCAGAAGAGTAGATAGCAGGACAGGAGTTCATCGCATAATGGCAACGGCAAGCGCCCCCGCCGCGCATCCCGAGACCACCACGGGGCTGGACCACCGGAAGCTCCTCATGTGGGCGTTCCTGGGGTCCGACTGTCTCTTCTTCGGCTCTCTGGTGGCCACCTACCTTCTCTATCACGGCAAGAGCCTGACAGGACCGTACCCTTACGAGGTGTTCAACATCCCGTACACCTCCGTCAGCGCCTTTGTCCTGCTGATGAGCAGCTTGACCATGGTGCTGGCCCTGGCGGCCATCCAGCGTGGCGACATGCGCGGGCTGAAGATATGGCTTCTGGCGACGGCCCTGCTTGGCTCCGTTTTTCTGGGCGGACAGTATTTTGAGTTCACCACCTTTGTGGAGCACGGGCTCACCATCAAGTCCAACCTCTTTGGTTCCACCTTCTTTACCCTTACCGGGTTCCACGGGTTGCATGTGACCGTTGGCGTGATCATCCTGCTCTCCTTCTGGGTGCAGGCGCTACGCAGCAAAATCAAGCCGGAGCAGCACCTGAACATTGAGCTAGCTGGCCTCTACTGGCACTTTGTGGACGTGGTGTGGATCGTCATCTTCACCGTGGTCTACCTGGTGGAAGCCCCGAACATCATCACCTAGGCAGGAGCAACCATGGCAACCACAGCGCAACGACACGAGCAGGCCCATCCGACTCCAGCCAAATATGCGGCTATAGCGGTCATTCTTGCTCTCATTACCCTCGTTGAAGTGGGAGTTGTCTATGCGGGCGTTGGGGGCTTGCTGCTCCCCATCCTTATCGTCCTGTCCGCTACCAAGTTCGGGCTGGTGGCCATGTTCTACATGCACCTTAAGTTTGACCACAGGCTGTTCTCGGCCCTATTCGTCGGGGGCATCCTCTTGACGACGGCTATCCTTATCGCCCTCATGTCCCTGTTCAGGGTTTTCTTTTCCTAGACGGCGCGAGGGGTGTTATGCAAGAAAGACTGTTCTCTGCTTTCTGGGTCCCGGTGCTGGTAATCCTGTTGACCATAGGCGCGATTGTCGGCATAGGCGAGTTGTTGCTGGCCATGGCGGAAGCCAAAGAGGAGCTCTCCGGGGTGAAAGAGCCGTATGCGGTCATCGTAGCCACGGTCGTAGCCCTACTTATCCTTATCGGCGCAACCATTGCCGCTCGCTCCGGGCGCAAGGCGTCATAGCTTTTCCCTCTAGTGTGGGTGTGGCATGAACGGTGAGGCAGCCTCCTTTTCCTGGCTCCAGTGGCACTTTCATCTTGAGGTCGTCATTGTCCTGTTGCTGCTGGAAGGCGTGTACCTGTGGGGCGTTGGCCCACTGCGCAGGCGGTTCGGCTGGGCCGAGGAGGTTGAAGCAAAGCAGGTAGCCTGGTTCACAGGCGGCGTCATAGTGCTGTACATTGCGCTGACCTCCTCCATCCACGAGCTTGCCGACTCATTCCTCTTCAGCGCCCACATGGTCCAGCACCTGCTTCTGGTGCTGATTGCCCCGCCGATGCTGCTGGTAGGCACGCCTGGCTGGCTAATGCGTCCCATCTTCAGAAGTCAGCCCGTAAGGAGGGCGGTCCGGTTCGTTACCCATCCGCTGGCCGCCTTCCTGGTCTTTAACGCCATCCTAGGGATCTGGCACTTCCCTTTCCTATACGACCTCACGCTGCGTTCCCACGCACCCCACATCCTAGAGCACCTGCTGTTCATTGGGGGGGCCGTCATCGGCTGGTGGCCCATCCTGAGCCCGACGACTGAGGTGCCCCGGGCCAGCTATCCCATCCAGATTCTGTACCTATTTGGCATGTCTCTGCCGATGGGCATCATTGGCGCGGCTATCACCTTTTCACCTCACGTGCTGTATCCCTGGTACGGCGCTGTCCCTCGCCTGTGGGGTATAAGCGCCACGACGGACCAGCAGGTGGCAGGCCTGATCATGAAGATTCCGGGCGCCCTCTTCTACCTGGTGTTCATGACCGCCATCTTCTTTGCCTGGTTCAACAAGGATGAAAGTGGGCAAGGGGAGACGGGCCTGGAGGAGCTGATAGGGCCAGAGGAGTCTCCCCAGGAGGCTGGGCGGCTCATGCCCCCTTTGCCTTGACGGGCCTGGATACGGATGCTACAGTACGGATGGGGTTGGGGCCTTGCGAAAGGCACAGGGGTGTAGCTCAGTTGGTAGAGCAGCGGTCTCCAAAACCGCAGGTCCGGGGTTCGAATCCTCGCGCCCCTGCCAATCGCTTCCCACGGATACGCCGAGGTGGTGGAATTGGCAGACACGCGGTCTTGAGGGGGCCGTGAGCTTCGGCTCGTAGGAGTTCAAGTCTCCTCCTCGGCACCACCTCCCTCTTCCTGTTTTCCGGCGACGTAGCCAAGTGGTCTAAGGCGGGGGTCTGCAAAACCCCTATTCGGCGGTTCGAATCCGCCCGTCGCCTCCAAGAACCGCGGCACATCGGTGGCCCAGGACTCAAAGGTAGGGGCGGCCTTTCAGGCCGCCCCTCGGTTTTGGCCCTCGGAGCGACGTTGTTGCCCAAGGATGTAGGCGAGAATCAGGCAGTAGCACCTCTTGACAGAGTGGTGAATTGGGTAGTAGATTAGCGACGGTGTAGGCCGCATTGGAGCGGGCTTTCAGTCCAAATGTTCTGAGAGCATCGCGGCCTGTTGCTTTGACTAGCAAAGGGAGGTGCCCTATGGATTTTGGCTGGAGCAAAGACCAGGATGCGCTACGCGCAGAGGTCCGCAGGTTCATTGCGGAGAACGTCACTGATGAAGTGGTCATGGAGCTTGAGGAGGGGTATGTTCCCCCTTCCGGTGAGCCGCAGAAGCGGGGTGCCCGCGGCCCCAAGGCTACGGCCCTGCGGAAGAAGATTGACGAGAAAGGGTGGCTGGGCATCACTTGGCCCAAGGAGTACGGCGGGGCAGGCAAAGACCGCCTGACCCAGTACATCGTGGAAGAGGAGTTTGCCCGCGTAGGCATGGGTGTTGGCGGCGGCGGCAGCGGCGCGCCAGCCATCATGGCCGCAGGCACCGAGGAGCAAAAGAAGTATTACATCCCCAAGATCATCAAGGGTGAGGTTACGTTGGCTCTGGGCTTCACCGAGCCCTCCGGCGGCGCCGACCTGGCCTCCCTCCAGTGCCGCGCGGTAGAGGATGGCGACTTCTTCGTCATCAACGGCCAAAAGATTTTCACCTCCTCGGCCCACGTCTCTACCCACATCTACATGATGGTGCGCACTGACCCTGACGCCCCCAAGCACCGGGGCATCTCCATCCTCATCTTCCCCATGGACACCCCGGGCATCACCGTGCGTCCCTTGTGGACGATCCAGAACGACCCTCAGGCTCCCGCTGGCACCACCTATGGCACCCGCAGAACCAACGAGACCTTCTTTGAGGACGTGCGCGTCCCCAAGAGCGCCCTGCTGGGGGAGAAGAACATGGGCTGGTACGTGGGCGCCATGGGCCTGAACCTGGACCGCGTGGGCGCTGGCCGGTACCTGATCTCTGTGCGCCGGGACGAAGATATCGTCAACTACTCCAAGGAGCACACCTTCAACGGGTACTCCATCAAGGAGGACGAGGCGATGCGGGACCGGATCGCCGATCTGTGGACGGAGGCTCAG
>JACPCL010000017.1 GCA_016179765.1 Chloroflexota bacterium
GCACGCCTGAACCCCGTTAGGCTCAAGGCCGAGCTGGACACTGCCCTTGGCCAACTCTGGGCCCAGGCACGGGCTGAACAACAAGCCTCTTCGGTAACACTTTCTCTTGACGCAACACGAGCGCCTCTTCGCGGGAGCCAGGAAGCGCCGGGCGCGCTCTCTGGCGCCCTGGGAGGCTGAAGGTCTAGCGGGCGGGAGCGGCAGCTTTGGAGGCGTGGTCCGCCTCCGAGGCATGCTCGGCCAGGAAGCGCTCGGCGTCAATGGCGGCCATGCAGCCGGTGCCTGCGGCGGTCACCGCCTGGCGGTAGACCCAATCCTGTACATCGCCACAGGCGAAGACGCCGGGGACGCTGGTCTTAGGGCCGTCGTGGGTAAGGACGTAGCCGTTCTCGTTCAGGTCAAGCTGGCTGGTGAAGAGCTCGGAGTTGGGTTTGTGGCCAATGGCCATGAAGACGCCGTCTATGGGCATCTCCTTCACCTGGCCGGTCTTGAGGTTGCGGAGCTTCACGCCCTTCACGATCCCCTCTTCTACGCCCAGGACCTCCTCTATCACGGTGTCCCAGATGAACTGGATTTTGGGGTTGTCAAAGGCGCGCTGTTGCATGATTTTGGAGGCGCGGAGTTCGTTGCGGCGGTGGACGACATGAACTTTCGTGGCGTAGCGAGTCAGGAAGGTGGCCTCTTCCATAGCGGTATCGCCGCCGCCGACGACGATGAGGTTTTTGCCCTTGAAGAAGAAGCCGTCGCAGGTGGCGCAAGCGGAGACGCCCCGGCCCTTGAGGGGTTCCTCGGAAGGCAGGCCGAGCCAGCGGGCGTCGGCGCCGGTGGCGATGATAAGGGTGTTGGCAAAGTAGGCGTCTGACTCGTCCACCATTACCTTGAAAGGCCGGCGGGAGAGGTCCACGGCGGTGACCTGGCCGGAGACGTACCGCGCTCCAAAGCGCTGGGCTTGCTCTTTGAACAGGAGCATCATGTCGGGGCCCTGGACGCCGTGAGGGAAACCGGGATAGTTCTCCACGTCGGTGGTAATGGTGAGCTGGCCGCCGGGGGTGACGCCCTCAATGACCAGGGGCCTCAGCTCCGCGCGGGCGGTGTACAGGGCGGCGGTATCACCGGCGGGGCCGGAGCCGATGACGATGACGTTCTCAACGGTATTGCCGTTCATGGATGTCCTTTCGGTGGGTGCGGGCGTGGCGCTCTTGGGGCGCCCCTTACAGTTAAGATGCGCTTGACGCCTCTGGGATGCAGCGCCGCTCACCGCGGCCAGAGCGTCTGCCTGCCCATCGCCTCCAAACGGGCGACACGTTCCTCAAACGGCGGGTGAGTGGAGAAGAGGCGGACCACGCCCGCGCCACTGAGGGGGTTGACGATGAAGAGGTGGGAGACGGGTTCCAGGCGCTCTTTAGATACGTCCAGGTGGCGGTCCTTGTTGCCGAGCTTGAGCTTGCGCAGGGCGCTGGCCAGGGCCAAGGGGTTCCCGGAGGTGTAGGCGCCGGTCTTATCGGCCTGGTACTCCCGCGTCCGGGAGATGGCAAGCTGGATCAGGGTGGCAACGATGGGCATGACGATGGCGATGACCAGCAGGCCAATGATACCCAGGGCGTTGCCTTCCCTGCTGTCCCGGCGTCCGCCGCCGAAGATGGCGGCCCACTGCACCATCCAGGCGATCATGGAGATGGCGGTGGCGATGGCGGCCACGATGGTCATGATGAGGGTGTCGCGGTTGCCCACGTGGGCAAGCTCGTGGGCGATGACGCCGCCCAGCTCTTCCCTGCTGAGCAACCGAGTGATGCCCTCGGTGACGGCGATGGAGGCGTGTTTTTTGCTCCGCCCTGTGGCGAAGGCGTTGGGGGCTTGGTCTCTGATGATAAACACCTTGGGCTTCGGAATGGCCGCCAGGCGCACCTGCTCGTCCACGATCTTGTGCAGCTCCGGCTCCTCTTCGGGCGTGACCACTTTGGCGCGGGCCAGGGCCAGCACCAGGCGGTCGCTGAACCAGTAGCCGATGAAGTTCATGGCCAGGGCGATAATGAGGAAGCCCAGGATGCCCCCTATGCCTCCCACAAAGTAGCCAATGAGCAGGAGAAGGGAGGTAAGCAGGGAGATGAGGAAGAGGGTCTTGATGGTGTTCATGGGAGTCCTTTGTATCTAGGGCAATCCCTCTTAGGCCAGGGATACGAACCTTAGCGGGGGTTCCAGCTTTGTAAGCTATTATACAACAGCTAGGGATACCGCAAAGCAGCCATTGCGTTGACCCATGGCGTACGCTTGTCTAGAATGCGGGCGACCAGTGATGGTAGGCTGCCCTCGTGGCCAACCGCGAAGGGAGTGAAGGAGGAGAGGTATGAGCTACACGACGCTTGCCTTTGAGGTCAAGGACAGCGTGGCGATGGTTACGCTGAACCGGCCGGAGGTGCTGAACGCCATCAACCGGCAGATGCAGGATGAATTGGAGGCGGCCCTGGGCCAGGCCCTGGAGCAAGGGGCCCGGGTGGTAGTGCTCACGGGCGCGGGCCGTGGCTTTTGCTCTGGCGCCGACGTGACGAACATGGCTCCGGCCCAGTCCCGGCGAGGCCACCCCCTTGCGCAAGACCCGGTGCGCCAGGTGCGCAAGCCCTTGGGGTGGCCTGCCCTGCGCCTGCACCGGTTTCCCAAGCCAACCATCGCCGCGGTAAACGGCGTGGCAGCGGGCGCTGGCCTTTCTCTAGCCATGGCCTGTGACCTGCGCATCGCTGGAGAGAGCGCTCGTTTCTCCTCCATCTTTGTGCGTCGGGCCCTGGCGCCGGACTATGGCTGCACCTACCTGCTGCCCAGGCTGGTGGGCATGGAGAAGGCCCTGGAGATGATGTACACGGGAGACATCATTGACGCTCAGGAGGCGCTGCGTATTGGGCTGGTGGGCCGCGTTGTTCCTGATAGTGAGCTGATGTCCACGGCGATCGGCCTGGCGGAGCGCCTGGCCCAGGGGCCGCCCATCACCATAGAGCTGATCAAGAGGGTGGCGTACCGCAGCCTGGCGAACACCCTGGAGGACCAGATGCTGCTGGAGAGCCAGGCCCAGGCGGTTGCCCAGGAGACGGAGGACTACAGGGAAGGGGTGCGCTCCTTTCTGGAGAAGCGCCCACCGCAGTTCAAAGGGAGGTGAAGGGTATCTGGGGGGGCACCCCCAGACCCCCGCCAGAGGGGCTATTGCCCCTCTGGACTCCCCTTTCTTGCGCAGCCTGCTAGTGGGCGATGATGCCAGCAGGTTCACCCATCTTTGTCGCGGGCGACTGGGGCTGCTTGAGGGCCAGGGTCAGGGGAATGGCAGCCAGGGACAGGAGGCCCATGACGATGAAGGCCCACCGGTAGCTGCCGGTGGCGTCGTACAGGGCGCCGGTGGCCACGGGCCCCACGATGCCGAAGATGGCGGTGAGGGTCATGGTGATGCCGACGATGGAGGCATACGCCTTGCGGCCAAAGTAGTCGGCGACCATGGAGAAGCGGATGGGAACGGTGCCGCCGTGTCCTGGGGCGTACAGCAGCAGGAAGAGGGCGATCTGCCAGGTCTGGAAGATGGCGCCAAAGGCCAGGGCGCCGAGGCCCAGGAGCAGGTAGGTGAAGGCTAGCAGCTTGCGTTTGTCAACATAGTCGGCCATGAAGCCCAGGGTAAAGCGCCCCGCCAGGTTGAAGAGGGAGATGAAGAGCACCGTCAAACCTGCGGTGGCGGTGGAGACGCCGAAGCTCTCCAGCCCAGGGATGGCGAAGACGACGACGGTGGACATGACCATGCCGGAAAGCCCCATGCCGAGAACAATCTGCCAGAAGGCGCGGGTCTTCATAATCTGTTTGACGGTGAGGCCCGGGTCTTCGGCGGCTTGCTGCCCCCCTTTGTGAGAGGCCTTGTCGCTCTGGGCTGGGGGGCCTGAAGCGGCTTCGGCGCTTTGGTCAGAAGGAGACGCGCCGTCGGGCAGGTAGCCATACTCCTCGGGGCGGCGCCGCATGATCAGTGAGGTGAGGATGCCCACCAAGAGGGTGCCGAAGCCGATCCAGTCTATGACGGAGCGCCAGCCGAAGGTGGCGATGGCCCACACCAGGGGCGGCGCCATGATGCCGCCCAGGCCGCCGCCCGAGAAGGCGATGGTCATGGCGCGCCCCCGGTAGCGTGAGAACCAGTTGCCCACCACGGCGGTGCTTGCCACCATGGAGGCGAAGGACATTCCCAGGGCGATGGCGCCAAAGGCCAGATAAAAGGTGGTGAGGGACTCTATGCGGGCCAGCCAGAAGAAACCCAGCGCCGTGATGACCGTGCCGACGATCATGACGCCTTTTGCGCCGTACCGGTCTACCAGGAAGCCGACGAAGGGGCCGAAGACGCCGGACTCGGTACGCTGTAGGGAGAGAGCGGTGGCGGTAGCGGCGCGGCTCCATCCGAACTCGTTGGCAATGGGGTTGAAGAAGGCGGAGAAGCCATAGAAAAAGGTGCCGGAGGTCCAGAAGGCCTGGATGGCGGCCGCTATGGTGATCCACCAACCGAAGAAGAGCTTGGGCCGCCTGGCTGCAGCGGATGTCGGAGTGGGTTCAGGGCTGGCGTTGCTCATGGCAAGAAGGCCACGTTGTTTACTGGGAGGGCCTCCGAAAGAACGCCCACCACCAGGCTGACCGTCTGGCTGGTGTCTTTGTCCACGTAGGGGACGGTCTCCATGGAGAAGCCGGCCTCTGAGAGCAGGTCGGCCCAGGTCTTTCTGGGGAAGATTCCGACGATATGGTGGTCTTCCTCCACCCGGACCCGGTGGCTGTGTGATTTTGCTTTCAAGGAGGCCTTATCTTCTTTCAAGTCCCGACCTGTCGGGACAAAGGAGTTTCCCTCTCGGGGGCCTCCCTCTCGGAACAGGTAGAAGTAGACCCACTCCATGGTGGTGTCGTTGGGGTCGGGGTCGGCCACGTACTCTATGAAGGTGAACTCAGGGCTGGTGCCGTGACGGACATGGTGGCCCACATGGGTGCCTGGGAAGGTCTCCTTGAACCAGTCGGGCGCGGCGATAAAGACGCCGCCTGGCTCCAGGTGGGCCCTGGCCGTGGCGATGGCTGCCCTCAGGTCCGTCTCTGTGAGTATGTAGTTGATGGCGTCGTGCACCAGCACGGCTTTGAAGGTGCGGCCCAGGCGGATGGTGCGCATATCTCCAATAAGATGCTCTACGCCTGGGTTCAGGCGCATGGAGTTGGCCAGCATTGGTGCGGAGATGTCCACGGCGGTGGCCTGGAACTCAATGGCAAAATGGGAGAGGTTGTTGCCGCCGCCAACGCCCAGCTCAAGGATGGGATGTTTGCCGGGACCCAGCTTCTGGCGAAGGATGTCGCGCCAGCAGCGCGCCTCGTTGGCGTAGTCCTCGGGCTTGCTGATGAGGGTCCACAGGGGAGCGAACTCACCGTACATCCGGTTGAGCCTGGATCCCCCGGGCTGAGACGGCGCAGCTCTCTTCTGACGACCCTTGAGAGGGTTTTGACGGGTGCGGGGGGATGGCGCCTCAGGGCTGTTGGTGTTCATAGGTCAGTGTGACGGTAGGGCAAAGGGAGGCTGACACTAGCGATGCGGCAAGGGCAGCGCTAGCTGCGGGCGCTCAGAAATCCCAGCGCCGCTTGGATGAAGAGGGCAGGCCGGTCGCCGTGTACCTGGTGTCCTGCGCCTGGGATGTCCACGGAGGTGAAGCCGGGCATGGTGCGCGCCATGCGGTCTACCGCCGCCTGGGGGACCAGGTCGCTGTCGCCTCCGCGGATGAGGAGGGATGGGCAGCGTATCCCCTCTGCGTAGGGCCACAGGCGGTCGGGGCCCCAGCCGTTGGTGTTGGCCTCGCGCAGGGCCGGGTCCCACTTCCAGCTCCACTTGCCGTTGGGGTAGTGGCGGAGCTGGTGGGCCAGGCTACCGCGGAGCTGTTCAGGGGAGCGGCGCGGGTTGAGCTTGTGTGCGGCCTGAACGAACTCCTCAAAGGTGTCGGTCTCGGCGGGTAGCTGTCGCCAGCCCAGACCCATGGGCTCGCGGGTGGTTTCTGGGGCCATGTCTACCATCACAAGGGTCTTGACCACGCCTGGATGCTGAGCGGTGTACACCATGGCGATGCGGCCTCCCATGGAGTGGCCGATGAGGCGGATGGCGGTGAGGCCCAGGGCGTTGACGAAGCCGGCGATGAGGGGTAGCTGGTGGTCAAGGGTGTAGCTGCCGCCTGGTATCCAATCGGTGTCGCCGTGGCCGGGCATATCCAGGGAGAGGACGTGGAAGGCGTCGCAGCAGGCCAGAGCGGTGAAGTCCCAGGTGTGGGCAGAGTTGGTGCGGCCGTGCAGGAGCACCAGCGTGGGCATGGCCTGGTTGCCCCAGTCCAGGTAGTGGAACTTGAAGCCGCCGACCTTCACCTCTTGGTCCGAAGGGGAGACCTCTTTGGTAAAGGGGACGCCCATGGCCCTGGCTGCGTCAAAGAGGGAGAGGCCGCCCACAGGAGTCGTCATCTGTTGTCTGCTCGCAGGAGAGGTTATCTCTTCCATGATATGCCTGCTGTCAATGCAACGCCCCACGTGGTTCCTCCGGCTTTGGTTGTGTTGCCCTTTGGCCGTAGGTATACTCTAGAGCAGGGTGCTGAAGAACACCCCCAAACCCCCGCCCCTTCGTCCGCCTTCGGCGGACTCAGGGCAGGCTCCGGGGCTACGTCCTTCAGCTGAAGGACTACGCCCCTCTGGACTTCCCTTTTTCCGGAGCCTGCTAGAGCAGACCTGGGGACGGTAGAGTACGGGTAAGGGCCAAGCATGAAGGCGGCAAGTCACCATGGCGAAGGCTAAAGGCGGGCCTTGGCAGCGACTGAAGGGCAGCGTCAGCTCTCACGTGCGCGGGAGCTTGGTCGCTGGCAGCTTGTTGCTGGTGCCTGTGGCGTTAACGTACCTCATTCTCAGGTTCCTGTTTGACGTGGTGGACGGCGTGCTCAGCCCTGGCATTACGTGGGTCTTGGCCAGATTCGGCGTGACGTGGACGCTTCCCGGCGCAGGCCTGGCGTTGGCGGTGGTGCTCTTCTATGTGGTGGGCTTTACTCTTGCCAATGCCGTAGGGCGGCGGCTGGTGGCCTGGGGGCAGAAAGCGGTGCTGCGCATCCCCCTGATTGGCACGGTGTATTCGGCGTCCCACAAGCTGGTGGAATCCTTTTCCGGCAAGGGGGATACGGGCTTCAAGCGGGTGGTGATGCTGGAGTACCCCCAGCGCGGAAACTGGACTATTGGCTTCTTGACCTCGGTGACCACGGCCTTTGATGGCAAACAGTTCGCGGTGGTGTATATCCCAACTGCTCCAACACCCACATCTGGCTGGGTGGCCATTGCCTCCATAGAAGACGTGTACGATACCGACATCACGGTGCCGGTGGCGATGCAGATGGTGTTCTCTGGGGGGATTGTTTCGCCCGGAGCCATCAAGACCACGCGCCTCTCTGAGACCTACGGGAAGGGCGGGAGATAAGAGCCGAGCCAGCCCGCGACGTAACCCACAACTTTGCCATGCTTCTTGCTATTGACACCTCTACCCGCTACGCCGGCGTGGCCCTGGTAAGCGACGAAGGGCAGACCCTGCAATTCCTTTGCTGGCGCTCCCAGCAGAACCATACGGTGGAGCTGATGCCCTCGGTGGAGCTTGCCCTGGCGCGCCAGCGTGTGACCTTGAAGGGCCTTTCTGGCATCGCCGTGGCTATTGGCCCTGGGAGCTTTAGCGCCCTGCGGGTGGGGCTGAGCGTGGCAAAGGGACTGGCGTGGACGGCGGGCCTGCCGCTGGCCTCCGCTACCACCCTGGAGGTGGAGGCGTACCCCTACCGTTGGACGGGGATGCCCGTGTGCGCGGTGCTGGACGCAGGCCGGGGCGAGGTCTCGTGGGCCTTGTATGAGCTGGGCGGCGGCGGACTTCGCCTGGTTCAACCGGAGGGCATCACGGAGCCGTCCCGGCTGGGGGCATTGATCCCCGATGATGCGCTGGTGTGCGGCGAAGGCCTGGAGCGGTTTTCTGGGGAGCTTCAGTCAGGGCTTGGCCCCGCGTGTAGATTGGCGTTGCCCTACCATCCTGGGCAGCGGCTCGCGGCCCTGGCGCATCTGGGCTGGTTACGCCTGCGCGCCGGCCTTCTGGTGGATCCTGCGGCCCTTCAGCCGCTCTACCTGCGCCGGCCAACGATTACGGAGCCGGGCCGCCCCACGTCAGCCAGGGGTTGACTGGGCCGCAGGCGCGAGTTACTATAGTGGCATCAACATTTGGTTCAATCACACCAATATGGTTGAGGCGATTGGTTTTGGGGCGGTGGTTCATGCTCATCACGGAGGCGCTATGAAAAGCGCACGTAAGGCTACGCTGTACAGCATTCTGCCCTTTGCCCTCGTCCCTCTGATGCTCTCCGCCATTCAGGTGGTGGCGTCCCTCTCGGTGGCCTCGCCTTCCGAGCTGGCCGCCTCTCCCCGGACGGAGGCTACGGTGACCAGGGTCATAGATGGCGGGACTCTTGAGGTCAGCATTGGTGGCCAGGTTTTCCAGGTGGCGTACCTGGGTCTGGCGATCCCACAGCCCGTTGGCATAGAGTATGTCAAGGCCGACGTGCTTTACGCTGCGGGCTCCGCCTTCAACGCAGGGCTGGTGGAAGGGCAGAGGGTGACCCTGGAACGGGACGTCACCAATGCCGACGGCGAGGGCCGCCTGTTGCGTTGGGTATGGAAAGAGGGCCAACTCGTTAACCAGAGCATCGTCGGGGTCGGCCTGGCCCAGGTCAACGTCACACCTCCAGACGGCCGGTATGAAGACCTGCTCTTCGCCGCCCAGGACAAAGCCCGTTTGGAAGGCTTCGGGCTATGGTCGGCGGCGACTGGCGATGATTGCGCTACCTGTGCCTATATTCAACAGAAGGCGGAGCAGACGCTGGCCCTTGAGTCGTAGGTACTGGCCGGCCCGGTAACATCGCATCAGCTTGCGTCATCAGCTTAGGGGGCGACCAAAAGGCCGCCCCCTACTTATATGTGAAGCAACCTCTTGGCCAGGCGACCGTATGGCTTCCCACCGTACCCAACGATTGTGCCATAATACAGTCACCTCAATGGGAGAACGGAGAGCCTATGGAGCGCACCCTTGTGTTGCTGAAGCCAGACGCCGTCCAGCGCGGCCTGGTGGGCCAGATCATCGCCCGGCTGGAAGGGCGCGGCCTGAAGATTGCAGCGATGAAGCTAATGCAGATGGACCAGGCCCTGGCTCACCGCCACTATCAGGACCACGTGGGCAAGTCCTTCTTTCCTGGCTTGGTAGGGTTTATCACCTCCGGCCCGCTGGTGGCCATGGTGCTGGAGGGCAAGGAGGCGGTGGCGATCGTGCGCGCTACCATGGGCGACACGAACGCCGCCAAGGCGGCCCCCGGCACGGTGCGCGGCGACTTTGCCGTTGACATGGGCATGAACCTCATCCACGGGTCTGACTCCAGAGAGTCAGCCCAGCGGGAGATTGGGCTGTTTTTCAAGGAGTCGGAGATGTTGACCTACCGGCGTGACGCCGACCGGTGGATAACAGAGTAGGGGCGTAAGGGTTACGCCTATTACTGAATGCGAACCATCTGTTGCCCCTTGGACCACACCTCCTCCAGGCGGTAGTAGGCCCGCTCCTCCGGGGCAAAGAGGTGGACAATGACGTCGCCGAAGTCCAGGAGCATCCAGCCGGACTCAGCGGTGCCTTCCAGGTGGTGCAGCCGGGTCCCTGCCTGCTTGAGAACGTCCACCATGTCCTGCTGAAGGGCGTTCATCAGGCGGCGGTTGTCCGCCGTCATGATAACAAAGAAATCTGTAAACACGCCCAGGTGACGGATGTCCAATAGGAGGATGTCCGCGGCCTGCTTGTCCGAGGCCACGTCCACCAGCTTTCGCGCGCAGTCTATTGGCTCCAGGCCAATGCTCCGTGTTTCCATGTTGGTCTGATTATAGGTTTGGCGCCATGGGGGGTCAACGTACAGTCAGGCGCTCTGCCGCCTGAAGAGACAATGCTCCTTGAACCGGGTCATCGTGCGTGGTCTGGGGAAAGTTACGGTTCATTACTACCTGGCTCTGGTTGCGATGCAGGGAGGTTACAACCACCGAAACTCTGTTCTTCTTTGACCAACAGCAAAACGTCTCTTGACCTTGTGTTCTTTCTCCGCTTCGACGACCACGAGTTCGGCTTCATAATAGCCAGGTTCTATCAAAAGGTTATTTGCTCGCTTCGTAAGTGTAACCTTGTCCGATTCCCATGTAGCAATCTCTGCTCGTATAGCAATTCGATATGGGGGCAAACTACCCCGTACGAATATGTCTGTCTCAGTGCGAAAGAACTCGGCAATCACTCCATAGCAAACTTGTCTCCTTGTTCCGTCCTCTTTGACCGAGTAATAGCCCATAATCTCAGGGATTGTATCTCTCTTTATGCCGATGAGTCGGAGCAAGCGGTTTTGTGTAGGTGGATTTTGGACCGCTGCATACAGCTTTTTGATAGTGTCGCCTTCGTGAGTATCTAACAAGACCACAAGCTTGGGCTGACCGAATAGCATCTGAAGAAATGTTGGGGTAGCCAATATCAGTGCCACCCCACCAAGAAGAATTCCAACCAACGTCCAAGTATCCATAGACTGATTGTAACATGATAAAAAATGCAAGACACCCTGTTGTCCCCTCTTTGCACCTGTGCTACCCTCTAACTACCCTGTCCAGGCAGTCAGCTATGCCCAAGAAGCGCGTCGTCGTCGCCATGAGCGGAGGGGTGGACTCCTCCGTCGCGGCCTTGCTCCTGAAGGAGCAGGGGTACGACGTGGTGGGCGTGACCATGCGCCTTTTCACTGCTGACCCTACCGACGCTCTCACTTCCTACGCCAAGGGGTGCTGCACCCCGGAGGACGTGGACGATGCCCGCCGGGTGTGCCAGATCATCGGCGTGCCCCACTATCTGATGAACGTTGAGCGGGAGTTCAAGGAGCACGTCATAGACTACTTCTGCCAGGAGTACGAGCGGGGACGGACGCCGCACCCGTGCCTGGCGTGCAACGATAAGATAAAGTTCAGCTTCCTCTTGCGGCGCGCCATGGACTTGGAAGCGGACTACATCGCCACCGGCCACTACGCCAGGGTGGACTCCCAGCAGGGACGCTACCGCTTGCTGAAGAGTGTGGACCCTGCCAAGGACCAGTCCTACGTCCTGTACACTCTGGGGCAGAGGGAGATGGGGCGGGTGCTCCTGCCCGTGGGCTGGTACGCCAAGGGGGAGGTCCGGGAATTGGCCCGGCGCGCCGCCCTGCCCGTAGCCGACAAGCCGGACAGCCAGGAGATATGCTTCATCCCCAGCGGCGACTACCGTGCCTTCCTGCGAGAGCGAGTCCAGCCCAGGCCGGGGAATATCGTGGACTCTAGCGGAAAGATTCTGGGCGTCCACACCGGCGTGCACAACTACACCATCGGCCAGCGCAAGGGGCTGGGCCTGGCAAGTGGTGCGCCCCTGTACGTGGTGGGGGTTGACGCCGCCAGGAACGAGGTCATCGTTGGCCCGGCGGAGGAGCTTATGCAGGATACGCTGTGGGCCTCCCAGGTGAGCTTCCCAGGGGGCGAACCCTCCGGCCCCCTGGAGGTGACCGCGAAGATACGTTACAAGGCGTCGGAGAGCCCGGCGACCCTCTTGCCCTGGGGCGATGGTGTTGTCCTGCGGTTCTATCAGCCCCAGCGGGCGGTCACGCCAGGCCAGGCGGTGGCCTTCTATCAGGGTGAGGAGCTGATAGGCGGCGGCATTATTGAGGGCGCGGCCGGGTCTACGGTTGCCCCCACCAGCAAAACGGCCCAGGCTGTTGGTCTCAGCGCCGCGCCGTAAATGGTGCGGTGTGGTGAGTGCGCAAGGAGCCGCGCCATTCCAGGTCTTCAACAACATAGCCTTCCTTTTGGTGAGCGGATGTTCCCCCCCCATCCTAACCTTCCCCCGCAAGGGGGGAAGGAACTTTCTTTCCTCCGCCTTGACGGGGGAGGAATAAGGTGAGGGTGAGGTTCTTGCTCACCGCCCAGGCAACTTATTCAGTTCATGACCTTCAGGGTGCGGAGGAGTCTCCGAAGCCAGGGGACGCCAGGATGAAGCCTTTGGCTAGCAAACCCGTTGCAACCTTTGCCGAGGAGTTGCGCCTGTGGAAGCAGGGATACCGCCTGATTGCTGGAGTGGATGAGGTTGGCCGCGGCCCCCTGGCGGGGCCAGTGGTGGCGGGCGCGGTCATCTTAGACCCCCAGGCCAACCTGCCCTTCTACCCGTTGCTGCGAGACAGCAAGGCCCTGACCTCAAACCAGCGCAACCGCCTGGATGAAGGTATCCGCAAGAGCGCGATGGCCGCAGCCACCGGCTCAGCCAGCGCCCAAGAGATAGACGAGCTTGGCATAGTCCGCGCCACGAAGGAGGCGATGTCAAGGGCCGTTGCCGCTCTGTCCAGGAAGCCCGACCACCTGCTGATTGACGCTCTCCCTTTGCCAGAGGCTGGCGCGCCCTTCCGCGCTATCGTCAAAGGCGACGCTTTGTGCCGCTCCATTGCGGCAGCCTCTATCATCGCCAAGGTGGAGCGGGACGGACTGATGGAGGAGATGGAGGGCCGCTACCCTGGCTACGGTTTCGCCCGGCACAAGGGCTACCCCACTCCGGAGCACCTGGCTCAGCTTGCAAGGCTTGGCCCATGCACCATTCACCGGCGCTCCTTTGGGCCGGTCCAACGTATGGTGGAGCCAGAGCACAACTCCACCATGCCTCTAGAGCAGGCCCGGGGCCTTTCGGCGGAGGAGGCCGCCGCCACGTACCTGCGGCGCAACGGGTACCAGGTGCTGGCCCGGAACTATCGCTGCCCCTGGGGAGAGGTGGACATCGTTGCCCAGGACGGGAAAGGCTCCCTTGCCTTTGTGGAGGTGAAGGCGCGGCGCTCGGTGCGTATGGGTTCGCCGGTGGAGGCGGTGACCCGGCGCAAGCAGCAGCGGCTGGCCATGGCGGCCCAGGACTACCTGCAGCGCCAGGGGTTGGAAGGGCGGGAGTGGCGGATAGACGTGGTGGCGGTGGACCTGGGGGCGGGTGGAGGTGTGCGCAGCCTGCGCCACATCCTCAACGCCGTGGAGGAGACGCTATTGTAACCGCTTGGCCATGCGGAGGCCCGGCGCATCTTCTGAATAAAAGCCAGGCAACTCCTTCACCACCTTGTATCCACGATCCAGGTAGAAGCGGATGGCGGTGGTATTGTCGGCCCGAACCTCCAGGCGGATGCGGTCGCACCCACGGGCTGCGGCGTCGGTTTCCAGCCTACTGAGGAGCGCGCCGCCCAGCCCGCGGCCCTGGAAGTCGGGGTGGGTCACAATGGAGTAGAGGTGCCCCACGCGGCTTGCCCTCCGCCACAATACCATGGCATAGGCCTGGATGCGTCCGCTGGCCTCCACCTTGTAGGAGCTGGCGTTGGCGTGTTTGAGGAGGTACTTCAGCCGCTCATTGCTGTACTGGTCCAGGGGGAAGCCAATGCGCTCTAGCTCCGCCAGGGCGTCAAGGTCTGTGACCGTGGCGGGCTGTATGTCATATGCTGCCATGTTCTTGAGGTGTTGCAGGCTTCTGAGCACCCTGACTATTGTATACCAGCCCCAGGGCCGTAAAATACCTGGTGTGCTAGAATAGACACGCTGCCTCAGTACGGATTGACTATGCCCATCTACGAGTACCGCTGCAACCGGTGCAATCGGCGGAGTAGCCACTTCTTTCGCAGCTTCGCCGATGCGCGCACGCCTGCCTGCCCCTACTGCGCCAGCGCCGACCTGCGCCGGGTCATGTCCACCTTCGCCGTGCACATCCCGTGGGACTCCGGCACGGATATCCCCTCCTCTGAAACCCTGGGTGACTTTGACGATGATGACCCCAAGAGCATGGCCGAGTGGGCCAAGGGTATGCGCAAGGACATGGGCCCCTCCTTTGGCCGGGAGATGGACGAGTTTGTAGAGGAGATGGAGGCGTCCTCTGCTGAGCCACTGGGCGACCACGGCGATGACGCCGAAAGCTGAAGGCGAGGGTTATGCCTCTCTACGAGTACCTCTGCGGCGATTGCGGGGGCAAGTCCACCTTCCTGACCCGTTCGGTGAACTCGCCCTTGGAGCCGTCATGCCAAGCCTGCGGCAGCGGCCGGATGCAGCGCGCCGTGTCCTCCTTCGCCATTGGGAAGACGGTCCGCCAGGTGCACGATGGGACTGGCCCTGTACCTGAGGACCCAGGCATGGACTTTTACAGAGACCCGCGGAACATTGGCCGCAACGTGGAGGAGAGGTTCCAACAGTGGGGCATGGAGCTACCTGAGCAGGCCAGGGAGGCCATAGACGCCGCCCGTGAAGGCGCGCCGCCGGCGGGATTAGACTGGTAAAGACAAGGGGCCGTGAGTTACAGCATTGAGAATCTGACAAGCCTGTAGGGACGCCCCTACAGCGGGGGTTGCATCATGGCAAGCCGGTTTGAGAAGTTCAGCGAGAGGGCCAGGCGGACCCTTTCCTTGGCGCAGCAGGAAGCTCAGCGCTTCAACCACAACTATATCGGTACTGAGCACATCCTGCTTGGACTGGTGAGAGAGAGTGATTGTACGGCAGCACGTATCCTGACCAACCTGTCGGTAGAGCCCAGTAAGGTCCGCTCGGCGGTAGAGTTCATCATCGGACGGGGAGAGCACCGGCCTGCCCCTGGAGAGATTGGCCTTACCCCCAGGGCCAAGAGGGTGATTGAGCTAGCGGTGGACGAGGCCCGCCGTCTGAACGACCACTACATTGGCACCGAGCACCTGTTGCTGGGCCTCTTGCGTGAAGGCGAAGGTGTTGCTGGAGGCGTACTGGAGAGCCAGGGAGTTGATGTCGGTCGGGTGCGCAGCCTGATTGCGAGCACAGCTTTTGCCTCAATTCGCGACGAAGAAGGGAGTGGACCCCATCTGTCTCTACGAGGCCAAGGCGCCGCCAAGGTCGCCGGCCTCTACGTCATCGTTGACCCGCAGCTCACCAATGGGCGGAACGTGGTGGAGGTGGCGAGGGCCGCCCTCCACGGGGGCGCATCGGCCATCCAGCTCCGCGACAAGCTCCACGACAAGGGTGACCAGCTCCCCATCGCCCGCCATCTGAAGGAGGCCTGCGACGAGTTCCACGCAGCCTTCATCGTGAACGACCACGCTGATCTTGCCGTGGCCGCGGATGCCCACGGCCTCCACGTAGGCCAGCACGACCTGCCGGTGCCGGAGGCGCGACGCATCTTGAAAATGTACCAATTTATCGGCACCTCCAACGCCTTGCCGGAGGAGGCCCAGGCGTCTCTGGCGCAAGAGGCGGACTACCTGGCGGTGGGGGCCATGTATGGCTCCACCTCTAAGGACAACACCCGGCCCGCCGGACTGGAAGGCCTCAGGCTGGTGCGGCAGGTCATCAGGAACGTCCCCATCGTTGCCATCGGCGGCATCAACCTGGGCAACATAGACCAGGTGCTGGAGGCCGGGGCCGATGGCATCTGCGTTATCAGCGCCGTGGGCATGGCCGAGGACCCGGAGGCCGCCGCACGGGCGCTGGTGGAGCGGATTGGGGCGTACAAGGCCAGGGGAAGGCAGGACAAAGCGTCGGGCCAGGCTAGGTGACCTAAGGAGCACGAATGGGATACGCCGAAGCCATTATTATCGTCGCCTTCTTCTGCCTTCTGGCCTTCGTCGCCTGGCTCGCAACGAAGCCAAAGCCCAAGTAACCCTTCCAGGGAAGAGGGGCCTATCCAGCCCACTGGTCATATCCAGTGGAGAGAACTGTGCCGTGGCAGAAGGCCACAACATACAAGGAAGCTATCACAGAATGGGTTTCATCACCCCAGCCTGATGGCGATTTGCCAAATACTTGTGCTTCCGTAATCAGAACCTCACCCCCTATCCTCGCCTTCCCCCGCAAGGGGGGAAGGAACAGGGGAGATGCAACGACGCTCCCTCTGCCATCTTTCCTCCCCCTTGACGGGGGAGGATTAAGGTAGGGGTGAGGCTCTTGCCGAAGAACAACTTATTCTGTTCATGGCCATAAGGCTGGGGCATGATGCCGCCCCCAGAAGGGGGCAGCGCCCAGAGGGTTTTGGGATAGCTTGAGGGGATACGATCAGTGCAACACCATCCCACACCTTTGAACAACCTCGTTGCAGGGGCCGTCGCCAACCTGGAGCAGGCCCACGCTGCCCGGGAGGTGGCCTATCCCCTGACCCGCAAGCTGGTCCAGGCCAGCGCCAACGCCATCCGCGCGGCCCATCGCCACGACTACCCCCAGAGCCGGGCGATCCTGGCGCAGGCCAAGGGCATTCTCCAGCAGATGCTGGACGCCCTGGGCGGCCATCCCGACATCTACTATGCTGGCTATGTGGCAGACTCGCAGAAGGAGTACGCTGAGGCCCACGCGACCCTCTCCTTCCTCTCCGGCGCACCCTTGCCAGGGCCCGAGGAGCTGAAGGTGGAGGTGGCGCCCTATTTGAACGGCCTGGCCGAGGCTGCCAGCGAGCTGCGCCGCACCATCCTGGACGCCCTGCGTAATAACAACCTTGCCCCCTGCGAAGGGTGGATGGCGACCATGGATGAGGTGTACAGCCTGTTGGTGACGATTGACTTTCCAGACGCGATCACCGGCGGGCTGCGCCGCACTACCGACCAGCTCCGGGGCGTACTAGAGCGCACCAGGGGCGACCTGACCCTTGCCCTGCGGCAACATGCCCTTGAGGGGAAGCTGGCGGAGTTTCAAGGCAAGCTGCCGGAGTGAGAGGTGCTGCGTGGGGGGAAGCCCCTCTGAATGACAATGAATCGTGCTGGCACAAGCTGGGGAAGGGGGAAATGGCGCCTGAAGACTGGAGAGATGATGCCTGACAGGCTTCCAGGGGCGGCAGTACTCTCCTTTCGTCCGATCGGACTAGACTGGGACCGGTCGCAATGGGAAATCCCGGCTCAACTACGTCGTGGAGCGAAGGTGATAGAAAGGATGCCTGGAATGATGAAGAAGCCCATTCCCTCTAGGCTGATTAGTAGTTTGTCGCTATCGGAACCCCACGCGACTTATGCTTGCCAGGCTGTGCTACGAGAGGAGCGCGTGATACTAGCGCAGCCACTATTCTTCCTAGAGGAAAAAGACCTTGGGAAGGACTTACTGTGGCGCATCCTTGATCTTGCCTTTTCGGACAGCGGTGCTCCAAGCCCTGCGATGCAGTTGTTGTTAGGGTACTTCTATGATGAAAACGCTCCCTCGGAGCAAATCATCAATAGGTTCGTACTCAAGGCGGTTCTAGATGCCGTTGGTTGCAGCGGGATGCTGTGGTCGGACATTCCTTACACGAATCGGCCCAGATGGGATGTATATGTGAAAGATGCCAGTATCAAAGACCCGGCGGCACACGATTTAGGTCGGCATGTCGAAAACCTCGACCTGGTCGGTGTGGCGAATCACCTTGCCGGGCTTACTGGTGCCCTAGGGTTCTTGTTTTACGCAGATGTTCAGTACGTTGTTCAGCTTTCTTACACTTACACCGCCGATCGCGAGAAATTAGGTTACGAAGCAACGCTCTATCAAAAGAACGCCAGGGAGTTTGACTGGAGCGAGGCAAAGGATAAGTTTTTCAGCCCTGAGAACCCATGGATATCACGCTACCTTGACAGCCCTGGGCGTCTAGCCGACCGATTCCTGCATAGCATTTCGTATGCCAGTTGGGCTAGCTATAAAAACGGTTCGCCGCGTTGGCTATCCGACATGGCAGAGATTCCACAAATACTCACTGAGATTTCGGCAGCAGTTAAACGCCACCTCCCGGCTGACAATCTGCTAAGCCTATTGGCTGCCTTGCGGCAAAAGAAACGCTATCTGACCGGATAGCTTATTTTGCTCATGACCATCAGGCTGGGGTGAAGAAAACCATTTTGAGGTAGTTCCTAAGCGTGGATCACTCACCGAATGAGGAGGACTCATGGCATGCCCCGTCTGCAATAGCGAGCACACCTTAAGACCTATCCAGTGTCTGCAGCAGGCTACTATTGACCATGTGGGCCGCTGTGGCATCAGCACGGAACATTTAGAGGACTGTCTACTTAAGCGCCTGGCCGTTTACGTAGAGGCTAACCCTCAATGGACAAGGCGAGCTAAGCCAAAAAGCAATTAGCAGGTTGCTGACCTCACCCCCGTGTGTTCCCCCTCTCCTAAAGGGAGAGGGGGAAGATTAGTTCTGGGGGACACCCCCAGACCCCGCCCCTTCGCTGCCCCTTCACGGGTTCAGGGCTGTGGCTTACTAGGGCTGCGGCTCATCAAGGGCAGGCTCCGGGGTTTCGCCCCTCTGAACTCCCTTTGAGACATTACCAAAGCAATTAAGGCGGCGTCTTTCAGGGCGTTTGTGTTCAGGCCCTACGGGGCCCCGGCAGGGCTAAATGTGCTATCTGGCGTCTCGGGCTTGAGGAGCGTAGCGGCCCCTGAGACCTTGCAGGAGCGCCACATACCGTTTGCCTTGCGGCCTCAGGCGAATACGCCGCTCTTCGGGGCCAAGGTGCTCCAGCTCCACGAGCAGGCGTTCCCTGGGGAAGCCTTCCATGTAGTCGTCCAGGCCCAAGTCTTCTGCTTCCAGGGGGTTGTCCAGGCGGTAGAGGTCTATGTGGAAGAGGGTGAGGCGGCCCGGATGGTGGGTTGCCAGGACAAAGGTGGGGCTGCGGACCGGCTCCCGGACACCCAGGCCGCGCGCGATGCCCTGCACCAGACAGGTCTTGCCCGCGCCCAGGGGGCCGCTGAGCAGGAAGAGGTCGCCCGGCTGGGCTGCCACCCCCAGGGCTTCGCCCAGGGCCTGGGTCTCCTGGGGCGAGCGAGTGATGATGTCCAGGGGGGCGTCGGCGTTCATGAGCGGAAGTGGTCCCAACCAAGCTTGCCCACGGGAAGAGGCTTGCCATCCCTGCCCGTGACGCTGACGTTGCCGGGCGCCCCCGCCACAACTCTGCCGACGATGGCGGCGGAGGGGATGCGGGCTAGGGCGCGCTCCACGACGGCGGGCGGCGCGGCGAAGAGCAGCTCGTAGTCCTCTCCTCCGGCCAGGGCCATCTCCGTGGCCTGGCCTGGGAAGACGCGCTCCAGGGCAGAGGGGAAGGGGATGCGCCAGGCCTCCAACTCTGCGGCGCACCGGCTTGCGGCCATGAACTTGCCAAGGTCATCGTAGAGGCCATCGCTCAGGTCCATGGCGCACAGGACGCCCTCCTGCACCAGGATGCGCCCTTCGGAGAGGCGGGGCTGGGGATGACGGTGCGCAAAACGGAGGGCTTCGGCGGAGGATGCGTCGGCGGGCAGCTCCTTCAGCATCATCTCCAGGCCGCCGCGGGAGCCGCCCACGGGGCCGCTGAGGGCGAGCAGGTCACCGGAGCGAGCCGAGGAGCGCTTGAGGGGCGCATCGCGAGTGTAGCCGGAAAGGGCGATGGTGAGAAAGAAGACTGGCGAACGTACGATGTCCCCGCCGGCGACGACGGCGCCGTGTTCCTGGCAGGCCCAAGCCAGGCCTTCATACAGGGCCTCCAGGTCAGCTACCTGTGCGTCCTGGGGCAGGCCCAGGGTGGCCAGCGCGTAGAGAGGCATGCCGCCCATGGCCGCGATGTCGCTGAGGTTGGCGGCCATGGCTTTCCAGCCCAGGTCTTTCCAGGGAGTGGTCTCCCGTGTGAAGTGGACGCCCTCCACCACGGTGTCCGTGGTGGAGAGCTCCAGGACGGCGTCCGTCCGCCAGGCGGCGGCGTCGTCGCCGATGCCGATGACCAGGGGGAAGGCTGCCTGGGGGGAGGACGCGGCGACGCCCGCCCGCTCCAGAACATGGGTCAGGCGCTGAATGAGGCCGAACTCGCCTATCTCCGTTACTCGCATAGGATGCATTATAGGGGACGGGCGGCTGGGAGGGGAGACTGGCCCGCTGACCTAACCCCCTCGGTCCCCCTTCCCCACAGGGGAAGGGGGAAGATTTGTGGGTAAGGATGTGTCCCGATGCAATCGGGACTCTAGAGCCTGTCCTGAGTCCGCCGCAGGCGGACGAAGGAATGGGGTGAATGAGGGCCTACCCCCCATCTCAATCCTCCCTCGCAAGGGGGGAGGAAACTATTTGGTGATGTCTCAGTTGACACAAGGGCATACCGACCAATGTCCGCCTGAAGCGGACGGCAGTCGGGCGAAGCATCCAAGGCGATTGCTGCTGTGGCGTCTCCTATTGGCGTTTGCAGGCGTCTTCCCACGCGCAAGTCCTTAGATCCTTCGCGATGCTGCGCCTGGCTCCGCTCGCTCAGAATGACAAAAGTGGCGGGCCGTGTGTCAAGCGTTACATCACTTCTGTTCATGACCATAGGAGCCAGGACATTTCTCTTCCAGATAACAGCAAACAGATCCAACACAAAAGAAAAGGCCCTCTGGTCTCAGGGGGCCTTCCTTAGTGGCTAGTGGGGGGTTAGACCCTGATGCAGGCTACCTGGTGGCCATTCCCCATGTCCCGCAAAGGCGGCACGCCACCCTTGCATTCTTCAATAGCGATGGGGCAGCGCGTGTGAAACACGCACCCCGATGGCGGACGCAGCGGGCTAGGCACGTCCCCCGTCAGGATGATGCGTTCCCGCTGGGCCTCAATGACCGGGTCAGGAATAGGCACGGCGGAGAGGAGCGCCTTAGTGTACGGGTGCAGCGGGTTCTCGTACAGCTCCGTCCGGTCGGAGATCTCCATAATGTGCCCCAGGTACATCACCGCGATACGGTCGCTGATGTGACGCACCACCGACAGGTCGTGGGCGATGAACAGATAGGTCAGGTTGAACTGCTCCTGAAGCTCCTCCAGCAGGTTGATGACCTGGGCCTGAATGGACACGTCCAGGGCCGAAACCGGCTCGTCGCACACGATGAGCCTAGGGTTCACCGCCAGTGCACGCGCTACGCCGATGCGCTGGCGCTGGCCGCCGCTGAACTCATGGGGGAAGCGGTAGCCCATGGAGGGGTTCAGACCCACCACGGAGAGCAACTCGGCTACCCGGTCGCGATACTCCCCCTTGCTCTTCACCATTTTGTGGATGACAAGGGGCTCCCCAACAATGCTGGCACAGTTCTGGCGTGGGTCCAAGGAGCTGTAGGGGTCCTGGAAGATGAGCTGCATATTCCTGCGAAACCGCCTCACTTCGCTGGTCTTCATCCGCGTCAGCTCTTGCCCTTCAAAGAGCACGTTGCCAGCGGTAGGCCGATACAACTGAAGGATGCACCGGCCCGTGGTGGTCTTGCCGCAGCCGCTCTCCCCCACCAGTCCCAGGGTCTCACCCCGGCGGATGGTAAAGCTCACATCGTCTACTGCCTTGATATCCGCAATCTTCCTTTGAAAGATGGCCCCGGACCTGACCGGAAAGTACATCTTCAGGTTACGGACATCCACCAGGAGGTCCTGCTGGGTGCTTTGCCCGTTGATCTGCTGTTGCGTCATGCTCTCCCCTCTGCCAATTAAGCTTTGGTCATGGCCTTGGTACCCAGTTTCGGCCACTCCCAGCATGCGGCCACATGGTTTTCCCCCACGGAGACCAGAGGCGGATACTCTGCACACTTTTCCACGGCGTAACGGCAACGAGGGAGAAAGGCGCATGCGCCGGTCAACGTGGCGAGGTCTGGGGGTTGCCCCTCAATGGGGTCAAGCTTGGTCCGGCGAGGCTCATCCAGCCTGGGCACCGAGTGCAGCAGGCCCAGTGTGTAAGGGTGATGCGGGTTGCCGTACACCTCCCGTGCGGAGGACCGCTCAATGATCCTGCCTGCATACATCACATTCACGCGGTCGGCGTACCTGGCCACTACGCCCAGGTTATGGGTGATGATAATAAGAGCTGTCCCGAACTCCCGGCACAGGCCCTGCATCACCTCCAAAACTTGCGCCTGGATGGTCACGTCCAAGGCTGTGGTTGGCTCGTCAGCGATAAGCAGCTTCGGGTCGCAGCTCAGAGCCATGGCGATCATGACGCGCTGGCGCATTCCACCGCTGAACTGGTGAGGATACTGGGTCAGCCGCCGCTCCGCATCAGGAATACCTACCTTCTGGAGCATCTCCACGGCTCGGGCCGCCGCCGCCGCCTTGCTGAGTTTCAGATGCAACTCCATCGTCTCCGTAAGCTGGCGGCCTATGGTGAGCACCGGGTTCAAGGAGGTCATGGGCTCCTGGAAAACCATGCTGATCTCCTTGCCCCGGATCTTGCGCATCTCCTGGGTATCGTACTTGCGCAGATCCTCCCCCTGGAACAGGATCTCGCCACTGACCACCCTACCCGGCGGCCAGGGGATAAGACCCATGACGGAAAGGGCACTCACGCTTTTGCCGCATCCGCTCTCCCCCACGAGGCCTAGGGTCTCCCCCTCCTCAAGGTCATAGGAGACCCCGTCTACCGCCTTCACCACGCCCTCCGGCGTGTAGAAGTATGTGGCCAGGTTTTTTACGTCAAGGAGTGGTGGCACTGGTCCTCCTTCATACCTTTGATATTCGGATGATATATAGGCGGTGTCACCTGCCGGACGATATTCAGCGAACCTCCCCATCACCCCTCACTCCGCCGATGGCTGGGAGTGGGGAAGAGGAGACTCGAACTCCTACGCCTTGCGGCACATGATCCTAAGTCATGCTCGTCTGCCAGTTCCGACACTTCCCCCGCAGGCCGCCACGCCGCCAACGTCACGGCTGGATAACGTGCTGGTGACCCGCCTCGGACTTGAACCGAGAACCTACTGATTAAGAGTCAGTTGCTCTGCCAAATTGAGCTAGCGGGCCAACGGTGTATTTCATACAAGCCCTGGGACTTTACCATCCCTCCCATCAGGCTGTCAATAGTCATTATTGAATGCTCAAATACCTTGCCCCAAAAAGAAAACTTCTTTCTATTCCAGGTACTGTACCGCACCCTGGAGGAGCGGCCACAGGCCTCCCCATCAGGGTGCGGTGTCGCCCAACAGCCATGGGGACCCGTTCCGCCGGACCTTTACGCCTCCGATGCCAGCTTACCGGCCACGGCCCAACTCTCCTTAGCCACGTCCTCAAAGATCACAATCGTGGCCTCAGGCGTGGTCTTGGCTATCTTCACCACAACATCAGTGATGGCCTTGGCCAGCTCCGCCTTCTGGGCTTGCGTCCTGCCGGGCCACATCTCTACCCTGACGATCGGCATACACTCCTCCAAGGAAGCGCTCAACAAGCGCCTAGATTATACCAATCCTCACGAATGGCTTTCAACAAATCTGGCCTTGCCTCAGAACCTCTCGCCGTGCTATACCTATTCCACCATGCTGACCCTCATCCTGGGCGACATCCATGGCAATCTGGAGGCCTTTCAGGCTGTCCTGAAACACGCCCAGGCACACGGTGGGTTTGAGCAACTCTGGTGCCTGGGCGACACCGTCGGCTACGGCCCAGACCCAGGCCCTTGCATAGACCTGCTGCGTCAGTACGCGCCGCTCAACGTGGCCGGCAACCACGATTACGCCTCCGTGGGGCAAGCAGACCTGAACATGTTCAATCCCGCCGCCGCCTTTGCCTGCCGCTGGACCGCCAAGAACCTCTCTGAATCCCAGACATCCTACCTCAAAGGCCTGCCCCTCACCCTGAGGCAGGGTGCCTTCACCATGGCCCACGGCAGCTTGCGAGACCCCCTGTGGGAGTACCTGCTTAACACCGAAGCCGCCGAAGCCACCTTCAGGCTTCTCACCACCCCGCGCTGCCTGGTCTCCCACTCCCACGTCCCCTTCCTGTGCGCCGACGCCCCCCAGGGCCCCATCTTTCTCTCCCCACCCGAGGCAGCGCCCGTTGCCCTGAACAACGAGCCGGTAATCCTCAACCCCGGCGCCGTAGGCCAGCCTCGCGATGGTGACCCTCGCGCCTCCTACCTCTTCTACGACGACGCGGGACCGTCGGTGACCCTGCACCGCGTAGAGTACGACATCCAGGCCACGCAAAAGAAGATGGCCCAGGCCAAGTTGCCGGAGCCCCTCATCTCGCGCCTGGCTCACGGGCGATGACACCACTCATGGTGGGCCCGTCGCCCCCTCTACCCCCGCCCCGCCTCCTTGGCCTTGCGCACAAAGGGGATGCGGTAGACCTCAAACACCTCACGGCTTCGCAAGAACCCTGCGTAGATCAACACCACGCCCACCAGCAGAGCCAGGCTATGGGACTCTGGCAGGTTGAACCGCTCCAGCGTGCCGCCCGCCGCGGAAAAGAAGGCGCCCCCCGCAATCAGCCCGTTGGATAGAACGCGGTAGCCCGCCGCCTTCTTGCGGGCAAAGGAGATGGCGCTGTACACGGCGCTGCCAACCAGCGCAAGAGAGCCTAGGATATTCAGCACCGCCGTCAAAATGCCCACGTACGCCGGGTAGTACCGTCCCGACTCCGTCCCCGGCACCACCGAGGCCAGGCCGCCCCCTTCCAGCAACGATACGTCCCCCTGCAACTTCACCCCCAGGGAAAGAAACACGCTCAGCACCGTCAAGGCGAGTAACACGGCCAGCGTGGTATGCCCCACCTTGCGGGGTACGTGCAGGTACAGACTCCCCATGCCCAGGTAGGCCGCCACCAGCATCCCTCCCGTCCAGTACCACAGCCGGAACACCACCTCCCCATACACACCGATACCCCAGAGCGCCTGCAGAAGGCTGGCCGTCGCGTACAGCAGCAACCCTGCGGTCCACGCCGCCTGGTAGGGGCGCTTGCGCTCCAGGAACTGGTCCAGCACCGTCAGGGCAAAGACCAGGCTAATGACGCTGGTGATGAGCGGAATGGCTACGTTCATGCTCCCAGGCCTCCTGCAAAGGCTCCGCGCGCCCCCATTCTACCATTTCAAGCCCCCAGCCACGCCAATATGCCACATCCTTTTGACCCTCAGAAAAGGGCTTGCCTCAAAGGTCTTGGTGGCTACCCCTTGAGGGCAGATACTTACTGTTGTCATTCCTACGAAAATAGTTGGCGATGTAACGCTTGACACACGGCCCGCCACTTTTGTCATTCTGAGCGAGCGGAGCCAGGCGCCGCATCGCGAAGAATCTAAGGCCTTGCGCGTGGGAAGACGCCTGCAAACGCCAATAGGAGACGCCACAGCAGCAATCGCCTTGGATGCTTCGCCCGACTGCCGTCCGCCTCAGGCGGACATTGGTCTATATGCCCTTGTGTCAACTGAGACATCACCTTAACTAAGGAACCTCTGAAGAAGTCCCCAATAGTGGGATAATAGGGGCAGGAGAAATTGAAGGAGGCCTGCTGATGGTGCTTTGCCCCACGTTTGCGAGT
>JACPCL010000034.1 GCA_016179765.1 Chloroflexota bacterium
GCGAAACCAGCACCCCGTACCCTTCAAGTGGACCAAAGCAACCGTCCACCAAGACCCTCTCAAACCTCTGTATAATCAATTACGTAAGTAGGTACTAGGCCTCGTGATCGCCATTGTGGAGATTATCAAGGAAACCTTGCGCCTTGAGACCCTCCGCCGCATGGAAGGCGGCGCCCTGACCCCCCAGGACACGGAGCGGCTGGGCCAGGCGCTGATGGACCTAGATGAAGCCGTTGAGCAATTGAAGGTGGATCTAGGGGTTGCGGAGGCGGTGAAGGCGGTGCGGGACGGCCTGGATAGGGCCGTGGGCGATATTCTGGACACTATGCTGGCCCCCGCACCATGGAACGGGGTGCAGGGGCAGAGCCTCTGCCAGGGGTCTGGGGCCTGTCCTTGAGTCCTTCAACTGAAGGACAAAGGAGTGTCCCCCAGAACTAATCTTCCCCCTCTCCCTTTAGGAGAGGGGGTACACCCCTATCCCGGCCTTCCCCCATCAAGGGAGAAGGAACTGTGGGCCAGACGAAGCCCTCCTGCAAATCCTCACACTACCCCTTCGGCCTTCAGCGCCTGGAGCCCCTCCTGGCTCAGGCCAAGCTCCCCACAGTACACCGCCTCATTGTGCTCACCCAGAAGAGGCGCGCGGGAGCTTATGGCCCAGGGCGTCTCACCGAACCGGTAGGGCGCGCCGGCGTACTGGAAGGACCGCCCTAGCTCCGGATGCTCCACCTCCACAAAGAACCCCCGAGCTTGGAGGTGTGGGTCCCGGACGTTTTCATCCGGGGAGCGTACGGGCGCCCACACCATCTCCCGCTGCTGGGCCTCGTGGAACAGCTCTTCGGCACCGTGGCGAGCGCACAGGTCGGAAACAAGCTGGGTAAGCTGCGGCCCCATCTCCTGGCGGTATTCAGGGTCCCGGAATCTTTCGTTCCGCAACCCTTCTCCCAGGCCCTCGGCCTCCATCCACTCCACAAACTGCTCCCAGGCGCGCCGCTCCGCAGGGACGCGGGTGAACTCGTGTTTGCCGTCCGCCGTGGGAAACACCACCGGTTGGGATGATCGGGGAGATGCGTGGCGGTTGGTCTGGCGGCGCACCCGCATGTTGTTGAAGTAGTAGATGGGCATGGCGCCCTCGGTGGTAGCGTGGCAGGCCTCGTGAACGGACACGTCTACGTACTGGCCCTGGCCGGTCATCTGGCGCAGCACCAGGGCAGCCATGGCCCCAATGAAGGCGTAGTGGCTACCCACGTGATAGGAGGCGTCCTGGTACGGACGCATGGGAGGGATGGAGTGGTCGTCGTACCCGCAGCTCCACAGAGGCCCACCCATGGCAAGGCTCACCATGTCCGATGTCTTCAGGTTCCTGTAGGGGCCCGTCTGGCCAAAGGGGGTGATGGCCACCATGACCAGACCCGGTGTGAGCAACGCCAGGTGCGTGTAGCCTAACCCCAGGGCATCCAGGGTCCCAGGAGCCGTGTCCTCTATCAGAACGTCCGCCCCCTCCGCCAGCCGGCGAAAGAGGCCCTGGCCCTGAGGCTTGGCAATATCAAGGGTAACGCCGCGCTTGCTGGTGTTGTAATGCCAGAAGGAGAGGCTTCGTTCAGGGTGGGGGATGTCGTCCAAATAGGGGCCAATCTTGCGGCTTGCCGCGCCGTCGGGAGGCTCTATTTTGACCACGTCGGCGCCCATATCGGCGAACAGCTTGCCGCACTGCTGGCCCATCGGGCCCGTCAGTTCCAGGACACGAAGGCCCTCAAAGAGCTTGCCGTCCAAGGCATTCTCCTTCTCCGCCGGTAAGGCCGGCGTGGTGTTTCCAACGCCTCGTTAGCCTCGTTCTCAGTCCCGATGAGGTCGGACAGTCATTGGAGAAACCTGACCCCCTGGCTCCTTTCCTTGCAGGGAAAGGAGGGACATCCCCCTCTCCCCTTAGGAGAGGGGGACAAGAGGGGAAGAGGTTCGCGCCCTTAGCATACGCCCCGCTGGGCCAGGCCCTGCACTTGCTCCTCAGGCATGCCCAGCAGCTGACCGTAGATGTGCTGGTTGTGCTCTCCCGACTGTGGGGCCAGCCTGTAGTCGTCGTGGGCCAGGGCGGATACCGTCATGGGCAGGCTGTCCACCCGCACGGTGCGGCCTGCAGGGTCCTCAAGCTCCACAATATGCCCCCGCGCCCTCAGTTGTGGGTCCTCCTCCGCTCTCTGCTGAGGGTCTTGCACCATCCCTGCCGCCACGCCCACCGCTTGCAGGCGGTCCATCACCTCTTTGTGGGTAAGCCCGCTCGTCCAGGCCTCTACGTGCTTGTCCAGCTCCTCCTGGCTCGCCAAGCGGGCCTCCAGCGTGGCGAACTTCGCCTCTCTGGCCCAGGCTGGGTCTCCCAGAGCCCGGCGGAAGGCAGCCCACTCCTCTTCAGAAAACACGGCGATGGCGCACCAGCGGTCCTCGCCCTTGCACTGGTAGACGCCGTGAGGCGCCCCAGGCGGGTAGAGGGAGCGGTTGCCCGCGGGCATGTCGGCCCTTCGCTGGGACCTGCCGTTCACGGTGAAGTCCAGGATGTTCACGCCCATCAGGTTGCACGCCGTTTCGTACTGGGCCAGGTCCACAAACTGGCCCCTGCCCGTGCGGTTGCGGTAGTAGAGGGCTTGCAGCACGGCCATGGCGCCGTAGTAGCCCGCGGTGTGGTCCATGTAGGAGTAGCCCCAACCCGCCGCCGGCATCCCCGCCCGTCCGATCATGAAGCTCTGGCCAGAAAGGGCCTGGATGGTTGGGCCGTTGGACTGGTACTCCTGGTAAGGGCCTGAGTGGCCAAAGCCAGGCATGCTGACGTAGACAATCGTAGGGTTGATGGCCCGGAGACCCTGGTAGCCGAACCCCCACCGCTCCATGACGTGGGCGCTAAAGTTCTCCATGACCACGTCGCTGACGGCCACAAGCTCTCGGAAAACGCCGCGCCCCTCCTCCGAGGCCATGTTCAGGGAGATGCCCAGCTTGTTGCGGTTGAAATAGATGTACATGCCTTGGGTACGGCGCGTCTGATCACCCCGCCCGGGCGCCTCTATCTTCAGCACCTCTGCGCCCAGGTCTGCCAGGACGCGGCTGCCCTGGGGTCCAGAGACCACCCAGGTCAGGTCCAGCACCCTCACGCCGCCAAGAGGAAGGGGATTTGACATGGCCTTGCTCCCGTCCTTGAAAACCACGATACTTTAGCGCGCAAGTTTACCCGTTGGAGGCAACCCCCCAGGATGCGAGTGCTCATCTGTTTTGACTGTGACGGCACCATTTTCACTACGGACCGGTTTGGGCCAGACGTGCCAGCCTCCCAACACCCCGTCCCCCTGGAGCGCATCCACGCCCTGGCCCGTGCGGGGGCGCACATCGTCGTCGTGTCGCCTTCCGATGCGTGCGACGGCCTTCCCTACCCACGCATCCTGACCTCCTCCGGCAAGACCGTGCCCGACAGGGTTGAGGCCCTGCGGGAAGCGGCGCGGCGCTACCCCGCAGACCTCCACCTGTACATCAGCGACAACCGGGGCGATGACCAGGTAGCCCTTCAAGCAGGGTTCACCTATCTGCACCCGGACAACTTCCGGTAAGCCCCCCCCTACCCTGCCGCCAGACGTGTGATGCATACTCCCAGCCGCTTTGCCTGGGGATAATTCTACCCCTCCCATTTAGCTCTCCCCCTTCCCTAAAGGGAAGGGGGACCCAGGGGGTTAGGTTAAGAGGGCTACCCCCCTTCGCCAGCAGCTGCCGCCGAGGGCGCAGCGCTTCGGGCGCCCCCCATCAGCAGGTCGTACCGCTGGGCCCCCTGCTCCACCACCCTCTCCACATCCTCCTCCACCATGTAGCGCTGGGCCACCAGCTCCTGAGCGGCCCTCCTCACCCGCGCCAGGTAATCCTCCCTGGATGCGTACCGCTCTTCTATAGACCTCCGGGGATCACCCTTCGCCTGGCGTTGGGCCCGCGTGGCGGGGAAGGGGATGGAGGAGCCCGTCAGGCCGATCATCTGGTTCCCGCCGCCGATGTCTCTGTGGCGCACGTTCCAGCCGGCATTGCTCGCAACCGGCGTTGAGACGTCTGGCAGACGGATGCCGCCCAACTCGTTGCCATCCTCGTCCACCATGGGCACCAGGTTGGAAAAAGCCACGCCCACTGGCAGCGGCTCTCCCCCATCGGTGTAGTTCGCCCTGGCAGGGTCAAGGCCCCCTTGGTACTCCCTGGGCGTCAAGGCGTGCAAATGCTCCGGGTAGTGTACCCCTGGGATTTGGTTGAAGACAGGGGCAACCTTCGCCGGCGGCACAAGAGTGCCATCGGCAATGCGCGGATGCTTGCTGGGTGGCGGCAAAACTCCCCGGCTGACCCAGGCGTCCATGTGGAGTAGGGCGGCCCGCAACAGAGGCCTGTAGTCCACCACGTTGATGAACTGCTGGAGCTTGACGCCTTCCGCGCCGCTGTTGGTAAAGGGCAAACTGCCAGTCCCGTGCTGCGCGCCGGAGAACTGGTAGATGCGCACCCCATCAGAAGGGGTCACGTCCTGCGTTCCCTCAATGTTGGTGTGGATGAGGGAACCCAGGCTGCCGTAGTACTCAGCGGCGGTGTTGGTGAAGAAGATTCTGGGCACGCCGCCCTTGGCCTTCTGCCTGGCAAGCAAGCTGTCCCTCTTGCCGGAGAGAGGGTCCCGCTGCTCCGTATCGGTGTAGGGGAACAGGTAGCTCAGCGTCCGCTTGGCCGCGCTGGTAAGCTGTGAGAAGCGCTTGTTGAACTCAGCACGGCGCCCTCCGCCCACGTGGGCAATGACGCCGTCCAACACCTGTCGGCCCTCCTCATCCAGGTTCAGCCCTAGATAGAGGTAGAGGCGCAGAAAGCGGCCCGTCTGGGAAACGCCGAAGGCATGGGTGTAGTCCAGCTCCCCAGCGCAGGGGTTGCCCTGGGCGGCAGTCCCGTACCGCAGGAAGGCGGTTACGTCTCGCGTGGTGATGAGGCCCAGGCCAGAGATGTGGGTGCCAGCCGTGGGATAGGAAACCTGGTACACCTTCCCTGGCAAGAAGCCAGACTCCATGTACAGGAAAGAGGCGTCCGGCGTCACTCGCCCATCGGCTACTTTAGCGAACCGCCACCGGTCCCGCGGCACCACCTGGGCAGGGTCGTCCTCGTACTCTCGCACGGTGAGGACGGCCTCACGGCTTTCCACGTCGTTGGGGAGGGAACGAAGGTGGATGCCCGGGAAGAGCTCCTGGGTCACCTCCAGTTTGTTAGGCTGGAAGGTAAAGACGATCTTGCCCGTCAGAGAGCCCTGGGCATCGGGGGCCTGAAGGCGCAGGCCCTGGCCGGGCGCCACGTCAAACTGCCATCCGCACTGAAGCACCGTGAACCCGTGGCGCATGAGGAAGCCATTGCCCGGGTCACCAGCGCCTCTGCCACTGGCCCGGGCCGAACTGTTGAATGAGCCGAAGGCGACGCTGTTGCCACGGTTCACCACGTCTACCAGAAGCCTCCGCCGGCCCTTAGCGGGGTCTGCGGGCCGGAAGATGCGGTAGTCCGCCATGGCCTCCACCAGCCCCTGGCCATTCCGCGGAGCAAGGCCAATGTCCGTGATGGGCGTGTTCGCGGGATGATTGGGGTTAAACCCAAAGCGCACAGCGCCCTGCAGGACCTCATAGGGGCCAGTAGCGCCAAAGGAGATCCCTCCCGCGTAGGGACCCCGCTCCTTCACTTCCATTGATAACACAGCCATGACACACCCTCCGACGCAAGTATAGCCCATCCGGGCTGAGCTGGGACGCACCTCCCACAGTCCGGTTCAGCTTCTCAACGAACCGTAGCAGGTACGCCTGGGAATAACGCCAAAACCTCCCACAACGTGAAGCCAAAGGGCTCCCTTTGGCGACGGGCTTAGCCCTTTGGTGCGCCAAGAATATAGCACAACTCTGGATTTCAACAAGGCCTTGCTTTTCAGTGCCAAGTGGGTAAGAATACCGCCGCAGGCTTCCGTTGCCGCAAGGTATTCCCACTTTCAGGAGCCTACCATGCAGCAGAAAAGCATACTGAGCGGAGTCCGCGTCCTCTCTATTGAGCAGGTGCACGTGTTGCCCTGGGGCACCGCCTTCCTGGCAGACCTGGGTGCCGAGGTCATTCGGGTGGAGAGCGTAGAGCACATGAACGATAGAGCGATGGGCCCCTTCGCCGACGGCAAGGCAGGGGAAGCATGGTGGAACGAGGGCGGCACCTTTGCCTACTGGAACCGCAACAAGGAGAGCCTCTGCCTTGAGGTGGCTCACCCCTTGGGCAAAGAGGCCTTTCTGAAACTGGTCAAGCGGTGCGATGTCGTGTGTGACAACTTCCGGCCAGGAACCATGCGACGCCTCGGCCTGGACCATGAAAGCCTTGCCAGGGTAAACCCCGCCATCATCACCCTGAGCTGCACCGCCTACGGCCACACCGGGCCCTGGCGCGCCGCGGGCGCTCGCGCTCGCACCGTAGACGCCGCCTCCGGCCTCACCTACCTCACCGGCTATGAAGGCGGCCCCTCCATCCGGGCCAGCAGCAACTACATGGACCACAACAGTGGCAACAATGTGGCCTTCGCCCTTCTGCTCGCCCTGTACAACAAGCAAAAGACGGGCAAGGGCCTGCGTATTGACCTGAGCATGCAGGAAACCGGAGTCCAGTCCATCGCCCCTGCTATCCTGGAGGCCCAGGACGGCTACATTCGCCCCCGGCTCGGCACGGCCCACCTCTGGAAGGCGCCCCACGGCGTCTTCCCGTGCCAGGGCCAGGACCGCTGGATCGCCATCACCGTCTCCTCCGACCAGGAGTGGCAGCGCCTTCGCAAAGCCATGGGGGAGCCCGCTTGGAGCATGGATGCTCGCTACGGCACCGTCACCGGGCGCTGGAACCATCGCCATGACCTGGATAAGCTCCTCTCGGAGTGGACGGCTCCCCAGGACTCCAAGGCGCTGATGCACCATTTGCAGCGGTGCGGAGTGACCGCGGCCGCCGTCTATACCGCGGCTGACCTGGTCGCCGACCCGCATCTGAACGAGCGCTCCTATTTTGAAGCCTTTGACAACAAGAACGCCCCTGCCGCCGGCCCCAGGAAGCTCGCCGGGAGACCTTTCCGCATGAGCAACTACCAGATTTCCTTGCGGCAGGTGCCGGCCCTCGGTGAGCACAACCGCAAATTGCTCCAGGAGCTCGCCGGCCTCACCGATGGGGAGATAGAGAGCCTGGTGGAGCAAGGGGTGCTCCACACCACGCCCAAGCCTGATGAGCCCAGACCCCAGGGTGGCGGCGGTTGGGGTGGAGGGGGCTAACGGCCAACCGCCTCATTCCTGGAGTCACATTGCACAAGGATACCAACATGCAGGGCATACTTTCCAATGTAAAGGTGTTAGAGCTTACACACTCCCTGGCCGGCGCCTTTTGCGCCAAGCTCATGGGCGACCAGGGGGCCAACGTCATCAAAATAGAACCGCCAGGACGGGGCGACGGCGCGCGCCATGAACCTCCCTTCATTGGCGGCGCACCCCACCCAGAGAGGAGCACCCTGTTTCTGGCCTACAACACCAACAAACGTGGCGTAACTCTTGATGTAGGTACCCCATCGGGCAAAGAGCTATTCCTCCGGCTCGTCAAAGAGACGGATGTCCTTGTGGAAAGCCATACCCCTAGCTCATTAGAAGAGATGGGACTTGAGTTCACCGCCCTTCAAGAGGTAAACCCACGCCTGGTCCTGACCTCTATCACCTATTTTGGACAGAACGGCCCTTACACGGACTACCACGGGGATGACCTCATTGCCCAGGCGCTAGGCGGCTTCCTCTATGCAGTGACAGGCCTGGCGGACAGGCCTCCCATGGGAACGGCCCTGTACCAAATGGAGGTCACCGCCGCTCGTAATGCCGCCATTGCGACCATGGCCGCCCTGGTCCAGCAAGGGGACACCGGTGAAGGCCAGCACATTGACGTCTCTACCTTTGAAGCCACGGTCAGCGTCCCCGGGGGTCTCATTCAGCAGTACACGTATCTCGGCGGTGTGCAAAGGCGAGGCGGTGGAGAGAATAGCGTCATGGACGGCATGCACCTCAAGACCCTGGATGGGGAGGTGACCCTGACCACCGCCGGCACCGGAGGACGCGCCATGGAGGCCTGGGCGGAGTTCTTGGGAGAACCGGCTATCCTTGACCCCAAGTTTACGGACAGACGGACCAGGACCCGGAACTGGAAGGAGCTGTACGACCTGGTGCAGAACAAGCTGGCCCAGTGGAACAACCTGGACCTCATGCGTGAAGCTACCGCCAGAGGACTGGTCATCGGCCTGGTGCAGGACCCCGTGCAGGTGGCCACCTCACCGCACCTCCAGGAGCGGGGCTTCCTTCTAGAGCTGGACCATCCTGAGGCCGGGCGGCTCAAGTACCCCGGCCCAGCCTTTCTCCTGGATGGCGAAAACCCCTCGGCAGGTGGTCGCGCCGCACCCACCCTCGGAGAGCACAACCTGGAGGTGTACTGCGGCCAGCTAGGCCTCTCCACCCACGAGCTCTCTGCTCTGGCTGCCGCCGGGGTGGTGTAGGTTTAGCCTCCTGAAGCAACTCATGGGTTCAGAAACTAGCAGGCTGCGGAAAAAGGGGAGTGCAAAGGGGCGAAGCCCCGGAGCCTGCCCTGAGTACAGCGAAGGGACGGGGGTCTGGGGCCTGTCCTTGAGTTCGCCGAAGGCGGACGAAGGAGTGTCCCCCAGATACAAATCAATCCCCGAGAGGAAGGCTCCTTTGCAGCCTTCTTGAAAGAGAAGGGGAAACCTTGAACCCCCTTGAGGGGGTTGGGGGGTATTTTCCCGCAGCCTGTTAGTGTTATTTCGTAGTTGTGCATGCGGCCCCCTACGTACAACTCTATTGACAAGAGTAACCTCATGTGTATGATAGGAGAACGCCATCGGCGAAGTTCCGCCAGACGAAAGAGAGCTATGCAAGGAACGGCGCGGGCGTAAGCGTATGAATCGCCCCGCCTAGCTTGAACCAACACCAAATCCCGATTCCAGTAAGGAGTGTGCCATGTTCAAGGCCAACTGGCAGAAAAAAGGTCTCCTGCTTGGTGCGGCAATTGCGGCCATGCTGCTGGTAGCGGCAGCCTGCGGCGGAGGCGCCGAGCCAACGCCTACCTCTGCCCCTACAGCGACATCCGCCCCAGTCGCAACCCCCACTGCCACCAAGGTACCGCCTTCTCCCACTCCTACCCCCAAGTTCCAGCCCAAGAAGGGCGGCTCCCTGCGCTTTGCCCAGACCTCGGACCCGGTGACCTTTGACGTCCACGCCTCAAGCTTGTCCCTGCTGACCAACCACACACACCTCACTCATAGCCGGGTGTTGCGATACGAGAGCCTGGGCTGGCCGGAGGAGGCAAACTACGGGGCCTTGACCGTCACCGGCGATGCGGCTGAAAAATGGGAGATCTCCCAGGACGGCAAGACCTTCACCTTCCATCTGCGCCCTGGCATCAAGTGGCCCAACGTGGCGCCCCTCAATGGGCGGGAGCTCACCTCCGAGGATGCAAAGAAGGCCTTTGAGCGCATCCTTAATGAGCCCAAGTCCATCTTCAAGGAGTTCTACGAAGAGATTACCAGCATGTCCACCCCGGACAAGTACACCCTCGTCATGACCATAGATAAACCCCTGGCCTCCTGGCTCTACCGTGTAGCCGATGGCGAGGCAGCCTGGATCACCGCCCAGGACTTCATTGACGCCAAGGGAAAAGACTACGGCGTCCGGCAAGACAGCCTGGTAGGGACCGGCCCCTTCCTGATCAAATCAGAGGAGACCGGGTCTCGCTACATATACACCCGCAACCCCAACTACTTCCTTCCCAACCTGCCCTACGTGGACGAGGTGGTCTGGCTCATCATCAAAGACGCCTCCGCCAGGGAGGCCGCATTCGTCTCCGGCCAGATTGACGCCCTGGGCGCAAGCCGCACCTCGGTGCCTCGTATACAAAAAGCGTTGCCGAAGGCCGCCCTAGACTCCAACCCAGGCCTCTCCAACACCGCCAGCGGCATCATGTTCAACATGACTAACCCCAAGTGGCAGGACATCCGTGTCCGCCAGGCCATTCAGAAGGGGATTGACCAGGGGCGCATTATCGCGGACCTGTACGGGGGCCAAGGCCGCTACCAGGGGTGCATGCCCACGGCCCTTTCCTCCTTCGCCCTGTCCCAGGACGAGCTGAAGGCCCTCTATACCTACGACCCGGAGGGGGCAAAGGCGCTCCTGGCTGCTGCTGGGCTCAGCTCCGGTCTCACCTTTGAGATGACCACCTTCACCGGCTACCAGCAGCGGTTGCTGGACATCGCCGAGCTGGCCCAGGACGACCTGAAGAAGATCGGCGTGACCGTGAACTTGAAGCCCGTTCCCGTAGCCAGCGGCCGGCCGGCGGTGGAGGCTGGCAACTTTGAAACCGTCATTCAGCCCCACAGCACCGGCGTGGAGCCTGACGAGATGATAGGTGGTTTCACCACGGGCGGGGGCCGCAACTTCATGAGGGTAACCGACCCTAAGGTGGATGCGTGGAACCTGCAACAGACGGTGGAGTTTGACGTCAAGAAACGGGCCGCCATCACCAAGGAGTTCTCCCGCTACTGCGCCCAGCAGGTAGTGGGCCTCATCCCCATGCCCAATGAGGCCTCCTTCTCCTTCACCCAGGAGTGGGTGAAGAACTTCCCCATATCCGATGTCGCCAGTGATGAACCGCGCGAGCTCTTCGCCTGGGTAGAGAAATAGCGGCGACCAGCCAACGAACGTCTCGGCGCCGCTGATGTGCGTTATCAGCGGCGCCGAGCATCCATCCAGAGGGTTCAGGAATGACCGGCTACATCATAAGGCGAGTGCTCCTCATTGTACCCACGGCGTTTCTGGTAGTGACCTTGGCGTTTTTCGCCATGCACATTGTGCCTGGCGACGCCGTCCTCGCCAGTATTGAGGAAGGCACATCCCTACGGCCTGAACAGATCGCCCAGATGCGGGAGTCCCTGGGCATAGATAAACCCCTCTTGGTCCAGTACGGAAACTGGCTTAGGAGCGCTCTCCAAGGGGACTTCGGCAAGTCCCTGGCAACCGGGCGGCCCGTTACAAAACAGCTCTTCAAAGCCATCCCCGTCAGCCTGGAACTGGCCCTTTTGAGCCAGGTCATCGCGCTGGCCGTCGCCATTCCCATCGGGGTCATCTCGGCCCTCCGCCAAGATACCTTTTGGGACTACGTCCTGCGGGTCTTCAGCATCGGGATGCTGGCGGCCCCTAACTTCTGGCTAGCCACCCTTGCCATCGTCCTGGGGGCCTACTGGTTTTTCTGGGCGCCCCCCTTTGGCTACGTACCCATCTGGCAAGACCCCGTGGTGAATATGAAGCAGTTCTTGCTGCCCGCCGCCATCATGGGACTCCACGGCTCGGCCACCGCCATGCGCATGACCCGCTCGGCGGTCCTAGAGGTGCTGCGCCAGGACTACATCCGCACCGCTCACGCCAAGGGCCTGTCCCCCCGGCGCATCCTCATGGTCCATGTGCTGAAGAACGCCCTCATCCCCGTGGTGACCATCTGGGGCGTGAGCATCGCTTACTTGCTCGGAGGCGCGATCATTATTGAAAGCATTTTTGCCCTGCCAGGCGTCGGCCTCTCCATGCTGGACGCCATCAACAGCCACGACCTCACCCAGCTTCAGGCCAACATCCTCTTCTTTGGCGCGGCGGTCGTGCTGGTGAACCTCATAGTAGACCTGAGCTACAGCCTGTTGGATCCCCGCGTTCGGTACAACTAGCAGGCTGCGGAAAAAGGGCAGTCCAGAGGGGCGAAGCCCCTTTAACGGGGGTCTGGGGGTGTCCCCCAGAACTAATCTTCCCCCTCTCCCTTTAGGGGCCTTGCCTGAAAAATCAGAGCCTCCAAGGGAAGGTGGAGGAAATCGCAGGTTTCCCCTGGGGTTGTAGGGGTATCCCCTACAGACCCTTGCGGGCGGGTGGGTGGGAAAAACGAGAATTGCCACTCTCTTTTCAAGAGGGCGAGTTATCGGGCAAAGCCCCCTTTAGGAGAGGGGGAACACAAAGGGGTGAGGTCAGCACCCTGCTAGCGCTCACAGCGGAGGGACGCCTTGGCTGTTGACAAGAGTACCACAGGAGGAGGCGGGGACGCCGTCATCACCCGGGCCCCAGGACGGCTTGCGTCCATCACGCGGAAGGGGTGGTACCTCGGCCTCAAGCGCCGCCCCCTGGCGGTGATTTCCCTGGTCGTCTTGGTGGTAATCATCCTGACGGCGGTTTTCGCCCCAGCCGTAGCACCCTATGACCCCACCGAGACCCACCGAGGCCGGACGCTGGAAACGCCGAGCTCGGACTTCTTGCTGGGAACGGACCACCTGGGCAGGGACTTGCTCAGCAGGATTATATTTGGCGCACGTATCTCCATTACCATTGGCTTCCTTGCCGTATTCTTTGGCACCAGCGGCGGCGTCGCCCTGGGCATTGCCTCCGCCATGCAAGGCGGCAAGTTTGATATTCTCGTACAACGGCTGGTGGATGCATGGATGGCGTTCCCTGGGCTGGTGATAGCTTTGGCCCTGGTGTCCATGCTGGGGCCAAGCTTGATCAACGTGGCCATTGCTATTGCCATCGGCACAATCCCTTCAACCTCAAGGGTTGTTCGTGGAGCCGTCCTTGCTGAAAAGGAGCGGGACTACATATCCGCCGTGGTCTCCATCGGCGCAGCCCGGTTGCGCTTAGCCTTACGGCATATTCTCCCCAACGTGTTGCCACCCATCCTCATCCTCGCCACTGCTCGCCTGGGATCCGCTATCCTGGCGGAAAGCTCCCTCAGCTTCTTGGGCCTGGGTGTGCCGCCTCCAGCTCCCACCTGGGGTGGCATGTTGTCTCGTGAAGGCCGTGATTTCATGATGACGAATCCCATGCTCGGCCTGTGGCCAGGGCTCTCCATCATGCTCACCGTGCTCGCCTTCAACCTCTTTGGTGATGGCCTTCGGGACATTCTTGACCCCAAGCTACGGGGCGGGCACTAGACCGCGTGTCAATATCCCTTCGTGGAGCGTCAGGCTTCCCGGACTCCACTCCCGCAAACTCCTGTAGAGGTGGCTAATGAAAGAGCGTGTGCGCCGTTCCTGGCTCATTGTGCCGGCCCACAAGACAGACCTCGTCTCCCAGGCCAGCGCGACGAAGGCGGACGTCGTCGTCCTTGACCTGGAGGACACCGTCCATGACACCAGGAAGGCAGAGGCCCGCCAGAAGATGCGAGAAGCCATCCAGCTTATCCGCAACAGTGGCTCGGAGGTCTTTGTGCGGTGTGACCCCGATTTCCTTTACGCAGACCTGGAGTCCTCCGTCTATCGCGGCCTTACCGGTGTCCTCCTGCCCAGGATCACCTCTGTGGAGCAGGTGCAAGACGCCGAGCATACCCTCGCGGAGTTTGAGGCCCAGCGCGGTGTGAGAAAGCCGCCCCCAGTTGGTGAAATCCTGGAAGTGGACGAGGCGCGCACCATTGAGAACTCTTTGGAGCTGCATCTTTCCCTTGACACAGGCCGGGGTAACTGGGATGCTCCAAAGCTCATCCAGGCTAGCCCCCGGGTGCGCTCCGTAAGCCTGGGCCGGGCTGATTTGACCATGGACCTGCGGCCCGAACCGGAAGGCGACCTGCACCTCATGCCCTATCTCATGCAACGTCTGATCCTGGTCGCCAACGCCACGGGCGTCCAGCCCATCGGCGCCTGGTGGCAAAGCGCCTCCCGCGGCCTGGTGGACACGCCCCAGAATACCTACCATGCGGCGGCCACTGGCCGTAAAGCCGGGTTCAAAGGCGCCCTCTGCATGCGGGCAAACCAGGTGGAGGCCCTGAACCGGGGCTTTACCCCTTCCAGCGAGGACCTCTCCCAGGCCCAGGCCATCCTGCACGCCTTTGCAACAGCCCAAGCGCGAGGGCTTTCCCGCGCCGTGGACCATCGCCAGTTCATAGACCAGGGCATTGCCGGTGCAGCCTCACGCCTCCTGGACCTGGCAGTGGCGTGCCAGGCTACGGACCAAGCCAAGCTGCATCCCATAGAGGGGGCTTAGTATGCCGAGGAGAGTTCGCCGCTCCGGGCTGATGATGCCCATCAACAACCCGCGGTTCGTCAACAACTCCTGGCGCCGCAACTGCGATTCCCTGGACTTTGACCTGGAGGACTCTGTCCCCCAGTCGCAGAAAGAGTACGCCCGGTCCCTGGTGAAGCAGGTCATCCCCATTGGCCTCATGGGCGGCGCCGATGTGTCCGTGCGCATCAACACCGCCACACCAGAGGCGGATATTGCAGCCTCCGCATGGCCTGGAATGGGCAGGATTGCCCATCCCAAGACCGAATCCGCCCAGCGCATAAGGGAGGTTGACGCCCTTATCACCAAGTACGAACGCCTGCGAGGCATTCGTGTGGGCGCCATAGAGGTCACCGCCATGATTGAGTCGGCCCTGGGGGTGAGCAACGGCTATGACATCGCCTCAGCCAGCCCCAGAGTGAAGGCCTTTGGCGGCGGGGGTGGGTACGACATGTCCCTGGACATGGGCGTGGATATGTTCGTAGGCTTCAATCAGTTCGTCTACTCCGCAGGAGAGTGCGAGCTGGTGGCCCGGGCCCTTGGCAAAGAGTTCAGCATCAGCGTCCATATGACCGACACCTCGGGCAGCGTCAGCGACGCCGAGGCCACGTACCTGCGAGCTGTCGCCAACCGCAAGGCCGGCGGCCGCAGCGGCGGGGGCCTGCACCCCAATGTGGTAGAGCCTTCCAACCGTGGCCTTACGCCTCCCCCAGAGGAGGTGGACCAGGCCAGAAGAGTCTTATCGGCCTACGAGGAGGTCCAGCGGCGCGGAGACGCCGAAGGCGAGCTGAACGGCCAGGTCATAGACGCCTACGAGGCGGCGCGGGCAGCGGAGCTGATAGACTGGTCCCGCCTCTGCGCAGAGAAGGATGCCTTCAAAGAGCAGAAGCGCCGTGAGGCCGAGGGCCTCCAGCCGCAACCAACTGCTCGCTAAGAAAAGAAGCGGGAGTCCAGAGGGGCGAAGCCCCTTTGACGGGGGTCTGGGGGTGTCCCCCAGACATAAATCCATCCGCCGCAGGCGGATACTTTGACTCCAAAGGTGGAGGCGCATCTTGGCAATACGTGAAGTACGGCGGGCTGGCTTGACCATGCCCATCAACAACCCCAGATTCGTCAACAACTCCTGGCTACGCAACTGCGACCACATCACCCTGGACTTTGAGGACTCGGTCCCCCAGTCCCAGAAGCCCTACGCCCGCATCATTGCACGGGAGGCCGTCGGCCTTGCGGGTCAGGGCGGCGCTGCCATCAACATCCGCATCAACCAGGGCTTTATTGAGGCCGATGTGACCGCTGCCTCCTGGCCCGGCCTCTCTAGCCTCAGCATGGGCCACACCTGGTCTGCCGATGAGGTCCGCCTCATGGACCAGTACATCACCAGGATAGAGCGCATCCGCGGCCTGAGGCCAGGCTCCATAACTCTCGGCGCCGCCTGCGATAGCCCCGTGGGAACAGTGCAGTCCGAGGAGATTGTCCAGGCCAGCCCCAGAGTCAAGAACTTCGGTGGGGGCGGCGGGTACGACTACTCCATGCAGTTGGGCGTGGATATGTTCGTGGGGTTTGACCAGTTTGTGTATCCCCGTGGCGAAGGCGCCCTCATTGCCAGGGCCTTTGGCAAGAGCTTTGGCATCAGCGTCCATCTGCCAGATACCTCGGGCAGCGTGGCCGACGCCGAGCGGTCATACTTGCAGGCAGCCGCCAATCGCAAGGCCGGTGGCCGCGGAGGCGGAGGCCTACACCCCAACGTGGTTGAGCCGATGATCCGTGGCCTTACCCCCCCGCCTGAAGAGGTGGAGCAGGCCAGACAGGTGCTGGCTTTCTACAACGAACAGGTGGAGGCGAAGGGAGAAGCGGAGGGTGAACTGGACGGCCTGACTGTGGACAAATACGAAGCGGCGCGGGCATCGGAACTGATTGAGTGGGCACAGGCCTGCGCCGAGATGGACGGGAAAAAAGAGCGGGCCCGTCGGGAAGCCATCGCCCGCCAGGAGGCCGCGCACACGAGCCCGGGCCAGCCAACCACAGCCTGAATCTGTTTGCTCACAAAGGAATCGCAACCCATGAACCCTTTTGTACGCCGCTCCCATCTCCAGATTTCAGTCCTCAACCAGGAGGAGGTGCTCTCCTCTTGGAAGCATAAGGCCGATGCCATTGTGCTGGACATTACCGACGGCGCAGGCCTGGCAGCCAGGCAACAGGCCCGGGAATTAGTACGGGGCTCCATCGCCCCAGCCTCCAAAGGCGGCGGCGAAGTCCTGGTGCGCATCAGCAAAGAGGCGCTCTTCGCCGACGTCAAGGCCGCCCTCTGGCCAGGCGTGAAGGGCATTATCTGCCCCAGCCTTGAAACCGCCGCTGACGTACGGGAGTTAGATGAGGCGTTGCTGGAAGCGGAGAAGGAGCATGGCATACCCAGAGGCTCAACGGAGGTCCTCGTGCTCCTGGACAGCGGCAAGGGCATCTGGAACGTGCGGGAGATCATCGCGGCCAGCTCCCGCCTGTCCACCGTGGGTCTGGAGGAAAGCAGCCTCTACCGCCACATGGAAATCATGCCGGACGCCAGCTTTGATCCCCTGGTCTATGCCAAGGGCCGCATCATTGTGGAAGCGGTAGCCGCCAAGGTGCATCCCATTGGCGTTGCCCACCCCTACGGGATCATGCCCGGGTTTGACAACCCTCAGGAGATACACCGCCTGGCCCTGCGCGGCAAGAACATGGGCTTCAAAGGGGCCATCTGTCTCCACCCCTCCTGGGTGGAGCCGTGCAACCGCGCCTACGCCCCGGCGGCAGACCAGATAGACTACTTCAAGACGGTGCGCGCCACCTTCGCCGAGGCCGTCGCCCGGGGCACCGCTGCCACCCCCTACCCCGGCACCACCCAGATGATAGACGTGCCCGTAGACGAACGGGCGCGCATCATGCTGGAGCTCTGGGAGATGGTGCAGTCGCGAGAGGCGGACAAGGCTTCGGCCCTGAGCAAGGCCGCCGAGTAGCGGACTCCACCTGCGCCCGGTGGACCTTCCGTCAACCTTCGCCCTATGGCTAGGCAAGAACGGACCAGGCTCCTCTTGCGGCGATCTGGGAATATCCCCATCCCTTCATGCACGCACCATGACGTGACGGGATACGCCCCTTAGAAAATATCCAGCGTGAACCCCACCCCCGCAGGCGTCTGCTTGAAGTCCAGCACCGCCCGCTCCAGCTTCTGCCGCAAGTCCCAGTCCACGAGCAGCACCTTCGCCCCCAGGTGCTTCACCACGTAGTCGTCCTCCCCTTCGTCACCAATGCCAACCCCAAACTCCCCCTCCCCCACCCATTGGGGTGGCGTGACCAGCCGCAGGCACTTCCCAGGCGCCAGGCTGCGGGCGTCTCGTATGCGTTTCAGCTCCGCCATCGCAGCCTTCGTGACCGTCAACATGCTCCCTGCCTTCACACACCGATTCCCTACATTCTAGCCGCCTACTTCCGCTCCACCAACTGAATGAGCACCCCCTTGGCCGAGCGCGGGTGAATGAACACCTGGTCCCCTGGCTTCTCGCCGCCGATAAGCTGCACCCCCTTAGCCTTCAGCGCCTTCACCCGCTCCGCCATGTCCTTCACCGCCAGCGCAATCAGATACACGCCCTCGCCCCGGCGCTCCAGGGCGCGGCCCACCGGCGTCTCCGGCCCCAGAGGCTCCGCCAGCTCAATAAAGCGGCCCTCCTCGGTGCGGAAGAAGGCCTGCTTGATGCCCAGCGCCTCCGAGACCGCCCGGCGGTCAAAGGTCATCCCCAGGGTGTCCCGGTAGGTAGCGACGGCCTGGTCCAGGTCCCGCACCGCAACCACCACGTGGTCCAGCCACCGGTAGTGGGCATCGGGATGGGTGGTATACGGTTCCGCTTGCCTATCGGGCCACACCCGCTGGGTAAGCTGGATGAACATGCCGCAGGCGCTGCGCGGATGCACAAAGACCGGCCCCCGGGGAGCCTCCGTGTTCACCAGGCGCACCCCTTTGGCCGAAAGCTCCTTCTTCGTCCCCTCCAGGCTATCAATCTCAATAGAGAGGACGTAGAACCCTTCGCCCCGGCCCTGGATGGCCCGGTCAACGGCGTTGCCCGGCTCCATCGGCTCAATCAGGGCCAGGTGACGGCCATCCTCGTAGGCAAAGAAGGACTGGTAGATGCCCATGCCAGGCGACTCTCCCAGCCGGTCAAACGTAAAGCCCAGCGTGTCCCGGAAGATGGGCGCGCTCTCCTCCCTGCTCTTCACCGCGATGGCAAGATGGTCCAAGGCTTTGTAGTGCACGGGCGCCTCCCTCACAAAGATGGCTTAGTGTACACCAAAACGCAGCGGGGGGAAGGGGGGCTGTTCAATTCGGCCTCCACCACGCCTTCCGCAACAACGCCTCCGCACCCGCGTCCAGAAGCGAAGCCATTATCCTGAAAGATGAAACGAGGCAGGTCACTTGACGCTACAATTGCCACTGTATATAATTCGCCGAAAAAGCAGGAGAGGCAGGAGGATAGTCAGATGAGCGCTGCTGGACTGCCAACCAGACATGTCCTTAGCTACGGGGGAGGCGTCAATACAGTAGCTCTGATGTTGCTTCTGATTAGGAACCAGGAACCGCTAGATGAAGTGGTTTTTGCTGACACGGGTGTTGAGGTTCCAGAGACGTATGCCTATATGGAAATAACGCGGGATTACCTGGAAAGGTACGGCATTCCGTTCCATATCATACGGAAACGCAACGGCAAAACGCTTTACGAAACGTGCGAGGCTAGGCGAGTTTTCCCCTCGGCGATATGGCGCTGGTCCACCCGTGACTTCAAGGTGCACCCCATACTTGGTTATTATCGTTCCCTTGGAACCCATGTGAATCAATACCTTGGCATTGCTCACGACGAGATTTGGAGGATGAAGGATAGTCCATCTCCATACGTCACTAACCTTTATCCCCTGATTGACAAAAAGATGACAAGGGCCGATTGCGTGGCACTAATTGAAGCAGAAGGCCTTCCCGTACCCGTGAAGAGCGGTTGTTTCTTCTGTCCGTTTAACTCCATAGGCCGATGGAAGTGGCTGTATGAGACGCACCCAGAACTGTTTCAGAAGGCGGTGGTTCTGGAGGAACAGTCCAAGCACTTCCCAGCCCAGCGGCTCACTGACCAAGTGTTCAGGGAAAAGGCCAGCGTAAAGTTACGAGACCTCGCGTCACGTTTCGCAGACGGAGAACTTCCCAGTAGCGACCCGTCGCTGTCCGCTTGTGGTGGGGAGTGCATGACTTAATAAATGCACACTATGGTTCGGGCACTTCCTCAGGCGGGGAATCCTGTTCGAGAGCGTCAAAGAATTCGCGGTAGCTCAACAGTTCCTGAACCATGTTGTCAAAACGGTTACATCGCCATTCTACTTGTTTGCGTGCCTCGACCAAACTATTATAACTCCCAGCACTGATTGCCTTGATTATTGTGTCAAGGTCATTAAGACACGAGGGAAATTCCGTCTTCTCCATGTCTTCAATTCGCAGTATCACTAGGTTGAGCTTTTCCATAGCACCTAGGTGCCCCTCAGCTTTGCACATCTCTGCACGTGAATTCAAGTCCATAAGTTCCCCGGTGACCCAGTCATTATACGCATGCTTCAAGTTGGTGTATGCACTAGGTAACTATCCCTTGACAATATAAGCGATTGGTGGTAGACTTATCGTAGCTAAAGGAGATACGAAATGCCACCTGTCAATCGCACTAATCCAATCCGAGCCAAGTCTTCCGACTCCGAGTATTCGCTCATAGAGTTTATGAAGACCTTCCCTGACGATGCCACTTGTCTTGAATGGTTGTGGCGCAAGCGGTTCTCGCCCGGCGGGGAACAAGCCATGTGCCCCAAGTGCGAGCAACTTCGTTGCTTCCGACGTTACGACTCCGCCCAGCTTAGAGCATCTTGGACGTGCATCGCTTGCGGATACCACCTGCACCCTTTGGCGGGAACCATCTTTGAGAAGTCGTCCACGTCCCTCCATCTGTGGTTCTACGCCATGTATCTCATGGTTAGCACCAAATGCGGCATATCCGCTAAACAGTTGGAGCGAGAGCTTGGTGTCACCTACAAGACAGCGTGGCGCATGGCCTACCTGATTCGTAAGTACCTCATGGAACAAACCGAGGAGCCGCTTGCTGGCACGGTTGAGGCCGACGAAACGTACATCGGTGGTCGCCGCCGGGGGACGCCCCGTGGTCGCCCAGGGCCTAACTCGCACAAGGTCGCTGTGTTCGGCATGGTAGAGCGGCATGGACAGGTTCGTGCCATGACGGTTCCCAATGTGAAGAAGGCTACGCTTATGCCGCACTTGACTAGGCGAGTCATTCCAGCATCCACGGTCTACACCGACGAACTCCGCTCCTACAACGGTCTTGAAAAGGCTGGATACAGGCATGAGTCTGTCAACCACTCGGAAGAAGTATGGGTGAGCGGGGATGTGCATGTGAACACGATAGAAGGCTTCTGGTCGCTCACGAAGCGGGGAATTGGTGGGGTGTACCACTCGGTGTCTGCTAAGCATCTTCAAGGCTACCTGAATGAGTATGCTTGGCGGTATAACCACAGAGCGGATGCCCGTGCTCAGTTTGAGACGCTACTTCTTCGGGCGGCGTCTGGGAGTTGAGGGCTTGGGCGGCTTGATTGGCTCCGCCGCCTTTTCCAGTACCTTGAACACGTCGTCCTTTGTTGGCACGGGGATTTCGTATCCCTGCTTCGGTGTCTTTTGCGTGGTCATCTTCCTGCCCCTCACGCTTGGAGTATAGCATATGCCCAACCTCGTCGGCGTCAAACTCAAACTTGGCCGTGCAAATCATCACCTGCAAGAACTGAACACTGAAATCACGAGGTTCCTCAAAGAAAGCTCCCACACTGCTGTTGCTGACTTCAACCCTGCACTTGGACATTACGATGTCCATATTCATCTTATCCCCATCCCAGACAACTGGTCGCTGGTTATCGGAGACGTTGTGCACAACATTCGTGCCGCTCTTGACCACCTGGTCTGCGACCTCGCTCTTCTTGGCCCTACGCCCGATTGCTCTGAGACCGAATTCCCCATTTTCTTGAGCCGAAAACTCTACGTGAGTAGTCGGGACAGACTCAAACCACTCAGGCAAGACAGACGGGCATTCATTGAGGGGCAGAACCCTTATGACCGACCTGATGACCCGCTCTGGCTTCTCCATCGAATGGACAGCACCGACAAACATCGCCACATTCTCTTGATTAGAGGCGTCACCTATTTCACTGGCATACAAGGATATGTTGCCGACCCTAGCACGATGCTCGCCGTAGACAGCGCCGATTTGCAAGGCCAACCGATTGAAGATGGCACAGTAATAGGTTGGTTCCGTGCCGTCCCGCCCGACGCTGAAGTGAATGTGAGCTTCCAAATCGCCTTCACGATACTTTTCCGAACTGGAACGCCTGATATTGAAGGGCGGGATGTTCTTAGGACGCTCTCGGATGTTTATCAGCATGTCAGCACCCTCGTTTCTGAGTGTGAAAAACGTTTCTTCTCATGAGGTTCTACGGTCAAGGGATAGTTACCATGCACTAACCACGGTGATGACGAAGAGATAACGATCCCGATCGTATCTTGGGCCACTGTAACTATTCGGTCCCATCGTTCACCCTAAGCCACTGTTGCACGATTTCGGTGACTAGCTCTGAGACCCCCGTATTTCTCTTGTCAGCCCTTTTTGCCAGCATTCGGTAGTCCGCCTCTGGCAGCATTGCCACAACATGGAACTCCCGCTCTACAACCGTCTGAGACTGGATGATCTCACGTTCAGCGTCCAAAACAGATACGTCTGGATGCGTAAGCAAGTATTCTACTAACGCCCTTGAGTCCATCGCATTAAGTCGTTTCAATACGCTTGTGGTATCACTCGCGAGATCCGGGCGCTTCCTTAATAACTGCCACAGCTTACGGCCTTGTTCTAGACCAAGTTCGTTATTCTCAAAGAGCGGGTGAAACTCCGATGGCAACCGCAGAAGGGCAAGGAATTCGCGTACTATTTCCCGGCTCACTCCAACACGCCGCGCTACCTTCACATCCGAACCCTGTTGCGGGAGGCGCTTGAGGTACGCGAGGGCTCGGGCCGTACGCATGAGCTCTTTATGCTTTGACCCCTTTAGGTTTGCAAAGCAGACAGCAAGTGCCTCATCCTCTCGTTCAAATTCTGTGGAGGCCGCCACCGCTAATACCTGCTACGAAGGAGCCAGTCTATTGTAGCGTCCCTGGCGATCTCTGCCGCGCTGGTCTTAGTATTTCGTTCCGCCCGTTCCATTGCCAACGCGTACCTCTCCGGTAGCACGAAGGTAATCTGCCTCTCACGCTTCATTTCTTCGGCGCGTCGAAACATCGCATCTATAGGACGACCGGGTGCTTCTTCCATCGCAGCTAGAACGCGCTCTCTTTGCTTCGCAGGCGGGTTTGTCTCAGCGATTCGCTTGGCGATCTCAACTGCTTTGCGCTCATCAGGCACAAACTCGGCAAGACGCATGGCCACAGAGGCTGTAATCTTCTTGTCATCAACCATTGTCTTTAGGGTCTCAGGCACTGCTGCATACCCAATCCACTTTCGCACGGTCTGCGGAGTGATGCCCAACCGTTCTGCCACGGCCTCTATCGAACCCAGTTCCCCGCGGAGATATACACAGGTATCAGCCTTGTCTCTGGGAGCCAAATCCCTTCTCTGAACGTTCTCTGCGAAAGAGATCACCTTTGCGTCAAGCGAGCTGAGACGCTCTGGCTTCACGTAGGCGGGCAGCTCTTGCCAACCCAGTTGCTTTGCAGCAAGATACCGCCGCTGGCCAATAATGATCTCAAACCGGCCGTCCTTTCCCTGAACTACGATGGGCTGCTGGAGGCCGTCCCTCTCCATGCTGTGAGCCAACTCATCTACATCAGCACTGATATCTCGCCGCCGGACATTGGACGCGGAGACCTCAAGCTGGGTCAAGGGAATATAGCGCAATTCCATCCTTGCTCCAGAGGCCGGCCTTTTTCCCGTGGTCAAGAGAACCACCTCCCATCAATGTGGCAAAGGACAATAGTCAAGCTGAATTATAGGCAAAGTAACCCCATTTGCAAGCGCCTCTCTCAACTCTATCTGAACTTTTTCAGAGCCTGACCTTAATGAAACGGGGTCAAATATCACGTAGGGGCGCAGTATGCTGCGCCCCATCCTTCCCCCCTCCCACTTTAGGGGAGGGGGCTGGGGGGTGAGGTAAAGCGGCCCCCGGGAACAATCAAACGGCCCCCTGTCTGCGGCGGCCCGCCCCAAAGCTGGGGCAACAAACAAAATCCCAGAACAATCAGTCGGCGGGCCATCAATCAAACGCCTATGCAGCCTGCCCGTCTGCCCGTCCCCCACCCTCTGCCCTCTTGCCCGTTTGCCCATTTCCCCGCATACTCTCTCCAACCTACCCCACAGGAGGCACACATGGTGCTAGAGGTGTTCCACGTCAAAGAAGAAGACGCCGTCCGAGTCCGCCACCAAGACCTGCGGGCCACCACCACCGCCCTGTTCATGAAGGTCGGCGTCCCCCGCGCCGACGCAGAGCTGGCAACCGACGTGCTGGTGGCCGCCGACCTGCGCGGCGTGGACAGCCACGGCGTCTCCAACATGCTCCGCTCCTACATCCAGGGCTACAACGAAGGCCGCCTGAACGCACGCCCCAACTGGCGCATCATCCGCGAGACGCCCTCCACCGCCAACATAGACTGCGACGCCGGCCTCGGCATCATCATCGGCCCCAAGGCCATGGACATCGCCATTGACAAGGCCAAGAAGGTCGGCGTCGGCATCGTCACCATGGCCCATGGCCGCCACATGGGCATGGCCTCCTACCACGCCATGATGGCCCTCAAGCACGACATGATTGGCACCTGCATGACCGCCCCCGGTGCCCAGGTGCTGCCCACCTTCGGCGCCCTGGAGCGCCTGGGAACCAACCCCATCGCCGTGGCCGCCCCCGCCAAGGAGGAGCCCCCCTTCGTCTTTGACGCCGCCACCAGCACCGTCGCCACCAACAAAATCCAGCTTGCCCGCCGCCTGGACGCCGTCATCCCCGCCGGCCTCATCGCCGACAAGGACGGCACGCCCATCATGGAGGAGGGCAAGGTGCCTGCGGAATACAAGATGCTCCCCATGGGCAGCGTCCGGGAGCAAGGCTCCCACAAGGGCTACGGCCTCGCCTGCGTCGTGGAGGTCCTGTGCAGCGTCCTTTCAGGCAGCGGCTTCGCCGCCATGAACGCCCGCGGCATGGCCCAGCACTACGTCGCCGCCTACAGCATTGAGGCCTTCACCGACGTGGAGGAGTTCAAGCTGGAGATTGAGCGCCGCGCCCACGGCATCCCCCTGCACAAAGAGGTCATCCAGTGGTACGACTCCATCTGCGGCGAGATGGACGTGCCAAGGCTCCGCACGGTGTAGAGGGTGAGCCTTTGCCGCTGAGCGACTGCCCCCAAAGCTCAGCTTGTCCCCATCCCCATATGCAAGCGCAGAGGTACGTGCACATGTTACGCCGATGGTTCGCATCCCCTGCGGCGTGGACTCTGTGGGCAGTACTGGAACCTGCTGCGGCCTGGCCTGGTGCCCAGATTACGACAGCTCCTGATCCGCCCGTAAGGCCCTAAACGGCAGGTATGTGCACTCGCACGATGAGACCTCCATCTTCTCGAGGCGAGGCGTTGACATCACCACCGTGTGCGTGGGCGACGGCCCGCACAATCGACAGCCCTAGTCCGGCTCCTCGGCTCATCGAGGCGTTGCTTACGTCGGCGAGTCGTTCGGTGGTGCGCAGGCGGCGGAACGGCTCAAACAGACTGGGGACTTCAGAAGTAGAGACACGGGCTCCGGTGTTTTCGACGGTAAGGTGCACCTGGTCACCGATCGCCTCGGTAGTGACGGTGACCCAGCCGTGTTCGGGCAGATTGTAGCGGATGGCGTTGTCGACCAGGTTCTGGGTGAGCCGTTCCAGGAGTACTGGGTCTCCTGCTACCGAGGCGGGCTGCAGGTGAGTGCGGATGTCGATCCCGGCATTCTGCGCAGTGCTCTGGGATTCTGTGGTGACCTGACGTACGATGCCAGCAAGGTCGACCGGGGTACGTTTTGTGATGCCTTGTTCGCTGCTGGCGAGGGTGAGCAGGCTCTCGATGAGCTGCTCCTGGCGCTGGTTGACGGCCAGCAGGCGAGCGCCGAGCTGACGCAGGGATTCGTTTGCTTGAGGATCGGTGAGCGCAACTTCGATGAGGGTGCGGTTGATCGTGAGCGGTGTGCGCAGCTCGTGGGAGGCGTTGGCGACGAATCGTCGCTGGCTGTCGAAGGAGCGGTCAAGCCGTTCGAGCATGGCGTCAAGCGTGTCAGCGAGTTCTTTGATCTCGTCGTTGGGCCCGATGAGGGCGATGCGTTCGTTCAGGCTGCGGTCGGCGACCCGGCGGGCGGTCGCGGTGATCCGCCGCACAGGACGCAACGCCTGGCCTGCGAGAAGCCATCCGAGTCCTCCGGCGATGCCACCGACGATGCCGAGCAAAATGAGCGAAGCGATGCGCAAGGTGTTGAGGGTGTCGTCCCGGGCTCGCTGGAACTGCGCCCTGATCGCATCGTGCACTTCTGGCAACTGGTGGGTGATGTCGCCCTGCACGGTCAACTGATGGCTGAGGACCTGCCCCAGGGAGAAATACGTCAGCGCGACCAGCGCCGCCCCAGCGAGGAAAAACACCCCGGCGTAGAGCAGGGTGAGCCGGCCCCGGATCGTAGAAGGCCACCAGCGGCGTGGGGTGGTCATGGGATGCGGTACCCGGTACCGGGAACGGTCTCGATGACCGGCGGGTCGCCCAGCTTCCGGCGCACCATCATGATGGTGAACCGGACGACGCCGGTGAAGGGGTCGGCGTGTTCGTCCCACGCTTTCTCCAGGAGCTGCTCGGCGGAGACCACTCCGCCCTCGGCCCGCAGGAGCTCGGCGAGGACCGCGAACTCCTTCCGGGACAACCCCACGGGGTGACCATCTCGGGTGACGGTGCGGCGATGCGGGTCCAGGCGGATACCCGCCCGTTGGAGCACGGGGGGCGCGGCGGGCCGGGCGCGCCTACCCAGCGCCTGGACCCGGGCGGCCAGCTCGGCGAACGCGAACGGCTTGGTCAGGTAGTCATCCGCCCCGAGGCCGAGCCCAGCTACGCGTTGCGGCACCGAGGTGGCGGCGGTCAGCATGAGAATCCGGGTGTCGAGGCCGGAGTCAACGAGGGTCGTGCAGACCTCGTCGCCGGACACGATGGGCAGATCGCGGTCGAGCACAACGACGTCGTAGTCGTTGACCGTTAACCGCTCCAGCGCGGCATTGCCATCGTAGGCCACGTCTACGGCCATTGCCTGTCGGCGCAGGCCCTCAGCGATGGTGTCCGCGAGCAACCGTTCGTCCTCTACCACGAGTACACGCAACATATCGGTATTTTACCAGGTCACGGCGTTAGGGCGTTGTTAGGCCATTCCCTAACGCTGCTCTAACGCCCGAAGGCGTAGCCTAACCCATATGAGGAGTGTGACGAATGCACAGAGGAGGACACGCGTATGGCTGACCGCAGATTAACCATCGGCATACCAATCTGGGTGAGGGTATCTGGGATCATCGCCCTCGTCCTGGTCGGCGTGTTTCTGAGTTCCATGTGGCTGAGCGGCGTCAGCGCTGGTGCCAACGACGGTGGCCGGATGCAGGGGATGGGCCACAGCGGGGGCCAAACCGGACCAGCAGCGCCATGCAGTGACCAGACCCTGCCCACAGAAGGCAGACCGTCCGATGGCGCTGCTAGCCTTACGCCGACACCACCCCCTGGTGGTCATGGCAGTCGGGGCCACTAACCGCCGGAGCTAGAGCATGAGCACGCAAGCAGTCACCCGATCCCCGAATCAACCGGGCACGAGCGGCGATTGGCGTCATCGCCTCCTCTTCCACCATGCGCCACTGGCCCTTGTGAGCGCCGTGATCCTTATCCTGTTCATGACTCTCCCGCCGTTCGACACCCAGGTATACCCCCAGACGTCCATGGGCCCTGGTGTGTTCCCCCAGGCGTTCTCCCAGCAGGTAGACGAGGGCGGACAGATGAACCTGAGCGAGGGGCGCCAACGGCGCTTCTTCATGTCGCGGGTAACCACTGCCACCGGCTACGTCGCCACGGGGCTCATCGGGCTCACGCTCCTCATCGGGCCGGCCAACCTCCTGCTCCGCAGGCGGACTCCTGTCTCAAACTATCTGCGCCGCGACGTGGGGGCTTGGACGGCCATCTTCAGCGTGGTCCACGTGATCTTTGGATGGCAGTTGCATGGCAGCGGACGGATCTCCGCCATGCTTAACTACTTCTTCACTAATTCTTGGCGCCCAATGGCCGACAATTTTGGCCTGGGGAACTGGACGGGGCTGGCCGCGTTGGTGATCGTAGTGATGTTGCTCGCTCTTTCCACCGACGGCACCCTGCGGGAACTCAAAGCCAGGACATGGAAGGACCTGCAGCGCCTGAACTACACCTTGTTCGCGCTGGTCATCTTGCATGTGTTCTTCTATGGGGCGCTGCTGCGGCTGACATCCCCCTTTACGCTCCTCGGTGTCCTCACCGTTATCGCGGTGGTGGTCGGACAGGCGGTAGGGATCTGGCTGTGGCGGCGGAGGCACGCTCGCACAACAGCCAGCCAGCGGCAACTATGAGCTCGAATCCTGTTGGTGGAGCTGACGGGATTCGCACCTTGCAGCCTCTCTACCATCGTATAGCAGTTCCGCTCAAGCGGGTTAAGCTCGGCATATGGAATCCATACGGCATCACGTAGCGTTGTGTGGAAACGCTACGAGTGCCGGATTCATACATGCTATGTTTCCCTTCCGCAAAGGGAAGGAAGAGAGCCTACAGCACGCTGATGGGGTCAACGTCCACCACCCAGTCGTTAGGAAGCTCCACCTTGTCCAGCAGCAGGCGAGGATCCGGCCCCCGCAGGATAACGTGCCATCGGTACCGCCCTCGCACCCGCAACGGATAGGCAGGCGCAGGCCCCATCACCTCCACCTCGCCCAGTCCCCACGCCTCTCGCTGGTGGCGCAGCGCCCGGCCTATGCGTGCGGCCTCCCGCTCCGCCTGGGCCTCGCTGGTGTGGGCAAAGGCCAGCCGGATGAGACGGCTGAAGGGCGGCAAGCCCTGCCTTCGCCGGAAGGCGATTTCGTTCCGATAGAACCCTCCATACTCCTGGCGCGCCCCCAGGACCACGGCGTAGTGGTCCGGGCGATACGTCTGCACAATGGCCCCTCCCCCCTCCTCTCCCCTCCCTGCCCGGCCCACCACCTGGCACAGGAGCTGGAACACCCGCTCGCTGGAGCGGAAGTCAGGCAGGTGCAGGCCAATATCGGCAAGGACAACGCCCACCAGCGTCACCGATGGCACGTGCAGCCCCTTGGCCACCATTTGTGTGCCCACCAGCACCTGGGCCTCCCCACGGGCGAACCGCTCCAGCACGCCCTCCTGAGCGTCTGCTTGTGCAGCCACGTCCCGGTCCCAGCGCAGCACCTTCACCCCAGGCAGCAGCGCCTCCAGCTCGCTCACCACGCGCTGCGTGCCCAGGCCCAACTGCCGGAAGCGAGGACTCCCGCAGCGCGGGCATGACAGGTAAGGCCTGCGACGCCGGTTGCACTGGTGACACACCAGCCGGCCGGCGTCGGCATGGTACGTCAGGGGCACGTCACAGCTCGTGCAGCGCACCACATGGCCGCAGTCGCGGCACTGTACGATGCCCGACTCCCCTCGCCGGTTGATAAAGAGGATAGCCTGTTTGCCCGCCTCCACCGTCTGGCGCAGCCCGGCTTGCAGGGGGCGGCTGAAGATGCCCCGGTGTCCCTCCCGAAGCTCTCTACGCATATCCACAATCTGCACCTGGGCCAGGGGCCGCGATGCAGCCCCTCCGTTGCCAAGGCGCTCCGGCAGTTCCAGGAGCTTCAGCCGCTGACCAGTGGCGGCGCGGTGGTACACCGCCACGTCCGGCGTGGCGCTGCCCAACACAAGAACGGCATCGGCCTGCTGAGCCAGGCGCGTGGCAACGGCCCGCGCGTGATAGCGCGGCTCCATGTCCTGCTGCTTATAGGTCCACTCGTGCTCCTCATCCAGAACGATGAGGCCGACGGGCCACAGGGGAGCGAAGAGGGCGCTGCGGGAGCCTATCACCACCGAGTAGCGCCCCCGGTAGATGTCCCACCAGGCGTGGCGGTGCTCCGCCGCAGAGAGCCGGCTGTGCAGCACCGCCACCTGGCCGGGAAAGCGCGCCTGGAACCGCTGGACCGCCTGGGGCGTCAGGGAGATCTCGGGTACCAGCACCATCCCCTTCCTGCCCCCTTCCAGGCACATGGCCAGGGCCTGAAGGTAGACCTCCGTCTTGCCGCTGCCGGTGACGCCATGCAGCAAAAAGGCCCCATGGCGGTGAGCCTCCAGGGTGGCGCAGATTTCGCCCAGCGCCCGCCGCTGGTGAGCCGTGGCGACGAGGGGCCGCTCAGCAATGGCGGGGACCGCCTCTGCCTGGGCCTGGGCTGCCGGAGGCCGCAGTGCGCGCCACCGCCACTCCCGCCTCAGGACGCCCCGCCGAAAGAGGCGCTCCATCTCCCGTTGTCCACGCTGCCCGGCGCGCGCCCGCAGGGCCTCCTCCCTCACCAGCCTACGCCGGCCAGGGAACAGGGCCCCCACCCCCTCTCTAAGGTCATCGCTCATGGCGGCCAGAGCCTCCTCCCCGGGCCTCGGCACCACGGCAAAGGTGCGCCCACGAGAGCCTGGGGGCAGCATCAGGGCCAGGGCATCGTACAGGGGCGAGAGATAGTAGTCGCTCATCCAGTGGGCCAGCTCTAGCCGGTGGGAGCTCAGCAACGGGCCAAGGGGGTCAGCCTTGTAGATCGGCTTGACGGGGTCAATGGCCGTCGTGGCGCTGAGCTTGACCACCACGCCGTCGGCCACGCGAGGGCCAAAGGGCGCCTGGACCATCTGGCCAGGCAACACCTCCATACCCGAAGGAATGGCGTAGGTGAAGGTCCGGGCGCCCCTGATGGGAGCATCCACCGCCACCTCTGCGTAGGGCATAGCGCCTCCGCTTGGAGAGGGAGGCCCCTTTGGGGCCTCCTTGAAAGCTCATATGATGAGCTATGCCTGTAGTGTACCCCTCCGCGCTCTCCTCAGCGACCTCCACCTGACGCACCTTACATCCATTTCACTGGGATCAGAGAGGCGCGCCACTTCAAGGCGAACAAAAGCGCCTCCCCCTGACGGAGAAGGCGCGGGAGAGACGGCGGCAAGAGGTACTAGTAGGCTGCTGAAAGACACCCCCAGACCCCCGCCCCTTCGCTTCGTTCAAGGACAGGCTCTCTCCTATGCGGAGAGGGATAAGAGATGGAGAGGTCAGACGTGCGCTTTCCTCAAAGAAATAGAGGAGTAGCGGGGAATGTCAACGTATTCTGCTTATGACCTTACAACGGGCTGTTCTCGTGGGAAGGCGGCTTTGTTTAGAACTCAAAGACGCCAAGCTGCTCTTGCACGCTCTTGGGCTTCACGCGGCCCTGGAGGTCTCCCAGGCGCTTGTCAAGGGTGAGACGGGCCTCGTTCTGGTAAACGACGCCTATGGGTATTTTACCGGAGTTGATGAGCTTGTGGGCTGCCTCGCGGTCGCTGGCGTTGTGGCCCTTGGGCACGTCAAAGATGATGGATTCAACGCCCTTCTTGGCGTTGCCCTTGAGCTGCTCGTAGTTGTCATTATAGGTGGTGCAGGGGGACATGACGTGCACAATGGAGAAACCTTTGTGCTCCATGCCCGCCTGGATGAGCTTGCCCAGGTCCTTAGGCTTGCTGGAGTAGCCCGAGGCGATGAAGCTGACGCCGATGGACAGGTAGTAGTCCAGGGGGTTCAGGTCGCCTTCCATCTTGCCGTACGGGGTGGAGCTGGTGATGACGCCCAGGTCTGTGGTGGGGGAGCTCTGGCCCTTGGTCAGGCCGTAGACGCCGTTGTCCATGATCACGCAGCAGACGTCCAGGTTGCGGGCTGCCTGAGGGGCGATGTGCTCCATGCCGATGCTCAGGAAGTCGCCGTCGCCAGCGACGACCAGTACGTTCAGGTCCGGGCGCGCCATCTTGGCGCCGAAGGCGATGGGCAGGGTGCGTCCATGGATGCCGTGGAAGCCGTAGGGTTGCTCCCCTTCCAGCAGGTGCACCAGGTTGCCGGAGCAACCAATGCCCGCGATGACGACGGTGTTGGCCATGGGCTGCTCGTGATAGGCCGAATAGTCCTGCATGGCGAACTCCAGGGCGCGACGCACGCCAAAGTCGCCGCAGCCTGGGCACCACTTGAAGTCGTATTCTGGGTTCTTTGCGCTCATGCCGTTACCGCCTTTCTGCTGGTTGCACCGACCACCTCGCTGATGCGGTGGACCAGGTCCTTGGGCCTGAAGGGCAGGCCCGTGTACTGAGTAATGGATTGGGCTTTGACCCCCTGGGAGCGCAGGAAACTGGAGAACTGGCCCAGGTAGTTTAGCTCCGGCACTATCACCAGCTCCTTCCGGCGCAGCTCCTCCAGGAGCTTGGGAGGCAGGGGGTTGATGCGCATGGTATAGTACCAGGCCAGGTCAGCGCCCTGGGCCGAAAGCCGTTGGTAGGCCTCCTGGGCGGGGCCTTTGGAGCCGCCCCACGGCATGACGGCGATGGGGGAACGGGCGTTCTCCCGCTCGTAGACGTTCTCCTCTAGCAGCTTGAGCTTGCTGAAGCGGCGGGTGGTCATCTGGATGTGGCGGGCGGCCAGGTGTGTCGTGTCGCCAATGGCATCGTGCTCGCTGCCGTTGGCTACATAGGCTCCCGGCTTGCCGGGGATGGGCATGGGAGAGAGCTCGTAGCCATCGTAACGCTCGTAGCCATTGGCGCCTGTGTAGACGTTGCGGCCCTCCGGCGCAAACTTGGCGAGGTCCGGCTTCGGGATGTTCTGGGCGCGCTCCGACAGGGAGTGCTCGCTCAGGAGCACCACGGGGCCCTGGTATCGCTCCGCCCAGTTCAGGGCCAGGGCACCAGCGGCGATGCACTCCTCCACGGTGCCCGGGGCGATGACCGGCATAAGCTGGTCACCATGAGCCGGGGTGAGGGCAGTAGACAGGTCGGACTGCTCGGTCTTGGTGGGAAGGCCGGTGGCGGGGCCGCCGCGCTGCACGTCTATGACGACGCAGGGGATCTCCGCCATCCAAGCCAGGCCAATGCCCTCTCCCATAAGGGAGAAGCCAGGGCCAGCGGTGGCGGTCATGGCCTTCTTGCCGGCGAAGCCCGCGCCTACGATGGAGGCGATGGACTCAATCTCGGAGCTGGACTGGTAGGCGAACTTGCCGGGGCCTATCAGGTTGCGCTCCATGTACACCAGGATGGTTGTCGCCGGGGAGATGGGGTAGCCGATGTACACGTCCAGCCCGGCAGCCAGAGCGCCGATACAAATGGCATCGTTGCCCTTGATCATCACCTGCTTGTAGGTGGGTTTGATGGGCGGCTCCATCTCGCCGATCTGGAAGTGGGTGAGGGAAGCCCGCTCGCTGCCTGCGGCAATGGCCTTCATGTTAGCGTCAACGATGGCCTGGCCACGAGATAAGTACCGGTTGACGATGAAGTCTTGAAGGAACTTGACCGGCATGCCCACGAGGTTAGCCAAGGCGCCCATCATCACCATGTTGGCGGTGCGGATATCGCCGGCCAGCTTTGCCAGGTCGTCAAAGGGCATGCCAAACATGCGACCCGCGCCTTTGGGGGTATAGGAGGAGTCGTAGATGACCACGCCGTTCTCCCCCAGGTCATCTTTGTGGGTTTCGTAGGCTTCCTCGTTGAGGGCCACCAGCACATCCACGGAGTCGCCGGGTGATAATACCGGGGTGATGGCGATACGCGCCTGAGTCCAGGTGGGGCCGCCCAGGATCTGAGAGGGGAAGGTGGAAAAGGTAAAGGCGTGATAGCCAACATCCGCGGCAATGCGGGCCAACGCCTCGGCGGCGGTGACGACGCCCTGGCCGCCCTCTCCGGCGAATCTGACGACAAAGTCCTGCCTTTTTGCCATGGTTCCTCCGTTGCGCCCTCTTTAGGGGGCGCAGAAATTGCCTGCAACGGTTGAAAGAGGCCTGTTGGGGAAGGAAGAAAAAGAGAAATAGGGGATTGTCGGTAGGCCCAAGCCGAAAAGGAGCGGTGCGAATTGTACCTTTGACATAGCACCAATACAATGGTGTTGGGATAAAGGGGAAACGCATCCCCGTGGCGGGCGGAGCATCTTTGGCACACCATAGCCGCCCGCTGGTAAAGCTGCGAGCCACTTATGATGGTAGCATTCCGACTAAATCGGTGTCAATACAGCTTTGGTTGAGACCTAGATGCGTCGGGAACAGTCAAAGGCAGTGTGAAAATTGTCACAAAGAGTTGGTAGTCCCTGATGAATCCCGCGACGCTCCACCAGGAGCTATCCCGCCGCCTTTCCGCCGAAGACCACATCCCCTTTGCCCAGTTCATGGAGTTGGCCCTGTACTGGCCCAATGGAGGTTACTACGCTCGGCCTCGCCAAGGAGGGCAGGACTTCTATACTGCCCCCGCGGCCCATCCTGCCTTTGGTGCGCTATTGGTTTTGCAGCTTGAGGAGATGTGGCGAATCCTGGGCCGCCCCACGCCTTTTGTAGTGCTGGAGCCCGGCGCCGGGTGGGGTCACCTGGCTCTAGACGTGACCAGCTACGCCTGCCACCTGGACCCTGCCTTTACCCAGGCGCTGCGCTACGTGGCCATAGACCGGGCCGCGCATCCGATGCCAGGGCCAGGCGCTTTGGCGCATTGGGTCAAGGCCAGCGGCGTGCCCCTGCGTGGCGTGACCGGTTGCATCCTTGCCAACGAACTCTTTGACGCCATGCCGGTGCACCGCCTGGTGATGCGCGGTGGACATCTGAGGGAAACTTTCGTCATAAGCCGCCAAGGACGCCTCTCCGATGTGGAGGGCGAGCCATCTACCCCTGCCCTAACCGAGCGCCTATCGTCGGAAGGGGTTGCCCTTGCAGAAGGCCAGCAGGCCGAGGTGTGCCTGGCCCTGGAGCCCTGGCTAGAGGAGGCCAGCCACGCCCTGGAGAGGGGCTTCTTCCTGATCTTGGACTATGGCCATCCCGCCCAGGAGTTGTACTCGCCCTGGCGTGTTGGGGGGACCCTGCGCTGCTATTACATGCACACCGTCTCCTCTAGCCCCTACGACTACCCCGGCGGACAGGACATTACCGCCCACGTGGACTTCACCGCCCTGGTCGCTGCGGGCCAACGGTGCGGCCTGGAGAGCTACCCCTTGGTCACGCAAGGGGATTTCCTGCGCAACTTGGGCCTCCCTATGCTCGTGCGACGACTGGCAGCCGCCGGGGTGGGCCAGGTGAGGCGGGACGCCAACCGTATGGCAATGCTGGAGCTGGCCCGCCGCGGCGGCATGGGGGACTTCAGGGTGCTCATCCAGAGCAAGGGTGTGCCCCCAGCTCGGCTCACGGGACTGGAAGGCCCGGCGCCCGCGTGGAAGGAGCGCATGGTCCCGTTGCCCTTGCCCCTGTTGGATGGGCTTCATTTAGACCTCATGGCCGCGCGCTATCCTCATGCCGCGCAGGACTTTGAAGACCTTTGGCGGTGACTGGCCTTGATTTCCCCAGGGATGTGGTGTAGTTTATGCAGTAACTGGTCATAGTGTGCCAGGTAGTTAGGCGTCTCTTCGCCTCAGGTCGCGTTGAGGGTATGTCAGGGGTGGCATCGCCCAATCAATGTCAGCCGCAACCGAGCGTCCACACATTTCATCTGGTGGGAGGACGACATGGCGGAACGCTACCGGCGCGAGATAGAGGATATCCTGGACAAACTGGAGGAAGCGCCCGCGCATTCGCCTAAGGCCAAGGAAGGGGGCCGAAGGCTGCGCGCTTTTGGCTTGCTAGGTAGAGTCTTGGGCGGTGGGAGCGGCCTGCTCTCTCCAGGGCGGGTTATGCTAGCTGCCCTCGCTTTGCTTCTTGTGGCCCTTTTGCTCAAAGCGAGTATGCCGGGCGCTTTCGTGCCGTTCCTCATGTGGGGCGCCGTCATCGTCTTTATCTTTGGGTATGCCCTTTTCTTTATCAATGCCAGTGAGCCTATTGAGAAACGGTGGCGCGCCGCCGTGGTAGAGGGCCCTCCGTCATTTCGGTCTCGCCTGCGTCGGTGGCTCAGAGGTAGGCGCTAGACGAAGAGGCCCAGGCACGAGCCTGGGCCCCTTCGTCTAGCCAAGTTCTTTACTTCCGACTCTCGCTGACGTAGACTCTATCGGTTACACCATCGCTCACATCATGTCAAGGGGCCTGTTCCCATGAATATCCAGGCGCTTCTTCCTGCTGCTTCCAATCCCAAGATACAGGCGTTTCGCTCTGGCGATACGGTGCGCGTCAGCCTGCACGTCATTGAGGGCAACCGCGAGCGCACCCAAACCCTGGAGGGGGTGGTTATCCGCCAGCACAGGGGCGGCGCCGGCTCCACCTTCACCATCCGCCGTGTCACCAGGGGCATTGGCATGGAGTTGACCTATCTATTTCATTCGCCGCGACTGGAGGCGGTCCAGGTGATGCGCCGGGGCCGCGTCCGCCGTGCTCGCCTCTACTACTTGCGCGGCCGCTTCGGCAAGGCCGCCCGCATTAAAGAGGCCCAGCGGATGATTCCCGGCGGCCAGCTCTTTCAGGGCGGTCAGGCCGCTACCGAGGAGGCTGAAGCTCCAGCAGCAGAAACCGTTGAGGAGGCGGTGGGGCCGCAGCAGGATGCTCAGGCTCCTCAGACTTCCTAGTATGGTGTCCCTGAAATACGCCTACGAATTGTCATTGCGAGGAGTCCTTCCCTGGAAGGACGACGAAGCAATCTGGAGGAGGGGTGACCCCGCCGCCAGATTGCCACGTCCGCCTGAGGCGGACTCACAATGACATTGTTGATGAACTTCTGGGAAGGGACACGAGCGTCTCTTTCAAAAACCTTTGGCGCCGCCCCTCTTTGGCTTCCCCATTCACTTCCCCTTCATCCCAACTGTATCGGGATTCAGGGCGGGGGTCTGGGGGTGTCCCCCAGACAAAATTCTTCCCCTTGCCTGGCAAAAAAGGGGGCGAGGAGGACGGCGCAAAGAGTTTTTCAGCACCCTGCTAGCCTCTTTCATGGGAGAAAAGGAACTGAAACCTTGCTCTGTCCTGCAAAGTTACTTCGTTGATGACCGTACGGCGGGCTGTTCTGCTCCTGTTCACGACCCGCGGTACACCTCCGTCTCCGGGTAAATTGCAGCCCAGTAGAACCAGAGGCTGTCTACATGGAGCAGTGGGGGCAGGCGCTCCCCCGCTAGTGGACCCTCCATTGCCTGGCCCAAGATACTCCAGCGGCTTCCCGTCTCGTTGTCTTTGAAGGCGCCGTCCCGCCACTGAAAAGTGAGGTGCTTTCCCCTCACCTGGGGGATGAATGCGGAGGCGGCGCCCACGGCCCGGGACTCGCTCACCCTCGGCTGGTCTAGTGAAGAGGCTGTTGAAGGTTCGTAGAAGATGACCATCTCCCTTCTACCCACAGCATCGTGGATCACCCGCTCTACGGCCAGTTCCCGGAACGGGTAGGCCCTTGCTGCCCCTTCGTACCGAATGCCCAGCACCCGTTCCATCAGCGGCAAGCGGGGGTCGACGGCGTCGCTGAACAGGAAAGGCCAGGAAGAGGTATCGTACTCCTCGTAGGGGTTGGCGTAATGGCTACCTCTCGGGCCCACCAACACCTTGCCGCCAGGGTAGGCCTCCTTGAAGTCACGGTAAGCAACCACTTGGGAGGGAAGTTGCTCTAGGGTGGTTCCAACCATAGCACCCATGATAGCCTGCGCCGTGCCCTGCTGCCACCAGGACTCTGTCTCCCGGTCCCACATGACAAGGTTGCTTTGCCGCAGGAGGCCGCTGACGCCAAAGGTGAGGGTCTTGCCCTGTACTGTGCGGCCAAAGACCATGGCCGTGTTGCACAGGGGTCACCAGGTGACGGCAACGGGTACCCCTCCCACCACGTCGTTGACCACCTCGTGAGAGACAAGAATCGTCTGCGGATAGGCCCGCGCGTCGCTATCAATCTCCACCACAATCACCGGCTCCAAGGGAAACATGCGGCCATCGGCCTCAGCAGTGCTCTCAAGGTGAGGTTCGTAGATAGGGGGAATGGCGTCCCGCATCAGGCCCAGGAACCGTATCTCTTCGGGAACCACCACCCGCCGGGAGAAGTCCGTTTTCCACTGATACGGAAGGTACGGTAGGTTGAACATGCCAGTGACTTCAGCAGAGGAAGTGGTACTGGTAGGCGTGGCTGGCGGGGAGACGGGGGCACCTGACGAGGCGCCGAGGAAGGACCGCAGGCAGCCACCACAACCCACGCCATAGCAAGCAAAGCGGTCACCCGCTCGACCTTCGCCATGTCCCCGCCTCTCAAGTGAAGGAAGAATACCTCCCCAATGAGATGCTGCGCCGAGGTTAAGGGTACCGTCAGAAGGGGCGGGTATGAGATGGCGTCCAGACATGGGGCGAATCCAGGCTGACCCTGGTCAAGGTCCCTCAGGACTACGGCGCTCCCTCTCCCGTGGCCTTCACGTAGTCCTGGAGGTGCTTGCGCAGCACCACCCGCCCGCGATGGAGGCGGGCCTTAAGGGCCGCGACCGTGATCTCCAAGGACCGGGCCGCCTCTTCACTGGAGAGGCCCTGCACATCCCGCAGCACCACGGCGGCCCTTAAGTCCTCTGGCAGCAGCGCAAGCCCTTCCTCCAGCTTGCCGCGCAGCTCGGCGCTCACCGCCGCCTGCTCCGGCCCCTGCGTCCAGTCCACCACCTCCCGGTCCTCCACCCCTCCCTGCACAAGCTGGCGCTCCCGTTTCCCCTTCCGCGCCCGCATGAGGCTGCGGTTCACCGTAATGCGATACAGCCAGGTGGAAACCTGGGAGTCGCCCCGAAAACGGTCCCAGGCCCGGAGGGCGTCAATGAACGCCTCCTGGGTCACATCCTGGGCCTCCACCGGGTCGCTGGTCATGCGCAGCGCCACGTTGTAGACGAAGTTGCCGTACCTCTCCACCACCTCTTCAAAGGTAGATAGTTTCTCTGTGTTCATGGAGCGGAGTCATGATCCGATGGCAAGCTATGGGGCCGAGCGCTATGGCTATCCAAAGGCCCCGCTCTGCGAGGCGCAAAGCAATGATACAGTAGCCCCCCTGGATACGGGTGTCAATGGAAAAATCCTTCCGGGCCATGCCGCATCTAATGGTCAAAGAAACGCGCTCTCCGTACCATGCGCGGGAGACCGAGATGACCCACGACCCTGCCAGCACGCCTCACCCATCTCCTCGGGCCCTTGCCTGCCGGGAGCTTTTGGAGCGCGCCTCGGAGTACCTTGAGTCTGAGTCTGCCCTGTCCCAGGAGGAGAAGGAGCACATCCAACGCCATCTGGAGGAGTGTTTGGGCTGTAAAGGGTTCGTCTCCACCCTCAAAGACACCATCTCCCTGCTCCAGACCCTTCCCCCCAGCGCCTTGCCCCCGGAGCTGAAGCAGAGGCTCCTCCAAATCTACAAAGGGCAGCCTTCTTCATAGTATGTGCCTGCCCAAGACTCCTCCTCTTCCCTACCCTACCCACGCTAACGCCCAGCCGCATCTTGTCTCCATTGACTTCACCCCAGCTGGTCTTCCTCCCCGCAATAGAGAGGGGGACATTTGTTTACGAGAAGGTTGTGTTGCAGCGAAGCTGCAACACAACCTTCTCCCATTTCTTCTTTCCCCTTCCCTCATAGGGAAGAGCCTGTCCTTGAGTCCATCATAGGCGAGTGGACTACCTCCCCATCTCTCCCAGGACCGCGCACACCTGCGCAACCTCCTCCTCCGTGTTATAAAAGGCGGTGCACAGGCGCACCGCGGGCGGCGTGGGCACCTGCCGCGCGGCGATGCCCCTGGCCCACAGCAGCTCCACCACCTGGCGCGGCTCCCGGCCGGCAAGGGCAAAGGTCACCAGGGCCGAGCCCGTCTCACCCCCTTCGGGTGATGTAATCGTGACCCCTGGGATGGAGCGCAGGCCATCGCGGAGTCTGGCCGCCAACGCCATGCCCCGCGCCTCTATCTCTTGGAAGCCTTGCTCCCGCTGGAAGGCGATGGCCTCGGCCATGCCCGCCTCCAGGGCAACGCTGGTAGTGCTCAGGCGAAACTTGCGCGGATGCTCAAGGTTCAGCTTCAGTGCGCCCGTCCTGATGTCATACTCCTCCACTGCGCCGTGGGCCGGATAGCGTGGTGTGATGTCGGGAATCAGCTCCTTGCGGATGTAGAGCGCGCCGGTGCCATCGGGGCCAAGAAGCCACTTGTGCCCGGGAATGGCGTAGAAGTCACAGCCCCAGCCTTTCATATCCAGGGCAATCTGCCCGCCGCACTGCGCGCCGTCCAGAAGCAAGAAGGCCCCGCGCCGGTGGGCCAGCTCCGCCACCTCTTTGGCAGGCAATCGCAGGCCGCAGGAGAACTGGATGTGGCTCAGGTACACCAGGCGCGTGCGAGGAGAGAGCAGGGCCTCTATCTTGGCGAGGATGATGGATTTGTCATCCTTGGGGTCAATGTCAGCGATGCGCACTTTCACCCCATGCGTCTTCTGGAGCATGAGGCTGGGCAGCATGACCGAGGGGTGCTCCAAGGAGCAGGTAACGATTTCGTCGCCAGGGAACCAGTCCAGGCCATTGACCACCATCACCAGGCCGTGCGTCGTGCTCTGGGTCAGGGCAACGGACTCTTCCGGAGCGTTCATCAGGCCAGCCACCCCCTTGGCCAGCTCCTCATGGATCGCCCGGCTGCGGGGGAGGGAGTCCAGGGTGGCGGGGCCGCGCTCCATTTCGTAGTCAAGCTGCTCTTTGATGCGCTGCGTCACCCTGGAGGGGGATGGCCCCGACCAGCCGGTGTTCAGGTAGATGAGGTTCCTGGTCACAGGGATGCCTTCTCGGACCTTGAGGATGTCCATTCCCGTCCCCCCTGGCGAAAGTTGCCGCATTGTAGCACAGGTGTGGGCAGAATGGTGGAGCAGAGAGGGACACCCCCGCCAGTAGGCAAAGGCGCTCACGCTCCGTTATCATATCCTCTGGCCGCTAAACCCTAGCCACACTAAAGGAGTGCGCCTCATGAACGTATCCGAAGCCATCGCCCGTATCCTCAAGCAGGAAGGCATAGAGTGGGCCGCCTGCTTCCCCTCCAACCCCCTCATTGAACCCCTCGCCAAAGAGGGCGTCCGCGTCATCTCCTTTCGCCACGAGCGCGGCGCGGGCATGGCCGCCGACGGCTACTCCCGCATGAACGACCGCCAGAAGTTCGGCGTTTTCCTGGTGCAGAACCAGGCCGGCTCAGAAAACGCCATGGGCGCCGTCGCCCAGGCCTTCGCCGATAACGTCCCCGTCCTGGTCATGCCCGGCGCTCCCTCCCTGGACCACATCAGCGTCCGCCCGGAGTTCTGGCCCGCCCGCTCCTACGAGCGTATCGCCAAGCAGACCGAGTCCATCCTAAAGGCCGACCAGGTCGCCGCCGTCATGCGCCGCGCCTTCCACGCCCTGCGCAACGGACGCCCCGGCCCCGTCGTCGTGGACATCCCCGCGGATGTGGGCGCCGCTGAGGTCTCCGAAGCAGCCCTGGCCTACAAGTCCCCCACCACCCTCCACCAGACCCCCACCAGGGGCGACATCCAGGACGCCGTCAAAGCCCTCCTAGCCGCAAAGCGCCCCGTCATCTGGTCCGGCATGGGCGTCCTGCTGTCCGGAGCCTCCAGGGAGCTGACAGAGCTGGCTGAGCTCCTGGAGGTCCCCGTCTACACCTCCATGCCCGGCAAGTCCGGCATGGACGAGCGTCACCCCCTCGCCCTGGGCGCGGGCAGCGGCGCAACCACCCTTGCCGCCCTGACCTGGCTGCGCGACTCCGACCTTCTCTTTGGGGTTGGCACGAGTCTCACCCTAACCGGCTACGGGCAACGCATCCCGCCCGGTAAGTTCATCATCCACAACACCCTCAGCCAGGAGGACATCAACAAGGACCAGTTTGTAGACATCGGCCTGGCCGGCGACGCCAAGCTGACCCTCCAGGCCATGGTAGAAGAGGTCAAGGCCCAGCTTGGCCCTCAGGGGCGCAAGGGCAAGACCACCGCGCCCGCCGAGGTCGCCAGGATCAAGGCCCAGTGGTACGAGGAGTGGATGCCCATCCTCACCGACGACACCGAGCCCATCAACCCCATGCGCGTCATCCACGAGTTGGACCGCACCTTGGATAAGTCCCGCAGCATCGTCACCCACGACGCCGGCTCTCCCAGGGACATGATGGTCCCCTTCTACACGGCGGGTGCGCCCCATAGCTACATCGGCTGGGGCAAGAGCACCCACCTCGGCTACGGCATCCCCCTGATGATCGGCGCGAAGATGGCCTTCCCCGACAAGTTCTGCCTCAACTTCATGGGCGACGGTGCCTTCGGCATGTCCGGCCTGGACATAGAGACCTCCGCCCGCGCCGGCGCGCCCATCACCACCATCGTCCTGAACAACGGCCACATGGCCACCTACCCCGGCGGCTTCCCCACCGCCCGGCAGCGCTTCGGCGTCACCAACATGACCGGCGACTACGCCAAGATTGCCGAGGGCCTGGGCGCCGTAGGCATCAGAGTCACCAAGCCATCGGAGATTGCCCCCGCCCTGAGGCGCGCCCAGCAGCTTAACGCCGAGGGCAAGACCGTTCTCCTGGACATCAAGACCCGCGCCGAGGACAGGCGGTCCGGCCGCGCGCCCAGAGGGGGATAGTAGCCTTCTCCAGCAAGTCCCCCCTCTCCTTCGCAGACAGGGGGGACTTGCTACAGGACTGTGTGAGAATAGCCCCATTCGAGAATTCCCATCCATTCCTGGTAGATGACTCATCACAAAACTATGTCAGTTAACCGAATGTTTGGGGAATCTGAAGAACCGCGTGATGCCCAGGCCGGCCTCAGGTTGGATGACGGTACGGGGCTTCGGGTAGTAAGCGCCGGATTCTTGCATGAGGAACAATTCAATTGGGATCTGTTCCACGGTTACGACTGCCTGCGCGTGCTGACATACACCGCGAGCATCGGCGCTATCGTCCGAATGCTAGACAGGTATTCGTTCACAGAGTTTGACTGTGTATTTGGATGTGAACGTACTCTCCGTGACATAAAGGACATTCTGGCGTTTCAAAAAGTTGCCGTTGGGGATACCCGCGCCGCTATCATGGGGCTAAAAGACGAGCGACACGCCTATGTTCTAGGAGCAGTGCATGAGGGCCGCGCGCATTTCCGCGTGCTCAGAAAGTACATTGCTCACGCAAAACTGTATCTGCTTTCAAACGCCGACGGGCATACGCGTGTGATAGTCGGGTCCGCCAACTTATCCGAATCCGCCTTTTCGGGAAATCAACCCGAGACGTTGGTCAAGTTTGATGATGATGAGCAGGCGTGGCACCACTACAACCGAATGCTGGACGGCATCATACAGTCAGCATCTGATGAAATTTCGTTGCCCAAAGAAAGGATATCCAATGCCGAGATTGAAATCTCGGAAACCCCGGTGATGGCCGACACGTCGTCAACACTCGTTATTGAGGCCCCCTCACCTGAGGAAGTGGAACTAACAGCGCCGTTCCAAGTAATGCGTATAGAAAAGGTTTTGGCTGTGTTGGGACCGCGCCTGTCCGCAGCTATTCCACCGATCCTCAGAGGCAAGCAAAGGATTACGCCAGATATCAAGAGGGAGATAAGCCGCATCCGGCTCGTCAAATCTGCTGAGGAGGTGGACAGCCGCTATTTCTCCCTTGACAGGACGAACCGTACGGCTCTGCTGTCGGGCGAGCGGTTCCCAATGGAGTGGAGCAATGAAGCAGTCAAGGCAGAAGGGAAACTGCTGCTGGAATACTTCAAGAACTATGAGGGCGCATTTGAAGGAAATGTGGCGCGCCTCCAGCAAGACTACTTTACCCTGATGTCCTGGTTATACTTCTCGCCATTCATTTGTGACATGCGCTCCCTAGCGCTATTGCAGGACAGTGACGTGATCCGATACCCCTCTTTTGCGATAATCTTCGGCAAGTCCAACTGTGGCAAAACCAGCCTTGTGGACACGCTAATGACCTCTATGTTCGGCTATACCCATACAGTAGATAAACAGAGCTTCACTGCGTCTCATCTTCGTGGACTGCAACAGGGGTACAAGAGATTTCCAGTGGTATTCGACGACATTGGGCGCAGTGCCTTCAATCGCCACGGCAGGGACATGATCAAGGACGAGATGCTGCCTCCCGTCACAGAGTGCCCGGGGTTCGTACTCTCTATGAATGCGGAACCCCAGTCGTTCCCAGACGAAGTGGTGAAGCGGAGCATGATGATATATACAACCACGGCCTTGCCACCTCACAACGAGGAGTTACGTCAGCGGCTGCAAAGCAAAATACAGGAAATGAGACGGGGGTTAACGGGACATCTCTATCGTCGCTACTTATCAGAAATCATGGACCACCTTAAGGATGAGCGGTTACCAGAAGATTGGCTAGCGTTGTCGTCAGGTGTGCTGAGCGGCATCATTTCGGAAGCCACTGACGAACCGTTGCCACACTGGTGCAAAGGCGTAACATGGATTGATTACGCCGAAAAACGGTATGACCGAGTGAAGGCCCGTCTCGATAATTTGCTACGGCCAACGGCCTATGCCAAGGGGGAGGGCGACATCCCCAATGGCTGGATGATAGAGGGCGATAAGATTATTGTGTGGGAGCAACGGGACGCTTTCGGCAGACGCGGATTTGATTGGGAGGATGTGCCCTCTACGTTGATTGACGAAGAGGTCAGTGGCGGCGGGAGGACAGTACTTCGGCGGTCTAGTGTGGAGAAGTTCCTTGGGCGGCGCTTCCGCACGTCCCGCAGGTGGTGGAAGCCTTGGGCGGAGGGTTAGCAACTCCAGTAGCGTCTTAGCAGAGAGGGTTCCCCACCAACCTCTCGCCCATAGCTTCCCTCGCTCCGCCGCGCAACCTTCAGCACCACCACCAGCGCGCGGTCGTCCTGAATGTCGTCGTCAACCCGGTAGGGCAACATTGGTTGCAATTTGGGCCTAAATATGGTACGTTTCATGGTACTAAACTTGTGAGGAGAAGGTGGTGGCAACGAAGATCTTACCTGTCAGCGAACTGAAGGCCAACCTCGCCAGCGTCATGGCCCAACTGGCGACTGATGCAACGCCTATCTATGTCACGCAGCATGGGAAACCCAATGCGGTGCTGTTGAGCTACGAGGAGTACGAGGCCCTGCGTGAGAAGCTGGAAGACCTGGAGGATGCTCTGGCAATGCAGCAGGCCCTGGCCAGCCCCGAAGAAGAGGCCATGAGCCTGGACGAGTATGAGCACCAACGGCTCGCCCAGCTACGCCGTTAGGCTCAGGAATCGCCGGGTGCGCAGGGAGATGGATGCCCTGCGCGAACCGGACCATCGCCGAGTCTTGGCTGCTCTCCGGAGACTTGCTGACCAACCCCGGCCAATTGGCTGCGAGAAGCTCTACGACGATGTATACCGGGTTAGAGTCGGCGACTGGCGCATCATCTACCAAGTAGATGAAAACAACCGCAGAGTTGAAGTGGGCGGCATTCGCCGTCGGAGCGAAGGGACATACAAGGGCATTGAGGACCTGTTCAGCTAGCCAACAAAGCACTCAACCACGGTGCATGCCCGGCCTGCACAAACCTACCGTCTATAAGTCGTCTCGCTCCTCCACCGCGCAACCTTCAGCACCAACACCAGCGCGCGGTCGTGTAGTTCACATGCTCTGGGACATTGCCAGCACCTGGACTTCCCTGTCCAACCGGTCCCCAAGCTGGTCCTTCTGGACTTCCAGGTCGTGCTGCGCCTGAAGGTTCAGCCAAAACCGGTCGGATGTGGAGAAATAGCGTGAGAGTCGCAGGGCGATGTCCGCGCTTGCTCAAGAGAGCTAGGGCAGCCGCCGCAAGGCGTCTACGTGGCGGGGCCGGAGAAGGCGCAAATGATTGACGCCGGGCGGTTCCCGCATCTATAATGCATCCAAAACGGATGCGTTTGGGAGTCAACCATGCCTGTCAACCTGTCGGTCAAGAGCGTTCCTGACGAGCTAGCAGAGAAGGTCCGAGAGAGGGCCAGGCGCCATCATCGCTCCCTTCAGGGGGAGATGATGGCCATCCTAGAAGAAGCAGTGGGTCCTAGGAAGCTTTCGCTGGACGAGGCCGAGAACCGGCTCCAGGCCCTGGCCTTTGAGACTGGCGACGATTCTACGGCCTGGGTGCGGGAACTTCGTGATGCCCGCTAAGGTCGTGGACGCCTCGGTGCTTGGTGCCTGGTGCTTTCGAGAACCCAGGTCCTCCGAAGCCCTGGGAATGCTCCTCGGTTCAGACCTGTATGCCCCCACGCTTCTTGCCTACGAGCTGACTAACATCGCAAGGAAGAAAGCCGCTGCGTACCCCCATGACCTCCACGTGTTCAGCCAAGCGCTCGCTACGGCCCTGGCCCTTCCCATCCACTGGATGGAGGTAGACCACGTCACAGTCTTGCACCTGGCTTTGGACGTGGGTCTCACCACCTATGACGCCAGTTACCTTTATGTCGCTCAAACCATGGGCGCTTCCCTCGCCACGTTTGATCAGCAGCTCGGGCGGGCGGCCCGAAACACCGGTACATGAGGGTCGCGCTTGGTCGTGTCGTCCCCTTCACCGCTCCACCGGGAACCCCACGATGCTCCCCCACTCCGTCCACGAGCCGTCGTACACCTTCACCTCCTGGTAGCCCAGCAGGTAGCGCATGGCAAACCAGGCCAGGCTCGCCCGGTGGCTCAGTCGGCAGTACACCACCGTCTCGCCTGCTTCGGGGATCACGCCTACACCTCTGAGCAATCGGCCCATCTCCTGGGGTGATTTGAAAGTATCGTCGTCATTCAGCAGCTCCCGGAAGAAGAGGTGCACCGCCCCGGGGATGCGGCCTGCCCGCTCCGCGCCGTGGTCAAAGCCGCCCGGCCCGGTCACCCGTTGCCCGCTGTACTCCTCGGGCGTCCGCACGTCCAGCAGCACACGACCCGCCTTGCCCAGGCCCGCCCGCACGGCGTCCCGCCCCATGCGGCTGGACTCCTCCCTAGGCGTGGGCACATAGGCGGCTGGCTTGAAGACCGGCGTTTCTTGGAACAGGGGACGGCCTTCGGCCTTCCAGCGAGTGATGCTGCCGTCCAACATGCGCACGTCCCGGTGGCCGCACATCGTTAGCGTCCAGAAGGCGTACATCCCGAACTGCACGGGCCGCCCGTACAGCACCACGGTCGTATCGGCCGTCACGCCCAGAGCGCCCAGACGCCGCGCCATAGCCGCGGAGGACGTGAACTCCCGGTCCGTGGGGTGCCACAGGGCCGCCTTCCAGTACCACCAGGCCGCGCCGGGCACGTGCCCCTCTCGGTACGCCGTATCCTCGCTTGCCGACGACACCTCAATGACCCGCACCTTGGGGTCGCCGAGATGCTCCGCCAGCCAGTCGGCGGAGACGAGACGGGAGCCAAGACCCGAAGCGCCAGTAGTCATCTCTTCAACTCCCCTTTCGGTGGTGTGCCCAGGGATTATGCCATAAGCCGCCCTCTTCTGCTAAACTGGGGCCGAGGCTTCAATTTGAGGGAGGAACGTCATGCCCTTCATCCAGGAAAAGGACAAACTGCCCCTTAAGGACAGGCTGAGGAAAGACCTGAAGAGCGAGGTAAAGCTGCGCCTCTTCACTCAGCGCACCTTCGGCCTCACCATCCCAGGCAGGGAATGCCTCCACTGTGAGGACACCCAGAAGCTCATGGAGGAGCTGACCGCCCTCTCCCTCAAGCTGAAGCTGGAGATCGTGGACTTCTACTCCCAGGCCCAGGCCGTCAAAGAGGCCGGCGTGGAGCGCATTCCGGCCCTGGTCATGTCCGCAAATGGCTCCACCAACGTCAAGTTCTATGGCATCCCCTTGGGACTGGAGTTCGCCGCCCTGCTGGAGACCATCGTCACCCTATCGCGCGGCGTCAGCCCCCTGGCGTTGGAGACTCGCAAAAAGCTGAAGCAGCTCAAAAGCGCCGTCCACATTCAAGTCTTCGTCACACCCACCTGACCGCACTGCCCGCAACTGGCCCGTGTGGCCTACGCGATGGCTCTAGACAACCCCAACGTCCGCGCCGACGTGGTGGAGGTCCAGGAGTTCCCCCTGCTGGCCCAGCGGTACATGGTCTCCGGCGTCCCCAAGACCATCATCAACAACAAGGTGCAGTTCGTTGGCGCCGTGCCGGAGCCGATGCTCATAGACTACGTGCTCAAGGCGGTGGGGGTGGAGGCGAAGGAGCAGCAGCCCTCCGCCATAGCGGTCGCCCCGGAGGTGGGGCCAAGCACGCGGGCGGGCGCGGGAAGGTAGAAGTCCGCAACGGAGCACACCATAGCAGAAGTGTAGGGGCGCGGTAACCGCGCCCCTACACTTCTGCTACACCAACCGCACCACCTCCATCAGGCCTCTGACCCTCAGGCACTCCGGCGGGGCCTCCGCCACCCCCTCCCGGTCCACCAGCACCGCGTGAATGCCCAGGTTGCGTGCCCCCTGCACGTCGGACAGGTAGGAGTCGCCCACGTGCAGCGCCTCCGATGCCTGCACCCCGGCTCGCTCCAGGGCCGCCAGGAACATAGGCGGATGGGGCTTGTTGCTGCCTATCTCCTGGGAGGTCACGGCGAAGTCCAAATAGGCCGTCAGGCCGTGACTCTCCATAAGTTGCCGCGGCTCGCGCCCAATGTTGCTCAAGAGGCCCAGCGTCAGCCCCCGCCGCTTCAGCGTGTCCAGGGCAGGTATCGCGTCGTCGTACAGCGCCAGGCCATAAGGGATCCCCTGGACCGCCTCCCAAATGCGCCGGGCTGTCGGTAGGTCCACCTCCACGCCCGCCTCGCGCAGGATGATCTGCTCGTAGCGTGCAAAAAAGGCCAGCCTCGCCTCTCCCTGCAACCGGTTCATCGGCGTATCGCTGGCGTTCGTCTGGCCCATGAAGTCATCGGCCAGGGCGTAGCCCTTCACCAGGCCTTCGCGGCTCACGGAGTAGCCAAACCCGCCGATGGCCTCCGCCTGCAGCTCCTCCCGAGGTGGGAAGAAGCGGGCCAGCGTGCCATAGAAGTCAAAGAAGACTGCTTTGATCAAGGCCTTCTCTCACATGGAATGCATCTGCACATGTGGAAGCGACTGGATAGCAGCCGCCTAGTAGGGGCATCCCGACCTGTCTGGACGCCCCTACATCATGTCCTCTGGAACAAGCAAAAGCAAGCGCCATAAAGCCATCAGCCCCTCTTCCCTAGCGGCCAGAATTATTCTAAGATGGAGCCAGAATAATTACGGAGCCCTCCCCCATGAACCTCTCCTCCTCCTTCAGCCACGCCGCCTCTCGCATCACGGAGGCCACCCTAGACCTCCTCTTCCCCAAGCAATGCTACGTTTGCAGCAGACACGGCCAGTTTATCTGCGACCCCTGCCAGAAGGACCTTCCACGCTTACGTCCTCCCTACTGCTCCCTGTGCGCCCAGCCAGAGAAGCGCATGACCCGCTTCTGCCGCCACTGCCAGGAGCGCCCCCTGGAGATTGACGGCGTCCGCGCCCCCTTCCTCATGGACGGCCCTTTGCGCAACATCGTCCACGCCCTGAAGTACCAGGGCCTCCGCGCCCTGGCCCAGCCCATGGGACATTTGATGGCAAGCTACTACCTTCAGGAGGAGCTTTCTGCAGAGGTGGTGGTGCCCGTGCCCCTGCACCCAAGGAAGGAGCGGGAGCGCGGCTATAACCAGTCGGCCCTCCTGGCCAGGGCCATAGGCAACTCGTTGGGCCTTCCTGTGGAAGCGCAGGCGCTGCGAAGGGTGCGCAACACCCCGTCCCAGGCCCGCAGCATCAGCAGCGAGGAGCGCCGCGTCAACGTGGACAAGGCCTTTGCCGCAGAGGCCACCCTGGTAGAGGGCAAATGCATCCTGCTCATTGACGACGTCTGCACCACCGGCTCAACGTTGGAGGCCTGCGCTATCGCCCTCAGGGACGCGGGCGCCAGCACCGTCTGGGGCCTCACCCTGGCGCGGGAGGCGTAACGCCATAACCGCCACGATTGCTCCCTCCTTGCCTCATCAGGTATGATAGCTTCACGCCTTGCCGGACTTGCCCTATGCCCCTATGTCTCTATGCCCGTATGCCCATCCTCGCGGAGGGGTGGCCGAGCGGTTGAAGGCGCCTGTCCTGAAAACAGGTAGCTCCGCAAGGAGCTCATGGGTTCGAATCCCATCCCCTCCGCCACGTTACTCCCATGAAGCTTCACGAGTACCAGTCCAAAGCCCTCCTCTCCATGTACGGCATGCTGGTGCCGCGCGGCGGCCTGGCCGCCACGCCCCAGGAGGCGCGCCAGGTGGCCGAACGCCTGGCCGGCCCCTGCGTCGTGAAGGCCCAGGTGTACGCAGGCGGCCGCGCCAGGGCCGGCGGCATCCGCATGGCCGGTGCGCCCCAGGAGGCGGAGCAGCACGCCACAGCCCTCCTGGGCAGCCGCCTGGTGACGTCCCAGACCGGCCCCGAGGGTGTGCCCGTCCACCGCGTCCTGGTGGAGGAGGCCCTGGAGGTGGAGCGGGAGCTGTACCTTGGCATCGTCATAGATGGCGGCGCGGAGTCCGTTGTCGTCATGGCCAGCCGCGCTGGCGGCACGGACATTGAAGCCGTCGCCCGGGAGCACCCCGAGCTCATTCTCAGGCAGGTCGTGGACCCCGTCGTCGGCTTCCAGGCCTTCCAGGGCCGCCGCCTCGCCATTGACATGGGCCTGCCCGCCTCCCTCGCTCGTTCCCTGGCCGCCCAGATGGTCGCCCTGTACGAGGTCTTCATCGCCAAGGACTGCTCCCTGGCGGAAATCAACCCCCTGGTCATCACCAGGGATGGGCGCATCGTGGCCCTGGACGCCAAGCTGAACGTGGACGACGACGCCCTCTTCCGCCACGAAGACCTGGCCGCCCTGCGGGACTGGAGCCAGTTTGACCCCTTGGAAGCCAGGGCAGGCCAGGCGGGCATCGCCTATGTCAAGCTGGATGGCGATGTGGGCTGCCTGATGAACGGCGCGGGCATGGCCATGGCCACCATGGACGCCATCCAAGCGTCGGGCCTCTCCCCTGCCAACTTCCTGGACGTGGGCGGCGCCGCCGACCCCAACCGTGTCGCCACAGCCATGGGCATCCTGCTGGAAGACCCAGCCGTGAAGCGCGTGCTCGTCAACGTCTTTGGCGGCATCGCCCGCTGCGACGACATCGCCCGCGGCATTCTTCAGGCCTTTCAACCCGGCCAGCGGGCCATCCCCATGGTCGTCCGGCTGCTGGGCGCCAACCTGCAGGAGGGCCTTGCCCTCTTCCGCGCCTCCGGCCTCAACGTCACCTTCGCCGCCAGCCTCCTGGACGCCATCCAGGCACTGCGTGAACTGTCCAATGCCCAGTAGGAAGGTACAGGGAACCTGGGTTCCCTGCGGGGTTTGGGGTATCCCCAAAAGACATAAAAGGGAGAGACGGCCAAGGGGTCTGCCTGAGTAGGAAGGTTCAAGAAACCGAAGCCTGTCCTTGAGCGCAGCGAAGGATTTCTTGCCGGGGTCACAGGGGTGTCCCCTGAATCTCTTCCTTCCCCCTTCCCTTCAGGGAAGGGGGCCAGGGGGTTAGGTCAACATCTCCATGAGCATCCTTGTAAATAGAAACACCCGCCTCCTGGTGCAGGGCCTCACCGGCCACCAGGGCCAGTACCACACCGCCCAGATGCTGGCCTACGGTACCAACGTCGTCGCCGGGGCTACCCCCGGACGGGGTGGCCAGAGGTTTCAGGACAGGGTGCCCGTCTATGATGAGGTGGAGGAGGCCGTCGCCAAGGCCGGGGCCAACGCCTCCATCATCTTCGTCCCTGCCCCCAGCGCCCCCGACGCCATCCTGGAGGCCGCCGACGCCGGCATCAAGCTCATCGTCTGCATCACCGAGGGCATCCCCGCCCTGGACATGGTCAAGGTGCTCCACTTCCTCCGGGAGAAGGACGTGACCCTGATTGGCCCCAACTGCCCCGGCGTCATCTCCCCCGGCGAGCGGTGCCGAGTCGGCATCATGCCCTCGGACATCCACACGCCCGGGCGCGTAGGCGTCGCCTCCCGCAGCGGCACCCTCACCTACGAGGCCGTCTACCAGCTCACCCGGGCGGGCGTCGGCCAGTCCACCTGCGTCGGCATCGGCGGCGACCCCCTGGTCGGCGCCAACTTCGTGGAGGTGCTGGCCCTCTTTGAGGACGACCCAGGGACCGACGCCGTGGTGCTCATCGGCGAGATCGGCGGCGTCAAGGAGCAGCAGGCGGCGGACTTCATCAAGGCCGGCGGCTTCACCAAGCCCCTCTTCGCCCTGGTGGCGGGCCAGAGCGCCCCGCCGGGAAAGCGCATGGGCCACGCCGGCGCCATCATCACCGGGACAGCGGCGTTGGCCTCCTCCAAGATCGCCGCGCTCCGCGACGCCGGCGCCGCCATCATCCCCAGTCCCGCCTCCATCGGGGAGACGGTGAAACGGGGGATGGGGTAAACCGCCACCCCTTCTCCCTTGAGGGGAGAAGGTTGGAGCCTGCCCTTGAGTCCGCCACAGGCGGACGAAGGGATGAGGGTGATCGCCCGCAGTTTGATGCACAGGCCGAGGAGGTGTTGTGATGAAAACACAGAAGGTGACGGTTGTCCTCTATCCAGAAGAAGGCGGTGGATACACAGCATTCCTGCCGCTTTTCCCTCCCTGCACTACCCAAGGAGAGCGTGGAGGGCAGCCGCCACGTACCCAAACGACCATAGGAATAATGAGCAGGACGGTGCCGAGCACCAGGACGACTGCTGGTGGGGCTGACCATTCCCAGTCAGTCAATGCGTGAATAAACATCGCCAGGCATGCGTAGGCAGTTGATACGACAGCGGCAATCCACAGAATAATAAGAAACCATTCCGCCGTCAGGCAGAGTGTGCGTTGCCGCTTGCGGCTGGCGGCCATTCCAGAAAGCTCCCAAGCAAGGCAGACCCATGTCGCAATGGTAATGATCAGAACCGTGATAATCAAGAACGAGGGCCAACCAGAAGCAAACGTGATCTCTCGCCACGGTAACTCGCCCCCGGGGAGTGGGCCGTTGTTCCACAGAATCGCCCCTGCGTGAAACGGGTCGCTTCCGTTACCCCCGCCTACGGATCCAGTAATCCCGATCTTAACCAGGTCCCATAAGAATCCCACTTGATGCAGGGTCCCTGCGGCAAGCGATGTGCCAAGCCAGTATGGCTTGCGCCATTTGCGAAAGGCTAAGAGCAGCACCACTGTCACATAGAAGAGATAAGCTGTACCGCTTAATGCAAATATGACCCATTCCCCAGTCGTTTCCAGATCCTGTGGGTTTGCTCCGTTCATATTGATGACAGCGCCGTGTCCAAACAACGCTCCGCCAAAGCCATGCATCAACTCGTGCGCCAGTACCAGCGGCACGACTGCGAGGAGGGCATATAAGCCAGTCAATCGGAGATTTGCCATTTTCGCCAGTCCACCATACGGGACTCGTCCAGTGCGTTGCCTCTCGTTGGCCCGGGCAACCTGGGCTGGCAGACTGCCATCTCCCACTTCCCCATTCGCCCCTTCGCAGGCTATCCTCAGGCCATGACCACATCCGTCCACACCCTGCCAGCCGCTTCTCGCCCAGGCAGGCGATTCGTTTCCTCAAAAAAGAAAAAGAATCCCGCCCGCCAGAGGCGGAGCAGACGTCGCCCGTCCACTTTGGCCAGCCCCGGGAAGGATCAATCAGAGGCCTCCTAGCTGTAACCTTCGCATGTGCTATCTGGGCCACACCAAAATGCGAGAATATAATCAGTCTACAGGCAGACAATCAAACCCCCACCACCGCCCCTAGCCTCCCCACCGCCTCCCTCCAGAACGCCTTGGCCTGCTCCGCCGCCTCCGCCGTCGGCAGCTTGCTCTGCTGCACCGTCATCTGGGCTTTGCCTTCGCCCCGGGCGTACAGGTTCACCTCCACCCGCGTGCCGTCCAGCCACGCAATACGCAGGGACTTGCCCGGCGTCGCCCTCGTCACCGTGAACTCCGCCTCGGGCAGCCAGCGGCGGCGCACCTCCCCCTCCTGCCAGGCGTTGAACAGGGCGCCCACCGGGGCGGCAAAGGTCTTGCTCACACTGACCTGGTATCCCTCCGGCATCTGGTGCAGCGCCCTGCGGCCAAGCTCCTTCTCGTAGGTGTTTGTCACCATCTGCTGCCACCAGGGGCCAACGCCGTGCTTCTGGGCCAGGTACGCCACGATCTCCTGGTGCGTCATCCTCTCTGCGCCCGCACCGTTCAGCACGGCGAACCACTCCGGCCAGGTCTTGCCCGTCTTTGCCTTTACCGCCGCATCGCTCATACGCTTGCCAGCACTCGCGTTGGCCGTCTTCGCCATAGCTTCGCCTCCAGAACCCATTCTCTGTGCGTCCCATGCTACCATATCCCCTGCAAGGCTTTCCCTACCGTCCAGGCACCCCTTTCTTCTGCTAGGCCAAAGGAAATCGCCCTTCTTGGCCCTCAGCGGTTCCCTATGGCGCGCCTCCCTGTGGTACACTAGCGCCGCTACACGCCCCCTTAAGGCAGACCAGTGCAGGGAGAGCGCCCCTATGTCGCCAACGCAGCCCATTCTGACCCTCGCCTCCAGCCTGCTTGCCAAAGCCCCCGATATGCCCGGCCGCGAAGACTTCTGGAACATCGGCTACCCCCTGTTCGGTGTCGCCGCCTACCTCTTCTTCCTCATCCTGCCCATGGCCATCGGCCTTGCCATTTACAAGCGATACCGCATCTGGCGGCTCGGCAGACCCATGCCCGACCTGGGCCCCTGGGGGCCGCGCATCAAGCGGGCCATAGGCCTGCTCAGTCGGGATGTCCTGGCCCACCACCGCTTCATCAAGCGGGAAGTGTACCCCGGCATCATGCACTTCTTCCTCTTCTGGGGCCTGACTGTGCTGCTCATCGCCACCACCGTCAGCGGCCTGGAGTTCTGGTCCCACAAATACCTCTCCTTCAACCTGCCCACCACACCCTTCCGAGTCCAGGCCGACTTCCTCTGGGACGTCTTCGGCGGCGGCTTTGTGCTGGCCGGCCTGGCCATGGCCGCTATCCGGCGCTACTTCATCAGGCCCAAGCGCCTCACCACCTTTGCGGACGACACCGTCTTCCTGGGGCTCCTAGCCATTCTGGTCCTCACCGGCTTCACGGTGGAGGGTTTACGCATCGCCGGCAGCCTGGCGGAAGGCAGCATGGACTGGGCCGAGCGAGCCGCTCCCATTGGGTGGCTCTTCTCCCGCGCCTTCACCGGCATGGACCGGCACGCCATCGGCATCGCCCACGCCATCCTTTGGTGGACGCACATCTACTTCTTCATGACCATCCTCGTGTACGTGGCCACTCGGTTCAGCAAGATAAGCCACATCTTCCTCAGCCCCGCTAACATCCTCCTGCGATCGGACCGCCCCCTGGGGGCGCTGCGGCCCATGGGAGACCTGGAGAAGCTGGAGCGGTTTGGCGCTTCTGATCTGCCCGACTTCACCTGGAAGCAGCTCCTGGACTTTGACGCCTGCACCAACTGCGGACGCTGCCAGGACAACTGCCCCGCCTATCTGAGCGGTAAGGAGCTTTCGCCCCGCAAGCTCATCCAGGACCTCCGCGCCTACTCCTCCTACCGTGGTCCCCAGCTCCTGGCCGCCAGGGCCGCCGGGCAGGAAGCGCCCCCGCCGGACAAGGCCATGATCGCAGACTTCGTCGGCACGACGCCCGTGTGGGACTGCGTTACCTGCCGCGCCTGCATGGAGGCCTGCCCCGTTTACATTGAGCACATTGACAGCATCGTGGACATGCGCCGCCACCTGGTCATGGAGCAGGCCGCCATGCCCGAGGGCGCCCAGGGCGTGCTAGAGAGTATGGAGCGGCGCGGCCACCCCTGGCGCGGCGCCCAGGCCACCCGCACCGACTGGATGGACGGCACGGATGTGAAGACCCTGGCCGATGACGCAGACGTGGAGGTGCTCCTGTGGGTGGGCTGCACGCCCGCCCTGAACGTCCAGAACCAGCGTGTGCCCCGCGCCATGGCCTCCCTCTTGAAGGTGGCGGGCGTCAAGTTCGGCGTCTTGGGCAACGAAGAGACCTGCACCGGAGACCCGGCCCGCCGCCTGGGCAACGAGCTCCTCTTCCAGATGATGGCCCAGCAGAACATCCAGACCTTCAAGAGCTACAACGTCAAGAAGGTCATCACCCTGTGCCCCCACTGCTTTAACGCCATCAAGAACGACTATCCCCAGCTTGGCAGCAACGTGGAGGTCGTCCACTACACCGAGTTCGTTGACCAACTCATCAAAGAGGGCCGCCTCAAGCCTGTCAAGTCCGTCAACATAGAGATGACCTACCACGACTCCTGCTACCTGGGACGCCACAACCGCGTCTTTGACGCCCCGCGCAGCATCGCCAGGGCCATCCCCGGCCTGACCCTGCACGAGATGGACCGCCGCCGCGAGCACGGCTTCTGCTGCGGCGCCGGCGCCGGCCACATGTGGATGGAGGACAGCGGCGGCCAGCGCATCAACCACATGCGCACCGACCAGTTCCTGGAGACCAAGGGCAACACCCTCGGCGTCTCATGCCCCTTCTGCCTGCAGATGTTCCAGGAAGGCATCGCCTCCAAAGGCGTCGCCGAGACCAAGCAGACCAAAGACCTCCTGGAGGTGGTGGTGGAAAGCGTGGGCGTGGAGCCAGGGACCTAGAGGCCAGCCGTTGAGCAGAGTGACAAAAAAGGGACGGCCCTCTCTCCCAACCGAATCCCAGACGGCCACAGAGGCGCGGCCCATCCGGTTCCTTGGGATATGGCGAATCCCCTTCTTCTACGGCTGGGTCATCGTCGCCGTCGTCTTTGTGGCTGAGTTTGTGGCTTCCGGTGTCGGCGGGTTTGTTACCCCCCTCTTTTTCAAGCCCCTGACTGAGGAGTTCGGCTGGTCCTTGACCCTTTTGACGGGGGCGGTAACCGCCCAGACCATCGCCTACAGCGCCATCTCTCCCTTCCTGGGCCCCATCCTTGACCGTTTTGGTGCGCGGCCCGTCATGCTGTTTGGCGCAGTGTTCGCTGGCCTTGGCCTGGTCCTGCTCACTCGTATCACGCAGGTCTGGCAGTTCTGGATCCTCTACGCAGCCGTGGGGGCGCTGGGGCTTCACGAAATGGGTGGGTTCACCGGTCCCGTCCTGGTCACCAAGTGGTTTGTACGTCTGCGGGGCAGGGCAATGGCCCTGGCCACCCTGGGGACTACCGTGGGGGGCATGGTCATGGCCCCTGTCCTGGGCTTTCTCATCACCGCCCTGGGATGGCGCGATGCGTGGGGAGTCATGGGCCTGGGTGTGCTAGTGATCATGGTCCCCCTTGTCCTCTTGTTCACGCGGAACCAGCCCGAGGATATGGGACTTCAGCCCGATGGTGACCGGACCGATGCGTCACCCTCCAGGGAGAAGGAGGAAACGGTGCAGCGCCGGGCCAAGGATGAGACCTCCTGGACGCTCAAGGAGGCCCTGCGGACGAGGTCGCTGTGGTTGCTTATCATCGCTCTGAACCTGGTGCACCTCTCCGCCAGCGTCATCGTCCTTCACCTCATCCCTTTCCTCACCCTCCAGGAAGGGGTGTCCGCACAAGCTGCCAGCCTTGTCCTTACCATGCGCCTCGCCGCCTCCTCCCTCTCCAGGCTGTTGTGGGGCTTTGCGGCGGAGCGGCTCCCCATGAATCTCTGTCTGGCTATCGCCTTCCTCTCCAGGGCATCCCACCCCCTGGCCTTGGCCCTCCTCCCCTACCCGGTCAATGTGATCGTCGTCATTGCCACAAGCATCACCGGTGGAGGGTTCCAGGTGCTTCAGCCCTTGGCCTTTGCCAACTACTTTGGCCGGCGTTACACCGGCGCTATCCAGGGGGCCACCCGGCCTTTCCTCACCGTCTCCTCCCTCGTGGGGCCCCTGTTCATTTCCATCGTTTTTGACATCACCGGCACTTTTGACCTGGCCTTCCTCGTTGCCGGAAGCCTGGGTGTAGTGAGCGCAGGTGTAGCGCTCTTCGCAACCCCACCGCGCAAAAGGAGCAGCGAAGGCAGCGGAGCAACCCAGGATGAACGCATCAGTGCGCCCTGACCAACTTCTGCAGGCTGCGGACATTCGGGGGAGGCTCCTCAAAGTGGCTGATGGCCGTGGCGGCGACCTCTCCCACATAAATGTTTCTGTGGGAATCAAGGCAGAGGCCATGGGGGGCCACAAACTGCCCAACGCCGAGTCCAGACCCCAGGTGCCCTATACGCGCCAGGCGTTCACCTTTGGTATTCATGACCGTGATCCGCGGCCCAATGTTGGGTTGGTATCTGTTCACCGCCATGGCTGACCCCAGCTCACCTATGTAAATGTGCTGCTCCTCAGTGATAAAAAGGGCGCACGGCCGGTGCAGGTTGTTCCACTGCGTCTCAAACCTACCCTTGGAATCAAATATCTGCACCCTATGGCTCTCCCGGTCAGCGACGTAGACGTAGCCATCCCTGTCCGTCACGATGTTGTGAGGGATGTTGAACTCGCCAGGTTCGGTGCCAGGGCCGCCCCAGGAGAACAGGAGTCTCCCATCAGGCGTGTACTTGTGGACTCGGGAGTTCCCGTACCCATCGGATACGTAGAGGTCGCCAGACTTGGGGTCTAGCGCCACGTGGGTGCAGCGGTTGAACGGCTGTCCGCTCTGGTATTCAGCGGCTTTGCCAGGCACGCCCAGCGTCATCAGCACCTTGCCGTCAAGGGTGCATTGACGCACGGTGTGGTCTCCGTCGTCGGTGCAGTACAAGGTATCGTTGGGCCCCACACTGAGGCCGTGGGCCCTGGTAAAGATGCCTTCCCCCCACGAGCGAAGAAAACGGCCTTCACTGTCAAACACGACCATGGGGTGTGGCCCGCGGTTGAAAACGTAGACGCGGTCTTTGGAGTCAACAGCTACGGCAGCGACCTCCCGCCAGCCGTATCCGGGTGGCAGCGTCTCCCAGTTGACAGCCACGTGATAGGCAAAACTTCCCTCGCCAAGGATGATCGTGCTCTTATTCATGGGACGAGCCTCCTTCTGTCGGCCACGCAAGGTAACGCCGTATTCTACCAGTCCACTCTTGAACGGGATAGCGTGCGTAGATTCAGCAACTCACTCGGTGATGTAAAACCCCAAATCTCGCTCAACAAGCCCTCATGCGGTATCCTTAGCGCCGCGGGAATGCACCTCAATCCAGGAGTTGTCCATGACGCTGCCTCTTTCAGACATCAAAGTCCTTGACTTCTGCCAGGTGTTTGCTGGCCCCATGGCTACTATGCTTCTGGCCGACCAGGGGGCCGATGTCATCAAGGTGGAAACGCCTGAAGGCGATACCTCTCGAAACTTCGTCCCCATCCCCAACACCCCTGGCTTCAGCAGGGGATATCTGGCTTTCAACCACAACAAGCGCAATATGGTGCTGGACTTGACCAAACCCCAAAGCCGTGACGTGTTGCATCGCCTTGTTCAATGGGCCGACGTCGCCGCCTGCAACCTTCGGGTCAGCGTTCCAGAACGCCTGGGCATCGCCTATGAGCAGCTCGCCCCAGTCAACCCAAGGTTGATCTACGCCTCCATCACCGCCTACGGGGAGAAGGGCCCAGACGCCACGCTGCCTGGCTACGACCTGGTCGTGCAGGCCAAGTCCGGCATCACCGCCTCCCGACGGCTCCCCGATGGGACGCCCGTCGGCTCCAACATCTTCTATGCTGATATGGCGGGCGCCATGCTCACCGCCTATGGCGTCATGCTGGCACTCAAGGAGCGGGAGCGGACAGGGCAGGGCCAGAAGGTAGAGGTAAACCTGCTGCACACATACCTCGCCCTCCAAACCGTCCAGATGGTGCGAACCCCCAACTACAACCCACCCCAGCAGGGCCGCCGGCCCTCGGCCCTCGTCTCACCCTATAAGGCCATTGACGGCCACTGGCTCCACGTCCACGCAGCCACGGAGAGGCAGTGGCGCAACCTCTGCCGCGCTCTGGGCCTTTCCCACCTCCTGGAAGACCCCGAGTTCTCCACCCAGCAGAAGCGCGCAGACCACGCGGAAGCCCTCCACGAACTCCTGACAAGCCTCATTGCCTCCAAGCCGGCAAGGGAGTGGGAAGCCATCCTCAAGGCCAACAATGCCCCCTGTAGCGTGGTTCAGGAGCCGGACGACGTGTGGAGCGACCCTCAAGTCCTTGCCAATGACATGGTGACGCAGTTTGAGCAGCCAGGGGTGGGGCAGGTCTCCGCCGTCAACCTCCCGGTACGCCTTTCCTCCACACCACAAGATGGCTGGCTGCGCATGCCTGCGGCCCTTATGGGCCAGCACACCGTCCAGGTCTTGAGCGAGCTTGGCTACAGCGAGGAGGAGATCGCAAGGATGCGGGCCCAAGGCGTCCTGGGAGGCTAACCCCCTTCACCTACACCATGATCACCATATGCGCTTCCAACGGCCCGTGGACGCCCACCACCAGCGTCTGCTCTATGTCCGCCGTCCTGCTGGGGCCGCTGATGAGGCTCAGGTAGCTGCCCATGTCGCCGTTACCCTCCAGGAAGGCCATGCGGCGCAGCGCCCACAGGTCGTCCAGGGTCTCATACACCTGGTGCGCCTCAACAATCGCCACGTGCACCGGCGGCAGCAGGGACACCAGCCGGCTCACCCCCTGGCGCGGCAACAGCGCCACGCTCCCCGTCTCGGCAATGGCATAATCCGCCCCCGTGATGCCCAGGTCCGCCCTGGCCATCGCCTCCCGGAGCTGCTCCCGGGTGACCCCTGGCCCCAAGGCTACCGGCATCACCTGCACCCCCTGGCCGCGCAGGGCGGCATCCAGAGGCAGGCGCTGAAAGACCTCATGCCCAGAGCGTACTGCGCTCCTCGCTCCCTTCTCCTTCGCCAGAGCCACCACATAGGCCATCCCATCTTCAGGGGAGGCAGCCCGGTATGCCTTCCACCCCTGACGTGCCGCCATATCAGCCAGCCGGACAATAAGCTGCGAACGCCGTGCCCGCGCCCGCGCCTCAATGGTGACCACCTTCTGGCGCTGGTCCGCCGGGCGCAGCATCATAGGCAGGTACTCTGGGATGGGGGCGTCGGCCCCTCCACCCAGAGCCGTCCGTACGGCGCTCAGGAACTCTTCACGTTTCATAGGAACCTAACCTGACCCTCTATCTCCCTTCTCCATGGGGGAAGTGAGGATTCCCCCCTCTCCTCACCGGAGAGGGGGGACTTGAGGGGAAGAGGTTCGTAACTCATCCTCCCACAGCTCGTGGAAGGAACGCCGCGCCAGAGTGGGGAAATCCCGCCCTCGCGTCCAGCGATAGAAGAGCGGCAGCGGCATCTTTTGCAGCCAGCCATCCCTGGAGAAGGGACGCTGCAAGAAGACCGCCACACCTCTTGCCCTGGCCAGCGTCCGCTCTGACCGCATGAGGCGTCCCCAGGCTCTGAAGGTCAGGCCCTCGTACCAGGAGGCCTTGCGCTGCCCTGGCGCACCTTCCACTGCATCGGCCCGCAGCTTCAGCAGCATTCGGGGGATGTTGATCTTAACTGGGCACACCTCCCGGCAGGCCCCGCACAGAGTGGAGGCGAAGGGCAGGGCCACCGCTTTGGGCAGGCCCACCATCGCCGGCGTCACCACCGCGCCAATAGGTCCGGGGTACACCCAGCCGTAGGCATGGCCGCCCACCTTGCGGTACACCGGGCAGGCGTTGAGGCAGGCGCCGCACCGGATGCAGAAAAGGGCTTCCCGCAGTTCCGGGTCGGCCAGGAGCCGGCTGCGACCGTTATCCATCATCACCAGGTGGAACTGCTCGGGGCCGTCCTCGTCCTCGTTGCGCCGTGGGCCGGAGACGAGGGTGAAGTAGCTGGTGGCGCGTTGTCCGGTGGCCGCCCTGGGCAGCAGCCGGTAGAAGACTCCCAGGTCCTCCAGGGCAGGGGTGACCTTCTCCATCCCCATGAGGGCCACGTGAATGGGCGGCAAGGAGGTGCTCATGCGCCCGTTGCCCTCATTGGTGACGATGCACACCGTGCCCGTCTCGGCGATGGCGAAGTTCACACCGCTGATGCCCATGCCTGCCTGCAAAAACTTCTGGCGCAGCGTCTCCCGGGCGATGCGCGTCAGCGCCTCGGCATCGGCTCCCTCTGGCGTCCCCAGCTTCCTGGCAAATAGCTCCGCCACCTCCTCCTGGGACTTGTGGATGGCCGGCGCCACGATGTGGAAGGGGGTCTCCCCCGCAAGCTGGATGATGTACTCCCCCAGGTCGGTTTCCAGGGCCTCCACGCCGTTGGCCGCAAGAAGGTGGTTCAGGGCCATCTCCTCGGAGACCATGCTCTTGCCCTTCACGGCGAGCTTCACGCCGTTGCGCCGCGCGATGTCCAGCACAATCTGCGCCGCCTCGTGAGCATCCCTGGCGAAGTGAACGGCGCCTCCGTTGCGCACCACGTTGTCGGCCAGGAGGCCCACATAGTAGTCCAGGCGCTCAAGTGTGTGGCGCCTGATCTCCCGGGCGCGGTCCCGCAGACGGTCCCAGGCCTCCGGCGTCAGCTCCAGGATGGCCCGCTGCCGCGCCTGGTCAAAGCCCGTTTGCAGACCCAGAAGGGCCTTCTGGACTTGCGTATCGCCCAAGGCGCGGGCGGCTAGCTTGGAGAACTCTTGGGTACGTGGCTGCATGCCAAGTGCATTGGTCTCGTCTTCATCCCTCGTCTGCGCATGGCCCCACCCATGTGCATCAGGCAGCCCATGTCACAGGCGACCACCGCCTCCGCTTCTGTCACCTCTATGGCCCGCAGCTTCCCCGCCAGGATGGCGGTAGAGATGTCCGCGTACTTGACGGCGAAGGTCCCGCCAAAGCCGCAACACTCCGTTGCTGCCTCCATCGGAGCAAACTCTGCACCTCGCACACCCCTTAGGAGGGCCAGCGGTTGGGAGGAGACGCCAAGCTCTCGCAGCAGGTGGCACGAGGCGTGATAGGTAATCCTGGCTGGGTAGCTGGCGCCCACGTCCGTGACCTTCAGCACGTCCACCAGGAACTGCGATAGCTCGTAGGTGCGGCGGGCCAACTCCACGGCGCGCTGGGCATCTTTCGGGTTGTCCTTCAGCAACTCAGGCGTATACACCTTGAGCATGGCGGCGCAGGAGCCGGAGGGCACGACGACGTATTCGCTGTCCTGGAACAGGTCAAGCCACCGGAGCGCCAGGGGCAGGGCATGGCTGCGGTAGCCGGAGTTGAAAGCAGGCTGTCCGCAACAGGTCTGGCCGACAGGGAAGTCTACCTGCACTTCCAGGCGACGGAGCAGGTTTACCGTGCTCACCCCCACCTGAGGGAAGAACTGGTCCACCAGGCAGGTGGCGAAGAGGGAAGCTCTGACCACGTCGGTCCTTTGGGGTTAAAAACTAGCTGTACAGTAGCAGAACGGGGAAAGGGTTCGCAAGCCAGGCGTTCACATGTCTGTTAACGCAAGCCACCTTGTCGTAATCTATTTCAGGGCCATGTGGCCACCAATGATGGCGCCAATGCTGCCCACGACCGCTGTATAGACCAGGACCACCCCACCTGTGAGACCAAGGGCCAGACGCATGCCTTGGGACAGCAGCCCGCGAGCAAAAATGTCCAACCCCAGCACCACGACCGCAATGGGAATAATCATAAACAGGCCCATGAGCACTCCTATCAGAACGGCTTTGCCCGTGGTGGCGCTGACTTTGGACCCTGCAATGTAGCCGCCTACGAAAGGGCCTAAAGGGGCCGTGATGAAATGCAGGATAGGAGGTAGGAACATGCCAAGAGCAACCAGGAACCCGATGAATGCACTTTTGACCATGACATGTCCATCATAACCTGGCGGAACATGCAAGTAAATCTGGGGCACATTTCATACAAAACCTTTGCCGTAGATGCCTTGGTCATTGTTGCTTAGCCACAAATCTCATCGGCAAGTAAGGCTCCGCCTTCAAGAGGCTAGGACTGCCCTGGATCACCATCTCCGCCACGTGGCGTCCGCTGGCCGCAGCCAGGAGGATCCCGGAGTGACCATGGCCAGTGTTCAGGTAGACGCCGGATAGCGTGGGGGCAGGCCTCATGATAGGCAGGCCATCCTGGGATTGCGGGCGTGGCCCGGCGAACTGGCCCACCACCTGAGCGGCCTCCAAGGAAGGGATGATGGACAGGGCGTGCTCTATCAATCTGTCCCGGGCTTCGGCGCTCCAGGCACCCATGGCCAGCACCGCCCTCTCGCACGGGATGACGCCCGTGGTGGTGCGCAAGCCCGTTAGCTTGCCGGCGCGCCGCTCCAGGCCAGTAACCTGCCGCGCCTGAAACTGCGCGCCGCTCCGTTCGGCGGCCTGGGCCAGCGCCAGGGTATGACGATAGGAGTCCACCTGGCCAAAGCGGTCGCACCAGAGAGCGCCCAGCACCCTGGGGGACAGCCGCGGCTCTAACCTGCGGGCCTCCTCGCCATCCAGATAGGCCAGCTTCGCCCCAGCCAGACCAGGAGCAGCGGCAAGAGCCTTGCCCTCCTCCACCTGCTCCGCCCGCAGGGCGACCCGCAACCCCTGCGCCACCTGGTAGAAGGTGTCTACGCCCGTCTCCTCCTTCAGGCGCGGCAACAGCTCCTGGCTCAGACGAAGGGATGTATCAAAGAGGTGGTTGAGGGCGGGGTTGCTGGAGGCGCGCCAGGGACTGAACAGACCGGTGGCGTGGAAGGAGGCCCCGGCGCCGATGGCCTCCCTGTCCATCACCAGGACCTTGGCCCCCTGCCGCGCCAGGTAGTAAGCCGTGGCGCATCCGATGGCTCCAGCGCCCACAATGACGATCTCAGGGGAGGCTGTCAAGGCGGCTCCTGTCGGGATAGCTTGAAGCTACCCAAACCCTTCTGGGCGCGCCCTGGTGTACCGGTTACTCCCCCGCACCGGGTAAGAGGGTGGTGATGACCACCATGAGCACGGCCAAGGGGATAAAACCCACGACCACCACGCCAACGGCCCGCCAGGTGGACTTGTAGTCCAGAGCCTGTCGCACGCCAACGACCATTGTGGCCAGTTGCCAGACAGAGGCGATAAGGAACACAAAGCCTGAGATAACGCCAACGATTCCGAGAATTCTCAGCAGGCCGGGGGTCTGGGCAAACCCTATTGCGCGGGCCAACTCCCCCCAGTCGGCTTTCGTCTCAGCAGTCTTGAATAGGGTAGTTCCGATGAAGAAGGTGATCCAGGCCCAGAGTATCCAACTAATGATGGCGCCAATGACACCAACCACCAGGCCCAGCCAGCCTGCGGCTCCTGCGCCACCAATACCTGTGGCAATAGCCACCAGGATGACAACGATGATCGCCTGTGAGGTGGCAGACTTATCAGCCTCTATCTCTTCGTACGTGGAAACTTTGAAGGTTGCGACGCCGATCATTCGCTGGAGCATGATGCCCTCCTTGCCATGAACCACTCCATGCTGAAGAACAATTGTAGTAAGTGTATCCAGATTCCGCTACCCCAAAAAGAAGGACAATGGCTGTGAAATGCAGTCTCCAACGCCCCTCACTCGTGCTTTTCGTAGGGGTTCCGGGGGTCGTACCGGTAGCGGCGGATGCCAGGCATGAACTGCCAGATGGCAGCGACAACCAACACCGAAATCACACCCCCCAGCACCATGGTGTTCCCCGCCCCAACGGCCCCAGAGAGAATGCCAACCTCTATCTGGCCCACGTTGTTGGCCCCCATGGCGGCAAAGGAGTGGGCGCTACTGGCCCGCCCCAGGAGCCTGTCGGGCGTGGTCATCTGCACAATGGCCTGGCGCATGGTCGCGCTAATAGCGTCGGTGACGCCCAGCACCACCACAATGAGCAGGCCGATCCAGAAGATGTGGACGAGCCCAAAGACAAGGAGCATCACCGCGTAGACGATGGTGCCCGCCAGGACAATCACCCCCTTCTGGTTCCACCGATTGGTGAACAGCACCAGAGAGGTCCCCAGAATGCCCCCAGCGGCATCAGCGGCGTTCAGGAGGCCGGTGCCCTTGGCTCCCATGCCATAGAGCTGGTCCGCAAAGACCGGGAACAGAGGACGGTAAAAGCTGACGATCATCACGCCAATGTCTAGCAGGTACAGCCCGGGCAGCAGCCTGTGCCCCATCACGAACCGGTACCCCTCCTTCAGCGACGCCAGGGTGGTGCGCCGCGTCGTGCCTGGCTCCGGTTTGCCGGAGGCCTTGATCATCAGGGGCGCGAAGGTGGCGGCAAGGGCGATGACGGCACCGATGGCGAAGGAGGTCGTGACTCCCAGCACCTCGTATGCCTGCCAGAAAATAAGGGGCGCACCAATGCTGGCCACCTGACGGGTGATGATCTGGATGCTGAGGGCATGGGTGAGGAGGCTGCGCGGGACAACCCTGGGCAACATGGCGGGTCGGGCCGAGCCTCCCAGGGTATTGACGATGCCCGCGAGTCCAGTGACGAAGAAGATATGCCAGGGCCGGAGAGCTTCCGCAGCGGCCAGGATGGTCAACCCCAGGAACATGACAAAGGCCGTTCCCTGGGTGAAGACCATCAGCTTCTTGCGGTCAATAACGTCGGCAAGGGCGCCGCCGTAGAGGATTATGGGCATCTGTAGAAGCTGGACAACGCCCAAAAGGCCAAGCTGGGCGGCAGAGCCGGTCTCGTCATACAGCCATTGAGCGCTGATGAGGGCCTTCAGCGTCATGGCGATGGAGGTGGCGACGCCACCTACCCAGAGGTACGAAAAATCACGGTAGCCAAAGAGGGACCACGGCCGGGGTTCCGGTGGCGCTTGGTCGGCCTGCTGAGTCTGAGCCATTACGCAAGCCGCCTATGGAAGGGCAGATCGGTGTCCACAGGCAGGATGGTATCGCATGCAAAGAAGTCCGTCAACCTGAAGTCCCGGCCTTCTGAGTCCCCAGGGGACGGTAGAGAAGTTCGGTAGGAGTCGGGGCGAGTGGATTTGAACCACCGACCCCCTGCACCCCATGCAGGTGCGCTACCAGTCTGCGCCACGCCCCGACGAAGCTTAGCATACCATTCCAGGAGCACCGCAGCAAGGCGCAGCAGAACTGCGCTCCCGTTTGCTTTCGGGGGAAGGGGGAGCAGCCTTCAGGTCCTCAACTACATACCCTAACCAACTCTGGCTCCCCCTTTCCCCATAAATTTGAATCGGTGTGATGCGGCCTCGCCGTATTACACCGATTCTTTAGATCATCGTCCCCCTCTCCCCATGGGAGCTTTGCACCAAAAGTCAGGAAGGTGCAGGAAACCTTGGGTTTCCTGCCGGGGTCTGGGGTGTCCCCAGATTCAGATTCCCCCTCTCCTGCAGAGCCTGTCCTGAGCCTGCGAAGGGAGAGGAGAACACAGGGAGTGAGGTCGGAACCCCGCTGGCAATTATTTTGCAAATGACCATCAGGCTGCGGCATGATGCCGCTCCGCTTACGGGGCGATGGTTTCAACCCCTAGCAAACAGTATCTAGCAGGCTGCTGAAGAACACCCCCAAACCCCCTCAAGGGGGTTCAAGGTATCCCCTTCTCTTTCAAGAAGGCTCCAAAGAAGCCTTCCTCTCGGGGATTGGTTTGTATCTGGGGGACACCCCCAGACCCCCGCCAAAGGGGCTACGCCCCTCTGGACACCCCTTTCTTCCGAGGCCTGCTAGAGCTGCGGTCCCTTTGAGACATTGGCAAACCAGGGTGACTGCGTTCCACCCGCATCCATAGACGGGGGTCTCATCCTCCGCCGCCAGCCTGCGGGGGATGGCGTCGGCGGCGCACCACTTTCAGGCGGGCCTGGGCACGCTGGATAGAGGCCATCGCCCGCTCCAGGTCAACATCCGCGGCGCGGTGCGTGACACGCTCCTGGGCGCTCTTCATAGCCGCCTGCGCCCGGGCCTCATCAATCTCCTCGGCGCGCTCGGCGGTGTCTGCGAGCACCACGACACGGTTGGCCATGACCTCCAGGAAGCCGCCGCTGACCGCCAGGTAGGCGTCCTCCTGGCCCTGCTTCATGATGCGCAGCTCGCCGGGCTTGAGGATGGTGAGCAGGGGCGCGTGGTGGGGCAGGATGCCCAACTCCCCCTCAATGCCTGGGGCCACAACGCCGCTCACCTCTTCAGAGTAGACCAGCCGCTCCGCTGTCACAATCTCTAGCTTCATAGTTGCCATATATTCAACCCCAGGTGGTTCAACTCGGGACTAGCGATAGCAGCCTTGGCAAGACGCGCTTTATCGCTTCCACATCAGTGGCTACGTCCTCAGGATCCAAGAATCCCTCGTAGAACTGGGAATGAAGGCGTTCCCCTCTCACGAAGGCGTTCTCAATGCTATCTTCTTGGAGTTCTTTGGCGAGTTGCCTGGCGAAACGTCTCATGTCGGCATGACTGTTTAGCTTGTTGCCTTTCGCCAAGGCGACAGCCCTTAGAGCTTCTGCAAGGGCACCCCAAGCCATCTCCGCCCCCTTTCCCCATTCGCCTCGGCCCAACATTTCAGCGGCGTTCTCCAGATAGTACATTGTCTGACGCCTGTAGCGCTCCAACAGTTGCAGCCCTTCTTCTTTGCTTTCCAATGTCATCGCTTCTGTGGCTTTACGGGAAATTCGTAGGATGTTATCTCTCCGGTGGTGGCATCTATCTGCACCGTGGCGACTATCTCCTTGGTAAGGCCTACATCCGCCTTCACTTCCCAGGCGCCATTGGTCTTCTTGGCCCCCTTAGGCTGGACGAAGTAGTAGTAGCGCCCCAGAAACGCCAACGCAACCGAAGTAGCTTGCTGCGCATTACGGACCTGCGGCATGGTCTTTGTCCTCCTACCCCGTCTGCGCCCTGAGCTTCTTGCCTTCCTCCACCGCCTCGTCAATGGAGCCCATCATATAGAAGGCCTGCTCTGGCAGCTCGTCGTGCTTGCCTTCCAGGATCTCCTTGAAGCCGCGCACCGTTTCACGGATGGGCACGTAGCGCCCCTGACGGCCCGTGAACTGCTCCGCCACGTAGAAAGGCTGGGAAAAGAACCGCTGCATCTTGCGGGCGCGGGTCACGATGAGCTTGTCTTCGTCGGAAAGGTCCTCCATGCCCAGGATGGCGATGACGTCCTGGAGGTCCTTGTAGCGCTGCAACACCTGCTGCACCCCACGGGCCACCTGGTAGTGCTCCTCGCCCACCACGGAGGGGGTCATGATGCGGGAGTTGGAGGACAGAGGGTCCACGGCGGGGTAGATGCCCTGCTCGGCAATGGACCGCTCCAGGGATATGACAGCGTCCAAGTGGCCAAAGGTGGTGGACACGCCCGGGTCCGTATAGTCGTCGGCGGGCACGTAGATCGCCTGGAAGGAGGTGATGGAACCGTTCTTGGTGGAGGTGATGCGCTCCTGCAGGGCGCCCATCTCCGTAGCCAAGGTGGGCTGATACCCCACGGCGGAAGGCATGCGGCCCAGCAGCGCCGACACCTCCATGCCCGCCAGAATGTAGCGATAGATGTTGTCAATAAAGAGGAGAACGTCCTGGCCTTCATTATCCCTGAAGTACTCCGCCATGGTCAGGCCCGTGAGCGCGATGCGCAGGCGCACCCCCGGCGGCTCGTTCATCTGGCCGAAAACCAGCACGGTGTTGGCCAAGACGCCGGACTGCTGCATCTCGTGCCACAGGTCGTTGCCTTCCCGGGAGCGTTCGCCCACGCCCGCGAAGACGGAGTAGCCCTTGTGCACCTGGGCGATGTTGCGTATCAGCTCCATGATGATGACGGTCTTGCCCACGCCAGCGCCGCCGTAGGCCCCAATCTTGCCGCCTTTGGTGAAAGGGGCGATGAGGTCTATGACCTTCACGCCCGTCTCCAGCATCTCCGTGCTGCCGGCCTGCTGGGCAAAGTCCGGCGCGCTGCGGTGGATGGGCCAGTACTCCTCGGCCGGCACATCCCCCAGGCTATCCAGAGGGGTGCCAGTGATATTAAAGAGGCGGCCCAGGGAGCCGTGGCCCACGGGCACGGCAATTGCCTTGCCGGTGTCCACAACGACGGCGCCTCGCGCCAGGCCCTCGGTGGCGCCCATGGTGAGGCAGCGCACCCAGTTGTTGCCCACGTGCTGCTCCACCTCCAGCACCAGCTTCTCACCGTTCAGCTCACACTCCAGGGCGTTGAAGAGAGCTGGAAGCTGCTCCTGGGGGAACTCCACGTCCACCACCGTGCCGATGACCTGGACGACCTTGCCTTTTGATCCCTCTGCCATTGTGAGACCACCTTCCTGTACGCCCCCTCTCTTTGGGAGAGGGCCGGGTGAGGGTATGTTCACTCCAGCGCGGCCACGCCGCCCACGATGTCCAGCAGCTCCTTGGTGATGGCCTCCTGGCGCACCTTATTCATCAGGAGCGTCAGGGAGTCAATCAGCTCGTTGGCGTTGTCCGTGGCGTTGCGCATCGCCACCATGCGTGCGGAGTGCTCGCTGGCGATGGCCTCCAGCATGGCGTGGTAAATCTGCATCTCTACGAACCGGGGGAGCAAAGCGCCCAACACGCGCAGGCTGGCCGGCTCGTAGATGTAGCCCACAGCCTCGCCGGCTCGTAGCTCCGCCGGCTGCACCGGCAGAAGCTGCTCCACCACCGGTCTCTGGACGGCGGTGTTGACAAACTCGGCGTAGGAGACGACCACCCGGTCTACCTGCCCGCTGGTGTAGTCGTCAATAGCCAGGCGAGCAATGGCGCTGATATCTGCGATTCCAGGACGGTCAGGCATGCCCGTGAACACCGCCTTCACGTCCCGGCCGGTGCGCACCATAAAGTCGCGCCCCTTCTTACCCACGGTCACCACCCTCACGGGCGCCTGGCTGCCCAGGACAAACTGAGCGGCAGCGCGGTTCAGGTTGGAGACGAGCCCGCCGCACAGGCCCCGGTCCGGAGTGATGTGGATAAGCTGGATGCTCTTGACCTCCCGTTTCCGCAGCAGGGGATGGATGTCCTCCGCCTCGGCGGGCTGGGCCATAAGGTCGGCCAGCACCTCAAGGATCTTCTGGGCGTAGGGCCTGCCGGCGATGGTGGAGAGCTGGGCGCGCCGCATCTTGGAGGCGGCAATCATCTGCATAGCCTTGGTGATTTTGGCGGTGTTGCGGACGCTACGGATGCGCCGTCGTATGGTGCGGACGTTGGCCATGGAGTTCCCTTTTGACCTCTCCCCCTTTGACCCTCTCTCCCAAAGGGAGAAGCAGAAGTCTATCGGTGAGGATTTCTGTTGCGGTGTAGCCGCAACAGAAATCCTCACTATTTCTCCTCTCCCCTCTCCCCCTCAGGGAAGGGGGACTAAGGGGGATGGGTACGGCCCTACTCCCCCGTCTCCTCATATATCCAGGCCACGTAGGCGGTGTTGACAATAGTAGGCGACTCATCGTCTCCCTGTCGCACCACCAGATAGCCCTCATCGCCGTCCAGGAGCTGGCCGTCAATCTCCTGAAGGTAGCCATCTATCTCTAGGCTGGTGACCACCACCACCTGCTTCCCCTTCAGGCGCTTCACTATTTCCTCTACAAAAGGCATTTGCTTCTCTTTCCTTGGCGCAGCACACGAGCTGCGGCTTTTCGCCTGCCGTGGCGTTACGTCACTTTGCCACGTTTCGTCCCGACTGCATCGCGACTCGCTCCGAATGACAACGGTGCTAGCTTGCGCTAAAGGTCTTCTTGAAGTTGTTGATGGCCTCCACCAGAGCCTTTTCGTTGTCGGCGTCAATATCAAAGGTGGAGGCGATCTTCTGAAGAATCTGCGGGTGCGCCCTCTCCATGTGGGTGTGGAATGCCGCCTCAAAGGCCTGAACCCGGCTGATGGGCACGTCGTCCAGGTGGCCGTTGACCACGGCGTACAGGACGGCCACCTGCTGCTCCAGGGAAAGGGGCTGAAACTGGGGCTGCTTGAGGACCTCGGTGATGCGCTGGCCGCGCTCAAGCTGGGAGCGGGTGGCAGCATCCAGGTCTGCCGTGCCGAACTGGGCAAAGGTGCTCAACTCGCGGAACTGGGCCAGGTCCAGGCGCATCCGCCCTGCCACGCGCCGCATGGCTCGGCGCTGGGCCGCGCCGCCCACGCGGGAGACCGAGAGGCCGGCATTGACGGCGGGCCGGATGCCGGCATTGAACAGGTCGGTCTCCAAATAGATTTGGCCGTCGGTGATGGAGATGACGTTCGTTGGGATATAGGCCGACACGTCGCCGGCCAGGGTCTCAATAATGGGCAGGGCCGTCAGGGAGCCGCCGCCGTGCTCCTGGTCCAGGCGGGCAGCCCGCTCCAGCAGCCGGCTGTGCAGGTAGAAGATGTCGCCGGGGTAAGCCTCGCGCCCTGGCGGGCGGCGCAACAGCAGCGAGAGCTGGCGATAGGCCCAGGCGTGCTTGGAGAGGTCGTCGTAGATGATCAGAGCGTCCTTGCCCGCCTCCAAGAACTCCTCGCCCATGGAGCAGCCGGTGTAGGGCGCCATGTACTGCAGGGCTACGGGGTCCGAGGCGTTAGCCGCCACGACAATCGTATGCTCCATGGCGCCGTACTGCTCCAGCGTAGCCACCGTCTGCGCCACCTTGCCCACGCGCTGGCCGATGGCGACATAGATGCAGATGAGGTCGCCACCCTTCTGGTTCACGATGGTGTCCAGCGCGATGGCGCTTTTGCCCGTGGAGCGATCGCCGATGATGAGTTCCCGCTGCCCGCGGCCAATGGGGATCATGGCGTCCACGGACTTGATACCGGTCTGCACCGGCACGTTCACCGACTGGCGCGCCACGACGTTGGGGGCCACACGCTCCACGGGGCGGGTGCGGTCGGTGCGGACGGGTCCCTTGCCGTCAATAGGCCGGCCCAGGCCGTCCACCACGCGGCCAATGAGGGCGTTGCCCACCGGCACCTCCGCGATGCGCCCGGTGGAGCGCACTTCGTCCCCCTCTTTGATGAGGGAATCGTCGCCCAGGATAACGGAGGAGACGCTGTCCTCCTCCAAGTTCATGGCCATGCCGATAACGTCCCCAGGGAACTGGAGCAGCTCTGTGTATCGGACGCCAGAGAGGCCGTGAATACGGGCGATGCCGTCGCCTACTTCCGTGACCACGCCCACGTCCACCATGCTCACGGCGCCGCCGAACTCCTGAATCTGGCGCTTGATAACCGCCGCAATATCTTGGCCCCGTGTCGTCATGAACTCACCTCAGTCTGTCGCTGCTCCCCTTCACTGACTCGGATAAGGCACTGTCTCTTCATCAGACACCACACCGTAAACGGTGTGGCATGAATCTACAGAACGAAGCCTCACCCTTCAGGGTACGGTACCAAAGTATCCTCATCCCGGGCCCCTCTCCCCTGTGCGGGAGAGGGGGAAAGTTCTGGGGAACACCCCCAGACCCCCGTCGAGAACCCGCTATCCCCTTACCTCGGCCAGGTGGCGCTTGAGGGCGACCAGTCGACCTCGGAGGGTGCCATCCATGACTCGGTCGCCCACCCGGGCCATCACGCCACCCAGCAACTCAGGGTCCACCCGAGAGGCGATGATCACCTCCTGTCCAACCATCCCTTCAAGCTGGGCCTTGATGCGCTGCACCTGCTCCGGCTCCATGGGCACCGCCGTGGTGACCGCGGCACGCACCCGGCCCTCATGAGCATCGGCCAGGGCCTGATACTCCTCCCGCAGGCCAGGCAATAGGCCAATGCGTTTGCGGGAGGCCAGCAGGCACAGAAGGCTCACCACCAGGGGATGCAAGCCCGTCATAGAGCTTCGGATGATATCCACCTTCTGGGCAACCGTCAGCTTGGGGTACTCCAGGTACTCCAACAGGTCCTGGGCCTGGAGCATCTCCTGGGCACGGGCCAGGTCTGCCGACCATGCTTCTACCTGGCCGGAGTCCCGAGCCAGCTCAAAGGCCGCCCGTGCGTACCGCCTGGCGGAAGGGGCCTTGGGCATGGCTAGCTTCTCCTGCCCATGGCGCCGCCTTCCTGCAGCACCTGGTTGATAACCTCCCGGTGGGCCTGGGCGTCCAGAGAGCGGCGCACCACCCGCTCCGCAGCGACGATGGCCAGCTCGCCAAAGTGGGCGCGCACCTCCTCAACGGCCAGGTCTCGCTCCCTCTGGATCTCCGCCCGGGCGCGGGTAACCTCCTCCTGCACCAGCTTGCTAGCCCGCTCCTTCTGCTCCTGCTCATACTGAGCAACACGCTTCTGAGCCTCCTCAAACTGGGCCTGGTTGGCCCGGCGGGCCTCGGCAAGCTGCTGCTCAAAGGCGGCCTGGCGCTCCGCCGCCTCCTTCTGGACCCGCTCTGCCTGCTCCAGGCTCTCCTTGATGCGGGTGGCGCGCTGGTCCAGCACTCGGAGGATGGGCTTGTACGCCACCAGGTACAGGATGACCAGGAGGATGGTGAAGTTCACCAGATAGGCTATGAGACTTGGCAGATGGAAACCTAGCTGTGCCATGCCCGTCCTTCTTAATAAGGTTTAGGCCCCAAAGCGAATGCCCAGCCTACGCCACGAACAAGAGAATGATGGCAACGACGAGAGCGTAAATACCCAGAGCTTCCGCAAAGGCGATGGCCAGAATCATGTTCGTCGCGATAGGACCCCTGGCCTCTGGGTTGCGGCCAATGGCGTTCAACGCGCCGGCTCCGAGGATGCCAATGCCAATACCTGGTCCAAGCATTCCCAAACCGCCTGCAATGCCTGCTGCCAGTAGTTTTGCTGCCTCTGCGTCCATGTTTCCTCCTTATTGTGTGAGATACGTGCTCTTTCAGCCGCAGACCGGGGCTGTCCCTAGTCTTGGCGGGAGGTGAGCGCATAGATAGAGATACCTAGGCTTGCTCCCGCGATGCCCAGCACAATGACAATCACCGCTATGGCTAGACCTATCATGAATGCCTCCCAGATAGTGGTTAGTGTGCCCCGTCCTTCTCTTCGCCTTCATGGGCTTGCACCGCCATCACCACAAACACCAAGGTGAGGCCGGAGAAGACAAGGGCCTGGACAAACCCGACAAAGAGCTCAAGCCCAAAAAAGATGATGCCAAGGCTAAAGGGGAAGAGGAACCCGATCACCAGCAAAAGAATTTCACCCGCGGTCATGTTGCCAAACAACCGGAAGGTGAAGCTGACGAGTCGGATAAGCTCGCTGAGCAACTCCAGAAACCCTACGAACAGATCAACAAACCCTTGGAACAGCTTGCCTTTCAGCAGGGCGCTGAATTGGAAGAACTTGCCAAAATAACCTAACCCTACGGTGCGAATGCCCCAGAACTCCACAAAGACAAAGGACACCAGGGCCAGGGCCAAGGGCATGTTCAGGTCCGTCCCCGCGGGTCGGAGCAGGTGTCGCTTGATTTCACCATGCTCATCAAGGGCGCCCAAGCTGGGATAGATGGGAAGCAAGCCCAGCCATGCGTTGAACAGTACGAAGAGGAATATAGTGGCAAACAGGGGGAAGAACTTGCGGGCGTTGGCGTGGCCCGCCACACCCTCCACAAACCCAAACATCGCTTCGATGATCGCTTCGACGACGTTGGCCAGGCCCCGGGGCGCCTGGTTGGCCCGGATGCTCCGCGCACCCCGCCACAGAAAGAGGATGAGCAGGATGGAGGCGATCCAGCAAGACAAGAGGGTATTGGTGACGACGAAGCCACTGGGAAGCTGATGAGTCTCCTCCATGTGCTCGGCGTCGGCGTTCAGGACTGGCTCCGGCTTCAGGCTCACCTCTGGCTTGGGGACGAAGGGTTCCCCTCCTGTGAACGAAGAGCCGATGGCGCCGATGACGATGCCAACCACCAGCAATACCAAGGCTATGATGAACAGGCCCTTGAACAATCGCTTCCCAGTGGTGGTCAACGCGTTTGCTCCCTATTTGAGCCCTGGACGTCCATTGTTGTCGTCTCCTGCCAGCAGGGGAACGACCATCTTGTAGACCCCGTAGAATGCCAGGACGCTTCCCAGCAAGACCCCCACAAGGATAAACAATGGTGACGTATTTAGTCGCCTGTCCAACCAGATTCCGCCGCCAACTCCAAGAATAATGCACAAAGCGATGTACCACCCCAGCCCAACCAGCCGCATTGCCAGCAACAGCTTACGACTGCCCATCCTGCCCAAACCTTGCGGATTTTATCACAAGCCAGATTGCTCGGTCAACGCTCCGACCTACAGAGGTTCTCCTACCCCGGCTTTGGTTTCCCAGACGCCCCGATGTTATCAGGACTCCCTGGGAATAACAACCAATCTCTTCGCATCTACGGCTGCCCATAGGCAGCTCAAACACCCGCCTCAAGACGCCTTTCAGGGGCCTGGGGATACTCACAGATTCGTTTGCTCAATCAGGGACATCGGTAACAGATTACCTATGCACATTAGTGACAAGTATTGGCTAAGGACCGCCACAAGAAAACGCTCCTCTTGAAAGAGAAGCGTTTTCTTTGGGCGTTGTCGTGAGCTACGGGTTCTGGCCCTGGCTCTTGCCCAGGTCCTCCAGGTCCAGCGTCTTGATGAACTCCGTGAAGGCGGACATACGCCTTAGGTCCTCCTCCTTCACCTCTTTCGGCTCCCCCTCGCCGGTCTTCTCCTCGGCCATCACCGGCTTGCCGGCCTCGTCCAGCATCACGCCAGCCTTCTCCAGCACCGACTCCTCAACGTAGATGGGCGCTTGGGCGCGCACGGCCAGCGCGATGGCGTCGCTGGGGCGGGAGTCTATCTCCACCGTATTCCCGTTGACCTGGAGGCCCAGCTTGGCGTAAAAGGTGTCGTTCTGAAGGTCACTCACCACAATGCGCACCAGCCTGGCCCCCAGGCTCGCTATCACCGAGCCGAGGAGGTCATGGGTCAGCGGCCTGGGCACGAGGACGCCCTGGAGCTTTACGGCAATAGCGTCAGCCTCTGCCGGGCCTATCCAGATGGGCAGGTACCGGTCCGAGCCCTTCTCTTTGAGGATGACGACCCGTTGGTAGTTAGCAAGGCTCACTCGTATGCTGTCAATAACCATTTCCTGCATGAGCGCGCCCCTCTTGCCCGTAGTGACCCCTCCAGAACAGCGGAGGGGATGCATCAACCATTATGGTGCGCCATTGCTTGGGGTGTCAACAAACGCCGGAGCCTCCTATCCTGCCCAGGCGCGCCTTGCACGCCCCTTACACACCCATGATGTGATAGCCGCCATCCACCGGCAGGATGGCGCCGGTGATGCCGGAAGCCATGTCGCTGAGCAAGAAGAGGGCCGCCGCAGCCACCTCTTCATGAGTGATGTTGCGCTTCAGGGGCGCTCGCTCGGCGTGAATGTGCTTCAGGTCTACAAAGCGGTGGAGTCCCCTGGCCGCCAGCGTGTCCAGGGGGCCAGAGGAAAGGGCGTTCACCCGCACACCCCTGGGGCCAAGCTCCGCCGCCAGGTGGCGCACCTCCTGCTCCAGGGCCGCCTTGGCCGTGCCCATGATGTTGTAGCCAGGGTACACCAGTTGCATGGTAAAGGTGAGGGTGATGATGCTGCCCCCGCTGGCCATCAGGTCGCTGGCGTGCTTGGCGATGGGGATCAGCGAGTAGGCGCTCACCTCCATGGCGGTGTGGAACCCCTGGCGACTGGTGTCGTAGAAGTTGCCCGCCATCTCCTCCCTGTCAGCAAAGGCGACGCTGTGCACGACAAAAGATAGGGAGCCGAAGCGCTCCCGCAGTTCCTCAAAGACGCGCGAGATATGGCCATCCTGAGTCACGTCGCACTCCATCAGCGGCGCGTCACCCCAGGGCTGCACCAGGCGCGCCACGCCCTCTTTCAGGCGGGGGCCCTGGTAGGTGAAGGCCAGCTCCGCACCCGCCTGATGCAGGGTCTGGGCAATGGCCCAGGCGATGCTCCTCTGGTTTGCAACGCCGAAGATGATCCCCTTTTTCCCTTCCAGGTTGATGGGGTACATGACCGCTCCTGACTTGTTCTCTTCCAGGCGGATGCTTACCGGCCTTACAGTGACTGAGGCTCAACCTCCTGGCGAGAAGCGTGGGCCTCCTGCACCGCCTGGGCCGCCAGGTAGCACTCCCGTTCCACCTGGCGGTGTCGCAGCGGCACCCCCCGGGGCGCCAGACGCGACCAAGCGTGGCGAGCGAGGTATCGCGCAAACCCCCACTGCTGCCGCTGGTAGGCGTGGCAAAACTGATGCACAAGGGGAGCCAGGGCTATGCCGTCCATCAGGTCCCCCTGGGCATCCCACTGGATGGCCCCCTCTCTCACAAGAAGCACGCAGCCGCCAAAGGGCAGTGGGAGTGTGAATGCCGCCACAGGCATCCAGAATACAGCCAAAATAGTGGTCCCGCGCAGGGCCTGGGCGGCAACGCCGTACTTGCGCAGTCTCTTGCCGCTGACGCTTTCAGGTTGGATTCGCATAGGATTAGCCAGGGCCTTGGGGAATCCAAGGGCTACCGATGCAGAGTATATCATCTAGCCGTCGCACACGGCACTTCAGCCCCTAGCGTTGACCCAGTGCTGCACATCCACTAGAATCCAGCTACCCTCCGGCGCAACACACCAAAGGCCGCGGAAGAAAGGGGAGTCCAGAGGGGCGTAGCCCCTTTGGCGGGGGTCTGGGGGTGTCCCCCAGATATAAATCCATCCCCAAAAGGGATACCTTGAACCCCTTGAGGGGGTTTGGGGGTGTTCTTCAGCAGCCTGCTAAAGGCGGAATCATGCAGCAAGACGAGGTACATACCCTTTCAGCGGTAGCCAACCGCCTTCAGGAAAACATAGAGCGGGTCATCGTGGGCAAGGGAGACGTCGTGACCTTGGCCCTGGTAGCCATCCTGTGCGAGGGGCACCTCCTCATTCAGGACGTGCCCGGCACCGGCAAGACTGTCCTGGCTAAGGCCATCGCTCGCTCCCTTGGGTGCACCTTCCGCCGGGTGCAGGGCACGCCTGACCTCCTGCCTTCCGACATCACCGGCGCCTACGTCTTTAACCAGCAGACCTCCACCTTCCACTTCCGGCCCGGCCCCATCATGGCTCAGGTGGTGCTGGTGGACGAGATCAACCGCGCCACACCGCGCACCCAGTCCGCCCTGCTAGAGGCGATGCAGGAGCACCAGGTGACGGTGGAGGGGGAGACGATGCCCCTTGCACGGCCCTTTCTCGTGATGGCCACCCAGAACCCCGTGGAGCTAGAGGGCACTTTCCCCCTGCCCGAGGCCCAGCTTGACCGGTTCCTGATGCAGATCAGCCTGGGCTATCCCTCCCACGAAGACGATAGGGCGATCCTGCGCCGTTTCAAGGAGGAAGACCCCCTGGAAACCCTTTCACCCGTGGTCCAAGGCGCTGATCTGCTAGAGCTGCAAAGCCTTGTCCGCAAGGTGCGCGTCTCGGAACCGGTGGAGGACTATTTGATCAGCCTGGTCCACGCCAGCCGCTCACATCCCATGGTGGAGCTAGGGGCCAGCCCTAGGGCCATGCTCGCCCTTTACCACACCTCCCAAGGCCTTGCAGCCATTCGTGGCCGCTCCTTCGCTATCCCCGACGACGTCAAGGCCCTGGCCCATTACGTCCTGGTACATCGCATCATACCCAAGGCCCAGAGTCAATTGCGCGGCGCTACCGCCAGAGACATCTTGCGAGACGTGGTCAACTCCATCCCCGTGCCCGTGGAAGAAGAGGCATGGGCAGCCAGATGACAGGAACACCGACCCCCACGGCAGATCCGTTGGGCCGGTGTTCCTGAGGAATCCCTACCATGGGAACCCCCTGGGTCTACCTAGCCATCCTGCTGGCCTTGGTGAGCGCCGCCCTGAGCTCGGTGGCGCTGCTGCTGGTGGCCGTCCTCATTCTGGTGCTCGCCGCCGTCACACGCCTGTGGGTCAAGTACTGCCTTACCAGGGTTGAGTACCACCACAGCCTCAGCTCCTACCGGGCCTTTACCGGCGAAGAGGTGGTGCTCACCACGGAGTTGAGCAACGGCAAGTTCCTGCCCATGCCCTGGGTGCAGGTGAAAGACGAGATGCCCCAGTACGCCGCACCCCTTCAGGGGCGCATTGTTCCCTCGCCAGAGCAGGGGCGGATCATCCTCGCCACCCTCCTCTCCATGAGCTGGTACTACAAAATCACCCGCCGCTACTCTGTGGTGTGCCAACGGCGGGGCCACTACTACCTGGGACCGACCGAGATTCGTTCAGGTGACCTCTTTGGAATGTTCAGCCGGGAGATGCGCCAGGGACGGGACCACCTCCTTTTAGTCTATCCGCGGGTGCTGCCCCTGGTGCTGGCCCGGTTCGCATCGCGTGAGCCGTATGGCAGCGTACGCCTGCGCAACAGCCTTATTGACGACCTGTCCCGCCCCATGGGCAGCCGGGAGTACGTGGTGGGCGATAGCCTCCGCCACATCCACTGGAAGGCCTTCGCACGCACAGGCCAGCTTCAGACCCGCGTCTTTGACGCCTCCACTACCCCCAACTTTGTGATGTTCTACGGCGTACGCACGGTGGAACAGCCACTGCAAGGCTCGCGGCCCCACCTCCTGGAGCTGGGCATCCTCACCGTTACCGCACTGGCCAACTACGCCCTGGAGCGGGGTCTCTCCGTAGGTGCGTACGTTAACCAGACATCCCGCCTCACCTCTAAGCTCCTTCAGTCGCCTCCCGCAGCAAGCCCTGAGCAGCTCACCCACATCCTGGAGCTCATGGCCCAGGTGCATCCGGAGGAGTCCGAGTCCCTCGCCCACATGCTCTCCGACCGCAGTCGCACCCTTCCTTGGGGCGCTACCATCCTTGTCGTCACCGCCGTGGTGGACGAGGCCACCTACGCAACAATGACCCGCCTGCGGCGCGCCGGGCGCGCCGTAGCCCTGGTGAAGATCGGCGATGATGGCGAGCCCCTGGCAGGCCTGGGCATCCCCACCTACGTGGTATCTGGCGCCCTGGACTGGCAGAAGATGGAGCAGGTGGTGCTTTCGTGAAATGGCTCAGTCCTGATAATCTGCTCCTCTTCTCCACCTTTTTGATGGAAGGCCTGTGGCTGTACCTCTGGCTGGCCCTCCTGGGTAACGGCGGCTTCCTGGGATGGAAAGAGGTGCCTCTGACGCTCGGCTCCATACTCCTTCTGCTGTGGAGCAGCTACTACGGCGTGCAATTGTTGGGGCAGCAGCTCACTTGGACAAGCCGGAAGGCCCACCGGATGACCGGGGTCGTTATTGTGGGGCTGATGCTGGTGGTGGCCCGCCTGGAGAACGGCGGCGGCTATAGCCTTCTGGACCCCGCCTGGTTCAGGTTTGCCAGCCACAACCTGGCCGAGGCCATCTTCACCCCCTTGCAGGTGACCATTGCTGCCAGCATCTACCTGTGGTGGCGCGGCTACCGGCTAGCACAAGAGGGCCTGACCCAGGAGCAGGTCCACCACTCCTTCATCGTGGGACTGGTGGGCGTTATCCTGGGCCTCATCGCCTGGGAAGGCGCCATCAAGTCCGGCGGCCTCGTGGGAATCTCGCGAGGCCAGCCGGTGCTGGTGGTCGTCCTCTTCTTCTTTGCTTCTCTCATGGGGCTGGCCCTCAGCCATCTGATGCACGTCCGTGCGGAGATGATGCGGCGCGATGGAGCAGGCGCCTTCTTCAGCCAGCCCTGGACCCTGCAACTCCTGGGCCTGGTCACCGCCATGGTGGTCATTGGCTGGGTGGCGGCCTCGGTCTTCTCCTTCAACGCCCTCTCCCCGGTCTTTGCCCTGGTTGGCCTCCTTTCCAACCTCCTGTCCATCCTCCTTTACTACCTCCTGTACCCGGTTGCGCTGCTGGCCGCCGGCGCGGTGTACGCCGTCCAGTGGCTGGTGAGGCGCTTCGGCGGCGACCGTCAGCCCCCCAACATCACCATCCCGGATTTCAGCGCCCTCCGAAAACTGGCCGAGGAGGGCGATGCTGGCGGAGCCCCCCTCTGGTTCGTCCTGATAAAGTGGGCGGTGCTCCTGGCTCTCCTGGGCGGGGCCATCCTCCTGCTCACCCGGCTGCTTCTAGCCCGGAGGAGAGGCATCAAGCCCAGTGAGGCCCTGGAGGAGTCGCACCAGTCCATTGGCGGGTGGCGAGAGTTCCTTCGGGACGTGCTGCTGGGGCTGGTACGACTGCTGTGGTGGTTTCGGGATAAGCGCGACGCGGCCCTGAGGCGCCTGCCCCTAGCTCGCAGAGCCCCTTCCTGGGGCGCTCCAGGGGAGGAGTTGGAGGTGCGGGAGATGTACGCCCACCTGCTGGCGGAGGCCCGGGACGCCGGCTTCCCGCGCCAGCAGCAGGAAACGCCCCTGGAGTACCTGGGCACCCTTTTGGCGCGGCTGCCGGAGGAAAGCCCCGCCCTGGAAGGCATCACCCACTCCTACGTCTCAGTACGCTACGGGGAGCGCCCCGTCCCGCCAGAAGAGAAGGGGCTGCTCAACCGCCTGTGGCGCGGCGTATGGGGGAGGATAAGGGGGGTTGCTCCACCTCCAAAGTAGGAACATAGAAGGGGGCAGCCAAAGGCTGCCCCCTTCTATGTTCTAGTAATCCTCCTCCTCCTCCTCTTCCTCATCCGGCTCCGGCGCCCGGGACCGGCCAGACCCCATGCCCTCCAAGCGCGGCAGCAAGGGCGCGCGCCCTTCCCGCTCGCTGCGTGGCTTCCGCGCCGGCAGCGCCCCGATGCGCTCCCGCAGGGCCGACACCGTGGCCGCGAGGGCTTCGCCGCTGGCATTGACCACAATACCGTCCACGCCCATATCCCGCAGGTGCTCCAGCTCCCGCGCGCTCAGGGGAGCGTCCCACTCCACAAGAAGGTAGCGGCTGGTGGCGGCGCGCACGTTGGCGATGGCCAAAAGATGAGCAAGGCTCAAGGGGCCTTCCGGCCCTGGCTTGCTCACAATGACCACGTCCACCGGCAGGTCTTCTATGTTACGCAACAGGGTGTCCTCCAGGGCAGGCGAGACGCGCAGGACGCGGGTGCACTCGCCCTCCCCCAACGCCTCCACCGGCGTGTGCTCAATGCCAAAGACAAGGAAGTCGCACCCCAGGCCCTTCAGGGCCTCCGCCTGGGTACCATCTAGGGCCTGGATTTCCACGCCCCATGTTGAGCCTTCCGGCAACGCCGGTCGCTCCTTCACCTCTAGCAAGGAGAGGGCAGGCCCAGACGCCAGCGCAACGATAGCGTCTGCCCCAGCTTGCAGCGCCTCTGTTGCCCCTGCCTGCTTCAGGTCTGCCACCTGGACTACCAGCGCCATGGTGGCGACGGCCTCTCTTGCTGAGGTTGGAGTGAATCCCAGGGACCTCACCGGGCCACGTGTGATCCGGTCCAGGCGGTCAAGGAGCTTGCTCATAAGCACCCCTCTGAAGTCCAAACCTATCGTCCGATTGTAGAGGATGGCGTAGAGGGGTTCAAGGCTTTAGTCGCTCCTGGTCCCTATGCTTTCAGTGCCCTTCCTTCCTGCCGCAATACGTAGGAGCAACAGCGGCCCCTCCTCTGCTTGGGAGCAGAGGAGGGGCCGTCCCGATGTCCGCAGAACCTATACCGGGCTTTCGGGGCCAGCAGCCGTGGACAGGCTGCGCCCCAGCCGCTCCTGACCCGTGGCGCGAAGGTGCGAGGCTGGTTCCACAACACGCCGCATCGTTACCGGGCACGGGGCAATCTGGAGAACCTTCAGCGCCACGCTGCCCAGGGCATAGTTGCTACGACTACCCACCCCGTGCGTTGACATGACGATCAGGTCCACGCCCTCCTGCCGGGCAAAATCGGCTATGGCGTCTGCAGGATTGCCAAAGTCTACATGGGCGCTAACGTCCAGCCCCTGCTGGGCCAGTCGCTCCCTGATGGGGTGCAAATACTGGCGAATGTGGGCCTGGCTGCTCTCCTGTAGTTGCCACTGGCTAGGTAGCACCGCTCCAAAGCGTAGAATCACGGTCAGTAGGCTCACGTGCGCTCCTGCAAGCTGGGCCAACTCCCGGGCAACGTCCAGGGCCTTCTCAGAATACTCCGAGCCATCCAGCGGCACGAGGATGTGTTTAATCATGGAGACTCTCACCTCTCCTTTCCCACCTGCGCGAGGCTCTCCGTTTCCGCACAGGGACAGTCCATTACCAGGGAAACCGTACTTGCGCCTGGCTGATGGACACACGGCAGGGCCACCACTCGTACCACTTCCCCAGCAACGCCTCCACCACCACCACGTCGTACTTGCGGCCTTCGGGGTCTTTGGCCGCCCCTTTGAGGTGAGCTACCTGGGTGAACCCCAGCCACTGGGCCGTGCGTATCGCCTCGTCCTCCTTGCCCGCCACCGCCTCAAGGGTAAGCACCTGCAAGCCCGCTTCGTTGGCCAGAACCATGAGCTGGTGCATCAGCACCGTTCCTAGACCCAGGCTGCGATAGTCCGGATGCACCTGTACGCACAACTCACCGACGTGACGTCGGGCCGCACCGCGGCTCCGCACCAGTGTCGCCCCAGCCACCACGTCACCATCCACCAGTGCCAGCAAGGGCAAGGCCCGACTGTAGTCCAACTCCCTTACCCACTGGCGCACAATCAGGGGGGAGGCAGCGTCCTCCTTCATGAAGAAGCGCTCCTCCTCTGGCAGCGCCTGGATAAAGGCGAGCAGCCTTTCCTCGTCCTCCGTCGTCATGGGACGAATCACCACCGTGGTATCGTCCAGGAGGGTCAACTCCAAAGGGAAGGCCGCCAGGTTGTAGGTCTCGATCCCCACCATGATGACTACCCTCATCCATCCACACCCGTACTACCGAGTCGGACCAGTGGGGTCAAGCCACCAGCACAGCTTCAGGCTCCTTTCCCGCGCCGGTGGGGCTCCGGAGGTCGCCCAGGGTCAGAAGCACCTTCATCTGGACGTCGCTCAGGTAGTATCCACACTGGAGGCAGGCAGCAAAAGGCCCATACCTGTCCCTGTCCAGGTACAGGTCGCCTTCGCATTTGGGGCACTGCTTGAACCACAGCATGGTCATAGTCCTCTGGGGCTTGCCTGCGTTGGGAGCTTCGGTCATGGTGGCCATCGCTTCCTCCTGTCGTCTCAGATTGCTCCGGCGACATCATGTTAGAGGGAAAGGCCAGAACAGAGCCTGAACAGCCCCAGAGCTTCCCTGAATATGTCCTGAACAGCTACAGGTTCGTCCCAGAGGTCGTCAGGACTGACGGGTTCCTCTCGCTCGCCGCAGTGCCAATAACGCTCCTAGCGAGCCACCGGTGCCGGCAGCAGGCGGTACACCCACTCGGTCAACACCATGTACTGGCCGGTGATGAGCAGAACGGCGAACCCCGCCATGAGCAGGCTAGCGGCCAGGCCCATCCAGGGGATCACCTTCTCCATACGGAACAGCAGCGGCAGCACCTTTGCCATGGCCGTGGCAGCTATGACCAGGGGGATGCCCATCCCCAGGGAGAAGAGGAAGAGGATGAGGGCGCCAAAGCCGACGGACCCCGACAGGCCAACGAACACGATCATGGATACGACCAGCGCCGCATCCATGCGCTTGGCCCGGCGCACATACGGCGGGACCAGCCGGGGACGGAAGACCACCGACTCCTCGGTCCTGCTGCGCACCTTGGGCACGCGTACACAGCACACCAGGGGCAATCCCCATCAGGGTCATTGTACCGCACGGGGTTATTGGCAACATAGCTGTAGCGGTTGGCCGACTGTGGGTGCGCTGCGGCTGGCACGATGGGGTCCGCCTGGATGAAGCGCCCCAACTCCGGGTCATAGAAGCGGCCGTTGTAGTGAGGGGAGACCGTTGTGGGCGCATACTGGCGATACTGGCTGCCAGGGCTAAGGGCCGGGGCCTGGTACAGGTACAGCCCAGTGTCGCTATCCAGCCGTTGCCCCGTGAACTTCCTGTCCGTGCTCAGGGTGCCGGTGGAGGAGCGGATTGCTCCGAAGGCATAGTACTCCTGTGTGGCCGCAATTGCCCCTGAAGTGTTTGTCGTCGCAATGGTCCCGCCCAGGTGGTCCTGGTGGACGTACGAAGGACGCCACTAACCGGACCCCGACTTGCTCAGAACCTACTCGCATCAAACGTAGGCACTCGGCGATCCATATTTATCAAAGTGGACGGGTATTTCCACAGAGAGGAGTGGGGTAAACAGGGCGTTGCTAATCCTGTGGCGCTTGAACAGAACGCGAACTCGATTCGTCACAGTCTCGCCATTTCTCACCAAGAAAAAATCGCTTCCGTCCCACTTCTCCTCTTCAAAGAAAAGTCCTTGGTAAAGATCCTCTGGCAGGCCAGGGCCTGCCAGAGTAGCTCGCGGCTTGCTGATGATGCGGCTGTGCGAGCGCACATGAGGCAGCGCTGGCCCCGTGACGCTGAAACCGTGGTAGCCAGGCAACTGGTTGCCCTTCCGGTCATAGACCACTACAGGGTAGGTGCCCCACCCTGTTACTTGCTCAGATGTAAGAATATGCACTACTCGGTCTGAGATACACGTGATGCGAGTTAGGCTACTCCAGAGGATGTCTGAGACTTGTCCTCCCCTATAGGCTCGTAACTCGACCACACTAGTCGGTTTCGCCTGTCCTGTGAACAAACGCCAGGCCTCATCCGCGTTCAGACTCTCTCCTATTGGCTCCAACCGGAAGGGCCTGGCTGCGAGCGGGTCAGAGAAGTCATAGAACGCTTCAAATCCAGGGAACTCAGAAGTTGACATCGTACTTGCCCTCCGCCAACTCGCGAGCACGATCCAATATTTCATCTTCGGTTGGGTTGGGATTACGCTTGAAGAACGAGTTTCCCCGAAGGGGTAGTAGGCGCGGGTGGCTACTGGAGCACAGATCACCCCTCATGCTTCAAACCATGACCCAATATTCCGTAGCTGCTCCCGAGGATCCCAATCTGGCAAGGGGGGTTCATCTTGCCACCGCCACTTCATGCCCCCTTCAATCCACTTTTGCCTCCACTGTTCATACGTGAATCCTCGGTCATCATCGGTTACGCCAAACTGAAACCCGCAGCAGGCGCAAATCTCCTCGGAAGGATAGCCGTGTTCACGCCTTCCAGGTTCGTGGAGCCCCATGTATCCACAGACAGAGCATTGGTATCCCATGTCATTTCTCCGTGGCTGCCTTCAAAATTGGGTACTTGTCGTTCAGCCAGTACTCTACACCAGTTTCTGGCTTCATGTACGTTCGGATAACTCCTTCTTCGTCTACAGAGAGGTATTCATTCGTCCTGTAATCGTAGTAGAGAGAATCTGTGCCACGCTGCTTCATCTCCACAGATACAGCAGCATCGGATCGTGCTACAAGATCATTGGCTCCTGCCAGGTAGTCGTCTACGGTCTTGTAGCCGAGTTTTGCTCCATGCTCCTCGAAGTGTCGCCCTAGGAGCTTCGGCGTTTTGAAATTGAGCAGCTTGCTGTCCGCCGCCTGTAGCAGCTTCTTGCCGCCAGCAGCGTACCCCCCTCCGGGCAGTACAGCGCCAGCCGCAAACAGCCCCGCCGTGAGCACCTTCTCCGCAACACTCGCAGAGGGCGACAGAAGCGTGTCTGCCATGGTGTAGGCGTCATAGACGGCTGAGCCTATCTCAAAGGCTGCCCAGACGACGGCAACACAGACGATGAAGCAATGCCCGTTGGGATCATTGTACCGCACGGGGTTGTTGGCAACGTAGCTGTAGCAGTTCGTCGCCTGCGGGTTAGCAATGCCCGGCACAATGGGGTCCGCCTGGATGAACCGTCCGAGCGCCGGGTCGTAGAAGCGGCCATTGTAGTGAGGGGTGGTCGTCGTGGACGCGTCCACTACGTATTGTGATACCCCGTCGTGGCGTCTGCAACGCCATCAGCAACTGCTAGGGGCCAAGGACAACGTGCCAACCCATGCTTTGAAGTTCTTCGTACATCAACTTCACGTCTTCAATGATCCGACCAGTAACCACTCTCTCGTGGACCCTGAAGATGTAGAAGCCCCAGCCCTTCTTGGCCAGGGCAAAAATCGTGTCAAACTCTCCTGGGTCAAGGGTGGTGACCGTACCGTCTTGTAGGCCCAAGACTAGGTCCTCTTTCATGCCGGCCCGACCTATCTCCACGTATATGGGAAACTGATACCGACTCTCCAAAGTCACGTCGTGAGTTCCTGGCTTGTAGGCTCCAGGGTCACTTCGCTGGAGAATGCAGCCAGTCGTAGCTATCAAGACTGAGAGAGCCAGTATGATGCTCCGAGTCATGGCACTTGGTCTAGCGTGTCGCATTCCAGATTGCCGAAAGCGCGATTCCTTGTTGGAGAGCGTACCATGCATTCCTCGCCGAGGCACCGACTCCATCTGGTGCTTAAACAGGGTGTGCCGCAGGAGGTCCAGAAGCACCAAGAAGGTGATGGGCAGCACAATTGCGGCCCACCGTAGCAGCTTCAAGTTAGCGACCCATCCCCCTTGGGGAGGGTCTCCCGTGGCAGCCATAGCTGTTTACGCTCCCTCCCTGGCGGCGTTCTACCCTCACCATGCGGTAGGCAACAGACCCCTTATGCCGAACGGTCACCAGCTCGCTACATCCTTGTCAGGCTTGATGAGGAGCACTGGCCTGGTCTGTCGTTCCAAAACGGCGGCGGCCACGCTCCCCATGGGCGACCTGCTATCGCCCCCCATGCCATGGGTGGACATGGCGATCAGGTCCGCCGGAGCCTCATGAACATACCGGATTATATCCTCCACCGGGTCGCCGCTGGTCACTCGCCAGCCCACCTTCACGGCCTGGCTGGCAAGCTGCTGAACGATGCCCTGGAGGTACTCGCTGATGGCCGCCGTTGCCACTTTTTGAGAGGGCGTAGGCGTGCGCATGGGCTGGCCGCTGGCGGGGACCACGTGGAGCAGCATGATCTCCATGCCCAGGGCATCTGCAAGGGTCGCAACCACCGGCAAGACCGACTCTGCAAGCTTGGAACCATCCAGCGGAACCACGATGCGATAATAGGTTGGCTTCCACTTGCTAAATATCATGGCCGACCTTTCTTTGAGCTCCATTTTCACATCTCCCAATTGGGATGGTCCAGGCTCCCCACTTTCTGCACCCTCCCCCAGGCGGCTGACCAGCACTAGAAAGCTGGTCATGGGGAAAGGTTTGGCCAAAGTCGCCGCCGCGCCAAAGGTCCGGACCTCATCGCCATCCCAGCTACTATCAACCAGCATGATCGCTGGCCGACGCTGCCCCCGGCACCACTCAGCAAGGGCAGCATAGGTTTGAGTGCGGGCTTCACTGTACCAGCTCAGGTCCAACACCCACAGGCTCGTATCCCACGTGGCGGGGGACGCCAGAAAGCTCAGCGGCAACTCCGGGTTCACCAGATGGATATCCACTCGGTGGCCTTGGGCCTCCAGGTTTCGCGCCAGTAAAGCGCTGAAAACTCTATCTTCGCTCAGAATGGTGACGTGCTGCATGGGTCTCAGGGCCTTGGGGCTTTCCATCTCCAGCGTAATCCGATAAAGGCTAATAATGCCTGAAAGCCCTCCGAAACGCCCTGAAAATCCCCTGAATAATTGGGACAACTACCTCTTGGTGCGACCCGTGCCACAGAAAAAGCCCCGCCGCCCACAGGCAGGGACATGCCCTCCTCACAACATACCCAGCAATAAGCACCCTTCCCCAGGAGAAATTGAAGGTGAGGATTTGTGTTGCGGCTAAGCCGCAACACAAATCCTCACCTATCTCAAGTCTCAAGTCCTCCTCTCCGATGGGGCGAGAGCCTATCCTTGAGCCCTTTCATGGAAGGAGGAAGGAGGGACTCCAGAGGGAGAGGTCAAAGGGAACACACGCCGTAACGGACGGCAACAGTGAGAAAGAGAGGGTTGGCAACAGGGCTGTTGCTTCACCCCCGGAAGGCGAAGGGGTTGAAGGAGACCTGCCGGTCATACACGTCAATCCCTTCCTTGCGCTTCACATAGCCAACCACCACATAGGTGAGTGGGGTTGCCAGCGCCTCGTAGCCTACCTTCACCAGCCACAGGGTAATGAGCAGCTCCACCAGGTCACCGCCAGCCATGGTTCCCGCAAAGGCGCCGGTAATGAACACGGCGGAGTCCACTCCCTGGCCCACCAGGGTGGAGGCGATGGTGCGGCTCCACAGCCAGCGTCCCTGGGTGGCCACCTTCATCCTGGACAGCACCGTGGAGTTGACAAGCTCTCCGGCCAGGTAGCCAGCGAAGGAGGCGGCCAGCAGGCGAGGCGTGTATCCCAAGATAGCCACATAGGAGTCCTGGTTCCCCCAGAAGGGCGCCGCGGGGAGCAGTCCGCTGATCCAGAAGCCCAGCACCGCCACCCCATTGCCCAGGAATCCCAGCCAGATCACCCGGCGAGCCAGGCGGAGGCCGTACACCTCCGTCAGCACATCACCCAGAATGTAAGTCATGGGGAATAGGATGATGGCCGCCGGGAGAATGCGGCCGCCTACCTCTATGATCTTGACGGCGATGACGTTGGAAGTGATGAGCAGCACCACAAACAGCGCCGCGAAGGTAACGTAGAGGCCCGTGACCTGAACGTCTGCCTGGTCGTTCATGAGTGCGCTCTATCCTCCGCGAAGTACGGTGACCAAGGACGGCTGCCTCTTGCGCCTCCCGCTACCCTTCCCGATGCAGGCCCGTTACCCGCATCATCGTGCGCGCTTTATGGATGTGGTTGATGTTCAGCAGCAGCGCCGTCAGCCCCTCTACGTAGCGGGCGTTGGCCAGGGCGCCGCCGTCCACGGCGCCCAGATTGGGAATCTTTTGTGCCAGCGCCATCACCCGCGCCTTCGCCCCCTGATGGTCCGAGCACACCACCACGTCGCCGTCCAGGAGGCGGCCCGGCGACCACAGGTCCACGGCGCTGACGTTGTGGAAGGCGGCGACAACATACGAATGCGGCAGGAGCTTCTGCGCCTGCGCTGCCGCCGAACCCTCGGGCACCATAATAGCCTCTATCACGCTATCGTGGAAGCTCACGGGGGCAACGGTGGAGACCACCACTTTCCCGGCCAGGGCCTGCGCCAGGGGGGACAACAGGCTGGCCTGAGCCTCGTAGGGAACCGTGACACACAGAAGGTCGCTCTCCTGGGCCGCTTGGGCGTTGGTCGCGGGTAACACGTTCTCGACGGCGGCGCGCCCCTTGATGCGGGCCACCGCCACCTCCGCCTTGGCAAGCTCCCGGGAGCCTACCACCACTCGCTCCCCCGCGAGGGCCAGACGTAGCGCCAGCCCTCGCCCCTCCGGGCCAGTGCCGCCAAGAAATCCGATCATCGCTGCTCCTTCCTGAGCGTCGCCTAAAAGTACGGCGCCAGTCCAGCACCATCCTGCCAGGCCCTGCGCAGCGCCACTAGCGGAACATATCCCGCTCCGGGTCGCGGAGCAGGTCCCGCACCTTGCCCTCGGAGGGCGTGTAGCCGTAGCCGCGCACCAGGGCCACCGGCACCATGTCCACCTTACCCATGACCAGCTCCGCCGCCGAAGCAATCTCATCCACCACCGCTATGGCCGAAGCGCGTAGCTCGTGGCCGTAGGTGTCGGTGGTGCCTCGGTAGTCCTTGAGGACGGCGATGCCCGCCGCGCCGATAGCGACGTTGGTAATGCCTTCGCGCCAGGGGCGGCCCCAGGAGTCGGTAATGACCACGGCGACGCCCAGGCCAGTCACCCTCCGCACCTCCTCGCGGATGCGGGCAGCCGAGGCGTCGGCGTCCTTCGGCAGCAGGGCCACCATGCCGCTGCCGGGGATGTTGGAGGCGTCCACCCCCGCGTTGATACAGTAGAAGCCATGGTGGGTCTCCACCAACATCACCCCGTAATCCATGCGGGAGATGCGCCTAGCCTCCCGCAGAGCCACCTCTACGAGGCGCGGGTCGCGGCCATACTGCTTCGCCCATCCCAGCGCCAGGGCCGAAGGGGTAACGGCGGAGAGGTCTACGAGCTGCCCTTCCGCCTTGGAGACCACCTTTTGGGTCACCACCAGGATGTCGCGTTCCAAAAGGGGCGTGCCCTGGGCCTGGGCCGCCTCTACAATGAGCCGCGTCAGGTCCATACCCGGCTTCACTTCCGGCAGGCCCTCTATGCCGAAGATGCGGATCTCCATACAACTGGCTCCTGTATTGGCTGTCGGTAGCCCCGTACGCCACGACATTATATCCCCTATCACCTCCCCCTCGCTCATCCTTCCGATTCCATCCCCCTGATGCCCTATGCTATACTCAGGCGCAGCCTTTCCCCCATATCTCTCCGGCCTGTGGCCGCCCCCCAAGGAGGAGCCATGGACATCTTCTTTCGCAGCCTGCACTTCATCCCCGGCAACCGCCAGGATATGCTCACCAAATCGGCTACGCTGCCGGCGGACGTCCTGGTGCCGGACATGGAAGACTCGGTGCCCGAAAGCCAGAAACAGCAGGCCCGGGAGCTGATCAAGAGCATGGCGCCTACCCTGGCCCAGAAGGGCCAGCTGGTCATGCCCCGCATCAACGCCCTGAACACCGGCCTGGCCCATGAGGACCTGGCCGCCATCGTCAGCCTTCAAGTATACGGCGTCACCGTAGGCAAAGTGGAGTCACCCTGGGAAATCCAGGAGCTCTCCAAGATTCTGGAAAGCCTGGAGCGCAAGGCCGGGCTGCCCGTGGGCCACACCAAGCTCGTGCCCTGGCTGGAAAACGCCAAGGCTGTGTTGAACGCCCACGCCATCGCCGCCGCCTCGCCGCGCATCGCCGGCGTGGCCTTTGGCGCCGAGGACTTCACCGACAGCATGGGCGTGGAGCGCACTGATGGAGGTACCGAGCTTGCCTACGCCCGCGCCGCCGTGGCCGTGGCCGCCCGCGCCGCCGATGTGCTAGCCATTGACACCCCTTACGTCAACTTCCGCGACACCGATGGCCTGGCGCGAGAGATCAGGGCCGTCCTGCCCTTCGGCTTTAAGGCCAAGTTCTCCATCCATCCCGTGCAGGTGGAGGTCATCAACAGGCTGTTCAGCCCCTCGGAAGAGTCTATCGCCTACGCCCGGAAGGTCGTCGCCGTCTGGGACGAGGCGGCAGCCAAGGGCATCGGCGCCATAGCCCTGGACGGCAAGATGATAGATGTGCCGGTCGTGAAGCGGGCGCGCAACCTGCTGGCCCTGGCCGACGCTATGGCGAAGCGGGGATGATGCTCGCCCGACACTACAGCTGCTGAAGGGAGACCTCTTTGGAAAGTAAACCAAGCAGTTTGCGCCGCACCGTCGGGCGGTTAGGAGATGCGGCGCTTCTCTTGTTCCTCAAGGCGGGCCTGGCGGTGATGCTATTCGCTTTTGACAAACTCCTCTTGTGGCTTATTGGGATGGTGCTGTCGCCTGGGACAAAGGCGTATAATCTGGTTGAGGTCCTTGTCAATGTGGCCTTCGTAGGGGCCGCTGTCACTGTCAGCTTTATTGGCGCGGTCTTTTTCATCTACGAAGTAGCGATGGCATCCTGGGACCACGCACGAAGGTGGCGCAACGATGGGAAAGGAAGCTAAGATGATGTGGTCAGGCTCAAGGGTTGTCAATCCACCTGGGCTGTGGAATCTTGCCGTTGCAGGGGTAATAGGGGTAGCCATCTCCCTCGTCAACCTGTGGGCAAGTGACTTTTCCCAAGACGCCGTAGACTCCTCTACGGCGCTTGGCATTGCTATCACTCTTGCTGCCAGCTTGGCGCTGTGGTTGGTCAGTTCGTTGCTCTCGCGCATCAGGGGCCCATTTCCCCACACACAAAGTAGCGTTATTCCGGCTTCCAATGCACCCACCAACATGAAGGAAGGTGTTGGGACTATCAATGGGACGCAAGGCTCACCTCCACACTCCTCCACAGCAATGCGGACTCAAGGAGTGCGTGCTTACAGTCGTCGTCCGGCACGCAGGGGGAAACAGAAGAAGAGACAAGACTCAGACTCACACCAGTAGGTCATTCAAGCAATACAGGTGCAACACCTCCCCCCAGACTCCATCCTCTTAGAAGGCATGGCCTTCTACGGCCACCACGGCATGAGTCCAGAGGAGCGCGCCCTGGGCCAGCGGTTCATCGTAGACCTCCAGGTCTACCTTGACCTTAGCGGGGCAGGAGCCTCGGATAGCCTGGCGGACACCGTCAACTACTCGGCGCTGCACCAGGCCGCAAAATCTATTTTGGAGGGCCAAGCGTATAGCTTGTTGGAGGCGGTGGCTGAAGCCCTGGCGCAGCGGGTGCTTACCTCCTTCCCAGTGACGGCGGTGAGAGTCCGGGTGCAGAAGCCATCGCCTCCTCTTCGTGACGCCGTCGTGGGCAGCGCCGCCGTTGAGATATACCGTGCGCGCCCAAAAGGAGCCAGCCCAACATGAGCATACGTGCATTGGGTGGGCTGGCGTCTCTTTTTGCGGCTCTTTGGCTTCTCGGGGCCTGCGCCAGCAGCCCTGCTCCCACTCCGACCCCAACCCCTACGGTCCTGAGCCTTCGTCCCGTGCTGGCCAGCACCGACCTGGCCGTCGGCAGGAACCGGCTGGTCTTCGCCCTGCTCAATCCGGCCTCCGCTCCCATCCGCGCCTCTGCTGTCCACATGGCCCTCTCCTACGTGCAGGACAACACCCTTCTGCCCAAAGGCGCCGCTCAGGCCATCTTCCGGCCCTGGCCTGCCGGCCCTGGCGGCGTGTTCGTGGCGGAGGTGGACTTCACCCAGGCCGGCGTCTGGACAGCGCAGCTTACCCCCGCCGACGGCGAGGCCGCCGGCGACACCGCCCGCATGGTCTTCCCCGTGGCCGAGCGCAGCGCCACCCCTGCCATCGGCACGCCGGCGCCCGCTTCGGCAAACCGCACCGCCAAAGACGTTGCCTCCCTGGCGGAGCTCACCTCGGACCTGACGCCGGATCCAGACCTGTACGCCATGACCGTTGCCCAGGCGGTCCTCTCTGGCAAGCCAGCGGTCATCGCCTTCGCCACCCCCGCCTTCTGCCAGAGCGCCACCTGCGGCCCCCAGGTGGAGGTGATAAAGCGGCTCAAGGCGAATTACCAGGGTCAGGCCAACTTCATCCATGTGGAGATTTACGCCAACCCCCTGGCCATGCGCACCGACCCTTCCAAAGGGGTGTTGGCCCCCGCCGTGACCGAGTGGAACCTGCCCAGCGAACCGTGGGTCTTTATCGTTGACAGCCAGGGCAAGGTGGCGGCAAAGTTTGAAGGCTACGCTTCTCCTGAAGAGCTAGAGGCGGCCCTTTTGCAGGCGCTGGGATAACCCCTCAGTCAGTCACCCGCACCGCCACCAGGGCGTCACCCTTCCCTTTGTAGTGCACCGTCATCTCCTGGCCCTGAAGCATGTGCTCTCGGATGTGGGACGGTGTGAAGCCAAGGTTGCCCTCCGCCTGGAAGCGCCACACAGCGCCGTCCTTGTCCACCATCGTCAGAGACTCCACCTCCGTCAGAGTGCGCGCCTGGACGTCCAACACAAACCCTCGCACCGTCATCTCGCCTCCGCCGCACGCAACCGCCGCAATCAGGGCCAGCGCAACCAGGAGAGACCTAGAGGGGGAAGCCCTGAGAGGGGAGATCCTCTGGAGCTCCCTTGAAAGACAAGGGCTTCCTTGAAAGAGAAAGCTGAAGAAGGATATGGCTTTCATGTACACTTTCGGTGGCGCATCCCGACCTGTCGGGATACTCCCTGGAAGAGAGGGAAGCCCTGAGAGGGGAGCTCCTCTAGAGCTCCCTTGAAAGACAAGGGGCTTCCTTAAAAGCAAGAGGGCAACACGCCATGCGGCTCAAGGTCATGGCCCCGCAGATGCTCCAGGCCCTCAATGATAGCAGTATCCGGGCAGGTGGGAAGCACACGCTGACGGCTGATCAGATGGGACCGACCCCCGAAGGTCGCTACTGGATCAGCACGCACCTGCTCCGGGAAAAAGCTGGGCGGCAGGAGGTGTGCGCCTGTGTTGTCCTCAACCTGCGCACCAGCCTCGCAGCCTGGCTGGACATCCCTCTGGAGGAGTTCAACGCCATCCCACTCCAGGAGGTAGACCTGATTGAGTGGGAGACGGTGGTCTGCGTGGGGGACATCCCGCCCCTACCCCACTAAGATACTAATTGGTGATGTCTCAGTTGACACAAGGGGATACAGACCGATGTCATGCTGAGGGAGTCCCGACGTGTCGGGACGACCGAATGCATCTTGTCTGCCTGCCTAAGCAGTCGCCATTCCCCTAAGGCATTCCCATCTGAGGGCGAACAAGATTCTTCGTCCCGATAAATCGGGACTCAGAATGACAAAAGTGGCGGGCCGTGTGTCAAGCGTTGCATCGCCTAATAATTAACTGGCCAGCCCCTTGTTTGTGGCGTTGCCGTAGCGTGCCATCCCCACGCCACCAACAGGAAGAACCATTCCCCAATTGACACCCCTCCCCCTTGGATGCTATCGTGTTTCTCTGGACGGTACCCCGGGCCGTACCACGCCTGCCCACTCCTACGACCTAGCGAGGTACGCCTTTGCTTGAAAGGTATGCCCTGGACTGGGCCGCCGCAACCATCGGCGTCGTGGTGGGGGTGTTGGCTATAGGCGTTATGTTTGCAGCATCCGCCATCCTTGCCCCCAGGCGACCCTCCCCTGAAAAAGGCATCCCCTTTGAGTCCGGCATCCTTCCCGCCCCCTACCAGCAGTCCCAGATTCATATCCGGTACTACATCTTCGCCATCCTCTTCCTCATCTTTGACGTGGAGGCCGTGTTTCTCTTCCCCTGGGCCGTAGTGTTCATGAAGATTGCGCAGATCAAGAATGATGCAGGCCAGCTCATCTATTCCAACGCAGTGGCCAACGCAGTCTTCTACGAGATGATCATCTTCATCGCCATTCTTGGCTTTGGCGTGGCCTACGCCTGGCGCAAGGGGGTGTTGCAGTGGAGATGAAGCCAGGGGACATGAAGCCAGTACGATGGGACCCCAAGCGGGACCACAAGCTCACCATCCCCTTGACTCCCGGCGGCTGGGAGACGCCCCAGGCCAAAGCCGGCGGCAACCGGCCGGCCCAAAGCCTGTTCAACCGGTCCGGCGCGCCAGGCGTCATCACCGCAACGGCGGAGCAACTCTTCGCCCTAGCCCGCACCTCCTCCCTGTGGCCCCTCACCTTTGGCTTGGCCTGCTGCGCCATTGAGATGATTAGCACCTACATGGCCCATCACGACCTGGACCGCTTTGGCGTGGTCACCTGGCCCTCGCCACGCCAATCCGATGTCATGATCGTGGCAGGCACCGTCGTCAAGAAGATGGCCCCCCCCATCAAACTCCTGTACGAGCAGATGCCAGACCCCAAGTGGGTCATCGCCATGGGGAGCTGCGCCACAAACGGCGGCCCCTACTATCGCTCCTACTCCGTGGTCATGGGCGTAGACCACATTATCCCCGTGGACGTCTACGTGCCAGGATGCCCCCCCCGGCCGGAGGCCCTCATGGAGGGCATCCTGCGCCTTCAAGAAAAGATCAAGCAGGACGCACGGCGAGTTGACGCAAGAGCGAGCTAGAGCACACGCTGCACCACCAGAGGCCAAAGCTGCCCTCACAGAAAAGGGACAGGCCCTGAGCGCCTTGCTGTCCCAGGCGTTGGCGGAGCTCAACCCCAAGATGAGCGCTGCCCTGGACGAGGTGGTGGTCACGGTGGAGCGTGACGCCCTCCTTCAGGCTGCCTTGAAGCTGCGGGACGACCCGGGCCTCTCCTTTAACTACCTGATGTGCCTCTCGGTGGTAGACTACGAAGACCGCTTTGAGGTCGTGTACCATCTGCGCTCCCTGGCGAAGGCACACCGCTTTGCCCTGAAGGTCAGCTTGCCCTACGATGACCCCAGGATTTCTTCAGTCATATCCGTCTGGCCCGGGGCCGACTGGCATGAGCGGGAGGGCCATGACCTCTTTGGCGTGGTCTTTGAAGGCCATCCAAACCTGTCGCCCCTGCTCCTCTACGATGGATTTGAGGGCTATCCCGGCCGCAAGAGCTACCCCTTCAACGACTACCAGGAGTGGTAAAGAGATTCCACCTAACCCCCTTAATCCCCCTTCCCCTTTAGGGAAGGGGGGAAAGGAAAGAGAGAGCATCGGGCGCTTGGCTGCGCCAAGCGCCCGATGCTCTCCGAAATGTCATTCTGAGCAAGCGGAGCGCAGCGAAGAATCTAAGGCGGCTGCCAATGACATGCGTCAGCCATAGCAAACGCCTTAGATGCTTCGGTCGTTTCACTCCCTCAGCATGACAAGGATTGATTATCAGGAGTGGTAAGACTTTACCTAACCCCCTGCCCCTTCCCTCAAGGGAAGGGGGAAGAGGATGTCCCTTCTCCCCTTGGGGGAGAAGGTTAGGATGAGGGGTATTTCTTATCCAATGGCAATTGACAAACAGCTAGACAGCCTGGAGCTCATGATCAACGTGGGGCCGCAGCACCCGGCCACCCACGGCGTCTTCCGCATGGTCGTGTGGATAGACGGCGAGCGCATTGTGGACGTGGAGCCGCACATCGGCTATCTGCACCGCGGCACTGAGAAGCTATGTGAAGGAGAGCAATACAGCCAGATCATCACCCTCTTTGACCGCCTGGACTACGTAGCCAACTTCAACAACGAGCTGGTGGTCTGCATGGCGGCGGAGAAGCTCATGGGCACGGAAGTCCCGGAGCGCGCCCAATACATCCGCACCATCCTGTGCGAGCTGAACCGCATCGCCAGCCACATGCTCTTCTATGGCACCTTCGCCCTTGACGCCGGCGCCATGACCCCCGTCATGTACGCCTTCCGCGAGCGGGAGCGCATCCAGTCCCTCTTTGAGGCCACCAGCGGCGCCCGCCTGATGCACAACTACTTCCGCATTGGCGGCGTGAGGCAGGACGCCCCGGACGACTTTGCCCAGCGGATCACAACCCTTCTTGAGCCAGTCAAGGAAACGATAGCTGAAGCGGACCGCCTTATCACCTTCAACGAGGCCTTCCTGGCCCGCACCAGAGACGTGGGAACCATAGACGGCAACACGGCGGTGGCCCTGGGCCTCACCGGCCCAAGCCTGCGCGCCTCCGGCGTGGAGTACGACGTGCGGCGCACCGAGCCGTACCTGCTGTACGACCGCCTGGACTTCATCGTGCCCACGGGCGACCGTGGCGACTGCTGGGACCGCTTCTGGGTGCGCATTCGGGAGATGGAGGAGTCGGTGCGCATGGTGGAGCAGTGCCTCCAGCAGATGCAAAGTGGCCCCATCATGGCCCCCACTCGCCGCATCGCTCGCCCCCCAAAGGGTGAGGTGTATGCCCATGCCGAGAACCCTCGTGGAGACCTGGGCGTCTATCTCGTCAGCAGCGGCGCCGATCGCCCCTACCGTCTGAAGGTTCGCCCGCCCTCCTTCTGCAACCTCATGAGCATGAAGCACATGATGCGCAACGCCTACATGGCCGACGCCATCATGATCCTTGGCTCCCTTGACATCGTCTTAGGCGAGGTGGACCGCTGATGCTGCGAGACCTCATCGTCATCACCATACAGGTCTTCGCCCTGGTGACGGCTCTAACGGCAGTGGTGTTGTCGCTGGTGTGGCTGGAGCGCAAGACCCTGGCGCGCCTCCAGCGCCGCATGGGACCCATGGTGGTCGGCCCCCACGGCCTCCTTCAGCCTGTGGCCGATGCCCTCAAACTGCTGGTGAAAGAGGATATTATCCCAGCGTTAGCGGACAAACCCCTCTTCTGGCTTGCGCCTCTAGTGGTGTTTGTGCCATCCTTTGTCATCTGGGTAACCATACCCTTCGCCCAGAGCTTTGCCGTGCGCAACATGGAGCTGGGCCTCTTCTTCATCGTCGCCTTCTCCGTGCTCTCCATCGTCGGCGTGGTGATGGCCGGCTGGGGTTCCGCCAACAAGTACGCGGTGCTGGGCGGTCTGCGTTCCGCGGCGCAGCTTATCAGCTACGAGATACCCATCATCATGGTGGTCATAGCCGTTATCATGCTGCCTCACTCCATGAACCTGGTGACGATAGTGGAGGGCCAGCGAGCCATACCTTACGCCCTGCTGCAACCCCTGGGGCTGGTCATCTTTCTCCTCGCTGGCGTCGCAGAGGTGGGCCGCACCCCCTTTGACATCTACTTCGCCGAGTCTGAGGTCATGGGCGGCCCCTTCATTGAATACAGCGGCGCCCACTGGGCCGTCTTCTTCTTGGCGGAGTACGTGAACACCTTCACCATTGCGGTCCTGGCGGCCCTCCTCTTCCTGGGTGGATGGGCCTTCCCCCTGATGCCGGAGGCTACATGGGTGGGCTTCCTGGGGGTCCTGGTTAAGGCGTACCTGGTGGTGCTGGTCATCTTCTGGTTCCGGGGCACCTTCCCCCGCCTGCGCATTGACCAGCTCATGTCCTTTGGCTGGAAGGTGCTGATTCCCCTCTCCTTCGTGAACTTCGGCCTGACGGCGGCGTACCTGTTCTACGGGTTGTCCCGGTGGTCCCTGGCCCTGGCTTCCTTGTTCGTGACGGCGGCCGTGGCCTACACCATCTATCGCCGGATGACCTGGCCCGCTCGGGCCACGGCAGAGCAACGGCTGGCCAAGGCCAGGGCGTACCGGAGGGTGGAGACGACTGATGCTCGCTAGTCTCAAAGGGTTGTGGGTGACCCTTACCAACACCTTCAAGAAGCCGGTAACGGCCCAGTACCCCAAGCAGCACCTGCCCGTTGCCCGGCGGTACATGGGCTTTCCCGTGCTCATGTGGGACGAGGGGGTGGGCGAGCCGTACTGCACGGGCTGCATGGTGTGCATCCGCAACTGCCCTACCCTGTGCATGAGCGCCCAGATGATGGACAACCCCCTCTTTAAGGAGGGAAAGAGCAAGCGTCGCAAGATTGTGGAGAGCTTTGAGATCAACTTTGGCCGCTGCATCCTGTGCAACATCTGCGTTGAGGTGTGCAACTTTGACGCCATTGAGATGAGCCACCAGCACGAGCTATCGGTAGTGGTGCGCAACGGCAACCGCGCCACCCTTCCGCGGCTGCTGGAGATGGGCAAGGAGTTTCAGAAAGAGGTGGGCTGGAAGCCCAAGGGAGCGGAGGAAGGGGCCAAGGAGGAGGCGACCCCATGACACCCTTGGTGCTCTTCTACATCGCCGGGGCCTTTGCCCTGGGGGGAGCCGTTGGGGTGGTGGGCACCCGCAACGTGGTTCACGCCGCCCTTTTCCTGCTGGTCGCCCTGATGGGCGTCGCCGGCATCTACCTCCTGCTCTTTGCAGAGTTCCTGGCCCTGGTGCAGGTGCTCCTCTACGGCGGCGCCATCATCATCGTCGTACTCTTTGCCCTCATGCTGACCCGGCTGCAAGAGTTTAGTAGCGGCGTCATGGAGAACAAGCAGTGGCCCATTGCCGCCCTGGTCTCCCTGGGTGCGTTTATCCTCATCTCCGTAGCCGTCGCCCGCAGCCAGGGCGGCGCCATAACCGACCGCGCCGGCCCTGGAGTACTACTACTGGGTGAGAGCCTTTTCACCCAGTGGGCCATCCCATTTGAAGTGGCCTCGGTGCTGCTGCTGGTGGCCCTGATCGGGGCCATCGTCATCGCCCGCTCGGGAGAGGGTGAGCCGTGAGACGTTTGGGTAGGCAGGCATAGGGCATAAGGTAGAAGCTTGTGATTACATTGGTTCATGTACAGGTCTTGAGCGCCGGGCTGTTCTGCATCGGCCTGTACGGCGTCCTGGCCCGGCGCAACGCGGTGTTGGTGCTGCTAGCCATTGAGCTGATGCTGAATGCGGTGAACGTCAACCTCGTTGGCATTGCGGCCTTTGTGGACCATAGCAAGTTCCTGGGGCAGATCATTGCTGTCTTCGTGATCACCGTGGCGGCGGCGGAGGTTGGCCTGGCTTTGGCCATCATCCTGCGCCTCTACCGCAACAAAGGCACTACCAATGTGGACCAGTTGAACCTGATGAAGTGGTAGGGACTAACCCCCTGGCCCCCTTCCCTCTAGGGAAGGGGGTATCTCCCCCTCTCCGCAGCGGAGAGGGGGACAAAGGGGGAGAGGTCTGGAGAACAACCTATGGAGCTGGCATGGCTGGCGCCTGCCCTTAACTTTGCAGCCTTTGGAGTAGTGAGCCTCTTCGGCAAGTACCTGCCGGGGAAAGGTTCCTTCCTCTCCATCCTGGCTATTTTCGGCGGATTCATCCTCTTTGGCGTGGTCCTGGCAGACTACCTGGGCCAAAAGGAGGATACCCTTTCCTTCTCCCGCACCTGGGTGGAGCTGGGCGTCGCCCGGATCACCTGGGGCATGATCATTGATCCCCTTTCGGTGATCATGCTGGGCATCGTCAGCTTCGTCGCCTTGCTGGTGCAGGTGTACTCCCTGGGATACATGGCGGGCCAGGAGCGGTTTGGCTGGTACTTTGCGGCCCATTCCCTCTTCGTGGCGGCGATGCTGACCCTGGTGCTGGCGGACAACCTCATCTTGCTGTACATCGCCTGGGAGCTGGTGGGCCTCGGCTCCTACCTGCTCATCGGCTTCTGGTACGAGCGCCCCTCGGCGGCGGAGGCCGCCAAGAAGGCCTTCGTCACCACCCGCATCGGAGACGTGGGCCTGCTCATCGGCATTCTCATGCTGTTTAAGGCCACGGGCACCTTTGAGATGGCGGGCGTCTTTGCAGCAGTGGAGGCAGGCCATGTGGCCCCAGGCGCCCTCACCTGGGCGACCATCCTCATCTTCGCCGGCGCCATGGGCAAGAGCGCCCAGTTTCCCTTGCACGTCTGGCTGCCCGACGCCATGGAAGGCCCGACGCCCGTGAGCGCCCTGATCCACGCCGCCACCATGGTGGCCGCTGGCGTCTTCCTGGTAGCCCGGGCCTTCCCCCTCTTTGAGGCCGCCCCCGATGCTCGGATGGTGGTGGCGGTCATTGGCCTCATCACCGCCGGCATGGGGGCGACCATGGCCCTGGTGATGACGGACCTGAAGCGGGTGCTGGCCTATTCCACCGTGAGCCACCTGGGATTCATGATGCTGGCCCTGGGAGCCGGAAGCGTCCCTGCCGCCATCTTTCACCTGCTGGCCCACGCCTTCTCCAAGGCCCTCCTCTTCCTGGGGGCTGGCAGCGTGATGCACGCCATGCACGACGAGACCGACATTCGCAAGATGGGCGGCCTGCGAAAGAAGATGCCCATTACTGCCTTAACTTTCACCATCGGCGCGCTCTCCCTGGCGGGCATTCCGCCCCTGAGCGGCTTCTTCAGCAAGGACGAGATGCTCCTGGCCGTCTTTGACGGCCTAAGCCCTGCGTTCCTGGTCCTGGCCCTGGTCATCGTGTTGTTCAGCGCGCTCTACATGGCCCGCCTGCTGTTCACCGTCTTCTATGGCGCGTCCAGCCCCGAGGCCGAGCACGCCCACGAGTCCCCATCGGTGATGACCCTGCCCCTGATTATCCTGGCGGCGGGCGCTGCGGTCGTCGGTTTCCTGGCCCTGGAGGTCGGCGGGTACGAGGGCTTCGGCAACTTCATCACCTCTGGCCACCACGGCTTTGAGGTCAACCTCCTGCTGACCGTAGCCGCGGTGGTTCTGGCGCTAGTAGGATTTGGCCTGGGGTACGCCATCTACGTGCGGAAGGCTCTTTCTACCCAGGCGTTGATGGGACAGTTCGGCTGGGTGCACAAGCTGCTGGTGAACAAATACTATATGGACCACGCCTACCAGTGGGCCATAGACCGGATCGTCCTGGTCTTCGCCTCCTTCATCGGCGCCTTTGACCGCATCGTGGTGAACGACATGGGCGTCAATGGCACCGCGGAGACGGTCAAACGCTCTGGCTTCCGCATCCGGTATCTGGAATCTGGCATGGTGTATAATTACGCGCTGGCCATGGCCCTGGGAGCCGCGGCCGTGGCCCTCTTCTGGTGGCTGGTGATTCCACGGATTGGATAGGAAAGGGACGGACATACGGGCATACGGGCATGGCAATAGTGTCATTCTGAGAAGGCGAGGCGCAGCCGAGCCGACTTATTGGGACTCAGAATGACAATTTGATGATTTCCCCTTGCGGGGGAAGGCCAGGATAGGAAGACCCATTGGGCATTGGCACATGCTAGCGAGGCGTAGTTGAACGACTGGTTGCTTTTTCTCCTGGTGGCGGTCCCTCTGGTAGGCGGGATCGCCCTTATGTTCTTCCCGTCACGGAACTATCCCCTCATACGCGGGTACTCCGCTGCGGTGGCGGGAGTATCGGCCCTTCTTTCCGTCTCCATCTTCTTCGCCTACGACTACACCGCCGCTGGCTTCCAGTTTACCAACTCCTTCCAGTGGCTTCCCGTCCTAGGCATCCAGTACAGCCTGGGGGTGGACGGCATCTCCGTCCTGATGGTGCTCCTGACAGGCATCGTTTTCATCACTGGAGTGCTGATCTCATGGAACATTGAGCACCGGCCAAAGGACTTCTTTGTCCACTATCTGCTGCTGGTGGCAGGTGTGTATGGCGTCTTCGTCTCCCAAGACCTGTTCTTCTTTTTCTTCTTCTACGAGCTGGCCGTTGTGCCCATGTACCTGCTCATCGCCGTATGGGGCAGCTCCACCGACTTCAAGACCTTCCTGCGCACGAAGGAGTACGGCGCCCTCAAGCTGATGCTGTATCTGGTGGCGGGAAGTTTGCTGGTGTGGGTAGGCATCCTGGCGGTGTACGTGGCCGGCCAGGGCGACAGCTTCGCCTTCAGCGACCTGGTCTCTCGGGAGTTCACCCCGGGCTTCCAGCGGTTTTTCTTCCCCTTCTTCATGGTGGGCTTTGGCGTGCTGGCCGGCCTGTGGCCCTTCCACACCTGGTCGCCAGACGGCCATGTCGCCGCGCCCACGGCGGTGAGCATGGTGCACGCCGGTGTGCTGATGAAGCTGGGGGCCTACGGCATCCTACGCTCCATGGAGCTCTTGCCAGAAGGGGCTCGTGATTGGATGCCCGCACTCATTGGCCTGGGTACGGTGAACGTCATCTATGGCGCGGCCTCGGCCATGTCTCAGAAGGACCTGAAGTACGTTGTTGGCTACAGCAGCGTCAGCCACATGGGGTACGTCCTCATGGGCATAGCAACGCTGGATGCCTTGGGCGTTGGTGGCGCGGTGCTGCAAATGTTCTCCCATGGCGTCATGACGGCCCTCTTCTTTGCCGTCGTGGGCGTCATCTATCACAACGCTCACACCCGGGACATTGACGTGCTCCAGGGCCTGGCAAAGCGGGTAAGCGTTACCACGGCGCTCTTCGTCATTGCGGGCCTCACCTCTCTGGGCCTGCCAGGGCTGAGCGGGTTTGTTGCCGAGCTGCTGGTGTTCATCGGCCTGTTCAGGACGTACCCCATCCTGGGGGCCATCGGTGTCATTGGCGCGGCCATCACCGCCGTCTACATCCTGCGGCTGCTGGCCAAGGTCTTCTTTGGCCCCATCTCCGAGAGATGGCAGCACCTGCACGACGCCTCGCCGGTGGAGTCCGTGGCCGCAGGCGCGCTGGCGACGGTGCTGATCGCCGTCGGCATGCTGCCCAGCTATTTTGTCCGCGTGATAAACAGCGGCGTGTTGCCCTTCCTAGAGCGGCTCACTGGGGCGTAATAAAACCTAACCCTCTGTCCCCCTTCCCGCCTCGGGAAGAGGGAGGAATAAATATGATGATGTGTGTTGCGGCTTTCCCGCAACACACATCATCATAGAATCAAGTTCCCCCGTCCGTTGCGGAGAGGGGAACTACAGAGGGGAGAGGTCATATCGAGACAAGCGCATGGAGAACTTGACAGCAAACCTGTACCTGCTGTGGCCAGAGTTCCTGCTGGCAGGCCTCGCCTTTGTGGTGCTGACGGCGGACTTCTTTTTGCCGGCAGAGCGCAAGAACTACTTGGCCCTGGTGTCCATCCTGGGCCTGGCCGCGCTCATCATCTTCACCACCGCCTTCCTGCTCAACAGAAACGCCGCCCTTTACGGGGGCCTCATACTCATAGACCGCTTCTCCCTCCTCTTCAAGGTAACGTTCCTTGGCCTGGGCATCCTGATGGTCTGGTCCTCCGCCGACTTCGTGAAGCGGTACCTCTCCCACCCAGGCGAGTACTACGCCATGGTGCTCTTCTCCATCCTGGGTATGGTCGTCATGGCCTCCGCCGGGGAGCTGTTGACGGCGTACATTGGCTTAGAGCTTTTGAGCTTCAGCCTGTACGTCCTGGTGTCCCATGCCCGGGAGGACCTCAAGTCCAACGAGGCAGGCACCAAATACATCCTGCTTGGGGCCTTCGCCTCGGCGCTGCTGCTGTACGGCATCAGCATGGTGTACGGCGTGGTCGTGCAGGTAGGCATCCCAGCGCCCACCACCTTTGAGGCCATCGCAACCTACGTGGCGAGAGTGAACAGCCTGCCCGTCAGCTTTCTAGTAGGCATGGCGCTGATCATTGCGGGCCTGGGGTTCAAAGTGGCAGCGGTGCCCTTCCACATGTGGACTCCCGACGTGTACGAGGGCGCGCCCCTGCCAGTGACCGCCTACCTGGCGGTAGGCTCCAAGGTAGCAGCCTTCGCCCTGATACTGCGTCTCTTCGCCCAGGCCTTCCTGCCCGCCATTGAGGAGTGGCAGACCATCATCGCCATCCTGGCGGCGGCCACGATGGTGCTGGGCAACCTGGTGGCCTTGGCCCAGCGCAACATCAAGCGCCTGCTGGCCTACTCCAGCATCGGCCAGGTGGGCTACCTGCTCATGGGCATCGCGGCCCTTTCGGCCTCCGCCTCCAACGCCCTCATCCTCCATCTGGTGGGGTATGGCGTGACCAACCTGGCCGCCTTCGTCGCCGTCATCGCCTTCTACAACGCCACGGGCAAGGATGAGGTGGCAGATTTCGCGGGCCTGGCGGACCGCAACCCCTTCATCGCCATGGCCCTGACCGTCTCCCTCTTCTCCCTGGCAGGCCTGCCTATCTTCGCAGGGTTCATCACCAAGTTCTACCTCTTCCTGGCGGCCGCTCAGGCCGATATGCTCTGGCTTACGGGCATCGCCGTGTTCGCCAGCCTCATATCCCTCTACTACTATCTGATAGTCATACGGCAGATGTACGTGGAGGAGGCCCAGGTGAAAACACCTCTCTCCCTTTCTTGGGTTACTGGCGGGCTGCTGGGCCTCTTGACCCTGGGCACGGTGCTTATTGGCGTCTATCCCAAGCCCCTGGTGGACGTTATCCAGACGGCGACGAAGGCGATACTGCCGTAGCGGCAACACATGCGTCGCCCCTACGCCTGCCCTCGTGGGCGAGGAGATAGGACATGGCGACGCCCGCTTTCACCCTGGCCGGGGTTGACGGCTGCAAAGGCGGTTGGATCGCTGTGGTAGCTGATGGCGACCTCAAGCGTGTCCAAATACAAAAAGTAACTGCGGTTGCTGACCTATTAGCTCGTGTGCCAACTCTTAGGATCATAGCCATTGATATTCCAATTGGACTGCCTAGTAGGGATTGCCCACTTCGGGGTTGTGACCAAGAAGCGCGGCGCTTACTAGGACCTTCCGCACAATCCAGGGTATTCTTTGCCCCACAAAGATTTCTCCTGGGGATCAGGGATTATAGAGTAGCCGTAGAGCGTTGCAACACAGAGCTGGGTCTTGGCAATGCGCTGAGTATCTATGCCTTCGCTATCCTGCCGAGAATTGAAGAGGTTGATAGCCTGGTCAGGCGCATCGGCCAGGAGGTCGCTAGAGAGGTACATCCAGAGCTCTCTTTCTGGAGCATGAATGACCATCAGACCGTGGAAAGCAAGCATTCCCAGGCAGGACTGGACAAGCGTCAGGTTCTGCTTGATCACTTCTTTGGGCCGAAAACGGTTGTGCAGTGCAACAGAGATCGCTGGGGTACGCATGCGAAACTCAACGACCTGTACGACGCCTTTGCTGCCCTTTGGAGCGCCAAGCGTATCCTTGAAGGCCACTCCTGCAAACTCCCTGTGAAACCCGAAAAGGACGCTGAGGGTCTTCTCATGGAAATCAACTACTAGCCAGCTTTGACACCTATCCCTTGCCTTTGCGTACAATGTATCCGTTGAGAGCACGCCGCTTCCAGGAGCTCACCCGTCATGCCAAACATCGCCAGCATCCACGCCCGCGAAATCCTGGACTCCCGCGGCGCGCCCACCATTGAGGTGGCTGTCGCCCTGGATGACGGCTCCACCGGCGTCGCCGCCGTGCCCTCCGGCGCCAGCACCGGCGCCCATGAGGCCGTGGAGCTGCGGGACAGCGACCCGAAGCGGTACGGCGGACGAGGCGTGCTGAAGGCCATCGCCAACGTCAACGGCCCCATCACCAGCGCCCTCAGGGGCACGTCGTCCGACGACCAGGCCGCCCTGGACCGCCGCCTCATTGACCTGGACGGCACGTCCAACAAGGGGATGCTTGGGGCCAACGCCATGCTGGGCGTCTCCCTGGCCATTGCCTATGCCAACGCCCAGAGCAAGGGCCTCCCGCTCTATCGCCACCTGGCCGGTCTCTTCCGGCAAGCCCAAGGCAGGGGCGACTTCACCCTGCCCGTACCCATGTTCAACATCCTGAACGGAGGCCGCCACGCCTCCAACTCCGCCGACCTTCAGGAGTTCATGGTGGCCCCCGCCGGTCTGCCCACCTTCGCCGAGGCCCTTCGCTGCGGCGCAGAGGTCTACGCCTCATTGCGGACGATCCTCCACCAGCGCGGCCAGGCCACCAATGTTGGCGATGAAGGCGGCTTCGCGCCGTCCCTGCCCTCCAACGAGGATGCCCTGCAGGTGGTGTTGGAGGCCATTGAGCGGGCCGGCTACCGGCCTGGCGAGGACTGCTTCATAGCCCTGGACCCGGCGGCATCGGAGTTTTACGAGGACGGCCACTACCTCCTGAAGCGGGACGGGGTACGCCTGACCTCTGCACAGATGGTGGACTTGCTTGAGCACTGGTGCGCCGCCTATCCCATCATCAGCATTGAGGACGGCCTGGCCGAGGACGACTGGGAGGGCTGGGCGCTCCTTACCCAGCACCTGGGCCACAAGGTACAGATAGTCGGCGACGACCTGTACACCACCAACCCGGAGCGCATCCGCAGAGGCATCCGTGAAAAGTCCAGCAACGCCGTGCTGGTCAAGTTAAACCAGATTGGCACCCTGACGGAGACCCTGGAGGCGGTGCGCGCTACGCAGCAGGCCAGGTGGGGCGTCGTCATCAGCCACCGCTCCGGCGAGACCGAGGACACCACCATTGCTGACCTCGCTGTAGCCACCAGCGCCGGCCAGATCAAGACCGGCGCTCCTGCCCGCTCCGAGCGCGTCGCTAAGTACAACCGCCTGCTGCGCATAGAAGAGGAGCTGGGCAGCGCCGCCAAGTACGCCGGGCGGCAGGTATATCCAGTGTAAAGGACAACTGCGATTCTGGGCACATACAAGTATAATGAGGGAGGGCTACCACCCATGCGTGGCCCAAAGGGGCAAGGGCATGGGTCTTACGGCCATAGAGATAGAGGTCAGCAATCCCGCCAACCCTGAGGTCACCGATCGGGTGGAGTTCCTCGTAGACTCAGGCACGATCTACTCCGTCGTGCCTGCGCCCATTTTGCAGCGTTTGGGCATTCGCCCTCTGACGACACAGGAGTTTCGCCTCGCCAACGGCGCTCGCATCAGCAGACAAAAGGGCGTCGCGATGTTCAAGTACCGCAGCCGCATTGGGGGCGCCGACGTCATCTTTGGCGAGCCGGGCGACAGCAACCTGCTGGGCGCATTCACCCTGGAGGCGCTGGGGCTGGGCCTTGACCCCCTCCGCCGTGAACTCCTGGAACTGCCCATGATTCTCGGCAGCTGGGGCTATAATGGGGGAGCATAGGTGCTGCATCTGAAGGGGATTCCCATGGATAAAGAGCTAGAACGAGTAAAGCAGGAACTCAGCAAACTCAAGGGTGTGACCATTCATACTATCGGTATAGGTGCAGAAGATGAGATTCTGGATGTTTCTGAGAAGGAGGGGCTTCTCGTCGGCACCCACAGAAGCCCTGACGGACAATGGGTAAAGTGGGAATGGGTGTTGCAGGGCTACGATCACCTTCGGAAACACGGCGAGGCTACAAATAAGACAGCCAGCGGCGAAGTGAATAGAGAGGCCTTTGGATACAGAGGAGCTATCATCATGTCTCTCTTGGCCGAACTATCAACTGTTGAAATAATCACGAGAAGGCCAAAGAAGCTCGGTTACCTGCCTGAAGGCCTCCCGACCCAACTAAGACGAGAGACACAATCTCGTCCCAGACGCCATTTGATGGTGGTCATTGAAAAGGACGAAGACGGATACTACGTTGCCTCCGTCCCAGAATTACGGGGCTGCCACACCCAAGGAAAAACCTTAGATGAGGTGATAGAAAACATAAGGGATGCCGCAAGCTTGTGTCTTGAAGTGGAGCAGGAAGATGAAGAGGTAAAGATGGAATTCATTGGCGTCCATACCCTTGAAATATGACCCTGCCTGTTCTCACCAGCGACCGGATTATCGCCGCCCTACAGAAGGCAGGGTTTGGTGTCATTAGACAAAGGCGCAGCCATGTCGTCCTGCGACATGCCGATGGACGCACCACCGTCGTACCACAGCACAGGGGGCGTACCATAGGCAAAGGCTTACTCTCAAAGGTCTTGAAAGATGTCCAGATGACCAGAGAGCAGTTCCGGTCCCTTCTCTAGAAAGGCATAATCCAACACACCCAAGGAGGAAACATGGTCACACGTATCGGCATCAACGGCTTTGGACGCATCGGTCGCCAGGTGCTGCGCGCCGTTATGGAGCGCCACCCCGCCAAGCTCACCGTCGCCGCCATCAACGACCTCACCGACGCCAAAACCAACGCCCACCTCTTCAAATACGACAGCACCTATGGCCGCTATCGTGGCGCCGTGGAGGCCGGCAAGGACTCCATCACCGTGGACGGCCATCAGATCGCCGTCACCGCCCAGCGAGACCCCGCCAAAATCCCATGGGCGGAGTACGGTGTGGACATCGTCATTGAGTCCACAGGCGTCTTTACCGACGCCGCCAAAGCCGGCGAACACCTCAAGGGCGGGGCGAAAAAAGTCGTCATCTCCGCACCCGCCACCGGGGAGGACATGACCATCGTCCTGGGCGTGAACGAGAAGCACTACGACCCCAAGCGCCATAACATCCTCTCCAACGCCTCCTGCACCACCAACTGCGTTGCCACCATGGTCAAGGTGCTCCACGACAACTTCACCATCACCCGCGGCCTCATGACCACCGTCCACTCCTATACCAACGACCAGCGCATCCTGGACCAGTTCCATAGCGACCTGCGCCGGGCCCGCTCCGCAGGGGCCAACATTATCCCTACCACCACCGGCGCCGCCCGCGCCTGCGGCATCGTCATCCCGGAGCTCCAGGGCAAGGTCCACGGCATCGCCCTGCGTGTGCCCACCGTCACCGTCTCCGTCACCGACTTCGTCGCCGACGTGGAGCGGGACGTGACGGTGCAGGAAGTAAACGCCGTCTACAAGGAGGCAGCCAATGGCTACCTGAAGGGCATCCTGGCTTACAACGACGAACCCCTGGTCAGCACCGACTACAAAGAGGACCCCCACAGCTGCATCATAGACGGCCTGTCCACCATGGTCCTGGGCAAGCGCATGGTGAAGGTGCTGGGCTGGTACGACAACGAGTGGGGCTACTCCTGCCGCACCGCGGACCTTGCCGCCTTCATGGTAGATAAAGGGCTGTAGAGCATGGTAGGGGCGACCCGCCGGGTCGCCCCTACGTGTGTCTGCTACAATAGGCTGCTATGGAAGCTTCGTCCACGACGCCTACGCCCTTCCGCCTGTGCCCCTTGTTACGCTGGGCCACCGGCCAAGGGGCAAAGGGCAGGCCCCTTCCACCCCTTCTCGTCCTTCTCCTCATCATCGCCCTTGCCCTGCGCCTCTACGGCATCTCCTGGGACCAGGGCAACCTCTTCCACCCTGACGAGCGCTCCATCTACATGCGCGTGGACTGCATGGAGAGGGTGCTGACTGGGGCCCCCGACTACGCTGACTGCATCCGCGACCACCCTTTCCAGCAGACGCAGCCTGGCCTCCCTAGCCCTACCGTCTTTCTGGATGCGGACCGCAGCCCGCTGAACCCCCACTGGTTCCCCCTGGGCAGCATGGCCATCTACGCGCTGCTGGCAATAAAGCTGGCCCTGGCTCCCATCATCACCACGGATCTGGGCGACCTGGCCCTGACGGGACGCGCCCTGGCCGCCCTGGCCGACGTTGGCGCCATCGCCATGGCCTATGCCCTGGGGAGGCGCATCTACGGCCAGGGCGCAGGCCTCCTGGCGGCAACCCTCATCACCTTCGCCGCCGTGCATATCCAGATCAGCCACTTCTACCGCCCGGAGCCGTTCCATAACCTGTTCACCCTGGCCTCCTTCTGGCACATGCTGAACGTTCTGGAGAGGCGTCGCGTACGGGACTCGGCACTGCTGGGGCTGTTTGTGGGCCTGACCTTCGCCACCAAGGCCAGCGCCCTGCCCCTGCTGCCGCCCGTCGCCGGCGTCTACGCCTACCTGTGGATGCGCTTGCAGAACGTAGGGGCGCTAGGCCTTGCGCCCCTACGCAATACCCATACCCTCCCCCGTTCGCAGGCCAAGGAGGGGTTGGCCCTCAGAGGCCTCCTCACGGGCATCGTCGCCGTGGGGACGTACCTCGCCGTCACCCCCTATGCCCTGCTGAGCTTCCCAGAGTTCCTGGAGTGGAACCTGCGGGAGCTGGACATCGTGCGGCAGGCGGGCATTGTGCCCTACACCCTACAGTATGTGGGCGCGCCCATGCTGGTCTACGAGCTGCAGCAGACTATCACGTGGGGCCTGGGGGTACCCCTGGGTCTCCTGGCCTGGGGCGGCTCTCTTGCGACGCTCCTTGTAAACCTGCGGCGGCCCAAATTGCCGCAGACACTGCTACTGCTGTGGGCGATCCCGCTGTTGTTCACCGTCGCCAGCGTGCAGGTGAAGTTCCTCCGCTACACCTTCCCCCTCATGCCCGTCTTCATCATCATGGGCGCAGGCGCAGCGGTGCAGTTCCTGGGCTGGGCCAGCCGGTGGAAGCGGCAGGTTGGACGGGCCATCGCCATCGCCATAGGCATCGTCGTGGCGGCCACCCTTTTCTGGGGCTTGGCCTTCACCTCCATCTACTCCCGTCCCCATCCGGCGGTGCAGGCATCCCACTGGCTCAGGGCCAACGCCCCGCCCGGCACAATCATCCTGACCGATAACCATTGGGACGAAGGCATCCCAGACGTAGGACGCTACATGGTGGAGCAGCTCCCCATGTTTGAGAGCGACACCCTGAAGAAAACGGAGTCCCTGGCCACCGACCTGGCCGCTGCCGAGTACCTGGTCTTCTACAGCAACCGCACCTATGGAGCCATCGCCCGCGCGCCAGACCGTTACCCCTACAGCAGCGCCTACTACCGCGCCCTCTTTGGGGGCGAGCTGGGGTACGAGCTGGCAGCTAGCTTCAGCTCCTATCCGTCCCTTCTGGGCGTGGCCTTTGCCGATGACCCCTTTCGCCGGGCGGGCCTGCCCGCTCCCAAGGGGCTGGAAGACCAATCGGGGACCTTCCTGACACTGCGTCTGGGCTACGCCGACAATGACGCCATCACCTACGACCACCCCTTGACGCTGGCGTTTCGCAACGCTGCTCACATTGATGCCGTCACCCTCTTCACCCGGCTGGTAGAGGCCCCGCCCATGGAGCGAGCGGTCCAGCGAGAGACGCTGCTGCTCACCTCGGAGGAGCATGAGGCCCAGCAGTCCGGCGGCACGTGGAGCGAGCTTTTCAACCCCAGCAGCCTATCCAACCGCTTGCCCGTGCTGGCCTGGCTCCTCTTGGTAGAGGTGGCTTCCCTGGCAGCGTGGCCCCTGGCCTACGCCCTGTTCCGGGGCCTGCACGACCGGGGCTACCTGCTGGCCAAGGGCCTGGCGGTCCTGCTGCTGGCTTACCTCCCCTGGGCCATGGCCGCCCTGAAGCTGCTGCCCTACAGCCGTACCACCATCTACCTTGGGTTGCTGGCGCTAGCAGGGGTGAGCGCGGCCATCCTTGTCCAGAGACGTGGGGAGATGGTGGGTTTCCTTCGCAGGCGATGGCGCGGCCTGGCCCTCCAGGAGGTGCTGTTCCTCGCCGCCTTCTTGGCCTTCGCAGCAATACGCTGGGCCAACCCAGACCTGTGGCACCCCTATCGCGGCGGCGAGAAGCCTATGGACCTCGCCTACCTGAACGCCATCATACGCTCCACAACCGTCCCACCCTATGACCCCTGGTTCGCCGGCGGCTTCCTAAACTACTACTACTTCGGCCAGTTCATCATAGCGACGCTGATCAAGGCCACAGGCGTCCTGCCAGAGGTGGCCTACAACCTGGCGGTGCCTTTCCTGTTCGCCCTGACCGTGGGAGGCGCCTTCTCCGTGGCGTACAACCTGGCCCACGCCTTGCGAGACGCCCGCGCTGGAGGCAAAGGCCCCGCCTGGGGACCAACTGCCGCAGGAGTAGCCGCGGCCATGTTCGTGGCGGCGCTGGGTAACATGGGCAGCGCCGTCCAACTGGCCATCAGCACCTGGAACACCCTGTCCGGCGGCGCCGGCTTCCCCCCCTTTGACTTCTGGTCGCCCAGCCGCATGATGCCAGGCCAGATCAGCATCACCGAGTTCCCCTTCTGGACCTTCCTCTTCGCCGACCTGCACGCCCATCTGATAGCCATACCCTTTGGGTTGCTGGCAACAGGGCTGGCGCTCAACGTGGTGGGGATACGGACATACGGACATACGGGCATACAGGCAAACGGGCAGCAGGAAGAGCAGGGTTATGGGCCGCGGACTTGGCAGCAAAGATGGATAGAAGTCTGGGGTGTACGCGAGCTGGCGCTGCCCTTGAGCTTTCTGGCCCTGGTGGTTGGGGCCCTGGCCCCCATCAACACCTGGGACTATCCCTCGTACCTTCTGCTGGGGGCAGCTGCCATCTTTCTGGCGTGGTATGGCGTCAGCCGCCGGATTGACCGGCCAACCCTCTTGCGGACCGCCCTCTGGGGCGCGGCCTTCGTGGCCCTCAGCTACGCCCTGTTCCTGCCCTACCACCTGCGTAACTCCGCCTTCGGCGCCGGTGTGTACTCCAGCCTCCAGCAGACCAATATCTTGCACTACCTCGCCATCCACGCCCTCTTCCTGTTCATTGTCGTATCCTTTTTGCTTTACGAGGCGCGGGGCTATCTGAGGAGGGTGCTGCGCCCACTGCGGCGGCTCCTCCGCCTCGCGAAGGCCCCAACAGGCCAGCCGGCTCAGGCAATACGTCCGGGACGCGTCGTCTGGGTGCTGGCGGGAGTCCTGGCCCTGGCCCTGCTGTATGCCCTGGCGGCCGGCTACGGCACAGTGTCCTTCCTCTTCTTGCTGACGGCCGTGGCCGTCCTTCTGGCAATGCGCCACCTGGCCCGGGGCCGCCCGGACGCGCCATATCAGGTTTTTCTGCTGACCCTTCTGATGGGCGCTCTCGGCATTGGCATGGGCGTAGACCTTGTGACCGTGGCCCCTGACATTGACCGGATGAACACGGTCTTCAAGCTGTACCTGGAGGCGTGGGTGCTCTTTGGCGTGGCCTCGGCGGTGATGCTGTGGCGCATCGCCACGCTGCGGCTCGGGTTCAGGGGAGCTTTCGTACTCAAGGGCCTCTGGCTGGGGGGAGCCGCGCTCCTCGTCGTGGCTGCGGCCATCTTCCCGGCTCTGGGCACACGGGCGCGCCTGGCGGACCGCTTCAGCACCGACTTCCGTAGCCTGAATGGGGCGCAGTTCATGCAGGCGGCCACCTACTACGACGCCAACGGCCCCATAGACCTGCGCTACGATTGGGAGGGCATCCAGTGGCTGCGGGCGAACGCTCAAGGCTCCCCCGTGGTGGCCGAGGGCAACACCGACCCGCACAACTACCGATGGGGGTCACGGGTGTCCATCTACACTGGCCTGCCCACCATCATCGGCTGGGGCTGGCACCAGACCCAGCAGCGCATGGAGGCCCATGATGCGGTGCGTCACCGCCTGGAACAGGTGCGGACGCTCTTCACCACCCATGACAGGGCCGTGGCTGCAGACATCCTAAAGACATACCGCGTCCGCTATATCCACGTTGGGCGGCTGGAGCGCCTGTACTACCCCGCGGAGGGCCTTGCCAAGTTTGACGATATGGCTGAGGCAGGGGTGCGCCTGGTGTACCAGAACCCAGAGGTGCGGATCTATGAAGTAGCGCCGTAGGGGCCAGCACAAGGTTAGCTGGCCTCTACGGCGCGTATCTCCTCAACTGCCGCCGCCACCAGAGACTCCCCCTTCACCACTATGGCTTGCCGGGCGCGGTCCAGAACACCCAGGTGAACTTCTTCTGGCCGCCGCCAAGGTCCTTAACGAACAGGTTGGGGCGACCGTGGGCATCGGCCTGTACCGCAGCGCCCCACTCCTCCCCATCCTGTATAGCAGCGGCGCTGGCCCCGGGGCCCGGAGCGGTAGCGCTCAGGGTCGTAGTGCTGTCAAGGTGCTCGTAGATGAGCGCCAACTGATCATAGTCGTGCTGGTTGGGATGCTGATTCGGGGTGGGATCACTTGTATAGTCCATGCATGTGCCGAGAGGCTCGTTGTTGAAGTCCTCGTCCTGATGGGCGAGCCCCAGGGTATGGCCGACCTCCTGGCACATGACCAGGTTTCTCCACGCCGTCGTGTTGTACGTCGCGGTGTTGAAGTAGCTGTCGTTCACCTTGACGTAGCCCTGTGTGATGTGGGAGCCGCTGACCCAGATCCCAGCCACACCCAGCCAGCCGTTAAAACCGTAGGCCTTGTTGCAGACCTCCACACGCCCCTTGGTAACTTTGGAGCAACTCCCTTTGGCCTGACCAGAGACGATGGTGGTATCAAGCACGGTAGACTGGCTCCAATCAGACGACGTGGTGGCCAGGATAGGGTCCCAGGTGCTGGAGAGGTTATCGCCCAGCTTCAAGGTGAAGGGGTTGCTGGTACGCGCCCAGTGATAACCACCCCAAGAATTGGTGGCGCTGACGGCGAGAGGGACCGCGGCAATGGCGAACACCACTACAAGAAGGACGATGTGTCGTAGCCTTATGTGCATCTTCATGGCAACTGCCTCCACGATGTGTTAGCTACCCCACCGCATCATGAGCACTTCGTGACTATGCCCCAGAACAACGCTGGGCAACTATATGATACTCAGCGATTCTATCACGCTCCTATGTTGTGGGCAACCCCCCTGCAATCTACGTATCTACTCTTTTCCTCCACACCATACTGCCTGGATGGGAATCTCTCACCGCAACGCTTCCTCATACTTACGGCCCAGGGCCTCCTCCCAGGCCAGGTAGTACTCCATGCGGGCGCGGTCTCCGTAGGTCAAAGCTACAATGTCGTCTGGCTGGCCAACGTAGCCGCCCATGCTCTTCTCCAGGGGCAGGCCAGCCCTCGCCCAGGCGGCCCTTCCCCCTTCCAGCACCGCCACGTAGGAGTAGCCCACGCTACCCAGGGCAGAAGCCGCCAGCGCGGAGAGCGCGCCGTCGTTGCAGGCCAGAACGACGGCCGTCCGCTTATCTGAAGCGAGTTGCCCTATGCGAGGCTCCAGCCAGCCTCGGGGCAGCCAGGTTGAGCCTGGCACGTGGCCGCCGGCGTAGTCACGGCTGGTCTCCAGGTCAAGAACAAAAGGCGGGTTTGGACCTTCCAGGGCCGCCTTGAGGGCAGCCGGCGTGAGGAAGCGGGCGTTGCGCCGGGCCTCGGCCAGGCCAAAGGGGGTAACCTCTGGCACGCCCTTCTCTAGTGGCAGGCCCGCTCTCGCCCAGGCCGTCGCGCCTCCGTCCAGGACGCTTACGTTGGGCAGGCCCATCTCTTTGTACCACCAGGCGACGACGCCGGCGCGGGCGCGGCCATCGCAAGCCAGGATCACGTGACCGGCGCGCACCGCCACGATCTCGTCGGTGCGCTGGATGGCCTGCCCGCCAGGGACCCACTGGAAGCCGGGGATATGCCCCTCCTGGTACTCCTCCGCCGTGCGCACGTCCACCAGGTACACCGTATCTACGTCCTTCCGGGCCACCACCCTCTGAATCTGGGCAACCGAAAGGAAGGGGATACGGCTCCCTGCGGCGAGCCGGCGGGCGAAGCGCTCCGCCTCGGCCAGGCCCTGGGGCGATGGCTGCGGCAGCGGCTCCGACTCCACCCCTGCCTGGAGCTTTAGGCCAGCCAGGAGCCAGCCCATGGCGCCGTTCTTCAGGGCCACCAGCGGGTTCTTGACGCCCATCTCCCGCAGGGTCTGCGCGCCGATGATGCTGCGCGTCCGCCCGCCGCAGTGGATGACCAGGGGCAAGTCGCGCCCGCCGATGACGTCGGTGATGCGCAGGGGAAGCTCGCCGTTGGGGACATTGCGGCTACCGGGAAGGGTGCCGCGCTTGAACTCCTCCGGCGTGCGCGTGTCAATGAGGATGAACCGCTCCCCGCGAGCGACCCGCTCCTGGTACTCCTCCACGGTTATCTCGGGCACCCGCTTCTGCACCAGGACCCTCTCGCCGAACTCCTTGCTAGGGGTATTGGTGCCCTCGGCCAGGTCGTAACCCGCCCTGGCCCAAGCGGCCAGTCCTCCCTCCAGTGCCGACACGTCGGCATAGCCCATGCCCTCAAGCGTAGCCGCGGCCAGGGCTGCCCTGGGCCCGCCCTCATCACACACAACGATAGGTGTGCCCTTCACGGGGACCAGGCGCGCCATGTGGAACTCCAGGTCGCGACGAGGGAGGTTGGTGGCGCCAAAAATCTGGCGCTGGTTGAACTCGCCCCGCTCGCGAACGTCTATGAGGGCATACGCTTGGGTTGAGTCCAGAAGGGCCTTGATCTGTTGGGGAGTGATGGCGCTGGACATTAGCTAGACTCCTGACCACACGACAAATGAGATGTGAACCAAAGAGCAAATGCTGTAGGGGTATAAGGCCTTACGCCCCTACAAGGTCCTGGTGATGGAACCCGAACAAGCAGTGTTTGCCAGGCGTCAAACAGCCTTCTGGACTTGAAGCTCCCGCAGGCGGGAGACCAGTAGGGGCAGGAACTCGCCCGATGGCCCGCGCAGGGCCACGTCCACCATGGCGCTGATGGGCGTGGGGTCCACGTTGACCTCAATGAGACGCGCCCCCCGCTGTAAGGCGTGCAGAGGAAAGCCAGCGGCAGGGTAGACGGTGCCGGAGGTGCCCAGGACCAGCATACAATCGCAGGCGTTGGCCTGTTGAATGCACATGTCCAGGGAGTCGGGGGGAATCGGCTCGCCGAACATGACGCCATCACCCTTGATGACGCCGCCGCATTGCGGGCAGTGAGGCGGCAGGTTGTGTGGGTCTATCTCAAACTCGTCGCGGGGGATGCGAAAGTGGCAGTGCACGCACCGCAGCAGGGTACGGTTGCCGTGAATCTCGGTGATGTGCTTGGTGCCGGCGGCGCGGTGCAGGTTGTCCACGTTCTGGGTGATAATCCACTTCAGCTTGCCCATGCGCTCCAGGTCCACCAGTGCGTAGTGTCCTGGGTTGGGCTTGGCGTCTTGCATGGAACTGCCGAAACGGGACCTCTCTGGCGACTGCGGGTTCCTGTCCCGGTCCAGCATACGCTCCCACCACCCCTTGGGGTCCGCTGCGAAGTTCTGAAAGGCCCTGGGGTCCGGCTCGCCAATGCGCGTCCACAGGCCACCCTGTCCCCGGTAGGTGGGGATGCCGCTCTCCGCGCTCATGCCCGCTCCCACCAGGGCTACAACGTGCTGGGCCCCGGCCAGTATGCGGCTGGCCTTTTCCAGGCCCTCCCTCTGCTCTTCCGTCAGCTCCATAAGCGGCTCCCACCAGTTTTCGGCGGTATCATACCACAGGGGTAGAGAGAAGGGTGAAACCAACGACCGCGGGTTGTGTTTGCTTCGGATTAGCGATACCGCTCCATGAATGAAGAAATATGCAGCCTAAAGCAAACAAATCACCACGCGAGAGAATAGCCTACGCCAAGGTCGGTCTAGCGCGCACACGGCCAACATCTTCTGGCGCGGGGGCCGATTCCACAGGCTTGTCCTGGAAGTTGAGGGAGTAGAGCCTGGAGTAGATGGGGCTGCGCTCTAGAAGCTGATCGTGGGTGCCGGTGTCTACGATGCGCCCCTTCTCCAGCACGACAATCATATCGGCGTTCTGAATGGTGGAAAGCCGGTGGGCAATGACGATGGCGGTGCGGTCCTTGAGCAGCTCCTTGAGGGCGCGCTGGATGAGCACCTCCGTGAAGGTGTCAATGTTGGCGGTGGCCTCGTCAAGGATCAGAATGCGGGGGGAAGCCAGCACGGCACGGGCAAAGCTAATGAGCTGGCGCTGGCCCAGGCTCAGGTTGCCGCCACGCTCGTGCAGGACAGTATCGTAGCCGTGCTCCATGCGCAGAATAAAGTCGTGGGCGCCCACGGCCCTGGCCGCCTCCATCACCTTGTCCAGAGGGGCATCCGTGTGGCGGAAGCGAATGTTATCGGCCACGGAGACGGAGTAGAGGAACGGCTCCTGAAGCACCATGCCCATCTGACCGGCTAGGGATTCACGGGTGACCTCCCGCAGGTCGTAGCCGTCCACGGTAATGCGGCCCTGGGTAACGTCGTAGAAGCGGGCCGCCAGGGATACCATGGTGCTCTTGCCTGCCCCGGTCTGGCCCACCAGGGCCACGGTCTGACCAGGCTTGATGTGGAGGTTGACATCCTGGAGCACCGGGCGGTCTTTGATGTACTCAAAGGTGATATGGTCGTAGACGATCTCCCCATTGATAGGGGGCATCACGGGTGCATCCGGGCGGTCCACCACCTCTGGCTTCACGTCCAGCAGCTCAAAAATGCGCTGGCCGGCGGTCATGGCCCGCTGGAACTGGGTGTACTGCATGGTCAGGCTGCGAATGGGGTCAAAGAAACGTTGCACGTAGAGCACAAAGCCAATCAGGGCGCCAGCCAGCAGCTCGCCGTTCAGCACCATGGCGCCGCCCACCAGGATGACCAGGGCCAGGGCGATGGCGGTCAGAACCTCTACCGTGGGCATGAGAATGGCGGCGAGACGGATGGCCGACAGGTTCGCATCCAGATGGTCGCGATTGACGGTGTCAAACTGGCGGAGGTTCAACTCTTCCCTGTTGAAGCTCTGCACCACGCGGACGCCGGAGATGTTCTGCTGCAAGCGAGAGTTGACGATGGAGATGGCATACCGCACGCGGATGAAGGCGGTGCGGGCGTACTTTTGCCACACCGCCATGATGAGGAGGAGGAAGGGGATGACTGTGAAGGCCACCAGGGCCAACTTCAAGTCCATGAGCAGCATGACGGCTACGATGCCCACCAGGCTGATCAGGTCGCCCAGGGTGAGAGTCAGGGTAGGCAGGAACTCCTGAAGCTGGTTCACGTCGCTCATGACGCGGCTCATGATGCGGCCCACCTCGTTGCGGTCAAAGAAGGGGACGGAGAGAGCCTGGAGGTGGTCAAACATGGTGGTGCGCAGCTTGTAAAGCACCTGCTGGCTGATTTTCCCCAGGACGCGCAGGTAGACGTAGTTGGCTATCACGTTGCTGAGGACGATGACCACAAGAAGGATGGCGGCACGGTTCAAGCCAGCGAGGTCTTTACCACTAAAAACGTAGCGGTCCAGAGTGTGAGCAATGAGCCAGGGCGTGGCGACGTTGGTGGCGGTGTAGACCAGCATGAGCGTCACCGCCAGGGCGAACATGCCCAAGTGCTCCTTCAGGTAGGGGTACAGGCGTTTGACGACCTGGTGGTTATACAGATCGCCGCGATCTTCATCGTCCAGGCCGCCACGCCCGCGCCAGTCACCCATGCCCCCGGCGCCGCCGTGCCAGCCCCCTCCGTGTCCTCCGAACATCATGCCTGCGTCCCTCCCCTTTGGGTCGTAAAAGCTGCGCTGGCGCCGTGGTGGCTTTCGCTGCGCACCTGCGCCCCGTTCCGGTGGCCGTTGCCCTCCACCAGGACGGCCTCCTGGGGCCGCAACTGGAGCTCGTAGACCTCCGCATATGGGCCGGGTACGCTCAGAAGCTCCTGATGGGTCCCCTGCTGAATAATCTGACCGTCCCTGAGCACCACGATCAGGTCTGCGCTCTTGACGGTGCTGACCCGGTGGGCGATGACGAAGGTAGTGCGACCTTTCATAACTGCAGTCAGGGCAATACGGATCAGGTGCTCCGTCTCCGTGTCCACGCTGGAGGTGGAGTCGTCCAGGATGAGGATGGGTGGGTCCAAGAGCACGGTGCGGGCAATGGCCAGGCGTTGTCGCTGGCCCCCGGAGAGGGTGATGCCGCGCTCGCCTACCCAGGTGCGGTAGCCATCGGGCAAGGTCATGATGAAATCGTGGAGCTGGGCAATCTTCGCCGCCCGCTCAATCTCCTCCTGGGTGGCGTCCACCTTGCCGTAGGCAATGTTCTCCCGGATGGTGGTGGTAAACAGGAATACGTCCTGTTGCACGACGCCGATATTCTCTCGCAGGGATTGAAGGGTCACGTCACGCACATCTATGCCATCCACCAGGATGCGGCCCCCCGTTGCATCGTAAAAGCGAGGCAACAGATGGACCAGGGTGCTTTTGCCGCTGCCAGGAGCGCCCACCAGGGCTATGACCCGGGCAGGTGCGGCCTCAAGGTTGATGCCCTGCAGCACGGGAGAGAGAGTGTCGTAGGAGAAGGAGACGTTTTCAAACTGTACGTGGCCCTGAACCCTGGGCAGGACGATAGCCCCCGGCTTCTCCTTGACAGGGGAAGCGGCGTCCAGTGTGGTGAAGAGGCGCTGGCCCGAAGAAACAGCCCGGGAGTAGGAGTTGATAATCATGGAGGACATACGGATGGGTTGGGCCAGCATTCCCAGATAGAAGATGAATTGGGCGAGACCTCCAGCGGTAAGGTCGCCTGCCATGACCAGGCGGCCCCCGGCCCACAGGATAAGGACGGTGACGCCCAGATGGTAGATAGTGATGAGAGATGTGTTGAAGGCCTGGAGGATGGCGGCTGTGTAGGAGTGGTCCGAGACGCGGACGGCCGAGGCGTTGAACTTGGAGCGCTCGTGGGCTTCGGCGGCAAAGGCTTTGACCACACGCTGACCGGATAGGTTCTCCTGCAAGAGAGTGGTCATGTGGCCCATCTCATCCTGGACGGTGCGCCACTCCTTCCGGAGCTTGACGGTGGTGCGCGCCGTGCTCCAAACGATGGGCGGCGCGAAGAGGAGGCTGACGAGGGCGAGCTGCCAGTTCAGAAGAAGCATGGCGACGCCAACGCCGGCGAACAGGAGGATGGTGTAGAGGGCGCGGATGAGGCCCTGCTGGATGAACATACGGATGCCTTCCACGTCAGCGGTGGCCTTGGACATCAGGTTGCCCGTCTGCTCCCGGTCATGGAAGGCGAAACTCATGCGCTGCAGGTGGTCATAGAACTCGTTGCGCAGGTCGTAGGCAACCCACTGGCTGATAGACTCGCCCAAGTACTGCTGGCCAAAGGCGGCTATGGCCCTGCCCACGCTGAGCGCAACGATGCCCATAGCCAAGAACAGCAGCTCGCCACGCTGACCCGAAGTGAGGACGGTGTCAACCGCATTGCCGAGAAGGCGGGGCACCATGAGAGAGAAGACCGTGACGCCGAAAACGGAGAGGTAGGCCAAGAGGAGGACCCATTTATATTTTAAGGTCTTTGTTGTAATGCGCCAGATGATACCCATGAGCGATGCCCCCATTGCTCGCGCGGAACATTGTCGGTCGCGGTCAAAGGCCGCATCCCTTTGTGTCACATCTGGGATGCCGGAGCGGTTGGGCCGGGGAGGAATCTGCGGCAGATCCGAAGGAAGCCCCTGCATGGCAGCGGTACACGTCTGGGATACGGTCACCCAAGATTCTTCGCCCCGATCCCATCGGGACAAAGAATGCCTCTCAGAAAGACGTGAGGATACCTTGTCCCGCTTTGTAGCCGATTATACTCCCAAGGTTTGACACATGCAAAGTATCTCTGTACCGTGTCTCTCCCCGGCAAACCCATGGAGCAAACAGGATGAAAAGGCTTCCTAGCAGGCTGCGGAAGAAAGGGGAGTCCAGAGGGGCGAAGCCCTGGAGCCTGCCCTGGTGAGCCGAAGCCCTGAACCCAGTGAAGGGGGTAGCGAAGGGGCGGGGGTTTGGGGGTGTTTTTCAGCAGCCTGCTATTGCAGCGTCAGGTTTGTGATGTAATATGGATGTATAACCTTTATGCGCGATGGAATCATGGACTTCGCCATTCGCCCCATGCGGGTTGAAGACCTCTCTCAGGTCGCGGAGATAGAGCGGCAGGCCTTTCCCACTACATGGCCGCCTACCCCCTTCCGCCGCGAGCTAGGGAACAATCTGGCTCGTTACCTGGTGGCGTGGTCGCCTTCGGCGAAAGGCGTTCCGCCCAGCCTGAGGGGAGATGAGCAAAGTACCAGCGACTCCTGGTTTCAGCGGCTGACGGACAGCGTCCTTAGCCTGTTTGGGGCTGCGCCAGAGAGGTTAGAGCCGGAGACCCACGGCCTTGTGGTTGGGTACGTCGCCACCTGGTTTGTGCTGGACGAGGCGCATATCATCTCCATTGCGGTGCGGGAGTCGCTGCGAAGGTTAGGTCTGGGGGAGTTGCTCATGATGGCGGCGGTGGAGCTGTCCATGGCGCGCCGCGCCCAGCGGGTGACACTGGAGGCGCGGGTCTCCAACCTGGCGGCCCACGCCCTGTACGAGAAGTACGGCTTCGCTAGAGTGGGACTTCGCAAGCGGTACTACTCTGACAACAATGAGGACGCTCTTATCATGACGGCGGACGGCATCCTTTCCCCAGCGTACCAGGCCAAGTTCCAGGCCCTGGTGGAGGCCTACCACCAGCGCCGGGGCCATGCCATGCGGATTCTGGCGTAAGAGCTACCCTTATCCTGCAACGTATTCATGTGTGATTGCGGGCCGACAGAGTCGGCCCGCAATCACACATTTTGTAGGCCTTCACTGGCTGGTGCGGTAGAGGGCCAGGACCACGGCGCTGCTACCGTTGTAAGCCATGAAAAGCTGCACAAGCGCGCCGGCATTGGTGACCAGCCACGTGTTGATGTCGCTCTCCAGGCTGGCGCCCGAGAAGAGCTTGACCCGGTACCGCTCGGCGGGAAGGTTGGGGCGGTTGACCATCAGCGCACCTCCTTGCCCCGATGATACGATTGGATAGGGCGCTGGACTAGAGTCCGGTGGCAGGTGGGAGTAACAGGCTGCGGAAAAAGGGAAGTACAGAGGGGCGAAGCCCCTGACGGGGGCTTGGGGGTGTCCCCCAAATACAAATCAAGGCGATAGTGCATTGACAGCACGTAGGTAATGTGCTATACTCTTATCTAAGACAGATAGGAGTAACAACCGATGCGTAAGTACACAAAAGCCACTCTT
>JACPCL010000035.1 GCA_016179765.1 Chloroflexota bacterium
CCCGCTGTTCAACAGCCTCCATCCTCTCCAGACCAGGGGAGACCGACCATGCGAACAACGTCAATCAGCAAGAAGACCCCTTCTTCCGCACCCTGCTAGAGGCGGCGGGAGGGGTCCTCAACCTCCCCGTCCCGCTGCAAGACGGCGCAAACGACATCACCGTTGAGTTCACCGACCGCGCGGGCTTCACGCCAGACCCGGCCGACCTCGTGAACAACATCCTGAAGATCACCCTGACCCTGATCCAGTTGCCGGGTGCTCCCACCAACGTGGTCGCCGTGGCAGGCAACCAGTCCGCCACCGTCACATGGAACGCCGCCGCCGACAACGGCTCGGCCATCCTCTTCTACACCGTCAAGGCCAAGAAGGTCAACGCCGGCGATCCGGGCGCAGAACCATCCGTCAACACGCCCGACGGCGCCACCCTGCAAGCCACCGTCTCCGGGCTGACCAATGGCACCCCCTACCGCTTTGAGGTCACCGCCACCAACGCCAAGGGCGCTGGCCCCGCCGGCGTCTCCAACGTCGTGACCCCAGCCACCGTGCCTGGCGCGCCCACCAGCGTCACCGCTGTTGCCGGCGATGCCCAGGCCACCGTGTCGTGGACGGCCCCCGCCTCTGACGGCGGCAGTCCTATCCTCTTCTACACCGTCACCTCCAACCCGGCAACGGTGGCGCGAACCACTACCGCTACTAACCTCGTCTTTACGGGCCTAGCCGATGGCGTCACGTACACCTTCTCCGTTACGGCCACCAACGCCAAGGGTACCGGCCCCACTTCCACACCCTCCAACGCCGTCACCACGGCCACCGTGCCTGGCGCGCCCACCAGCGTCACCGCTGTTGCCGGTGATGCCCAGGCCGCCGTGTCGTGGACGGCCCCCGCCTCTGACGGCGGCAGTCCTATCCTCTTCTACACCGTCACCTCCAACCCTGCAACGGTGGCGCGGACCACTACCGCTACTAACCTCGTCTTTACGGGCCTCACCAACGGCGTCACGTACACCTTCACCGTTACGGCCACCAACGCCAAGGGCACAGGCCCCACTTCCGCGCCCTCCAACGCCGTCACCCCATCCACCATACCGTTGCCCCCAGGCAAACCGTTCGCTAAGACCCTCGGGTTGGACTTTGCCGTCGTCGCCTGGACCGCGCCCACGGACACAGGCGGCTTGCCTCTTGAGCAGTACCGCGTTACTTATCATGGCGTCCTGACGGACACCGCCGTGCGCACCTTGCTGGTTGCCGCCATCGTGACGGAAGCCCAGCTTGACGCCCTGCTCAAAGGAGTGGCGTACGTCGCCACCGTGGCCGCGAAGAACAGCAAGGGGTTTAGCGCTGAGTCGGCGCAGTCCGACCAATTCACCCCAGGGGCCAAGCCTACAGCGCCAAACTTCGTGGTCGCCAAGGTGAACGCCCTCACCTCCACTGCGGCGGACGTCTCCTGGGAGCCGCCCACCGACCCTGGTGAGAGCCCCATCATCAAGTACACGGTGAAGGCCCGCAACGTGACCGACGCCGCCGATGGCCCCTCCGTGGACACCCCGGACGGGTCCACGCTGGCCGCCACCGTCCCCGGCCTGTTGCTCCAAAAGGAGTACTTCTTCACCGTCAGGGCCACCAACAGCCAGGGCACAGGCCTAACCTCCACGCCCTCCAACCTGGTGAAGACCGCCGTTAAGCCCGGCGCGCCCACCGGCGTCAGCGCCACGCCCGGCGACAAGTCCGCCACCGTCATCTGGACCAAGCCCGCTTCCGACGGCGGTAGCCCCATCACCAACTACACCGTGACCTCCACCCCCGGAGGTTTCTCAGCGGTGGTGCCAGGTAGCCAGACCACAGCCGATCTCAAGGGTCTGATTAACGGCATTGCGTACACCTTTACGGTGAAGGCCACCAACGCCATCGGCACCGGCCCAGACTCTGCGCCCTCGGCTTCCGTGACGCCTGGCCCAGCGCCCGCCGCTCCCGACGTGAGCAAGCCTGCTTCGCCCACGAAGAACCCCACCGTGACCCTCTCGGTGACCGCCAAAGCGGCTGGCAAGATCAGGATCACGGGCGGAGCCGCCATGACCGAGACAGCGGTGGTCACCGTCGGCGTGCCCCAAGACGTAGTCGTCGTCCTCAATCAGAACCAGTCCAACACCCTGGCGGTCCGCTCCCTTAACACCAGCGGCGTGCAGTCCGAGGCCGTCCTCCGCGTGGTGGTGCATGACAACATCGCCCCGGTCCTCCTGGACCCGGACGTCTCCACCCCCAAGTCGCCTACCAGCGCCACCAAGGTGATCCTCCAAGTGAACAACGTTGAGGTGGGCGCCACCGTAACCGTGACGGGTGGCGTCGCTCCCGTCTCAGGCGTGGCCTCCACCCCCGGCAAACCGGTCAAGCTGGAGGTTAACCTCAATATCAACGCCGTCAATAACCTGGTGGTCACGGCCACCGACCCGGCCGGCAACCAATCCAACGCCATCAACCGCACCGTGGTGCATGACCAGGTCCCACCCGCCAAGCCCGTTATTAATACGGTGGACGGCGTTCCCCTCGGCGCCATCAAGCCCACCAAGAACGCCAGCGTCGTCCTGAACGTGACCGCGGAGAACGGCTCCACCATCAAGGTGACCGGCGGCAAGGAGCCCGTGTCCGCGGGCGCCTCAACCGTGAACATCACGGTCATGCTCAACACCAACGAGGACAACGAGCTGGAGCTGACCGCCACCGACGCCGCAGGCAACGTCTCGGATAAGACGCTCCTGACGGTCATCCAGGACGACGTGGCTCCAGTCATAAAGAAGGTGGACGCGCCCCCCTTCGTGAACAGCGCGGACGGCAAGGTCACCGTCAAGGTCTTCGTCGAGGCCAACGCCCTCATCACCATCAAAGTGGTGGGCCAGGCAGACGTGACCGGCACCGCCCTGGGCCTGGATGTCGGCAAGGAGATGGTGGTCCAGCTCAACAAGAACTTCTCCAACGCGGTGGAGGTCACCGCCTCCGACGCAGCAGGTAACACCTCTACGAAAACGGTCATCGTTGTCCATGACGACCTGCCTCCGGCGCTCCCCAACGTCGTCTTCCCGCCCAGCGATACGGACACTCTGGTGGCCTTCTTCACCCTCACGGTCATCGCCGAGGCAAACACGACCATTAGCGTTACCGGCGGCGTTGAAACCATATTCGCCAAGGCCACAGGCTCGGAGCAGAGCATCGCCGTGGGCTTGAAGAAGGGCCTTAATACCCTGAAGGTCAAGGCCACCGATCAGGCCGGAAACGCCTCCGGCGAGGTGACACGTGTGGTGAACGTTACGTCCGATGTGCCGGACGCACCTACCGTCAACGTTTTCCGGATAGACGGCGTCACCCCGGTCACCGACACGCCCATCAACGCCGCCAAGGTCATCGTGAAGGTCACCAACATCCCACCCGGCATGAGCAAGCTGACGGTGAAAGGCGGCAAAGCCGAGGTTAGCATGAACAACCCCGCCGCCAGCGAGGACCTGGTGGTGGAGTTGACGCGCAACACCATAAACGCGCTGGAGACCTTCGTCACCAGCCCTGCTCTGCTGGAGTCCGCCCACGTCATACGCCTCGTGAAAGAGGACTCCATCGCGCCAGCCCAGCCGACCCTTCTCGTCCCGCTTCCCGATCTCACCTCCGCTCTGGCCATTGTAGCCAAGATGGACGCCGAGTCTGGCGTCCGGGTGGTGGCCACGGAGCTGAACACCAACACCGTGATAGGGGAAGCGACGGTCGCCTCTCCAGTAGACCTGCTACTCGTGCTGGTCCCCGATGCGGAGAACCTCATCTCTAACCGTGCCGTAGACGGCGCTGGCAACACCTCCCCGGCCCTGGTGGAGTTGGTACGCCAGACCGAAACCCCTCCTGATGCCCCCAAGGTCACGACGCCGCCAAAGTCCCCCACCAACCTGTCGGTGGCCACCTTCAAGGTCGTCGCCGACGCCACCACCCTCGTCACCGTCAAGGGCGACGTGCTAGTGGACGTGAGCTTTACCGCCGATGGCTCCCCTCAAGAGGTGAGCGTGCTGCTTAAGAACCTGGGCAACAATGTCCAGAACACCCTGGTCCTTACCGCGGCGGACGGCGCGGGCAACACCTCCAAGCCTACGGTGGTCATCATCTTCCATGACAACGTGCCCCCCGCCGCGCCCGTCCTGGGGCCTGCGCCCGCCTTCACCCTGTCCGCCTTTGTCACCATTAAGGTCACGGGCGAGGTTGGGGCGGCCATCAAGGTCACCGGTGGCGCCGTCGTGATGTCTGGCGTCACCGCCAGCGGCACTCCTCAGCCGGTAATCATCCCTCTGACTGCCAACGCCACCAACGTACTCGTCTTCACCCTTACCGACGCCGCGGGCAACGTCTCAGCCCCCGCCACCGTGAACGTGGCCCGAGGGCCGGTCATCGCCCCCATCAGCGGCATCATTGGCGCGGCCTCCGCGCAGCTTACGTTGCCCGGTGGGGCCCCCGCCCTTGTCCGCGCCTACTCCCCTGGTGGCCCCCTCGTCGGGCAAGGGCCCGTCTCCAAGTCCAAAGGCGTCTTCCTGATACCAGGGCTCAACCCGGCAGCAACCTACCAGGTAGCCCTGCTCTACAACAACGGCGGCGTGGCAAAAGAGGTCTGGTACAAGGCCGGCGCCCCAGGCAACATTACCGAGGACCGGAACCAGGCGACCCTGGTGACCCCCGGCTCCAACGGCGCCGTGGTGGAGATGTCCCTCCTCACCGTGCCCGTCATCACCGGCGTTTCCGGCGGCGGCGGCAACGACGCGGCCCGACCCCTGACCATTGATGGCGCAAACCTGGCCAACGTCAAGAACGTGTTCCTCAAGTCGCCGGGCATGAAGAACGTGAAGGTGGACATCACCTCCCAGACCGATGCCCAGATTCTGGCTACCATCCCCAAGGGTACGAAACCCGGTGTATACAACGTCGTCATCAAATACCCACCCGGCCTCTTTGTGACCTCCGCCGGAACGGTGCCCGTTGCTTCTGTCGTCTCTCTGCCCTTGATTGACAGCGTTGACCTGGCCATCGTGCCCAGAGGGACATCCCCTACCCTCACCCTCGCCGGCAGCAACCTGAAGGGGACAACGGACACGGCCATTGACATCACCCAGGTGGTGGCTGGCACACCCCTGGAGGGGGCGACGCCCTTCGCCTCGGTGCCCGGCTTTGACGCCTCCGGCGATGGCAAGAAGATCAAGGTGACGGTGCCCAACACCCTGCCCGATGGCACGTTTGCGCTGCGGGCCAGCAACAGCAACGGCACAGGACCCTACGGCCCCACTTTTGACGTGCTGGAGGCCTCCTTCGCCTGCGACCTGCTCCTCCAGGGCGACGTCGCCAAGTCCTCCGTACCTCTGGACCTGCTGGCGGCCCAGGGCTGCGATGTGTCTGGCCTGGCCCTTGCCGCCGCCCTGCCGGCGGACCTGACCATCACCAACGAGGGACAGGAGACTGAACCTGGCGCCCCGCTGGTGTCGGTGCGCCTGATCAAGGGGACAACCTTCACCAACGAGGCCGGCGTGGAGGTGACCACCATCCTGCCGCCGCACAGCGTGCCTCTGCCCGAAGACTTCCAGGCCAAGGCAGGACCCAATGGCGTGGGCTTCAAGCTCGGCGGAGCCGAGGGCCGGGTGAACCTGTCCACCCCCGCGTTCATGCAGGTCAAGGTCATCGGCGCGGCCGGCGCTACACCTATGGTCTTCCTGCAGCTCGGCCCCGACGAGTTTGAAGAGGCTGGCATAGAGATCATCATGGACGGCGTCCTCTACAAGCGCGGCGGCACGTTGATCAGCCAGACGGCGCTGCCCGACGGCCTCGTGGAGTACGAGTTGGGCTTGGTGCTCACCCACTTCTCTACCCTCGCGGCCACCAGCGAAGACCTGGTGCCGAATACTGCCCCTGCCGCGCCTACCGACGCCACAGCCGTCGGCGGCAACGCCCAGGCCACCGTCACGTGGACGGCCCCCGCCTCCGACGGCGGCGCGCCCATCCTTTTCTACACCGTCACCTCCAGCCCGGCAACGGTGGCGCGGACCACCACCGCTACCACCCTGGACTTTACGGGCCTGGCCAACGGCACGGAGTACACCTTTACCATCACAGCCACCAACAACGTGGGCGACAGTGTAGCCTCCGCGGCCTCCAACCCGGCGACGCCCGCAACGGTACCCGGCGCGCCCACCAGCGTGGCCGCCTCCATTGGGGACGCCAAGTCTACCGTCACATGGACGGCCCCCGCCTCCAACGGCGGCAGCCCTATCACGGGCTACAAGGTCTCCAGCAACCCGGCCACCACGGACAAAGTGGTCAGCGGCAGCGCCCGCACCGCCGTCTTCACCGGCCTGGCCAACGGCGTCATGTACACCTTCTCGGCTAAGGCTATCAACCTCATTGGCAACAGCGCAGCCTCTGCCGCCTCCAACGCCGTCACGCCGGCCCCTGCCAACACGCCGCCTGGCAAACCCACCGGCGTGGCCGCCATTGTGCTCAGCGCCACCAGCGCGCAAGTGACCTGGAACGCCCCCGGCGTCGTTGGCGGCAGCCTGATTACCGGCTACATCGTGACCTCCAGCCCGGCAAGCCCGGCCAGTCCGCTCTCCGTGGGCAACGTGACCATCGCCAACATGACCGGCCTGACCACGGGGCAGGCCTACACCTTCACCGTGGAGGCGGTGAACGACGCCGGCGCGGGGGCTGCCTCGGACGCCTCGGCCCCCATCACGATAGCCACCGCCCCCGGCGCACCGACCAGCGTCCAGGCCGTCGCGGGCAACGCCCAGGCCGCCGTCACCTGGACAGCCCCCGCCACGGGCGGCAGCCCCATCCTGTTCTACACCGTCACCTCCAACCCGTCAACCGTGGCGCGGACCACCACTGCCACCAACCTCGTCTTTACGGGCCTTGCCAACGGCACCGCCTACACCTTCACCGTCACGGCCACCAACGCCATCGGCGCCGGCCCCGCTTCCGCACCCTCCAACTCGGTGACGCCAACAGGAGCCACCGTGCCCGGCGCGCCCACCAACGTTCTAGCGGCCGCGGGCAACGCCCAGGCTACCGTGTCATGGACAGCCCCCGCCTCCGACGGCGGCAGCGACATCCTGTTCTACACCGTCACCTCCAGCCCGGCGACGGTGGCGCGGACCACCACCACTACCGCCCTCGTCTTTACGGGCCTTGCCAATGGCACCGCCTACACCTTCACCGTCACGGCCACCAACGCCATCGGTGCCGGCCCCGCTTCCGCGCCCTCCAATAGCGTCACGCCTAGCGCGCCTCCCGTGAGCGGCCCACCAACCGTCATCTCTGGGCCCAGCGAGCCGCTGAACGTTACAGCCATGGCGGGTGACGGCCAGGCCACGGTGTCGTGGCAGCCACCCGACTCCCCTGGGGCCAGTGAGATTATTGCTTATACGGTCACGTCAAGCCCGGAGGGCAAGACCGCCTCGGTGAACGGCTCCACCCTCACGGCCATCGTCACCGGCCTGACCAACGGCGTGGCCTACACCTTTACCGTCACGGCCAGCAACCTCGCCGGTCAGACGAGCGCACCCTCTGCGCCTTCGGCTTCGGTAACCCCCAGAGGCGCACCCCTCCCGCCGACCAATGTCCAGGCCGCGGCTGGTGACGCCCAGGCCACCGTCACCTGGACCGCGCCAGCCTCCAATGGCGGCAGCCCCATCACCGGCTACACCGTGACGTCTAACCCCGATGGCGTCACCGCCACGGCCAAGGCCAATGAGACCACGGCCATCGTCACCGGCCTGAAGAACGGCACGGCCTACACCTTCACCGTCAAGGCCACCAACATCCTGGGCAGCAGCCCAGCTTCCTCGCCCTCCAACGCGGTTACGCCGCTGGCAGCCAAGCCAGCCGAGGACAAGCCGGTGGTGAAGGATACCGTTACGGCCACCATCAGTCTGAAGCCAACGCTCTCCGCCGGCGCCACCGCCAACGGCGGCGCCCTTGAGGTGACCGTTGGCGGGCAGGTGGACGTCAAGACCCAGCCCGACGGCGCCAACCTGGTCATCCTGCCCATAAAGCTGCCGCCAGGCGGCGCCCTCACCCAGTTCCGTGACGACGCAGCAGGCATAGCTATCCAGGACGGCATCCTGACCATCAAGGTCAAGGACGCCCTGGGCACCGTAATCTTCTTCCTGGAGGCCAAGGTCGCCGCGGTAACGGGTACAGGTACCACTGCGGAGGTGAAGCTAGAGGACATCCGCCTCAAGTCGGTGGGGCAGCAGAAGTCGGTGGTCGGCGACGCAGGCACGGCCTTCGTCGCCATCAACGCCGGCCTCAATCGGATAGAGCTGCCCGCAGACGCCTCCCTCACCGTGACCATCCAGGACGCGCCCACGGCGGCGGACAGAACGGCGCTGGATGCGGCGGTCAAGGCCGCCAACGCCAAAGTCAACGCCGTGGCCTACACCGTCAAGGTGGACAAAGTGAAGCTGGCGGACAAGACGGACATCGGCCAGTCCTTCGTGGACATGAAGGTGGGCAAGGCCTTTGTGGACAAATACGGCCTGAGCAACCTCAAGATCATGCGCAAGGCCGACGACGGCACGGTGACCACCCTGGCAACCAGTGTGGTGAGCCAGGACCCCGATGGGAGCGTCACCTTCCGCGCCACGTCGCCCGACGGCCTTTCCCTCTTCGCCCTGACGGCCCAGGAGCAGCTACCGCCGGCGACGGTGACGCCCACCGTGACGCCGACGGTGACGGTGACGCCCACAGTCACCGTGACCCCGGTGACGCCGACGCCTACCAGAACGCCTACGCCCTCGGTAACAGTGACGCCACCAGTGACGGTGACGCCGCCCGTGCCGCCGACGGTGACGGTGACGCCGCCCGTGCCGCCGACGGCAACGGCCACCCCCACCGCCGGAGGAGGGGGCGCCACTATCATCATCATCATCATTGTAGTGGTCATTGCGGTAGTGGCGGCGGGCGTGGCTGCCTTCCTGTTCCTCAGAAGGCGGCAGCAAGGATAAACTCCCCTGTGGACTCACCTCTTCCCCGCTACAGCCGCCAAAGCCGTTATACGCTATAATGGCGTTGGCATGACGACGGTATAAGGTTTACTGGCGGCTCGTGTTGCGTGAGGAGAGGCGTGTTGCAAGCCCCAACCAAGATCATGGTGGTGGAGGACTCTCTAGACTTCCTTACTGCGCTTCTTGCCACCCTGGTTCTTGAGCCGCGCGTGAAGGTAGTAGCGGCAGTTCATACAGGCATGCAGGCGCTCTCGACCCTGGCTGAGGCTGCTCCTGATTTGATCTTGCTGGACTATCGGCTACCAGACATAAGCGGAGTAGAGGTGGCGCGAAGAATCCGGCAGCAGAATCTTAAGGTTAAAATCGCGATACTCACCGCCTATGCAGAGGAGTTCTTGTCTTCAGGACCTCTCATGACCCTCCTCGCCGATACAGGCGTCGTGGACGTTATACCCAAGTCCGGTTTTACGCTGGCACGCCTGCGGACGTTACTCAACTAAGCTGCCCAGACAGCCGCCACAAGACACCTGTAGTCAGGGGACAGATCTGGTCCCTTGGCGCCATAGGAAAGTCCCATGAACCAGTTTGGCCAGGTACTTTTGCCCCGAGGTTGCCCATGCTCACCGACAAATACGCCTCCCGCCGCTACGACGTGGAAGACGAAGGCAAGATAGATACCCAGGTGCTGGAGCACCTCCCCTTTGACTACCCCGGCAGCGCCACGGACGTCACCTACGAGACGGACGAGTTTACCTCCGTCTGTCCCTGGACGGGCCTGCCAGACTTCGCCCGCCTCACCATCACCTACCGCCCCAGCGACCGTTTGGTGGAACTCAAGTCCCTCAAATATTACCTCACCTCCTTCCGCAACGTAGGCATCCTGCAAGAGCACGCCGTCAACCGCATCCTGAAGGACCTGGTGGACATCCTCAGACCGGAGCGCATGGTGGTGGATGGCTTGTACAACGAGCGGGGCGGCCTGCGCACCCATGTCCGGGCAGAGTACCCGGGCCCATAGCCGCCTATGGCCTCCGCCAGTCACCCTGCCGCCCTGGACCCTGAACTGCTGGCTTCTATAGAAGCCCATGCTGCGGACCTTGCAGCCAGGGCCGGAAACCTGCTGCTCTCCTACTTTCCTCGCCCTCTGGAAGTAGCCTACAAGTCCAAAGACCACGCCAATCCCGTCACGGAAGCAGACCGGGCCTCAGAAAAGCTGCTGGTAGAAGGCATCGGCGAGCGCTTTCCCTCCCACGCCATCCTCTCAGAAGAGGCCCCCGATACACCCACCGCAACAGGCGAGTTCCTGTGGGTCCTTGACCCCCTGGACGGCACCACCAACTTTCTCAACCGCTTCCCATTCTGGGGCGTCTCCATCGCAGTCTTGCACCAGGGTGTACCCGTCGCCGCCGCCCTCTTCATTCCCGCGCTGGCCACCCAGGGCAGCCAGGTGCTTCGCGCCAGAGCTGGCGCAGGCGCCTACCTAGGAGACGCTCCGCTGAGGTTGCCCCCCGAAGCGGAGGCTTCCGACCGGCGGCTGTCCGCCATGCCCGCCTACTTTTGGGGCCAGTTCAGGGTAAGGCGCGAGTTGCGTCGCCAGATAGGAGAGCTACGCACAACGGGGAGCATCGCCTGCGAGCTGGCGTTGGTGTCCACGGGCGCCTTGCAGTTCGCCGCCTTCACCTCGCCAAAGATATGGGACGTGGCGGCAGGCCTTCTGATCCTGCAAGAGGCAGGAGGGCAAACCCTGGTCAGAAGCGAGAGGCGGCAGTGGAAGCCCTTCACCTCTTTCCAAGAGCCAGGTGCGGGACTCCCACTCAAAGGAGACATCCGCGAATGGGGGGCAAGCCTTCTGGTAGGGTCGCCGGCAACGGTTGGCCTGGTGTCTCAGGGCCTTCGCCCAAGAAGGGGGCTGCGACGATGGCTGCGACGGCTCATAGGGAGACGACGGCGCTGAAGCGCCCCTCCTCGTCCACCTACCAGGCCGCGGAAAAAGGGGGGTCCAGAGGGGCGTCCGCCTCAGGCGGATGGCGGGGGTCTGGGGGTGTCCCTCAGATACAAATCCATCCCCGTAGGCGGATACCTTGAACCCCCTTGAGGGGGTTTGGGGGTGTTTTTCAGCCGCCTGCTACATCCACGGCCACGGCACGGAACGGCGTGGGCCTGGATAAGGGAAAACGGGCCTCTGGAGCAGACCCTCTGCCCGCCGGCAGAAGGCCTCCACCTCCTGGCGGCTCAAGAGGCCCGCCATCTCATCCCTGAAGCTTCCCGGCCTCGCCAGCCCATCGGCCAGCTTCCGCACATCCACAAGGATCCATTCGGGTATCGGCTCCCCTGCAAAGTCCCAGATGACGGTGCGCAGCTTGTGTTCCCAGTGAAAGGTAATGCCGTGGTCAATGGACCATACCCGGCCATCCATGCCCAGCAGGCAGTGGCTGGCCTTGCGGTCGGCGTTGTTGGCAAGCACGTCATACACGCACAGTTGTAGCACGCGGTCCCTGTGGCTCTCCCGAAGGGTGAAGTAGTGGGCTCGCGGATCAGACTCCACGTACACCTGCACGGACCCAACCCCATGCTCCCCCTCACGTAAGATGGTATAAGGCACCAGGCCCCAGCCCAGAGCCTCGCTGAGACGGTACGCCAGGTACTCCCGCAGGTAAAGGGTGCCATTGGGGAAGTCCCACAAGGGGGCCTCGCCTCTGCACGGCTTGTACACCACGCGGACTTCACGACCCCGTCCATCCCCCACGGTGGCAAAGTAGGTGTAGTTGGAGCCCTGGGGGACGAGCCGGCAGTCGCGCATCTCGCCCTGCGCCAGCAGGTGGGCCGTCTGCGTGGGTGGCACTGTGACGTTGGGGCCCAACGTGTTCTCCTAAGTTGCCCGTGTCTCCCCCAGCACAGCATGGCCGTTGTGCTTGGGGCAGATGTGCTTCTCGTTAGCGTTCAAAGGGGCGCCGCACAGCGGGCATAGCGGCCTGCCGGCTGCGCACACCGAAAAGGCCTCGTCCGCCAGAGCATCCAACGCCCCCTGGTCTACCGCCAGGCTCAGACGCGGGAGAGCGTTTTCAGGCTCCTCTGCGTCGCTCGCAGCCAGCATGAAGAGGGCAAGGCCGTCGTCGTAGCCTACGGCCATGCGGCCAGCCTGGAACTCCAGTCGCTCGGAGCCATTGAAGCCTGGCGCGGCATCGCTGATCCTGCCAGAGCGTCGCCGCCCTCGACGGCGGGCCTCTTCCACCTGGGCGATGAGGTTTTTCAGCGCCACCGCCAGGTTAAAGAGCTGCTCCTTCTCTATCCACACCACCGCGGTGCTGCCGTTGCTGGCCTCAACCTGCAGACTGAACCGTCTTGCGCCCGGCTGGCCCACGGCGATGGCTCTGATGCTGGACACCCGGCCAAACTGATAGCGCGCTTCTGTCATAGCCCCCGCTTTACTGCCTCAGGTTCACTCAATGTAAGTGGGCCTCTCCCACTTGTCAAGAAATACTCCCCTGGCCCAGGTCGGCGCATGGGCATATACTTACGCTGACATGGCCACCTCAGAAGTGATTCTCCCCATTTTCCCCCTCCAGGTCGTGCTGTTCCCCTTCTCTCTCCTGCCCTTGCAGGTCTTTGAGGAGCGGTACAAACAGATGCTCCACGACTGCCTCCTGGCCGACTCCCGCTTCGGCGTCGCGCTGATCAAGGAAGGAGCAGAGGTGGGTGAACCGGCAGTGCCCCATGGCACTGGCACCATCGCCCGCATCAGAAGAGTGACCCCCATGGACGAAGGACGCCTTGGTGTGCTGGCGATGGGCGAGCGCAGGTTTGAAATCCAGGAGATCGTCCAGTGGAAACCCTATGAAAAGGCCCGCATCAGGGTGATAGAGGAGGAGGCAGGAGATCCTCCGCCCACGCAGCAGGAGATAGAGGCGGTGCGCGAAAAAGCCGGCCCCTTCTTGCGCTCCATCCTGGGCTTGCGCGGAGGCTGGACCCGCACCGTGGTGGCTCCTTCCGGCCCCATTGACCTCAGCTTCTTCATCGCCTCGGTGATCCGCAGCGACGCCACGGTGCGCCAGCGTATCCTAGAGGCCCCCACAGCCAAGAAGCGCCTGGCTATGCTCGGCTCCATCCTGGAGGAAGACCTCCAGGCGAACCTGGGGGTGATAAGGGATCGCTTCCTGCTCAAAGGCGTTCGCCTGAACTAGGGTCTTGCCGTTGCTCCCTCCGGGCTGCTCACATCGCCCGGTTCCATTTGCTTTCGGTTGACGGCACCGCAGCCTGAAGGCTGCGGCATGATGCCGCCCCGTTTACTTGGCGGTGGTTTCAACCCCTAGCGGATAGTACCCATCACCCCCTCTTGCCTCGGTTTGCGCAGCACCAGTGCTATAATAGCAAGGGTTTGCGCCTAGATAGGGCGCTGAAAAAAGGGGGGTTTCAGAAGGGCGAAGCCCCTTTCACGGGGGTCTGGGGGTGTCTCCCAGATACAAACCAATCCGCCGTAGGCGGATACCTTGAACCCCTTGAGGGGGGTTGGGGGTGTTTTTCAGCAACCTGCTAGATAGGGCGCTCTTTCAGAGGTTCTTATACGAGGTACATCCACCGCAGGAGGAGACCAGATGGACATGGGGCTTAAGGGCAAGGTTGCTATCGTTACCGGCGGCAGCGAGGGCATCGGCAAGGCTGCCGCCATGAGCCTGGCCCAGGAAGGCGCCAGCGTGGTCATTTGCGCCCGGCGCAAGGGGGTGCTGGAGGCCGCCGCTGAAGAGATCCGCCGTCAAACGGGGAGCAAAGTGCTGGGCGTACCCGCCGATGTCGCCAACGCCGCTCAGATTTTGAACGTCGTGAGCAAAGCGGTGGAGACCTTCGGACGGCTGGACATCGTCGTGAACAACGCCGGCGCCTCCGCCGCAGGAAACTTTGAGACCGTGGAGGACGCCGCCTGGCAGCAGGACATGGACCTGAAGTTCTTCGCCGCCATCCGCTTCGCCAGGGCCGCCATTCCCCACATGAAGAAGGTTGGCGGCGGCCGCATCATCAACCTCACCAACCTGGGCGGCAAGCAGCCCGGCCCAAACTCCATGCCCACATCCGTCACTCGCGCCGCTGGCATCGCCCTGACCAAGGCCCAATCCAAAGACCTGGCCAAATACAACATCCTGGTAAATACCGTATGCATCGGCTCCATCAAGAGCGGCCAGGGCGAGCGGCGTGTAGCAGCTATGCAGCAACGTGACGCTTCCGTGACTCTAAGCGGCTACTACGAAGAGCGGGGCCAGGGCATCCCCCTGGGCCGCGTGGGCGAGGCGCGAGAGGCGGGCGATGTGATTTGCTTCCTGGCCTCCGAGCGCGCAAGCTACCTCACCGGCACCTCCATTAACATAGACGGCGGCACATCCAACGTACTGTAACGTCAGCTAAGGACTTCAATCCTATGCCCAAATACCTGGATGAGTTCCACCCTCCTACCCGCCTGCTCATGGGCGCAGGCCCCAGCAACGTCAACCCAAGGGTGTTGCGGGCCATGTCCGCACCCCTGCTGGGCCACCTGGACCCAGATTTCATCGGCGTCATGGATGATGTAAAATCCATGCTGCGCCTGGTCTTTCAGACCAACAACAACCTCACCATCCCCATCTCCGGCACCGGAACGGCAGGCATGGAGGCCGCCCTAGTAAACGTCCTTGAGCCAGGCGACACCCTCGTTACCGCGGTCAACGGCTACTTTGGAGGGAGGCTTTCAGACATCGGCGCGCGGTGCGGCGCCAGGGTGCATCAGATTGACACCCCCTGGGGCGAGCCGGTGGACCCCGCCGCCGTGGAGTCCGAGCTGAGGAAGCACCCCAAGGTCAAGGCCGTCGCCATGGTCCACGCCGAGACCTCCACCGGCGTCCTGTCCCCCGTAGAAGAGATCGCCAGGATTGCCCACCGCCACAACGCCCTGCTCATCCTGGACACAGTGACCTCCCTGGGAGGCGTAGAGGTGGCCGTGGACCGGTGGGACGTGGACGTGTGCTACAGCGGCACCCAGAAGTGCCTGGGATGTCCGCCAGGCCTGGCGCCCATCACGCTATCGCCTCGGGCGGAGGAGGCGCTCAACCACCGTAAGACCCCCGTCCAGAGCTGGTACTTTGACCTCAGCCTGCTGAGCTCCTACTGGGGCGACAACCGCGCCTACCACCACACGGCGCCCATCTCCATGATCTTTGGACTGCGCGAGGGCCTGCGCGTGGTGCTGGAGGAGGGGCTACAGAAGCGATTCCAGCGCCACCAGGGCAACGCCGCAGCCCTGCGCGCCGGCCTTCTGGCCCTGGGGCTTGAGCTCTTTGCCAAGGACGGTTGCCGTCTGCCCAGCCTCACCTCGGTGCACGTCCCCAGCGGCGTCACCGACGCCAGGGTGCGCACCGCTTTGCTGCGAACGTACAACATTGAGATAGGCGGTGGCCTGGGGCCTGTGGCGGGCAAGGTCTGGCGCATTGGCCTCATGGGGGAGAACTCCTACCCTTCCAGCCTCTTCACCCTGCTTTCAGCCCTGGAGACCATCCTTACCGGGGAAGGCTACGAGGTGGCCCCTGGCGTGGCCCTTGCCGCCGCCCAGCAGGTAATTGCCGGCGCCACGTAGGGACATTGGAATGAAATCAATGGGCGCAGGGAGACCACCCCTGTTCTACGGCTGGGTGATTGTGGCATGCGCATGGGCAATGTACATGCTCAACCAAGCCGCCTTCACCTGGGGATTCACGGTTTTTGTAGACCCTCTGGGAAAGGAGTTCGGCTGGAGCCGCACCAGCATCACCCTTGCCTGGGCGCTGTCCCTTGGTTTGGGACTCATCGTCAGCCCATGGTTTGGGAAGGCCCTGGACCGCTTCGGCCCTAGGTGGACCACTGCAATTGGGGGGCTCCTTGGCGGCCTGGGATGGGTCCTCATCTCTTCAGCAACAAGCTATTGGCACTTCTTGGTCTACTTCGTGATGTTTGTCGGCGTTGGCATTAACGGAGCCATTGGACTATCAGGGTCGGCGGCAGTGGCGCAGTGGTTCAAAGTGCGGCGCTCTCTTGCCATGGGCATCTACTTCACCGGTTCCGGCGGCGCAGGTCTCCTTCTCATTCCCACAATGAGCGCGCTGATAGAGGCATACGGGTGGCGCACGGGGGCTGCCGCGCTGGGCGTACTTGTCCTGGTCACCACGGCTATTGCCGCCCCTCTCCTACGCCAAAAACCGGAGCAGTACGGGCTCAAGCCAGATGGGGAACTGCCCCCTCATCCCAAGCGCGCTGCGGCCTATGCCTGGGACTTCTGGAAGCGGCTCCCGCTACCCAAACACAAGGGTGCTACCAATGAGAGCTCAACCCTCGCCGAAGCGCTGCGGTCTGCCGCATTCTGGATGTTCACAACCGCGATCTTTCTGCGCTACGTTGGCATGGGGGTTACCCAAGTGCACCAGATGCCGCACATGCTGGCGCAAGGTATCCCCCTTGCCATCGCCACAGCCGCCATTAGCCTGTCGCTCACAGTCAACATCCCGAGCCGTGTGCTTGTGGGCTGGATGGGCGACCTGTATGACAAGAGGTGGCTCCTAAATCTACTCGCCATCGCAGGCGGTCTGGCGCTCTTTGCCCTGGCGTTTGTAACGTCTGGGGCTACGGGCCTGGTATGGGTATATGCAGTTCTCTGGGGAGTGGGGCTAGCAATGCTCCCGTTACAGGCATCGTGGCTGGCCGACACCTACGGCAGGAAACACTACGGAAGCATCAGCGCCACGTCTAACTCGCTGACACTCTCTGGTCGTATTGTTGGCGCCCTTGGTGCAGCAATCGCATTTGACCTTCTGGGAAGCTACCAGATGGTCCTGCTTATCAGTGCCGCCGGATTTGCCTTGGGAGCGGTGCTCTTGGCCTTGCTTCCTTCACCGCTGTCCCTGGCTACCACAGCGGCTAACAGGCGCCAGCGCTAACCCATGAGGCTTGCGAGACTGGCTTCTGGCATGCAAAAATCTGGCGCATCGGCCTCATGGGGGAGAACTCCTACCCTTCCAGCGTCTTCACCCTGCTCTCCGCCCTGGAGACCATCCTGCACGAAGAGGGCTACGAGGTAGCTCACGGCCGCGGCCTGTCCGCAGCCCAAGCGGTCATTGCGGGCTCCAGGTAGGGGACGCCAAGGGGCTTCGCCCCTTGCCGGGGTTCTAGGGGTGTCCCCTAGAATCCCCATACGCCTCATCCAGCAACTCCACCAGGTGCATCACCCGCACCTGGCTGCCAGCCCTGCGAAGCCCCGCCTGCATCTGGATGATGCACCCCGGGTTGCCGCTGACCACCACATCGGCCCCCGTCTTTAGGACGGCCTCCACCTTGCGCTCCATCAGCTGGCGGGACATCTGCGGCTGGAGCGTCGTATACAGGCCCGCCGCGCCGCAGCAGCGGCTGGCATCCTCCATCTCCACCAGCTCCACCCCTGGGATGCGACGTAGCAGCTCCCGCGGCTGCTGCGTAATGCGCTGGGCGTGGGCCAGATGGCAGGCGTCCTGATAGGTGACCCGTAACCCTTTTCGCTTGTCCGGCAGGGCCAGAGGCAGCGTCGTGAGGAATTCGGACACATCCTTCACCATCTCGCTGAACCACCAGGCCCTCTCCTGATACTCCGCGTCGTCCTCCAGCAGGTGGCGGTACTCCTTCATGGTGGAGCCACAGCCCGCCGAGGCCACCACGATGGCCTCAACCCCTGCGTCCAGAAAGGCGTCTATGTTGCGGCGGGCCATGCGCCGGGCACCCTCCCTATCGCCCCCGTGCAGGTTCAACGCCCCGCAGCACACCTGGGCCGGCGGGACGAGCACCCGGCAACCGTTGCGCACCAGCAGACGCACCGCCGCCTCCATCGTCGGCCCCTGGGCGATGGGCATGACGCAGCCTGAGAGCAGCCCTACCCGGGCGCGGACCTCGCCCGTGGGGTTAAAGGCTTCGGCGCGGGGCCTGAAGAACCCTTTCGGTACGAGAGGAAGCTGTTCTTGTATTTGGCCGAGCCTGCCGGGAATCCGGCGCGCCAGAGAGAAAAGGGGCGAACGCTGGTACAGGCGCAGGAGGCTCCCCAGCCGGTACAGCCGTCTGGGATGCGGCAGCAGGCTTCGGAAGGCCACCCACAAAGCGAGGCGCCTCATCAGGGAGCCAGGATGCGCCTGTTGTATCTGCGCCCGCGTCGCCTCCATCAGCCGGCCATAGGGAACCCCCGATGGGCACACCGCCTCGCAGGCCCGGCACTGCAAGCACAGCTCCATGTGGGGGACGACCTGCTCCGTGAACCCCACCTTCCCCTCCCGCACCGCCTTCATCAGCGCGATGCGTCCCCTGGGCGATTCCGTCTCCAGCCCCGTCTCCAGGTACGTGGGGCAGGAGCTAAGACACAGCCCACAGTGGACGCACTTGTACAGGTCGGCGTCCGCCGGCCCAAGGGCTTGCAAGGCTTCTTTGAGCTTAGAGGTCATGGGGCATGATTGATCCTTGATAGACGCCTAACGACTCTCCGCAATGGGCCAACCATTTTGAACTCCACGTCCAAAGTCATTCGCCGTGGCAATTTGCTCAATGGGTATTCAATAGGCCCTTCGGCCCGAAGACCGACGATCACGGGACTGGACATCGGAGGAATCTCTATGTTTAGTCTCGGGTCTCGCCCTGGCCCTTCGCTGCTATGAATCAAGAAACCAGCCTTCGCCAGGGTTCTGGACCAAAATAGAAGTCTCTTGCGTTTCAGATGAAGTGAAGCTCCCAAAACGAGTCCTTTTCTGTCGTTTCTATGGTTGATGAATTCGCATGCCACCCATGCAAGGATTGATGGATTCGAAGGTGCGACTATCACGTAGCAGATTGGCTTATCCTCTTCTCCACCAGATCTTATACGAGCGCCATAGAAAGGTAAGTTGTAGCTGGGATTATGAAAAGTAACCTCAAGTCCTTGTTCCATTTTGTGGCGCCAAAGACGTCTCACAAACGGTACTGCATCCAGGAAACTTGGCATAAAATACTGCCACATCTACAAACCCTCGTGGCGGTTGGCTGTTGGCATAAGCCTCGCGTTGACTATATCCCTCCCACGTATCGTCCTGGGTTCAGCACGCCCCTTGGGTCCATCTGCTCCTTCAGCCGCCGCATCAGGGCAAGCCCGTCGCCGGGGTTGCCCCACACATCCAGCGTTGCCTTCGCAGGCAACGGGCACCGCTCCACCACGGCGTAACCCTGCACGCCTGCCGCCAGCCCTCGCAGCGCCTCCACCGCCGTACCTGCTGTATCCGCATCAGCCCACTTCAGGCCGGGCATGAACACCTTCGCCACGCCCCTCCCTGGCCCAACCACCAGACTCCCTTGATGTAGCTCCCGTAGCATCATCTCCTCAATCCCCTGGGACAACTCACCCACCTGCGAAGGCAGACATCCCAGGCGCACCAGCAGCCCGCTGCCCGCCTGGGGGTCCCAGCCAAAGTCCGCCAGCCACTCCCAGGTCTGGCCCGCCGCCTGGCTCCCCGCAGGCTGCACGTTGACGGCCCTCGATTGCACCAGGAGCCGGCTACAATCCGCCAGTCGGCGCTCCATCGCCCCCTCACTCCCCAGCAAACGGGCGTACAGATTGCAGGTGGGCTGGCGCATCCTGCCCTCGTCGTCGCGACGGTTCATGCCCATTAGGACAACCTCCAGGGCCTGGGGTGCAGAGGGGTGGGCCAGCAACTCGTGGGAGGCTTTGATGGCCTGAGCCAGGGAGTCAAAGAGGGCCACGAGCGTCACGTCCTTCTTTGGCAACGGCGCTACCTTGAAGGAGGCTTCCAGCACCACTCCCAGAGTGCCCAGGGCGCCGATGTGCGCCTTGCCCACGTCAAAGCCGGTGACGTTCTTCACCACCTTGCCGCCGCTCTTGGTCACCACCCCATCGGGCCCGGCCACCCTCATGCCAATAACCATGTCCCGCAGGCCGCCGTAGGCGAGGCTGAGCGGGCCACTCAGATTGGTGGCCAGCATACCCCCCATGGTCTGGCGACCAGCAAGAGGAGGGTCAACAGGCAGCCACTGTCCAGCCTTGCCCAGGGCCTCCTGTAAGGCGGCCAGGCGCACACCGGCGCCCACCGTCACCGTCAAGTCACCGGGGGCATGGTCAATGGCAGAGGCCATTCGTTCCAGCCCCAGCACGAGGTCAACGCCCTTTGGGACGCCGCCGTACTCCATCAGCGCGCCGCTCCCTCGCACGGCCACCACCCAGCCCTGGTCGTTCGCCAGCCGCAGCGCCGCCGAAAGCTGCTCCACGCTTGCCGGCAGCGCGACCGCCTGGGGCACAACGCCGTCCACGGCATAGCGCGCCATGTCGGACGCCGGAGCAATGGCCTCTGGCGGCAGCAGTGTGGCCAGCCGCTCTCTCAGAGCAATGGTAGATGTAGCCTTTGCCCGCATCTTCACCTCAATACAAAACCTCTCAGTGAGATGCCGAAAGGGATGTCAGGAGATTGTAGTAACTCATCTCAAGTGCTTTGGTCAACGCAACAAAACTTCTCAGCACACCTTGTGCTTCTTGACCCTCAGTAACAATGATAGGAAAGTCAAGTTGCTGAGGCGATGGGATCGTACGCCGACCGACTGCATTGTAGTGAACAGCGTCATTTCTGAACTGAATGGCGAATTCCCAAAGGGCGCTGTCCTGTAGCCAAGGCATGAAATCAGGTAGCCCCACTCTTCGAGGGCCGCCTTTTTTTTGAATCGCTTCGTGGGCAGGATGATGTGGACAACTCATGAGTATTTGAATGAGATAGTATTCCATTGTGGACATTGAGCCCACAAATAACATGTCTCTGAACAGGTACGTTAGACGCGACCTCATCTCATCCGCAGTCAATGGTTGCTGAGCTGGCCTTTGCCCCAGCAAAAAGACTGCTTCAAGCATCTCGGTAGAAATTATGACCCGATTGACTATCACCACAAAAGGCTGATGGAAAAAATGTCCGAATTGCTCTGTTGCATGCAAATGCCCCACCACTTGCTGATATGTTCCCTTTAAGTACTCTGCAACATCTGGGAACACGTTATTCATACCCACATCCCTTGGTCAGCCTTCACTACCGACGCGGGGCGAAACCCCTCGCCACAGGACGGCCCCCCCGGAAACACCTTGCCCGGGTTCATCAGGCCGCTGGGCGCAAAGGCCCGCCGCAACCGGAGCATCGCCTCCAGGTCTGCGTTGGTGAACAGCAGCGGCATGTACGCCTTCTTCTCCAGTCCCACGCCGTGCTCCCCCGTCAGCGCGCCGCCAACCTCCACGCACGCCTTCAATATCTCGCCGCCCGCCGCCAGTACGCGGGGCGTATGCCCCGCCTGTCGCTCATCAAAGAGGATGCAGGGGTGCAGGTTGCCGTCGCCGGCGTGGAAGACGTTGGCGATGGGGAACCCCGACCCCTGGCTGACCTCCCCTACCCTGCGCAGCACCTGCAAGAGCTGGGTACGCGGCACCACGCCGTCCACCAGGTAGTAGTTCGGGGCCAGCGCCCCCAACGCGCCAAGCGCCCCCTTTCGCCCCGCCCACAGGCGCGCCCGCGCCGACGCCTCCGTGGCAGCCCTCATCTCCGAAGCCCCCTCTGCACGGCACAGCGCCTTCACCGAGGCTGCAGATTCCGACACCTCTTCTTCTATGCCATCCACCTCAATAAGGAGCACCGCGCCAGCATTCTGGGGATAGCCATAACCCATGGCCGTCTCCACCGCCTTGATGCTCAGCCTGTCCATCATCTCCATCGCCGTGGGCAAAAGGCCGCTCCCGATGACCCGGGACACCGCTGCGCTCGCTTGGTCCATCTCCGGGAACACCGCCATCAGGGTGCTAACCGACTCTGGCCTAGGGAGCAGGCGTACCACCGCCTTGGTAACGATGCCCATCATCCCTTCGGAACCCACGAAGGCCCCCACCAGGTCATACCCTGGCCCTCCTCTGTATCTATCACCTATCCAAACAATGCTTCCATCCTCCAGCACCACCTCCAGGGCCAGGACGTGGTTGGTGGTAACGCCGTAGCGCAGGCAGTGAGGGCCGCCGGAGTTTTCCGCCACGTTGCCGCCAATGGTGCACGCCCCCTGGCTGGAGGGGTCCGGTGCGTAGTACAGCCCCTGGGGAGCTACCGACGTGGAGAGGTCAAGGTTCACCAGCCCGGGCTCCACCACGGCCAGGCGGTTCGCCGCATCCACCTCAAGGATGGAGCGCATGCGGGTCAGGGCGATCTGGATGCTCCCCTCCGCAGCAATGGCCCCGCCGGAAAGCCCAGTGCCCGCCCCCCTGGGGACTACGGGAATGCCTTCCCTATGGGCCAGGGCCACCACCTGGGACACTTGCACCGTGCTGCTCGGAAAGACCACCGCCGTGGCCGTCCCACGGTCCACTGAGCCGTCATACTCGTACGCCAGCAGGTCATCGGGGTGGTGGATGACGTACCCCTTGCCGACGATGCGCTGCAGCCCCTCTATGAGTCGCTTCTTCTTCATGGCTTGGCCTCTCTCGCGGATATGGTAGCGCATTAGCCAGCCAAAAGGGTATACTCGCTCCGCACGCCGCCGCCTCTTAGCGGTGAGACAGCGAAGAGGGAAAGACCTTGACCACCCGCTGGAGCCCCCTCACCAACCTCCAGCAGCCCATGCCTCTGGGAAAGAAGTTCCGCCTCCTGCTGCGAAACCTCTGGCGCAGGGCCTATCGCCTGCAACCCTGCTGCGGCCACCCTGGCGAACCCGGCTGCTGACAGACTCCTGCGGTCCCCCGTGCCAGGGGCGAATCCTAAAGACAGCATAAGCGGCCCGCTTCAGGCGGGCCGCTTATGCTTAAGAGAGGGTAATGTCTCGGTTGACACAAGGAAACACAGTTTGGTGTCATTCCGACGAAAATAGCTTCCTCCCCCCTTGCGGGGGAGGATTGAGGTGGGGGGTAGACCCTTGTTCACCCCCATCCTAACCTAAGAGAGTATACAAGCCCTTTTTCCAGCCTCCTAACGGCTGGCCTCATCAATTCTCGCCTCATAGGCCTGTTGGAAGGCAAAAAGCAGGTCTTGATAGTCCCGGCGCGTTGCGTCCAGCGCCTCGCGGAGCTCCGCCCTGGCCGGCTCCGGCGCCTCCTGCAGAGCCACACGGTAGCGCAACTCTATCAGTTGCATGTGGGCCTGGATGGTTCGTTGCCAATCCCACAACTCCCGCGCTCGCTGTCCCTGGGGCGGGATGAGCAGGGGACGTGGTGCGTAGGGCAGCGTCTGGCCAGACCGGCCATCTGGCCAGCCACCCCCGGGCACGGCTACTAGGATAACCTGGCCAGGCAGCGCCGCCATACGGAGGTGGCGCAGATTGCTCTGCACATCGCCACGCAAACCCTTGATGCGCCTGCGGTCACCCTTGGACGCCATGGCCGTCATCTCCTCCATGCGGCGGTCGGCGTAGGCGGCGTGGAGCCGGGCTTTGTCCTGGTCGTCCCGGGTGAGCGCCAGGCGCGCCCTCTCCACGGTACGTTTCACGGAATACAGCGGCTCGTCCGCCTCGCTCCCAGAGGAGGCGGCCACCGCACCGGTGCTCGCCAGGACCACAAAGAGGGCCACTGTGGTTGCCATGAGCGCCCACCGGCGGGCGATCAGAAGGCGGGACAGGGCTCGCTGGAAGCTCTCCCACGGCGATCCGCTCTGTGCGTCAGCCGTCCGCTCTCGGATAGCTCGGTGCAGCTCCGCCCGGGCCAATGCCTTGGCGGCATCCCTCGGCGTGTACTCCAGGGCCAGCCGTGTGCGCTGGGCCAGACGTAGGATAGGCTCAAGCTGCTCGGCGTGCTGGGGATGGTCTCGCAGGCACGCCTCTACCGCCTCGCCCTCCTGCAGGACGCGGTCAACACAGAGGTCCAAGATACGCAAGAAACCTGCACTATTCCCCATGCTGCTATCCCTCCGGGACATGAACAGCCCTCTCCTGCCGTGCTCCCAGAACGCGGCGCAGGCCCTTGAGGCCGCTGCTCTGGAGCTCTCGCACGGCCCCGTTGCTCCGCTTCATCACCTGGGCCGTCTCCGCGCAGGAGAGGCCCGTGAAGAAGCGCAGGCTAATGACCTCCCGCTGAGCCGGAGTCAGCGCTTCCATCGCATCCAGCAGCTCCCGACGCTCCATAGCCATGAGGGCCGTCTCCTCCGGACTATCGGCGGAGGCCACCTGCTCCGCCGCAGCCAGGGGCGCTGCCCTTCTGCCGGCGTGCTTCCTCAAATAGTCCACCGTCATGTTGTGAGCAATGCGAAAGAGCCACGCCTGCATGGGGATGCCTCGCCACTCAAAGCTGTCAATGCGCTCCAGCGCCCGTAGAAACACCTCAGAGGCCAGCTCCTCCGCTGCGCCGCCGTCGCCGATGCGCACGTAGAAATAACGTACAATGCGCTCGTACTCCGTCTCAAAAAGGTCGGCCAGGGCCCCTGCGCCCTGTTTAGCCTGGTCAGACCCGGACATGAGCCCCCCTGCACCCCGCCCTTGGCGGGTACAAAGTTGACTCATCCATAATAACGGAAGTGCCCCCAGGAAAGTCAGGGGGCTGCGTCCCTTGGCCCCATCCCATGGTGGGCAACCTCGCCGCCCAAGTCACGGCGACCCGTGCCAGAGCAACGTATCCAGCTATGCTATACTTTTTCAACCCACTACTATCAGGAAAGGGCTATGGTTGATCCCTCGGTCAATGAACGGGTGGCGCAGCTCCGCAAGGAACTGCACTACCACAACTATCGCTACCACGTCCTGGACGCTCCGGTCATCAGCGACGCCCAGTACGACAATCTGATGCGCGAGCTGCGGGAGATGGAGGCCCACTACCCAACGCTGGTGACGCCGGACTCGCCTACCCAGCGGGTGGGCGCCGCACCGGCGGAGGGCTTCGCTGAGGTGGCGCATCCCGTCCCGCTGCTCAGCCTGGACAACGTCTTCAACGCCGATGAGCTTGCGGCGTGGTGCCGGCGCACCCAGCAACTCCTGGAGCGGGACTCCTTTGAAATGGTGTGCGAGCTGAAGGTGGACGGCCTGGCGGTGGCCCTCACCTACGAAGGCGGCCGCCTTGTGCGCGGGGCCACCCGCGGCGACGGCCTCCGCGGCGAGGATGTGACCCTGAACCTGCGCACCATCCGCAGCATCCCCCTGGCTCTCCACGCCGCTAGCCAGCCGGAGCGGTTTGAGGTACGGGGAGAGGTCTACTTCCCCAGGGCCGGCTTCCAGAAACTCAACGAGGAGCGCGTCGCCGCGGGGGAGCCTCCCTATGCCAACCCGCGCAACACCGCCGCCGGCTCCCTGCGCCAGCTTGACCCCCGCATCACCGCGGCGCGGGCCCTGGACATCTACGTCTACGCCCTGGGCTACGCCGAAGGCGGCCCCATGCCGGACAACCACTGGGAGACCATGGCCCACCTGCGAGAAATGGGCTTCCGCACCAACCCTGCCAGCGCCATCTGCCAGAACCTGACGGAGGTGGAGGCCTATTTCCAGAGGTGGCTGCATGACAAGGAGCGCCTGGACTACGGCGTGGATGGCGTGGTGGTGAAGGTGAACCGGTTGGATTACCAGCAGCACCTGGGCGTCGTCGGCAGGGAACCTCGCTGGGCGGTAGCCTACAAGTTCCCCGCTATTCAACAGGTGACCCGTCTCATCAGTATTGGCATCAACGTGGGGCGCACCGGAACCCTGAACCCCTTTGCCGTGCTAGAGCCGGTCAACATCGGCGGCGCCACCGTCAAAATGGCCACCCTCCACAACGAAGATGACATCCGCCGCAAAGACCTGCGCATCGGCGACTGGGTCGTCGTGGAGCGGGCGGGAGAGGTCATCCCCCAGGTCGTGGCGCCGCTGGCGTCTCGCCGGACGGGAGAGGAGCAGGAGTTCCGTATGCCCCAGCGGTGCCCAGCCTGTGGCGAGCCGGTCCTCCGACCGCCAGGGGAGGCCATGACCTACTGCCTCAACAACGGCTGCCCCGCTCAGTTCTCCCGCCTGCTGATGCACTTCGTCAGCCGGGGGGCCATGGACGTGGAGGGCATGGGCGAGAAGCTGGCCCTGGCCTTCATTGACGCTGGGCTAGTAAAGGAGGTGGCGGACATCTACGCCATCACCAGAGAGCAGCTCCTGGCCCTGGAGCGCATGGGAGAAAAGAGCGCCGACAACCTCATGGGCGCCATAGCGGCCAGCAGGTCACGCCCCCTGGCCAGCGTCCTGTACGCCCTGGGCATTCGCCACGTCGACAGGATTCGCGACGCCTCCGAGGCTGATCTGGCAGAGGTTCCCGGCATAGGCCCCAAGATCGCCCAGAGCATCGCGGCCCATTTCCAACGGGAGGTCAACCGCCGCGTGCTGGACCGGCTTGAGCAGGCCGGCGTGGGCCTGGCGGAGGTGGCCGCTCCAAAAGAAGGCCGGGGTACGCCTCTGGCGGGACTGCACCTTGTGGTCACGGGCCGCCTGAGCGCCTTGAGCCGCTCCCAGGCGGAGGACCGCATCAAAGAGCTGGGCGGCTCCGCAGGCAGCAGCGTGACCAAAAAGACCGCCTACCTGGTGGTGGGGGAAGACGCCGGCTCCAAGCTCGCCCAGGCCCAAAAGCTTGGCATTCCCATACTCAGCGAGGAGCAATTTGTCAGGCTCCTGGAGTCCGGCGTGGCAGGGCTGGGTCAGGTATGACCACCTCTACTTTTGACCCCTGGGACCTCTTTCCGGGCCAGCGAGTACCCTTCTTGGCCCCTTATCAAAACCTCTTATACCCTGGCGAGGTCGTCGCCTCCGAAGAGTGGGATGCCTCCCTGGGACAGCCCCTGGTAGGGGATACCTTTTTTCGCATTGTTTTCTTGCACAACCACGTCCCGGCGCCCAGGACACAGCTCCAGGACTCCCGCATTGCGGTGTGGGTTCCCCCTCCGCGAGACCCGGGCAGAGGCACGAGAGCGGCCCTTGAGCGGCGACTGCTTCGGGAGCTGCGCGCCCAGTACGACGTACCGGAGACACGCCAGGCGCTGCTGGACTCCCACCGCCAGGCCTATGCGGCAGGCGCTCTTGTGGCGGGAGGTGGCGTGGAGTTTCAGCCAGGAGCCATATTCCGTGGCCCCTCCTCCGAGGCGTGGCTCTCTGCCATCGCCCAAGCCCTCCTTGCCTGGACGTACCCCCGTCTGCCCATAGACAACGCCGGTTTCTCCCGGCCCCTGGAGGAAAAGGGCCTGAACGACCTGTTCCAGGCCATTGCCCTAGGCAGCCCCCAGGGCCAGGAGGCGCTGGATACCTTTGGCCCTGGCCTGGGTATTGCAAGAGACCCATCCTCTGGCCAGGTGACCCTGACCACCCACCTGGCTCAGGTCATGGCGGCGGAGCTGGCCCGAAGGAGCGGCGAGTGGCCCCTGGAAGACCTGGGGCGCTGGTTGTCCCACGTCCAGGGTCTGCCCCATACCGTGGCCAGCCTTTTCCTCCTGCTCTTCCTGAGAAGCGGCCCCCCACAGTTGGAGCTCCCCTTGCGCTCCGGACACAGGCTCCAGCTGACAACGGGAGGGCGCTACCAGGGCCTCGTGCTCCTGCCGGAGACCGTCCCCACCCTCGCCTTCTGCCCGCGCCTTGACCAGGAGGGCGCAGCCCTGCGGCAGACGACCGTTCCCTCTGCCCTCGCGGCGGCCATCTATTTTTCGGCCCTTGAGCCAGGGCTGACCCAGCAGGAGGATGCCGCCGATAATGACCTCAAGCCCCTCTTATCTGAAGCCATGACAAAGCTCAGGGCCAGCGTGAACCACGCCGCTGACGGGCTGCGCCGCCTCAGCCTCGCCCTAGGCGAGCCGTTGCCCGAAGCAGCAGCAGCCCTTGTGCAGCAGCTTGCAACCCTAGCCATGGCGGACTCCCCTGAGGCGGCAACGGCGCAGGCGCGTCAGGTCTACACCTCCCCCTCCAGATTTGCCGAGGCCTTCCATAGGCTGGAAGCCTTCCATCGGTTGGGGGGCCTGGAGCCCATGGTTACAGACGCGGTTCGGTACCTCACAGAGGCCCTCGTGCCCTCGGACCTGGCCCATCTGGCGGTATCACGCCAGTGGCTCCTGTCCTCCCTCACCCTCAGGGAGCTGGCCTCCACCTCCTGGTCGCCCCAGGCCCTCCAAGTCCAGCTTGCGACCTTCAAGGCAGAGTACCAACAGGCCTATCAGGAGAGCCATGCGCAACGTCAGAAGGATGCGGCCATGCTGCAACCTCTGATGGCCACGGCGATGCTCCAGGGGGAAACCCTGGAGAAGCTGAACGCCCTGGCTGAGCTAGGGACGCCGGCAAGCCTCATGCCTATGGAGGCGCTACGCCACGTAGCTCCAGGCCTTGCCCTTTGCCAGGCTCCCGCCCCTTATCTGGACATGGAGGCGCGCCCTCGCTGCACTGGCTGCAACTTTACCCTGGATCAAAAGGCCCCCGTTGAGGAGGTGAAGGCCCTCTGCCGCCAGGTTGAAGAGGCCCTGACAGAGAGGTGCCGCCGTCTGAGCGGGTTCTTGGCGGCCCGCATTTTACGCACCCCGGATGAGCCCAAGGTGCGCCAGCTTATTCAGGTGGTGCAGGTCAGCGACCTGACCGGCCTGGTCAATGTCCTGGACGCCCCCCTCTTGCAGTTCCTGCGGGGAGTACTGGCAACCCTATGATCATCGTCATGGGCCTCGGCAACCCAGGCAAGGAGTATGCGGTCACTCGCCACAACGTCGGATTCTGGTGCGTGGACGCCCTGGCAAGCAAGCACCGCATTCCGATGAATGACCGGCGCACCCACGTCGTCTACGGCCAGGGGCAGATTGAGGGCGTCCCCGTGGTGCTCGCCAAGCCCCGCACGTACATGAACCGCAGCGGCCAGGCCGCCAAGTACCTCCTTGACCGCTTCCAGCAGTCCCGACAATTTGGGACCCTGCTGGTAGTGCACGACGACATGGACTTGCCCGTTGGCAAAATACGCCTGCGCCCCAGCGGCAGCGCCGGCGGGCACAACGGCATCCGCTCCATCATCGCCGAGCTGGGAACCCAGGACTTTCCACGCCTGCGCATCGGCATCGGCCACCCCCAAACCGGCGACGCCATCGGCTTTGTACTGGGCCGTCTTACCCAGGAGGAGGCCTGGCTTATGGAGAAGACCCTGGCGCTAGCGGAGGAAGCAGTGGCTTGGACAGCCCTCCACGGTCTAGCCTCGGCCATGAACCGGTACAATCAGATGACGGTTGTCGCCGATGCATAGGCGCACTCCCGCCATACTGACCCTCGCCCTGGCCGTGCTCCTCGCCTGCACCCCCCAGGCAACTCCCACCCCCACACCCTCTCCAACCCCTGCCCTAGCAACGCCGACCCGGCAACCCGTGGCGTCGCCTACCTCTACGGCTACCCCCACGCCAACCCCGACGGTCTCTCCCCCCATCGCCTCTCCCACACCCTCGCCCACCACTGCGCCCGCCAGACCTGCATCCAGCGCGCCGCCAGAACGGGATATGTACGACCTGGCCGCGCGCCTGGCCCTGAAGGACGGGCGCCCCATCCCCCGGGTGGTCAACCCGAAACCTGTGTCCTATGCCCAGGGACGCGAGGATACGTTCCAGGTCGCCGACATCCCCAACCGGCGGGTGTACTCGGTGGCCGCCACGCTGCAACTGGTCACAGAGCACGCCTACTGGTATGTGGATGACGCTGAGCGCTTTTCCCGCCCAGATATGGAGAAGGCAGCCAAGCTCTTTGAGGAGGTCATCTACCCCCGCATCACCAACCTCTTTGGCCCTGAGCTATCACCCGGCATAGACAACGACGTTCACCTGACCATCCTGCACACGCCCCTCAACGGCGTTGCTGGCTACTTCTCCACCGCCGACGAGTACCCCCTGCAAGTCCATCCTTACAGCAATCAACGGGAGATGATCTATCTGGACATCGCGGGCTTGCCCTTGGGCTCGGTCGCTTATCTGGGGACGCTTGCCCACGAGTTCACCCACGCCGTCCAGTTCCGCGCCGATCCCACCGAGGAAGGCTGGCTGAACGAGGGCCTGGCGGAGTTCGGCAAGAGGCTAGCGGGATACACCCCCAGCTTCCAAGGCGCCTTTTTTGCCGCCCAGCCAGTCTCCCTCACCGCCTGGCCCCTGGACCTCGGCTCCACCGCCCCCCACTATGGAGCCGCCAGCCTGTTCACGGATTACCTGGCCCAGCAGTTCGGCGCGGCAAGCCTCCGAACCCTGCTGGAGGAGCCTGCCAACGGGCTTGCCAGCGTCACGCGCTACCTTGAGGCGGAAGGAGATGGACGCACCTTCAGGGAGGTCTTCGCAGACTGGCTGGTGGCTAACTACCTGGACGACTCCAGGGGCGGTGTCTACAGCTATCCAGATAGCTTCATCGTTGGCTTCCAGCCCCTTCCCTTGGGTGGGCCCACCAACGTGGAAGACATGGCGCCCCAGTACGCCGCCCGCTACTACAGCCTTCCCGTCAACATCCCCGGGCTGCGGATCGTCTTCCAGGGCCAGCCGCAAACGCCCCTCCTACCCCAGCAGCCTCCCAGCGGAGAGCGCTGCTGGTGGGGTAACCAGGGCGACTCCATTGACACCACCCTGACAGGGCGCTTTGACCTGCCGCCAGGGAAGACATTAACGCTGGATTACTCCCTTTGGTACGAGATTGAGCAGGGGTGGGACTTTGCCTACGTGGAGGTCTCCACCGACGCAGGGCGCACCTGGGACATCCTGGAAGGCAAGCACACCGTGCGTGTTGACAGCCTGCGCAACGCCTTTGGCCCCGCGTACACCGGCGCCAGCGGCGGCTGGCTCAGGGAGCGCATAGACCTGTCCCCCTACGCTGGCAACTCCATTCTGCTGCGCTTTGAGTACGTGACCGACGACGCCATCCACGGCGCGGGCCTCTGCCTGGACGACATCGCCCTCCTCGGCGCGGGCTTCTTTGACGACGCCGAATCCGACGGGGGAGCCTGGGAAGCCCAGGGGTTCCTCCGTGCTCCCTATCAGGTGGAACAGGAGTACCTGTTGCGCCTCATAGAGGTCAACGCCGCGGGGGCCACCGTCACCGCCGTCCCAGTTGGCCAGGACGGCACTGCTACCTTCACCCTGGACGCCCAGGCCGCAGGTGTAGACGTAGCCGTCCTGGTGGTTGCCCCCATGAATGATAGGACGTTATTGCCAGCCGCCTTCAGGCTGGATCTCTCCTCTGCCCGATGACACGGGAAGTAGTTTACACGTCCATAGGCTTTGCCCTATAGTTGCTACGAAAATAGGGTCTGGTAGTTGTCATTCTGAACGAGTCCCGATGTCCCGATGTATCGGGAGGACATCGTGAAGAATCTCTCCTGTTCTGCCAATTCAACACAGGCCTTTCCCAAAAAGCCGTTGCCCATAGCCCCAGTTCATGAGAGATTCTTCGTAGCGTTCGCCCCGTTGGAATTGGGGCTCACGCGCTCAGAATGACAAGCTAAACCCCCTTTTCATCCCTTATGGTGCCAGTGACTACTGGCATGAAGGATTCCAAGCAGTCCATCAAGAGGTCAGCCATGCAATTCAACATTCTGGTGCTCCCAGGCGACGGCATCGGCCCTGAGGTCATGACCGAGGCCCTCAAGGTGCTGAAGGGTGTTGGCCGCAAGTTCGGCCACACCTTCAACCTCACCAACGACCTGGTGGGCGGCGCCGCCATTGACGCCTACGGCGTTGCCCTCCGAGACGAAACAGCCCATCAGGCCCGCGCCAGCCACGCCGTGCTCTTCGGCGCCGTGGGTGGCCCCAAGTGGTCGGACCCCGCAGCCCAGGTCCGCCCGGAGGACGGCCTGCTGGCCCTGCGCAAGAGCATGGGCGTCTACGCCAACATCCGGCCCGTCAAGTCCTACCCCTTCCTAGTCAACGCCAGCCCCCTCAAGCCTGCGGTGGTAGACGGCGTTGACCTGATTGTGGTACGGGAGCTGACCGGCGGCCTCTACTACGGCCAGCCCAAGCGCCGCTGGAGCACCCAGCGGGGCCGCCGTGGCGTGGACACCATGAAATACTCCGAGATGGAGATTGAGCGCATTCTACGGGTGGGCTTTGAGCTGGCCCGGGGACGCCGCAAGCGCCTCACCTCCGTGGACAAGGCCAACGTCCTGGAGACCTCCCGCCTGTGGCGGCAGATCGCCATAGAGCTGGCCCCCCAGTACCCCGACGTCACGGTAGACCACCAGCTTGTGGATAGCTGTGCCATGCAGCTTATCCAAAACCCAAAACAGTTTGACGTGCTGGTCATGGAGAACACCTTCGGCGACATCCTGTCCGACGAGGCCTCGGTCCTCGCCGGCTCCCTGGGCATGTTGCCCTCAGCCAGCCTGGCGGGCATCCCCGCCGCCCGTAGCCGGCGACGCGCCCGGGGTTTCTACGAGCCGGTCCACGGCACCGCGCCGGACATCGCAGGCCAGGGCAAGGCCAACCCCATCGCAACCGTGCTCAGCACCGCCATGATGCTCCGCTACTCCCTGGGCCTGCCCAAGGAGGCGCAAGCCGTTGAGCAGGCGGTGGACAGGGTGCTGGAGGGTGGCCAGCGCACCGCAGACATCGTCGCCCAGGGGGAGCGCCAGGTGACCACCTCCCAGATGGGCAACGCCATTGTGGAGGCGTTGGCTTCTGCGGCATAGGGATGTTATCCTGGATGTTAGAGGTGAGCCATGAAATATACACGCATTACGGTCAACCCAAACCAGATGGGCGGCCTGCCCTGTATTCGCGGCATGAGGGTGCCTGTGGCGACGGTGGTGAGTATGGTGGCCGAGGGGATGAGCAAGGAAGAAATCCTCAAAGAGTATCCCTACCTTGAAGCCGAGGATATAACGGAGGCGCTACACTTTGCTGCCGAGGCGGTGCGGGAGCGGACGCTCCCATTGCTTACCGCATCATGAGGTTTCTGGTTGACGCCTCACTGTCTCCTACAGTTGCCCGGCTTCTTCACCTTGCGGGGCATGATGCGTTGCATCTCTTGGACTATGGGGCGCTTACAGACTCCGACCCGGACGTCTTACTACGTGCGGAACAAGAAAGCAGAGTTCTTGTCTCGGCTGACACCGATTTTGGGACGCTGTTGGCGCGGAGCAAGGCAATGGCGCCGTCCGTCATACTATTCCGTGGCGGGCTTGAACACCTGCCTGCGCTCCAAACCGAACTACTTCTTGCAAACTTGGTTTCCCTACAAATGGATTTGGAGCATGGCAGCATTGTCGTCATAGAACCTGGGCGAATACGGGTGCGACCTCTACCTCTTCAAGGGAGCTGATGCGAGTTGCCTCCTCCCCTTCAAGGCATACGCATCGTAGACCTGGCGGGCTACATCGCCGGGGCGTACACCTCTAGCCTGCTGGCAGACCTGGGCGCCCAGGTGGACAAGGTGGAGTCCTTTGAGGGCGACGCCTTCCGGGGCATCGTCGCAGGGTTCCAGGCATGGAACCGCGGCAAGCGGGGCATCGTCCTGAACCTGCGGACAACCGAGGGAAAGAAGGCGCTCTATCGCATGGTGGGGCGGGCCGACGTGGTGGTGGAGAACTACCGCCACGGCGTCGCCCAACGTCTGGGGGCCGACTACGAGACGTTGCGCGAGGTGAACCCCCGCATCATCTACTGCACCGTCACCGCCTACGGCACGCGCGGCCCCTTCGCCGGCGTCCCCGGCTTTGACCCCCTGTTCCAGGCCCAGAGCGGCGCCATGGCCTACCAGGCCGGCCCCGACAACCCACCCGTCTTCCTGCGCGTCGCCATCTCCGACTACGCCGCCTCCCTCCTCGCCGCCTGGGGCATCGTCCTGGCCCTCTACCACCGCCGGCGCACCGGCCAGGGGCAGCGGGTGGAGACGTGCCTGATGAACTCCGTCGTCGCCGTGCAGGCAGGGGAGTTCCTCTTCCAGAACGGCTCCCCCTGGACCTCTCCGCGGGCTGCGGGGGAGCCAGCCTTCCCCGGTCAGGCCCTGGGTGTAGACTCCACGCACCGCCTGTACCGCACCCTGGACGCCTGGCTCTACCTGGCCTGCGACACGCCGGCCCAGTGGCAAAGGCTGTGCGTGGCCCTGGACAGGAGTGACCTGGCCCCCCTTTGGCCAGAGGACGGCCAGGTACAGGAGGAGGCCATCGCCGCAGCCCTGGCCTCAATACTGACGCAAAACACCGCGGACCATTGGATACGCCTCATGAGGGAAGCAGACCTGAAGGCAGCCCCACTTGTAACTACCCAGGAACTCGCCCGCAGCGCGGAGCTGAAAGCGTGGGGCCTGAGCTTTGAGGTGGAATCGCCGGAGTACGGGCAGTTGCGCCAGGGCGCGCCGCCCTTCGCCTTCTCAGACACGCCCCCCGCCGTGCAGCGCCCGGCCCCTATGCTTGGCCAGCACACCGAAGAGATCCTCCAGGAGCTGGGCTACTCGTCAGACCAGGTCAGGAGCCTGCGCCAAGGGCGTGTGATACCCTAGCAGGCTGCGGAGGAAAGGGGAGTGCAGAGGGGCTTTGCCCCTCTGCCGGTCCGCCTGCGGCGGATGGGGGTGTCCCCCAGATACAATTCTTCCCTCTTCCCTTCAGGGAAGGGGGTTAGGTCAAAAGAACTTTTAGAGCAAGGCCGTAGGAAGGGCAGAGGAGCTAGCACTGGATGGCCAACGAGAAGACGGGCCCAAGGCTACTGAGCCCCTACAGGGTCTTGGACCTCTCTCTGGGCACGGAGATTATTGGCGCCAAAATCCTCGGCGACCTGGGCGCCGACGTGGTCTCCGTGGAGCCGCCCCAGGGCAGCCCGGTCCGCCGCATGGCCCCCTTCTATGCTGGCGCCCCCCACCAAGAACGGAGCCTGTGGTGGTGGGCCTACGCCGCTGGACGCCGCAGCGTCACCCTGGACATCCGCACCGCCGATGGCCAGGCCCTCCTGAAGCGCCTTGCCGCCGCCTCCGACTTCCTCTTTGAGTCGTACCCGCCCAGCTACCTATCGGGCCTCGGCCTAGGTTATGACGACCTGCGCCAGGCCAACCCTCGCCTGATCCTCGTCGGGATGACCCCCTTCGGCCAGAGTGGCCCCTACGCCAGCTACCTGGGGCCAGACCTGGTGGGCATGGCCACGGGCGGCTTCATGCACCTGACCGGCGACCCGGACCTGCCGCCGGTGCGGGTCACGCTGCCCCAGTTTGGCCTGCACATGGGAGCCTCGGGTGCTGCCGGCGCCATGATTGCCCACCACTACCGCCTCCTGAGCGGCCAGGGGCAACAGGTGGACGTCTCTGGACAGGAGGCGGTGGCCCGTACCCTCTCCCATGCACCCTCCTTCTGGGACCTGAGCAAGATCAACCTGAGCCGCCAGGGGGTGTATCGCCCCGGCCTGAGCGGCGGACGCTCCCGCACCACCTGGGAGTGCAAAGACGGCTACGTCAACTTCTCCCTCGCCTCTGGGCCTCTGGGCGGGGGCACCAATAGCCTGGTGCAGTGGATGGAGGCGGAAGGCTTCCACGACGAGTTCCTGCATTCAGCAGACTGGACGCGGGTGGACTCCAACGAGGAGGCCGGGCAGGAGGCAATGACACGCGCCGTCCAGCCCATCCAGCACTTCTTTGCAGCCCATACAAAAGAGGATCTGTACAACGGCGCCGTGGCGAGGCGGATCATGCTCTTCCCCGTGAACACCGCCAAGGACATCCGTGAAGAGGTACAAGTTGCGGCCCGGAGCTACTTTGCACCCATCCGTCACGAAGCCGAAGGCGCCGCCTTTGACTACCCTGGCGCCTTTATCCGCTCCAGCGAGTCGGCCATTGGCCCCTGGCGGCGCGCACCTTACCTGGGAGAGCACAACCAGGAGGTGTACGTAGAGGAGCTGGGGCTGAGCAAAAGCGATGTGGTGATTCTGAGGCAAGCCGGAGTGATATGAAATGACGCAGCCCCTTACTCAACTCAAATGCGAGCCCTGCCGGGGAGACACGCCCCCATTCACGCCAGAGCAGACCGCCCTGTACCTGCCCTACGTTTCCGGCCAGTGGCAGCTTGTGGAGAACGTGAAGCTGCGGCGCACGTTCAGGTGGCGCAGCTTCCTGCGCTCCATGCTCTTCGTGAACGCGCTGGCTTATCTCGCGGAGCAAGAAGGCCACCACCCGGACGTGCTCATCAACTACACCCGCGTGACGGTGGAGCTGACCACCCACGCCATCCAGGGCCTCTCCCGCAACGACTTCATCATGGCCGCCAAAATAGACCAGATGGCTCCTCAGGAGGGGTGAAGGGGAGAAAACGATAGGTCTGGAAGGTGCAGGGAACGTCAGTTCCCGCTGGGGGTCTGGGGGCGTCCCCCAGATTCAAAATCCCCCCTTCCGTGCTAGGGAAGGGGGCCAGCGGGTTAGGTCAAAAGGACTTGTGCGGCAAGGCCGGGAGAGGGGACAACAAGGGAGAAGGCAAACCCATGACAACCACAAGCACAGCCTTTGAGGGCCTCAAAGTCCTGGACTTCTGCTGGGTGGCCATTGGCCCCATGACCACACGCTACCTGGCAGACCATGGCGCTACCGTCGTGCGCGTGGAGTCCAGCCACCGCATAGAGAGCCTGCGGCGCGCCGGCCCCTTCGCCGGCGGCGTGCAAGGCGTCAACCGCAGCGGCTACTACGCCAACTACAACGGCAACAAGTACGGCGTCACGCTGAACATGGCCCTGCTTAGGGCGCGGGAGCTGGTGAAGCGCCTCGTCGCCTGGGCCGACGTGGTGACGGAGAATTTCACTCCTGGCACCATGGAGGAGTGGGGCCTGGGGTACGAGGAGCTACGCGCCATCAACCCCGGCGTTATCCTGTTCAGCGCCTCCATGCTGGGACGCGGCGGCCCCAGAGAGCGGCAGCCGGGCTTCGGGCCGGTGCTAGGCTCCCTGGCCGGCTTCGTGAACCTGACCGGCTGGCCCGACCGCTCCCCCGTTCCCCCCTACGGCGCATACACTGACTTCTTCCTGCCCCGCTTCGCTATCTCCGCCATCGTGGCGGCCCTGGACTACCGACAGCGCACCGGCAAGGGGCAGCACCTGGATATGTCTCAGCTTGAGGCCTCGGTGCAATTCATTGCACCGGCCATCCTGGACTACACCGCCAACGGCCACATCATGACGCGGGATGGCAACCGCTCCCCAAGCCTCGCACCCCACAACGTCTACCCCTGCAAAGGCGACGACCGTTGGTGCGCCATCGTCGTACAGACCGACCAGGAGTGGGAGACGCTGTGCCGCGCCATGGGCAATCCCGCCTGGTGCAGCGAGGAGCGCTTCTCCACCGCCCTGGCCCGCAAGGCCCACGAGGGGGAGCTTGACCAGCGCATCACCGAATGGACCGCCGGCTATGAGGCGCGGGATCTGATGGGCAGGTTGCAAGAGGCCGGTGTGCCCGCCGGCGAAGTGGAACGCCCCGAGGACCTGTTCAGCGACCCGCAACTCGCTCACAGGGAGCACTTCGTCTACAAAGAGCAGCAAGAATTGGGGCGGCACGCCTTTGACTCCACGGAGTTCCGTCTATCGGAGTCGCCTGCCCAGTACAAAACCCCTGCGCCACTCCTGGGAGAGCACACCAAACACGTCTTGAAAGCCATCCTGGAGCTGTCGGATCAGGAGATTGCGGCGCTGGCAATGGAGGGTGTGCTGGAGTAGCATACTTGACTATGCCAGTAATCACGCAACCCCTCCCACTCATCCGAAGGCAACGCTTCTACTACGGCTGGGTCATCGTGGCCACGGTGGCCTTGGCCAGCTTTTCCCAATCGGCCGGCACCCACCCGGTACTGAGCGTCCTGCTAGGCCCTATCACCAGCGAGTTCGGATGGTCCCGTACACTCTTCACCGGGGCCGTCACCGTGGGCACCCTGGCAGGGGCAGTGGCGGCCCTCTTTGTCGGCAGGGTGATAGACCGCTTGGGAGGCCGCTGGATCCTCACCGCGTCTCTTTTCCTACTCGGCCTGAGCTTTGTGTTGATGGCCTTTATCACCGCCATCTGGCAGCTCTACTTCCTGCAAATCATGGGGCGCATGCTCACCATGGGGGTGGTGGTCCTGGCCCTTCAGGTCGCGGTGCCCAAGTGGTTTATTGCCAAGCGCGGCCTGGCGGTAGCCCTCGCAGGCTTGGGAGGGATGGCCGGCAACACGGTGACGCCCCTGTACGTGCAGTGGGTAATCAACGTCGCGGACTGGCGTTTGGCCACCTTTGTGGCCGGGGTGGTAATCTGGGTAGTGTCGGTGCTGCCCGTGGCCTTCTTCATGCGCCGGCAACCAGAGGACATAGGCCTGTTGCCCGATGGGGCAGAGTCAGAGGCAGGCGTGACGCGCGAGGGAAGGGTAGCGGCCACAAGGGCCGAAGTCTCTTTCACCCTTGCCCAGGTGGTGCGCTTTCCCGCCTTCTATTTGCTGGCGGCGGCCTTTGTCCTGATGTTCATGGTCATGCCAGGCACGATCTTCCACCTGCTCCCGTACCTCACGGATAAGGGGCTTGCCCCGGGCCAGGGAGTATGGGTGCTAGCCACCTGGTCAGCGGCGGGGGCGGCAGGAGCGCTCCTTGCAGGACTTCTGGCCCCTCACATCGGCATCCGCCGCACACTCGCCGGCGCCTTCACGTTCATGGCCCTGGGCCTGGGCTTCCTACTGGCAGTCAACTCCTTCCCCCTGGGCCTCCTGTGGGGCCTGTACATGGGAGTCCTCGTCGGAGGCATCTTCAGCACCCTGTATCAGGTGACCTTTGCCGACTACTTCGGACGGGAGTCCCTGGGGAGAATCAACGGGGTTATCTGGCCCGCGCAAATGGTGAGCAATGCAGCGGGGCCACTGGTGGCCGCCGTCGCCTATGACATAACGGGCAGCTACACGGCCATCTTCACCCTGTTCGGCCTGCTGGTGCTGGCCTGCGCAACCCTCACCTTCTTTGCCAGGCCGCCGAGAAGAGAGGTCTAACCGCTATCAACAAAGCAGAAGGCCCGCCTGCTAAGCGGGCCTTCCCTCGTTAATCCAACTCTAAGTGGTATTTGATAGCCTGTTTGACCTGGGCATAAAGGGACTCTGGCAAAGGGCCTCTAAACCGCACGAGCCTTCTTTTGTCCACAGTCCTTATCTGGTTGGCCTTCACCCGTGAATCGCTTGTCAGTCCCTCCACCCCTCTTGGGATAAGGGCCTCAAAGGGATAAATTTTTCGGGCTGGTTGACCCGTGAGAGGAAGCACAGTCACAGTATCGGAGAACTCATTATTACTATCGTTTGATACTACTAAAGCTGGCCCTGGTCTTCCGGTCACGGAGTTTCCAGTCTCAGAACCAACCACGGGTTCAAGGTTTACGTCGTAGATGTCTCCGTAGTGGGGAAAGTCTCTGTCCAAATCCTGCTCCTTTCTCTTTTCACATTTATCTCCAGTTCGCAAGAGTAGCAACTTCCCATGCCTGGTTCACTTCATGATCCTCTTCTCGCCTGGCTTGATATCCCTCAACGAGAAGCTGCTTGAACTGTTGGCGTTCTAGTTGATCAAGCCTTACCTTGATGGCCTCAGCGACAAAGGCGCTGCGAGTCCGCTCAAGAACGCTTTGCCGGAGTCGCTGAGACACTTCTTCAGGTAGAGTGAAGTTAACCCGCACAGTACTCATGTTTACACCACCGTTATCAAAAATCACAACACATCTTTGCGCTTCCTCACTTAGGTCAATCCATGTTTCACCCCCTTATGCGAAGATCACAAACACAGTATACTACATACACACTCAGAGTGTCAAGACGGCTGGAAATAACGTGTGTATTATTTATACACATAACCAGTGGGGCCTTATTTCCCCCTAAAGTTCGGTTGCCGCCGCTCCCGGAACGCCACGCGGCCCTCCTGCACGTCCTCCGTCCTGCTGACGATGCTCAGCAGGCTCTCCTCATACTCCGCCTGGGTCTCCAGAGGCACGGCCAGCCCGTGATACAGCGCCCTTTTGGTCAGCTCAATGGTGACCGAGGGCCCTCTGACCCGCCGCGCCGCCAGCTCAAGTGTCCGCTCCATGAGCTGCTCGTGGGGCGTCACCACGTCCACCAGGCCAATGCGCTGAGCCTCCTCGGCCAGCACATCGTCGCTCAACCAGAGCATGAGGAGCGCCCGGGAGGGCCCGACGACCCGGGGCAGCAACCACGTAACACACTGGTCAGGCAGAATGGCCCGTCGCATGAAGGCGGTGACAAAGCGGGCGCGGTCCGAGGCGACCCGCACGTCGGCAGCCAGGGCCAGGGAGAAGCCGCCGCCTGCCACCACGCCATTGATGGCGGCGATAACGGGTTTGTCTATGGTGCGGAAGCGCCCTACCCAGCCAAAGCGAGACTCCTCCAGCTCCTGGCGGCTGGGCTGACGGCCCGCAGCTCCATCGCCACCACCTCCCATGTCCGCCCCGGAGCAGAAGCCGCGGCCCGCCCCGGTGATGACCAGCACCTTGGCCTCTTCGTCGTCGTTCACCTCCTCCAGGACGCGTTTGACGCCAATGCGTATCCCCGGAGTGAGGGCGTTCAGCTTCTCCGGCACGTTCAGCGTTGCAACCACCACGCCGTCCCTCTTCTCCACCAGCATGTCCTCATAGCCCTCGTAAGGAGTGAGACCCGCGAATCTACCAGGCATGGATTCCCTCCTCTTTCGCTTGGAAGCTATCCCCAAAACAGAACCCTGATGGTGTTACCCCTGCCTCCTGGCGGGCGCTCGCACTATAGTGAGGGGCCTTCGGGCATGTCAAGTCGGAAGCCTTGCAGGAACGGCGGTTCGCCCTTACAATGGCGACTACTTTCCCATCACTAAGACCGGGGAGGCTCGCGATGCAGGTAGAGCTGGTCAAGACCACCACCACGGATGACATTGCCCTGGACGGCGCCTTCTTCGCACCCAGGGAGGGAGGCGTCGCCAACAGGCCTGTAGACGCCATCCTCCTGGTCCACGGCACCGGCGGCAACTTCTACGGCGCCAATCTGTTGGACCTGGGGGAGCGCTTCCGCCAGGCGGGCTATCCCTGCGCCTCCTTCAACACCACCAGCCACGATGTGGTGTACGGCAATCCGGATCGGCCCTTGGGCAACGCCCACGAAATCCTGGACCGCTGCCGCCTGGACCTGGACGCGGGAATCACCTGGCTGACCAGGCGTGGATACGAACGCATCGCCATCTTCGGCCACAGCATGGGCGCGGTCAAGGTCGCCTACTACCAGGCCTACATCCAAGACCCGCGCGTAACCGCCGTCATCCCCTCTTCCCCCGTGCGCCTCTCCCACTCCTACTTCCTGGCGTCAGAGGCAGGAGAGGAGTACCGCAGGTTTTACGAGAAGGCCAAAGCCCTATTGGAGGCGGGCCAGCCCGATACGTTGATCCCTGCCTCCTTCCCTAACCCCGCTTTCTATAGCGCCCGCAGCTACGTTGACAAGCACGGGCCAGCAGAGCGGTACAACCTGCTCCGCTACACCCACATGGTGCGTTGCCCCATCCTCCTGATGGCCGGCACCCTGGAGACCCATCCCCGCCTGCGGGACGCAGCTAAAGACGCCTTTGAAACCATCAAGTACAAGCCCGACGCCAAGCTGGTCATTCATGAGGGAGCGGACCACGGCTGGAGCAACATGCGCGACGCCCAGGCCCAGTACGTCCTGGACTTCCTGGACGCGCTTTCGCCCGCGCCCAAAACAAAGAAAGCCAGGGTACTCGCAAAAGCCAAAAGGTAGGCGCGCCCCCAACAGCTTGCAAGGAGGAGCGATGCAATACTCCAAGGTAAGGTCAGAGCCATCCTATCAGGTGTTCATAGAGAAGGACATCATGGTGGACATGCGGGACGGCGTGCGCCTGGCAACAGACGTCTATCGCCCCGCCATCAACGGACGGCCCATCCAACGGCCCTTCCCAGTACTGCTCCAGCGCACCCCCTACAACAAGGCGGCGGACCGCATGGCTGAGGAGGCACGGTACTTCTGCGAGCGGGGATACGTCGTAGTGCTACAGGACAACCGTGGCCGCTACAAGTCCGAAGGCTACTTCCACAAGTACACCGCCGACGCCAACGACGGCTACGACTGCGTCCAATGGATCGCCAAGCAGCCGTGGTCCAACGAGACCACGGGCACCTATGGCACCTCCTACGGCGCCCATACCCAGGGGGCCATGGCGGCCATGAACCCGCCCAACCTATCCACCATGATCGTGGACTGCGGCGCCTTCTCCAACGCCTACATGAGCTCCGCCAGGCACAACGGCGCCTACGAGCTGCGCCAACTTGGGTGGGGAATCAGCCAGGCCAAGCTCAGCAAAGAGGCCACCGAGGACCCCGTCATCGCCAAATACCTGGAGACGGTGACCCCAGACGACTGGTTTCAGCAGCTGCCCTGGCGCAAGGGCCACTCCCCCCTGAAGTGGACGCCAGACTACGAGGAGTACATCCTGGAGCAGTGGACCCGCGGCGACTACGACGACTACTGGAAGAAGCCCGGCATGGCTGGCGAACTGTTCTACGACGCCTGGTCCGACATCCCACAGCTCCACATGGGCGGCTGGTACGACTCCTACACCCGCACCACCTTTGAGAACTACATTGGCCTCTCCAAGATCAAGAAGGGGCCAATCCGCCTGCTCATGGGGCCCTGGACCCACGGGCAGCGCTCCCTCACCTACTCCGGCGACGTAGACTTCGGCCCCATCGCCTGCCTGGACGGCAACCTGGCCGAGGATTGGAACGACTTCCGCACCATGTGGTTTGACACCTGGCTGAAGGGTCTCCAGACCGGAATCCAGGAGCAACCCCCCATTCTCCTGTTCATCATGGGCGGCGGTGATGGCCGCAAGAACGTCAAGGGCCGCATGAACCACGGCGGCTACTGGCGACACGAAAACGAGTGGCCCCTGGCACGCACCCAGTTCACCCCCTACTACCTGCACGGCGACGGCGACCTCTCTCCTGAGAGGCCCGCAGGCCGCGACCCCATGACCACCTACCAGTTTGACCCCGGCAACCCCGTGCCGACTCTCGGCGGCAACTTCTCCGGCCTGAACACCCTGGCAGGCGCCTTCCACCAGCAGGAGCGGCCCGACTTCTACGCCTGCAAACCACCCTACCTGCCCCTCTCCTCAAGGCCCGATGTGTGCGTCTTCCAGACCCCCATCCTTCAGGAGGACATGGAGGTCACCGGCCCCGTCACCGTCAACCTGTGGATCTCCTCCTCCGCCCTGGACACCGACTTCACCGCTAAGCTCATTGACGTCTGCCCGCCAAACCCTGACTATCCCGCAGGCTACCAGATGAACCTCACGGACAGCATCATGCGTGTGCGCTACCGCAACTCCTGGGAGAAGGCGGAGATGATGAAGCCCGGCCAGGTGTATAAGGTCAGCTTCCCCCTGTACCCCACGGGCAACCTCTTCAAGAAAGGCCACCGTATCCGGCTGGACATCTCTAGCTCCAACTTCCCGCGCTTTGACGTCAACCCCAACACCGGCGAACCCTTGGGCCGGGAGCGCCGGAGGCTTGTGGCGGAGAACTCAGTCCACCATAGCTCCCAGCACCCCTCCCACGTCGTGCTGCCCATCGTACCAGCCAAGTAGCGGATGCAAGACACTGACAGGGTGTAGGGGCGAGCAGCAGTAGTAGTAGGGGCGACCCGACGGGTCGCCCCTACTACTACTGCTGCTGCCTTCAAACACCCCTGCCTCTCTCATTCTAGGCCTACCACCATCGGGCCACCCCGTAGGGGCGCAGCATGCTGCGCCCCTACCTCTGGTTGTGGAGCCGCAAAAGCCTACAGTGGCCTGCGTGGGCCCTCCGCAGGCGGCCCCCCTTGAGGCGCGCCGTCCAACTCCGAGGCCAGCCGGCTGAGGGTGAGGCCCTCTTTGCGCGCCCGCAGGTCAAGGTAGATCAGCGTGGCGCCTATGTAGCCGATGGGCGCCACAAAGACACCTCCCAGGGTCATCACGAGGTCGCCGAGGGTGGTGTTGGCACGGCCCACCGCCCATCCCGGAAGCGAGAGAAGGAAACCTCCGGCCAGCACCAGCAGCAGAAACACCAGCCCCAGGCGAAAGGTACGCCACCAGTTGCCCCGGACCAACTCCCAGCTTCGCCTCAGGGCCTCAACCGGGCCTCGTCCCTCTATCACCACCGCCTGCACGTAGAAAAACCAGGCCACCACGACGAACACGAGGATGGGGATACCGACAATCAACAGGCTCAGCATGACCCCGCCAAAGACAACCCCGAAGAAGATGAGGGCGTTGACAAGTAATGAGACGCCGTTATTCAGGGCACCAATGTAGCTGCCGGATGCGCTGACCTTGCGGCCCAGGTAGAACTGGACTACTGCGTAGGCCACGGCGGCGCTGGCAAGCAGGAGGGAGAAAAGGCCCATCAGGGTAAGGGCCAGCATCGCCGTGTCGCCATTGACGACCGAGGCAACCAGAAACGGAATCTGTGCTGGCGTGACAATACGCAGCATCGGCCCAAAGGTCTTCTGATACACCCCCAAGGTATGGCTGAGCAGTTGCCCCAAAGTGCTGGGCAGGATGACGTCAGGGGGTGGGGCTGGTGGGGCAGGGAAAAAGGGACCGCCCGCTGGGAAGAAGTGCTCACCAGGGGCGCCCTCCTGGGCGGACAACGCTTTGCCGCAGTTGCTGCAGAAGGCAGCCTGTTCCACGTTGCTTGAGCCGCAGTGAGGACAATCCATGACTGCTCGTTAGCCCGCTGGCACGGGTGCAGGTTGGTGCTGGCTGGCCTCAAAAATGGCCCTCGCCGCCAGTCCAATCAGGCTGGCGGGCCGGGCGGCCGGGTGTGCGGCCAAATACCCCTGCACGACGCGATATCCGATGGTATGGCCGGTCCACAAGGGTACGCGGTCGTTGTCACCATAGAGAAACCGCCGTATCTCCGAGGTGTCGGACACGGCGAAGCGCCGCCTCACTTTGGGCCACACCTGCGCCTCGGCCTCGGCTGACAGGGCGCCGACGCTTGCTGGCTCCATGCCTGGGCAAAGCTCCATGGCAAACGCATCGGCAATGCCTTCCGCCACCATGGCATCCAGGAGCGTCTCCGGCTCCTGGCTCTTCTGGTACACCAGCTTGCCGCCGCTCATACGCCGGGGCAGCAGCAGGTTCCGCACCAGGTGAGCATACTCGTGGGCCACCGTGTAGGCAAGCCACCGCTGCCATCCGCTGGCGGGCCACAGGAACAGGAGTGTGGTCTGAGAGCCCAGGCTTATCCCAAATACGCCATGCATCTGAGAGGTCAGGACGCGGCTCTGGCCGTCCCCAGGCAACAGCAGCACGCGGGCAGACAGGTCCGGCCTTGGTAGGGCCATGGCGCAACGGTGGAGCGCCCCCTCCACCAGCTCCTTAGCCCGGCCCAATTCAAGGCTGCCCAGGGCATCCGCCAGCCCTGCCAAGTCAGGGTCGCCAAGCTGCGATAACGCCATGCGCTGGCCCAGGTCCCCAAAGGAGGCGTCAGCGAGGGAGAGCATGTGGTTAACGTAGGTGCGCAGGTTGGCACATAGCGAGTCCAGGGCCGCTTCAGCAGGGATGCCCTCTACGTCTTTCACGAATTTCTTGACCACCCGGTAGGCAGGTATGACGGCGACGGCCATTGCTGAAGTGTCCTGTACCTATATCCTTCAAGAAGGCCCCAGAGGGGCCTTCCTCTCAATCACCCCTCTGATTCCACGCCAAAAGCCACGAGAACGCACGGGGCCATTGTAGGGCAAGAGGCTACCTTTGCAAAGGGCAAAATTAGGATGCTACGGGTTGCGGCTTTGCCACAACCCATAGCATCCTTGAATCTATGTCCCTTCTCCGTCGCGGAGAAGGGGACTACAGGGGGAGAGGTAGACAACAGCCAAGGAAGGAGGCCACTACTTTGGATCACACGTCTTCACGGGGCAGTGCGCAAGCCCATTCACAGAGAGACAGGCCTGACGGAGACCCCCGCTGAGGGGTCAAGGCGTACCAGAGCCACCGTCGGCTCGCGGGTGCCGGAGGGCGCGCCGCTGTAAAAGGCGGGCGGCCCGCCATGGGTGACCTCTCGGAACCGGTGCACGTGGCCCAGAGCAATATAGTCGCACTCCGCCTGGGCCAGTTCCGCAGCGGTAATGGGAGAGGACCGCCCGACGAGGGCCGAGCCGTTCGCGACCAGGCCGTGGGCCAGGGCAACATACCATCCCTTTGGGGGGCGCGGCCCAAGACCCTGTAGAGGCCTGAACTCCGGCGAATGGTCGTACACGGGCCGGCCCCAGATGGTGAGCCCCAGAGCATCCAACGCCACCGCCTCGCCCTGCGGCGCAAGGAGCACCCGCACGTTTGCGGGCAACCGCGCAGCGGAGAAAGAGGGGGCCGTGAGCAGGGTATCGTGGTTGCCGGGCACCACGACAACGGGGCAGCCAATACCCCCCAGCGCCCCGAAGGTGTAGCTCACCGTATCTAGTGGGATGTTTTGCGCGTCAAGAAGGTCGCCCGCTATGAGCAAGGCGTCAGGCGAAAGCCGGCGTGTCAATGCTATGACACTCTCAAGCCCCTGGAACGCCTCGCGGGGATAATCGTCGCTGCCCAGGTGAAGGTCCGCGGCGTGCAAAAGGGTCAGCTGACGGCGCTGGCCGTCAAAAGAGACGGGATGAGGCAAAGGAAAAAGCCTCCTGGGCATACGGGTTGCGAAGAGAGGAGTACCATCGGAGGGGCGATCCTCGGACCGCCCCCGCCAACAGCCGTGCTCGGATGCGCCTGGGGCGACCTTTACCGGCCGTAGCTGCGAGAGCCGCCGCTACTCGCGCGCTCCCGGCTGTAGCAGTCGTTGCAGTACACGGGACGACCCTGGCGGGGCTCAAAGGGTACCTGGGCTTCCTTGCCACAGTTGGCGCAGACGATGGAGTACATCTGGCGGGGGCCGGAACTGCTACGCATCTCCCCGCCGCTTTCGCGGTCTTGCTTGCGGGAGGCGCGGCACGTGGGGCAGCGCCGGGGCTCGTTGGTGAAGCCCTTAGAGGAATAAAACTGCTGTTCACTGGCGGTGAACGTAAACTGCGAGCCGCAGTTTGAGCACACGAGGGTCTTGTCACTAAATTGCATGGGATGACCTCCTGAGTCTCCTAACGTGGGTTGTTTGGCGCTAGTGAGGTCACCCGATGCCTGAAAGAGACTGAGAGCATGGTTGAAACCTGGACTATGGCCAACTGATGGCATTATAGAGAAGAGCCTGGTGCAATGCAACTGCTGCACCGATTCCTGGCAGGCGGGAGGCAACGTCGTTCACCCTGAAAAGCGGGGAAATGCAGGCGCAACCCGTTTCCCAAACAGCTCTAGCTGACGCATCACGTCCTTATGTGGCATACCAGGCCACTGAATTCGGAACACCATTCGGTCTACCCCCAGACGCTCCTGGTAGCCGTAGACCTCCTCCACAATCCGGCCAGGGTCGCCCAGGAGGAAGCGGTCCTTGGCCAGGGTCTCAAAGGGCACGCGAAAGCTCTCCTGCCCTGGCACCTCGTCCTGGCCCCAGGCGGCGTAGGCCTGGTACTTCGGTTCCAGGTAGGGGCGAGCATGTTCAAAGGCGGCGGCGGAACCCTGGTGAACGTACATCTCCCTCAAGATGGGGAGCCCGCCCACGGCGTGCTCACCCTGCGCCGCCGCTGCCCGGTACATGCCCACCTGCCCTTCCAGCGTGCCAATAGTGGTATGGGGATTGATGAGCCAGGGATACCCTGCCCGAGCGGCGCGGCGCACCGCCCTGTCGCTGTTGGCGGCCACCCAAATGGGCGGGTACGGCTTCTGCGTCGTGCGGGTGGCTATCTTCACCCTGGGGATATGGTAGTAGTCGCCGTGGAACTCCACCTCCTCCTGGGTCCACAGGAGCTTCATCACCTCCAGGGACTCCATCATGCGGGCCGCGCGCTCCTTCAGGGTGGGCCCCGTGCCAAAGGCGATGTTCTCCTCGGCCCGATACCCCTGGCCCACGCCCAGAATGAACCTGCCCCCACTCATGGCGTCCAGGGTCGCCACAGACTCAGCCACCTCCACCGGCGGTAGCAAGGGCAGCAGAAGAACGGTGGCCCCGATGTACATGCCTTCAGCTGCCGGCGCCAGATGGGCCAAATAGGGCAGCGTGGTAGGCATCTGATAGGGGTACGAGAGGTAATGCTGGCCCGTGCAGACCATGTCAAACCCCGCCTCTCTGGCGGCCTTAACCTGCTCCACCCCTTCTTGTATCTTGGCGGCCATGTCCTCCTGGGGTAGCCACTGGTTGAGAAGAAACAACGCGAACTTCATGGCAGCCTCCAACAATACAGAGGTAAGGCCAGGGCATTGTACCCCAGGAGGTCGCCGATGGACATGACACCTTTACAACCACCCTGGAGTTTAGTACCATGCCAGCTATCTCGCATCAAAAACAGGCTGACAGAATCCCCACCGCCTATCCCCTTGCTACACCGTTCCCCTTCGCCAACGACTATTTGAAGGAGGAATCATGACTACGGCAAGACCACCAGTCAAGGTCTACGCCCGCAAGGGCTGAGCCACCTGCGCAAGAACGAAAGAGTTTCTTTCGCTGAACCACGTCTCTTATACCGAGTGCGACATAGAAAACCACGCCGGGGCGCTCCAGGAGTTACAGGCCCTGGGCATGCGCTCCGTGCCTGTAACCGTCATCGGCGAACGGGTCATCAACGGCTTCAATCCACGGCTCATCAACGACGCCCTCGGCCTGGGCCTGAAGATTCAGGAGCGGTCGCCAGAGGTGACGGTCCCTCTCCTGGGGCGGGTGCTGGCGGCGGTGGAGCGCGCCGTGCGCCAGATGCCCGACGACAAGCTGGACTGGACTGCACCCGACCGGAATAGGCCCATGCGGGAGTTCACCTACCACATCTTTACGGTCACTATGAACTCCATCCGCGGCCTCTCTTCCGGCCAGTATGCCAGGATGGACGACGCCCCCGGCCTCTCCTTCACCAGCTTCAAGGCCATTGCCGACTACGGCCATCAAATGGTGGAGGAGTACAAGCGATGGGCCGCCCAGGAGAACCCCAGGGTGCTGGCCCGCATGGGCCCACGCGGCTCCGACGACCGCAGCGCCTCCGAACGCCTGGACGTGACCACCGGCCACGGCGTCCAGCACCTGCGCCAGCTGTACTTTGTGCTGCGCCAGTTTGGAGTGGAGCCCAAGGACCCCATCCAGGACTCTGAGTTCCCGCCGGAGTATGTCCTAACGATTCTCTGGTGAAGCCAAGGGCGCTGGTTTCTGTCCCTCACAACCTTCTCCCACATGGCCGATGGCCCGCCCAGCTTTCCTGAGCGGGCCATCCTTGCTTGGGAAGGGATCTTGACTGAAGGTGAGGTCAGACGACCGCCAGGGAGCAAGTGTGCCATCTGCAGTACGTATCCATCAAAGGCAGAAACGCGAGTAAGGGTAAGTCCAACCTCTGGTGTAACTGTCATAGCCTGTGCCCCTTGGAAGGCCGGAGGTTCACGGCATATCCGGCGGATAGTCCATGCCAATGTGGCCAAGCTCCTCCAGGCGGCGATACTCGGCATCCGAGTAGCCCAGAAGCTCCTTGTAGGCGTACTCGTTGTCCTCCCCCAGGCGCACGGGGTAGCGGCGCAGCCGGTTGGGCGTGGCGGACATCTTGAAGATCAGGCCGGGGTAGGCATGGGCGCCGGTCTCAGGGCCCGTCAGCTCCTCAAAGAAGCCTCTTGCCTCAAGCTGCGGGCAGCGGTACGCGTCGGCCTCGTTCTGGACGGGGCCTGCGGTGATGCCTGCGGCCTGAAGGGTGTGGAAGAGCTCGTAGTCGTCCTTGTCCCGGGTCCACTGGGCGATGTGGCGGTCCATCTCCTCCCGGTGCTTCCCGCGGCTAAGGGGATCGGCGAAGTGCGGCTCCTTGGCCCAGGCGGGCTCGCCCATGAGGGCACAGAGCCGTTCCCACTCCTCCTGGGTGGCGATGTCCATGGCAATCCATCGGTCGTGGCCGTTGCCTTCTGCCGGCGCAGGGCCTTTGCAGGGGTACACATTGTGGGGAGCGTGGGTGGGGTGGCTGTTGCCCTGGGGCCCTGCGACGCGGCCATTCATGGTGTAGTCCATGAACACCTCCCCCAGGTAGGGGACGAAGTTCTCCGCCAGGGCCAGCTCAATCTGCTGGCCTACCCCGGTGCGCCGGCGGTGGCGCAGGGCGAGCATGACGGCAAAGGCGCCGGCCAGGCCTGCTGCGGCGTCCCCGGTGTAGGCATCGCCTAACATGCTGGGGTCCAGGTCTGGGTAGGAACGCAGAAGATGATGGCCGGCCATGCCCTCCATGTGGCTGCCAAAGGTGCGGTAGTTCTTGTAAGGCCCAGAGAGGCCGTAGCCCGGCATGCGCAGCATGATGAGCTGGGGGTTCTTGGGCCGCAGCTCCTCATACGTCAGATGCGCCCGTTCCAGGGTCTCAGGGACGTTGTTCTCAATAAACACGTCTGAAACGGCGATGAGGCGCAGAAAGGCCTCATGGCCCTCTGGCTGCATGATGTCCATAGTCATGCCCAGCTTGTTGCGGGCGTGGCTGTTGAAGGAGGGAGAGCGGTTCCAGGCGCGCTGGCCGGGGTCCCTGTTGGGGAAACGGTAGAACATGCTGGCGGCGCCACTGGAGGCGCGGACCTGCTCCAAGGGTGGACGCGTGAGAACGGCCCTGGTGGCCGGCTGAAGGACGTTGCGCGGCTCCACACGAATGACCTCAGCACCCCACTCCGCCAGCATCTGGGTGCAGTGGGGGCCAGCCCAGACCCCGGTGATGTCTACGACGCGTACACCCTCTAGGGGTAGCTTGACCATGGAGCTCTCCTCTGGTTCCGTTTGCTTGAGGCTGACGCTACCGCATCCTAAAGGGTGCGGCTTGATGCCACCCCGTTCACGGGGCGGTAAATCCTCCCAAAGCAAACTTAACCCTCCTCTACTGCCAGCCTACCTGCCGCTCTCCACCCATTCATCCAAAGAGATAGATTGTGGGGGGTTCAGGCGGGCCTAAGAAGGCCGGCCACCCTCCAGAGCCTGGCGGATGTGCCCCAGGCGCATCTCCTCCATCTCCACCACGTGCTCCACCAGGCGGCGTATGGTGTACTCCGGCTCCTGGCCACCCCTGGGTTGGAGGTTACCCAACTCATTGCCTTCAGAGACATCTTTCCTGATGTCTTCATCCGTGAGGCCAATGAGGGTAGCAATCAGCTCGGCGCGGGCGGCCTGCACCTCCGCCAGAGCGCGGGCGGTCTCGCTCCTGGGGACGCCCAGGTTGCGCCGCACCTTCAGCAGGTGCTGGATGTGGTCCTGGTGGTGGGTAGCGATGCGGTGAAGGAGGCGACGGATGGTGAAGGGGCCCTCCTCTCCCTGGGGAGCGTCGGTATAGGGAAGGCCAAGCTGGTCGTCGGTCAGGCCCAGGAGCAGGTCCATGGCCTCCCGGCGTTGGGCCTCCAGCTTGGAGATGAGCTTCTTGACTTCGATGTCCATGGTTCCTCCTAGCAGACTGCTGAAAAAGGGAAGTCCAGAGGGGCATAGCCCCGGAGCCTGTCCTTGAGTCCGCCAACGGCGGACGAAGGAGTGTCCCCCAGAACTCATCTTCCCCCTCTCCCTTTAGGAGAGGGGGAACACAAGGGGGTGAGGTCAGCACCCTCCTAGTGGCCGCCGCCTTTGAGGGCGTTGGCGATAAGCTCCATGGTCGCGTTTTCCACCTCCATGGCGTGCAGGACTACGTCCCTGGGGGAGGCGTTATTGGCAGAGGCGCTGGCCACGTCTAGCTGGGCGTCCTGCAGGTCCGAGAAGTAGGCGGAGAGCTGGGCGCGCAGGCCTTGCAACTCGGCCAGGACCCGTTTGGCCTCGCTGCGGGGAATGCGCTGCCCCCACTTGGTCCACAGGAGCTGCTCAATGTGCTCCTTATAGTGGTCGCCCAGGTCGTGCAGGGCCTGGCGCAGGGTGCGGCCATCGGCCAGGGGCGTATCCAGCGCAGGGTCGCTGACTCCGCCCAAACCCTTGCCGGCCTCCCGTTCCATCACCAGGAAGGCTTCATGAAGGCGTTGTACCTGATCGTTCATAGCTTCACCTCTCTGGCGCTTAGATCACTCCTTGCTGGCGCAGCAGCAGGACCTCCTCCTGGGTGTAGCCCAGCTCCTCCCGCAGCACCTGGACGGTGTGCTCCCCCAGCAGAGGGGCGCGCTGGGCCGGCAGGCGCGGCGTTTCGCCCATGAGAAAGGGCCGGCCAGGGTACAGGAGGGGACCGGTATAGGGGTGGTCTACCGTTTCCCAGAAGCCGCGCCCCTGGAAATGGGGGTCCTCCATAATGTCCTTAACAGAGTTGATGGGGCCAGCCAGCAGGTGATGGGCCTGGGACTCAGCCACGGCATCCCGCATGGAGTGGGACATGAGCCAGGGGAGGTAGTATTCGTCAAAGGCCTCGCCAGCCTCGGGCTGCATGCGAGCGGCCACGGTACTGAAGCGCTGGTCCTTCACGAGCTCCGGATGGCCAATCATCTGGCACAACTCACTGAAACGATAACCCATAGCGGTGATGTTCACGTAGCCGTCGGCGCAGGGGCGAGTGCCCGCGCCCAGCCGTACCTCCGGATTGGGGCGCTCACCAATCTCGCCAGTGTAAGCGTAGGCGGTCAGGTAAACCACCCGGCGGTCTCGGAAGCCCGTCTGGGTCTCGTAGACCGAAACGTCAATCTGCTGGCCTTCGCCTGTGTCCTCGGCGGTGTACAGCGCCAGCATGGTGGCGTAGGCGGCAACGGCGCCGGCGTGGTAGGCGACGACGTTGCCCCCCAGCTTCAACGGCTCCCGCTCCGGATGGCCGGTGACGTTCATGGGGCCACCCATGGCAAAGGAGACGATCTCACTGGCCCTCAGGTCGCGGTAGGGGCCGGTCTGGCCGAAGTTGGAGATGGATACGTACACCAGGCGAGGGTTGGCAGGGGCCAGGCTCTGGTAGTCCAGGCCCAGACCCTCCATGACGCCAGGGCTGAAGTTCTCCACCAGAATGTCCGATTTCTGGGCCAGGCGCCGGACGATGTCCTTGCCTTCGGCGCTCTTGAGATTGAGGGTGATGCCCCGCTTGTTGGTGTTCAGGTGAAGGAAGAGGCCGCTGCCCTCCAGGTGGGGCGTGTCCTGGTAAAAGGGACCAAGAGAGCGGGCAGGGTCGCCCGTGCCGGGGCGCTCCACCTTGATGACCCCGGCGCCATAGTCGGCCAGGAGCTTGGTGCAGTGAGGCCCAGCAATGTAGTGGGTCAGGTCCAGGACGCGTACTCCTGCCAGGGCGGTCATGCTCACAGCGTCTCCTGACATCGGTGGATGGGGGCATTATGAGGGCAACGGGCATCATGGGCAAGAGGGGAGTCCGTTCCTTGACAGGGGTATCGGCTGCCCATAGGATGGTGCTGCCTATCCTGTTCCGAAAGGTGGGACCTTTGACCACCCTGCGCCAGCTCTACGACCTGCAAGAGGTGGACCTGGAGATAGACCGCGTCAACGCCCAGGTTGCCGCGCTGAACAGGCGCATCCAGGACGAGGCTGCCCTCCTGAGCGCACGGCAGACCCTGGCCCAGCGACGGGAAGCCGTGCAGCAGATGCGCCGGCAACAGGCCCTTCACACGCAGGCCGTGCAGGAGCTGCGGGAGAAGACCAAGGACCTGGAGCGGCGACTGTACGGCGGCTCCATCCGCAGCATCAAGGAGATGGAGGCGCTTCAGGGCGAGGCGAAGGGGTACCACGAGCAGGCGCGCACCATTGAGGACGAGGAGCTGCTTCCTCTGATGGTGAAGCTGGAGGAGGAGGAGGCGTGGATAGGGGTGGCGTCGGCGGCCCTCGCCCACATGGAGCAGGAGCGGCGGGCGCTCGTAGAGCAGCTTACCGCGGAGGCCAGCAACCTGGCGGCCACGCTGCCGGGGCTACAAGCCAAACGGCGAGGGGCCGCCGCCGCCCTGGCCACCGCGCCTCTGTCCCAATATGAGCGGCTGCGGGGCGCAAAGCAGGGGCAAGCGGTGGCCAGGGTGGAGCACGGGATGTGTGCGGGGTGCCGCGTCATGCTGCCGGGGCGTGAGGTGCAGCAGGCCAGAATCTCCAAGGAGCCGGTCTACTGTCCTAGCTGTGGCCGTATGCTCTACGCAGGTTGACCGTGCGCGCTATCGCCTATTTCCTGTACGATCCCCAGGCCCCCAGGGGCGACCCTGCTACCCGCGCCCGCATGGAGGGAGCCGCCCGCCGCTTCTGCGACGCTGGCCGCTACACCTTGGAGCGCGCCTTTGCCTATCCCCTTGGCCAGACCGACCCGGCCCAGGCCGTGGACGCCCTCTGCCTCTTCTTGGAGGCCCAGAAGACCCCCTTTCTGGTGACGGTAGCGAACCCATTGCACCTGGGAAAGACGCCGGAGCAAGGAGTGGAATCCCTCCTGCGGCTGGACAGCCTGGGGGCGCGCATGGTGTGCATCCAGGAGGGAAGGCAAGACCCCCTGCGTGAGCTCTACGACGCCATGGCCCCAGCCCAGGAGGCAGGCCAGACCTCGGACCGGGCAAAGCACATCCGGGACGCTATGTACCGGAAGGCAGCCCGCGGAGAGGGCCTGGGCAGGCCACCCTACGGGTATCATCTGGGGCCGTCGGGCAAACTGGAAGAGGTGCCAGAGCAGGGCCAAGTGGTGCGTCTGATATTCCACCTCTACCTGGAGCAGGGCCTGGGCCTGCGCAACATCGTGCGGGAGCTCAACAACCAGGGGCATCGTACCCTCAGAGGCCAAAATTGGAGCATGGTGTCCATCCGGGACATCCTGCGCAACAGCGCCTACGTGGGCACGTACCGCCGGTTCGGCCTTCGCCTCCCCCGGAGCCACCCCCCCATTGTGGACCGGGAGGTGTTCCGCAGGGCCCAAGACCTCCTGGAATCGCGCACGCCCCGGCGACGGCAGGCCAGCCCCCAGCCTTTCTTACTTTCGGGCCTGGCAGTGTGCAGCCAGTGTGGCAACCACATGATCGGCGTCACGCGGCGGCAAAGCTGGCGGAACAAGGACGGCCAGCGCATGCATGGAGTGTACCGTTACTACCAGTGCCAGTCCCGCACCAACCAGAGCGTATGCCAGTACCACACCTGGCGGGCCTCGGCCTTGGAAGAGGCGGTGGCGGCGGAGCTGCGGCGACAGATCACGGCGAAGCCAGAGCTGCTGCGCCCTTCGGCTGAAGGGCTGCGCCAGGCCCCACCCGCCACTACCGCGCACGAGGCGCATCGCGAACAGTATCTCGCCCACGTCAAGCAGGCGGCGGAGGGCGTCATGACCCTGAGCCGGCTGAGGGAGGTGCTGGCGAAGCTTCAGTCGCCGGCTGCGGGAAAGGGCGCTGCGCAGGAACAGGCTCCAGCCGGGGAAGGGGCCGCTGCCGGCGAGGCGCTGCTGGACGAGGCGCGCTGGCAGAGCCTGGACGACGCCAGGAAACGGCAGGAGTTGGCGCGGTGGATTGATCACATTGCGGTGGGGGATAAGGACATCTATGTTACACTAAAGGCGGGCTAAGGAGGCCGGGCGGCCGCTGCCCCGACGAGAGTCGGGGGAGAGGAAAGTCCGAGCTCCACCGGGCAGGGCGCTGGGCAACACCCAGACGGGGCGACCCGCTAGACAGTGCCACAGAAACACACCGTCCCGACCCAGGTCGGGACAAGGTTGAAATCGTGAGGTAAGAGCTCACGGCCCCGGCGGTAACGCCCGGGGCGGGTAAACCTCACCTGGAGCAAGGCCAAATAGGGGGACGCAGGCGCCCGGCCAGTCCCCGGGTTGGCTGCTAGAGTCCCGTGGCAACACAGGACGTAGAGAGATGGCCGCCGTCCCGATAGCATCGGGATACAGGACTCGGCTTATAGGCCTCCTTAGCCTGCCCATCCCAACATCATACCCCCACCAAGATCTGTCTTGCCTCCACCAGCGCCAGCGCCAGAATGACGTCCGGTTTGTTTCCTCAACCCCATTCCAAAGGGCAGCGTTGATCCTCCCTATGCCTGACGCAACTCCTGCTCTACACCACACCAATACTTCTCAGCACCTCCCACCACATTGACAGAGCGATAAGTACCAGCAGGACAGCATACAGGTAACGGAGGAAACGCCGAGAAAGACGCCCGTTCACCAACGCCCCTAGCTGAGCGCCAGGTATCGCTCCCACCACGACCACCACCGATAGCAACAATGGTACCTGTCCGGTGGCCACCTTCCCCAGGGAACCAGCCATCGCCCCAAACCAGCTCATAGCCAACGCACTGGCAATGGCGACCCTCAGAGGCACTCCAAAGATACGATGAAGGACCGGCGTAATGAGGAATCCGCCGCCCACACCCACCATCCCCGCCATCAGGCCTTCAGGAAAGAAGACGCCCAGTCGCCAGGGACGACGAAACTCAAAGCCGGTTTCAGGGACTGGGACGCCATCGCCGCTAACCACCATGAGCACGAAGCCAAGGGTAGCTGCCAAGGCAAATACGGTAAGAAGAAGCACATCCGGAGCCCATCGGGAAAGGATGCCTCCGGTCAATGCGCCAATGGCGACAAACATTCCCCCAATGATGGCAATGCTCCCGTTCACGTAGCCGTGGCTCCGATGGGCCACAACCCCGGAACTGCTGGCAAAGAGACCCTGGACGATGGCGATTGCCGCAACACTCTTGACGCTAAGCTGCCCGAGGCCGAGCCAGGGCGGTACGTAGAGAAGCACAGGGACCATGACAACTGCGCCGCTTATACCCAGGAGTCCAGAAACAGCGCCTCCCCCGAAGGAGAGCAACATGACCGCAACACCTAGCGCCAAGCTCATGCATCTACCTTTGGACCCGCTCCCCAACCAGGCCCACACGCGACCTTGCCTCACAGATTCAGCAAGGCGTTCTCAATACGTTCTTATTGGGAGGAGCCTCCCAAAGACCGTCTCCCCAGCACCACATCCAGGAACTCCCTCACTAAGCCGTCCGGCTGGCCGGGACGCTTGAAAGGAAGATGGGCGTTCACGGTGTAATAATTCCCACGACCCCTGCGTCCGCGTTCCAGATACCCATCAGCTTCCAAGCGAGCAATGATCCGCATCACTGACCGCTCTGTGATGCCCAACTCCAGCCCGATCTGGCGGGCCGTGATTCGCCCATGCCGACTGACACACGCCAGAACTGCCCCGTAGTTGGTCACAAATGTCCAAGAAGCCAAAGACCTTCCCCTTCCCCCACGGGTATTCTGCTATTCTCCACACCTAGTCTATAATGTCAAATAGCTAAACCTGATGAGGTTCCATAATGTTGAATTATAATCTTCCTCCTGAGCTCGCCAGCCTCCGACGTCTCACCGCTTTCATTGAGGTAGGCGAATGCCTCAGCTACTCCAAAGCAGCCACACGTTTGGGGATCAGCCAGCCTGCGGTCTCAAACCATATCCGGAAGCTGGAGGCGCTGAGTGGCACGGAACTCTTCCGCAGGAACGGCCACAGCATCATGTTGACGGAGGCTGGACACGCTCTGCTGCGTCAGGCCAAGCGGGTAGAGGCCTCCGTCCGAGAAATGCAGGAGCTCATCGTGACCCTTCAACGAGAGGTCGCAGGTCACCTGATCATCGGCGCCAGCGCCATTTGGGAGTACGTCTTACCTGAAGTGATGGCCCGGTTCCAGAGGGTCTACCCACGAGTGAGCATGGAGTTGGTCGTGGGCAATTCTGGCCGCATCATAGAGCTGATGATACAAAGACGCATGCACTTGGGTTTCACAGGTGACGAGGGAGGTCAGTCGGACTTAGACGCAGTCCCCATCATGGAGAACGAAATGGTGGTAGTGGCTCCCCCTGGCCATCCCCTCGTTGGCAGGCCACTGGTAGCGCCCAGTGAACTGGCCGGGCAGCCCCTCGTGCTGCGGGAAGCGAATTCGGCTACGGCCAGGATAGCGGCCCATTATCTGGACACCCTGGGGGTCACTCCAGGCTCAGTGGTTGAGTTTGGCAGCCATGAAGCATTGAAGGCAGCCGTCCGGGCGGGGTTTGGTCTAGGTATGGTCTTCAAGGCCGCGGTCCAACAGGAGCTTGCCGCCGGGAGCTTGGGGCTGGTGCATCTTCAAGCCCCCCCTTGTATTCGGCAACTGTATATGCTCAGAAGTCGCTTCGGCGCGGAAGCTCCCGTCCGTAAGGCCTTCTTTGACTATGTGGCGACCTACCTGACACCTCAGGGGTGGAGGTCTGGGGGTGTCCCCTAGATACAAATCAATCCGCCGTAGGCGGATACCTTGAACCCGCCAAAGGCGGGTTGGGGGGTGTTCTTCAGCAGCCTGCTAATGCCCATACCGCAGCAGCCAGTACTCCAGGCTATCGGCCACCGCCAGCCAGCTCGCCTCTATGATGTTGGGCGATGCCCCCACCGTCTGCCACGTATGCGCACCGTCCGTGGACTCAATAAGCACCCGCACGGTAGCGCCGGTGCCTGCGCCTTGGTCAACAACACGCACCTTGTAGTCAACGAGTCGTATGGCGGACAGGCGCGGGTAGTCCTGCACCAGCGCCTGGCGCAGCGCCCCGTCCAGGGCGTTCACGGGGCCATTGCCCATGGCCGCCGTGTGGCGCACCTCCTGGCCCACCCGCACCTTGATGGTGGCCTCGGAAAGGGGCCCGTCGCTGGCTGACGACGACCGGCTGCGGCGGCTCTCCACAATGACCATGTAGTCCACCAGCTCAAAGGGGCGTGCGTAACCGTCCAAAGCTCGCCGCACCAGCAGCTCAAAGGAGGCCTCGGCCCCTTCGTACTGGTAGCCCTGGCTCTCGCGCTGCTTGACCTCCTCCAAGAGGGCCCTCACCTTCTCCGTAGGCACACCGTCCCCCAGGCCCAGCTCCCGCAGCTTGTAGGCGATGCTACCCCTGCCCGCCATCTCCGACACCAGCATCCGGGTGGAGTTGCCCACCAGGGCCGGCTTGATGTGCTGATAGCTATCCTCCAATTTGGCGACGGCTGAGCCGTGCAAGCCCCCTTTATGGCCGAAGGCGCTGCTGCCCACGAAGGGCTGAGAGCCGTTGGGTGGCATGTTGACGATCTCGCTGACGTAACGGTGGGCCTCGGTGAAGCGACTCAGTTGCTCCTCAGTAACACAGTCCACCCCCAGCTTCAGCTTCAGGTTGGCGGCCACCGACAGCAGGTTGGCGTTGCCGCACCGCTCCCCGTAGCCATTGACCGTGCCCTGTACCTGGACAGCCCCCGCCTGCACCGCAGCCAGGCTGTTGGCCACCGCCACGTCGCAGTCGTTATGGGTATGGATGCCCAGGGGCGTCGGCAGCTCGCCCTTGACCCGCACCACCATGTCCCGCACCTGGTGGGGCAGCGTTCCCCCGTTGGTGTCGCACAGCACAATGCACTCGGCCCCCGCATGGGCGGCGGCGCGCAGGCACTGGAGGGCGTACTGAGGGTTGGCCGCGAAGCCGTCAAAGAAGTGCTCCGCATCCAGAAAAACCCGCCGTCCCTTGGAGCGCAGGTAGGCGATGGAGTCCGAGAGCATCCCCAAGTTCTCCTCTAGCGTCGTGTCCAGGACGTGGGTGACGTGCAGGTCCCAGGTCTTGCCCACCAGGGTGACCACGGGTGCACCGGAGGCCAGAAGCGCCCGGATGTTGGCGTCCCCCTCCGCTGTAGCGCGGGCGCGCCGCGTGCTGCCGAAGGCGGCTACGACGGCGTTCCGCAGGGGCAACCCCTGCACCCGCTGGAAGTATTCGGCGTCCTTGGCGTTGGAACCAGGCCAGCCGCCCTCAATGTAGCTCACGCCGATCTCGTCCAGCCGCTGGGTGATCTTCAGCTTATCCTCTACGGAAAGAGATATGCCCTCCTGCTGGGCCCCGTCCCGCAACGTGGTATCGTACAACTCTATGGTCGCCATAATGCGCCGCCTATTCTGTTCCCCTTCTCCCTTTGTGGGAGAAGGTGGGGATGAGGGGACGTTCACCTCACCCTTAATCCCTCTCTCCCATCAAGGGAGAGGAACATGAGTTAGGTAACAAAAAAGCCCGTCCGCAAAGGGACGGGCAAGAGCTCCGTGGTACCACCCTTTTTGTTCCGACGGCCTCGCCGGAACCACTCATGAGGCGCTCACACGCCCTGTCCGCGCTAACGGGGGACAACTCCGTCCCGGCCTACTGGCTCACCCTATCATGCTGAGGGGGGGCCGATGGGGTCGGCCCGACCGAATGAATCTCTTACCAGGCGAGATTCCTCGCTACGCTCGGAATGACCATGGAAGGCTTTCGGCGGGAGGCTCAGGAGGGATGTTGGGCAGGGCTCTTGACGTCCGCTTGCACCGGACCGGACTCGCTGGGTTCAGGCGTCCCCGCTTACTGGACTCCGTCGTCGCCAATGGACAAAGGCTAGCACACAAGTGCGAGGCGGTCAATACACCGCCTTCACGGCCTGGCGGCCTAATTTGACTCAGACTCCAACAACCCTTCTCCAATGCGCTGTCTCCCGATGGCGGCTCCGAAATCAACCAGATACTCAGTGCGAGTTGACCATTGCACCCGTTCTCTTTCGCCTACAAATTGTGTACCAGGGCCTGTTCCTGGATAAACCTCAATGACTGTCCCTTTTGCCCTTCGGAAGGCGTCAGTAACTGGCTTGTCTGCTGGAATACAGACCCTCTCCCCAACTTTGAACCTAGGCGTTGTCATTTAGTTCTCCCTTCTGAGATGCCTTGCTGAAGTCTTCCCGCATCCCGTGTACGGCAAGAACACGGGGCTAAAACCACGTTCCGCCCGAGTAGGGAGGCCATTGCGCAAGGACGAAGTTTGTGCTAAAAGGAGGGGGACCTAAAGGAAGCCGTTTCGACAACGTTGTATTCGCAATTGGCTATGGCTACAGTCGGTACAATCGTTCGTGCGTTCCTTGCCGTACTGACGGCACTGCTATTAGTTGCGTGTACAAGCCCAACCCCTACTCCGTACCAGGACAGGCCTCCGCCTACTTATTTTACCGCTTCCGAGGTTATTGATATTGTGCAGTACTACCTTAGCACTAAGACGTACTTCGTGTACACCGGAGGAGGTCTCGCCCGATCCGGGCAACTTGCGCCATGCTGGACTTTTCCAGAGGCAACTTGGAGCATATGGACGGCTCAGTATGTTAGTGGATCATGGCTAGTGACGCGTACCATTGATTGGTCAAAGTCCCCGTATGTTGGTCAGAGAGGAGTGCTGGTTAGCGACTGGACGTTCTATGAACGCACGCGTATCGTCAGGCCTTTCGCAAGGACGTCCGAAATGCCAGAAGCTTTTGGGGTAAGAGACTGCTAGATTCGGGCTCTGCTGGCTGCTTACACCATTGGGGTTAAGCTTGTGCGCTAAGATTACATTCTTGAAATTGCGTTTTGGGGATTCTATGCTTGTTCCTTAGCCAACCTCGGGAGGACAAGGTCTATGCCAACGCCAATCTCTGAGTTAGAAGTGCTTATTGCCACATCTCGTTGGCTTCATACCAATGGTTGGTCTATTGAAACTGTATCTCTTGCGGGTGGGCGTGGCCTTCCGCCGATTACGGAGCAGAAAGCGACAATGACCCGACAATTTGAAGCTGCCCATATACCCTTTGATGAGAGAAAGCTATTCAGGAACTCAGGGCCGGACATCATTGCCAGTTCTGGTACGCATCAATGGAAGGTTGAATGCAAGGGTATATCTTTGGCTAAGGCTACAACCCATAGGAACAACTTTGACAGAGCTGTGGCTAGCGTCGTCTCCTATTATGACAGTCGGCAGACACGTCTAGGCTTGGCGTTGGCCAATGACTATCTGTGGGAATATCGCCTTGAACGCAGGCTACCTGTTGCGCTGAGAGAAGCTATTGATATGTGGGTGTTCCTTGTGACTGCTGAGGGTGCTTTTGCATATGAGCCGACCGATGATTCGCTTCCATTCAAAGGTGCCTTGAGTAGCTGACACCGCCATTGGTCGGATGTCCATTGAATCCGTGTCAACCAGGATTTCCCATTACTTTACAAGGCGACTATCCCTTGTAAATTAGGACACTACCTCCTCATGGTCTGGCCGCTCTGCCGCCCGGCGGCGCGCGGCGCATCCAGCGGGGCGACCACCAGTTGGCCGCGCCCATGATGCGCATCAGCGCCGGCACCAGCAGCGCCCGGATGAGCGTGGAGTCCAGGAGTATGGCCAGGGCCACACCCACGCCAAAGGCCTTCACCACAATCACGTCGCTGGTGGCGAAGGCCGCCGCCACCAGCACCAGGATCAGCGCCGCGCTGGTGATGACCCTCCCGGTGCGCTCCAGGCCTCCCGCCACAGCCTCCGCGTTGTCCAGGGTGTGGTCGTAAATCTCCTTCACCCGGCTCAGCAGGAACACCTCGTAGTCCATGCTCAGGCCAAACACGACGCAGAACATGATGATGGGTACCGTCATCTCCACAAACCCTGAAGAGGTGAAGCGCAGCAGCCCACTGAAGTTGCCCTCCTGGAAGATGAACACCAGCGCACCGTAGCTGGCCGTGATGCTCAGGGCGTTCATTATCACCGCTTTCAGCGGCAGCACCACCGATCGGAACAGGACCAACAACACCACGTAGGTGGTGACCACAATGTACAGGATCACCCAAGGAAAGTAGGTGTACATGATCTTTCCGGTATCCCCCAGGTCCGCCGTTGCCCCGGTGACCAGCGTCCTCATGTCAGGGCCAAGTGCCTTGCCCTCAGCCCGCACCGCCTCCACCAGGGCCTTGGTCTCTTCGGACAGCACGCCGTACTTGGAGTAGATGCGCACCAGCGTCACGTCGTCACCGCCAAAGACCGCCAGGGCCGCCTGCACCAGCGGGGCGGGCATCCCTTGAGGCATAGCGTACATCTGCTGGTACTGCTCCCTGGTAATAGCCGGGTCAAGGGTGACGATACTCTCTACACGCTCTACCTTCGGGTCCCCCGCAAACTTCCTTGTAAAGTCGTACAGCGCGCCAACCACTCCGGGCTTCAGCACGCCGCCGGGGGCCTCTACCACCACGGCGATGGGCGTCAGCTCTCCATCGCCGAAATCCCGCTCCACCTTCTCCCACCCCTCCCGGGCCTCTGCCCCCGTCGGCAGCACCGTCGCCCAGGGAGTGCCCAGCTTCACGCCCAGGAAGGGCGCGCCCAGCAGCAACAGCACGGCGATGACAGGAACGGCCACCATCACCGGGTGACGCATGACCCCCATGGCAACGCGACGCCACAAGCCGCCATCGCGCCCGTTGCCCACTCGCAGCACCCGGAAGCGGTTGACCTTTGGCCCAAGGATGCCCAGGAGCGCCGGCACCAGGGTCAACACCACCAGCAGAGACGCCACCACCACGGCGACGCCCCCAATGCCCAGGGACTGGAAAAACATGAAGGGCATGAACAGCAAGCCAGAGAGGCCCACCACCGTGGTCAGGCCGGAAAAGAGGATTGCCCGCCCCGCCGTATCCATAGTCACGCCCACCGCCTCCGCAACACCTCGCTGCGCCATCTCCTCCCGGAACCGGTTGATGGCCAGCAGGGTGTAGTCAATGGAAATGCCAATGCCCAGGAAGGTGGCGATGTTCAGGACAAAGATGGACACCTCCATCACCTGGGTCAGGAGGAAGACCGCCGCCATGGTCACCGCCACCGCCACCACCGCCATGGCGATGGGCGCCACCATGGCCACCAGCGTGCCAAAGACGATGGCCAGGGCCGCCAGCACCAGAGGGAAGCTCACCATCTCCGACCGCTGAAGGTCCCTCTCCGCCGCGAGGTTGAGCTCCGAGAAGATGGCGACGCCCCCGGTGACCCACACCTGGAACCCTTGAGGGGCTGCTATCTTCCCCCGCACCTCCTCAAAAATCGCCATGCCGTGGTCAAAGCCGCCCTTCAAAGAGACGTAGGCGTAGGTGGTGTGGCCATCCCTGGAGGCGAAGCTTGGCGCACCGCCGTCATACAGAGTGACAATCCCTCCAAGGTCGGAGTAGCCCACCACTCCTGCCAGCGTCTCTTCCACCCCCTGGCGGAAGGCCGGGTCCGTCACCACCAGCTCCGGATGAGACACCACCACCACCAGCACCACCTCATCCTGACCCAGCTTCTGGCCCAGCAGGTTAATGGCCGCTTGCGACTCTGTATTGACCCTTCCAAAGCCAGGGGTAAGCCGGTTAAAGACGCGGGGCGCAAGCCCGCCCGCGATGAGGAGGGTCATCACCCATGCCGCCACCACCCACCAGCGCCAGCGGACCATGGCCACGCCTAGCCTAAACAGCATACGCCCTCCTTTGCCCGTGCCTCCCCTAACGGGAGTGCCAAAGCCAGAAGCCGCCCTCGCCGCTCTTGCAGCAAAGCCTTCAAAGTATACTCAGGCAGGCGCACGGTGACAAAGGTCACACTCCCCCGTCATTGACACATAAGCCCCCACTTAGCTACACTAGATAGTCTGTAGGACTCTTTTGGAGCGATCATGGACTACGCAGTATTCAAGACAGGCGGCAAGCAGTATCAGGCCACTCCAGGCTCCGTCCTGGATGTGGAGAAGCTGCTCGCCGAAAAAGACCAGACCATAGAGCTCACCGACGTGCTGTTGATCTCCCGGGACGGCAAACTCACTGTTGGCGCCCCCACCGTGGCGGGCGCCAAGGTGGTCGCCGTCGTTGAAGAGCAGCACCGGGGCGAAAAGCTGGTCGTTTTCAAGTTCAAGGCCAAGACCCGCCAGGGGGTGAAGACAGGCCACCGCCAGTACCTCACCCGCCTGCGTGTCACGGACATCGTCGGAGGATAACAATGGCACACAAGAAAGGCGGCGGCAGCAGCCGCAACGGACGCGACTCCAACGGTCAGCGTCTCGGCGTGAAGCGGTACGGCGGCGAGCAGGTCCTGGCAGGAGGCATTCTGGTCCGCCAGAGGGGCACCCGAATCGTTCCAGGCAAGAACGTGGGCCTTGGCAAAGACTACACCCTGTACGCCCTGGTGAACGGCCAGGTCCGCTACGATCATGGCAGCAAAGAGCACAGGCGGGCCAATGTTGACCCTGCCCCGGTGGGAGCCACCCCGTGAAGGAAAAAATCCATCCCCAGTACTACCACAACGCCCAGGTCATCTGCTCCTGCGGCAACACCTTCCTCACCGGCGCCACGCAACCCGTGCTGCGCGTAGAGGTGTGCAGCCACTGCCACCCCTTCTTCACCGGCGAGCAGCGCATCGTGGATACGGAAGGCCGGGTGGAGCGCATGAAGCGGCGCTACGGCATCAAGTAAGGGAAGCTCATCAAGAGGGGGCCGCTTCTGCGGCCCCCTTGCCACTTCCCAACTTGGCCCGTTTCAGAGACAATAAGAGTCATCCGTCAGACTGCCCGGAGCAATTGTCTTGGCCTCTGAACCGCAGTCCACTCCCCCTGTCATGGGCAACCAACCCCGCCGGGAGCCGCGCTACCTCTATGGAGGCCAGGCCGTCGTAGAAGGCGTTATGATCCGCGGTCGCCGCTTCTACGCTGTGGCCGCACGCCGTCCCGATGGCCAACTTACCTCCATCGTAGAGCCCCTCCACAGCCTCTACACCGGCTCCATCCGCCGCACGCCTATCATCCGTGGCCCCATTGTGCTGGCCGAGACCCTGGTCCTGGGCATCAAGGCCCTGATGTACTCAGGCAACGTCACCCTGCAGAAGGAGGGCGAGAAGCTGGAAGGCCCTGGCATGGCCATCACCCTTGCCCTCTCTCTGGCCGTAGCCATCGCCATCTTCTTCGTGGCCCCCCTCTTTGCCGTCAACCTCCTTGACCGCACCATCTTCTCGGCGCAAACGGCGGCTTCCAGCGTCCTGAGCAACATTGTGGAAGGCCTCATCCGCCTGGGATTCTTCCTGGCATACATCTGGCTTATCGGCCTCATGCCCGATATCCGTCGCGTCTTCGCCTACCACGGGGCGGAGCACATGACGGTGCAGGCCCATGAGCAGGGCCTGCCCCTGGAGACGCCCTTCATCCGCCGCTTCTCTACCGCCCATCCCCGCTGCGGCACCGCCTTCCTCCTCACGGTAATGGTGGTGGCCATCCTGGTCTTTGCCCTGCTGGGACGGCCCTCCCTGGAGTGGCGCATCCTCTCTCGCATCCTCTTGCTGCCGGTCATCGCGGGCATCGCCTACGAGGTCATCCGCTTCAGCGGCATGCACCTCAACAACCCCCTCGTGCGCCTCATCTCGGCCCCCAACCTCCTGCTGCAAAAGCTAACTACCCGGCAGCCGGAAGATAGCCAGATTGAGGTGGCCATTCACGCCATGCAAACCGTCCTGGCAGCCGACGAGGGCCGCCCATTACCGCCCGATGCGGGAAGGCCCGTGGGTGGCACGGTCCCAGGAGAAGGGGTATCCTAAAATAAGGGATGAGCCTCAACCTTTGAAAGAGGGGACAAACAGTTTATGGAGGTTCTCCTCAGCTCCCCAAGGGGCTTTTGCGCCGGCGTCGTCCGCGCCATAGACATCGTGGAGCGGTGCCTCTTGCAGTTTGGCCCGCCCATCTACGTCCGGCACGAAATCGTCCACAATCCTCACGTTGTCATTGGCCTGCGCCAGAAGGGCGCCGTGTTCGTGGAGGAGGTGGACGACGTTCCGCCCGGCCAGACCATCATCTTCGCCGCCCACGGCGTCTCCCCAGTGGTGCGCGCCGCCGCCAAGGCCCGCAACCTTCGCGTCATAGACGCTACCTGCCCCCTGGTCACTAAAGTGCACCTGGAGGCCATCCACGCCGCCCGCCAGGGCTACACCATCATCCTCATCGGCCACCGCGGGCACGACGAGGTCATCGGCACCATGGGTGAAGCCCCTGCCCACATCATCCTCATTGAAACGGCACAAGAAGCCATGTCCGTCCAGGTGTCAGACCCGGACATGGTCATGGCCCTTACCCAGACCACTCTGAGCGTGGACGATACCGCCGACATCCTAAAGGCCCTCCGCACCCGGTTTCCCAACCTCGCTACCAGCAGGAAGGACGACATCTGCTACGCCACCAGCAACCGCCAGCGCGCCCTGAAAGCCATTGCCCAAGAGGTAGACATGGTGCTCGTCATTGGCGCGGAGAACAGCTCCAACTGCAACCGGCTGCGGGAGCTAGCCGCCGATGCCGGCCTTCCGGCCCACCTCATCAGCGACCCCCATGATATTAACCCCGCCTGGCTGGAAGGGATCGGCTGCGTCGGCATCACCTCCGGGGCCTCCACCCCAGAGCCACTGGTCCAGGCCGTCGTAGCCGCCCTTGCCCCTCGTGCCGTCCGCACCATCGCCGTTGCTGAGGAGAACGTCACCTTCTCCCTGCCTCGCGAGTTGCGCCAGCGCACCGTGCTACCCATAAGCCGCACGGCTTCACCGCCCCCCCACCCGTCTCACCAGTCCTGAGCACGAGCTTCATGTTTACAACAGTCTGTCCCATCAACTACAATCCCCCTGTTTACCCCTATCCCTACACACCCAACACCTTCCAGGAGGCGCTGTCATGCCCAGAATGACCGGCACCCAGGCCCTCGTCCAACTCCTCCGAGCCGAGGGCGCCACCACCATCTTTGGCAACCCCGGCACCACGGAGTCGCCGCTGATTGATGCCCTGCAAGACGCGCCGGACATCAAGTACATGGTCACCTTGCAAGAGGCGTCCGCCCTGGGCATGGCCGATGGGTACGCCCGTGCTACGGGCAAGCCCGCCTTTGTCCAGGTGCACATCTCCGTCGGCATCGCCAACGCCGACAGTATGCTGTACAACGCCTTCAAGGGCGGCACGCCCCTCGTAGTCACCGCCGGCCAGGTAGATACCCATCTCCTGATGCAAGACGCTATTCTCAGCTCCAATCAGGCGGAGCGCACCAGGTACAGCAAGTGGTCGGCGGAGGTCCTGCACACCCGTGAGCTTCCCATGGCAGTCCGCCGGGCCTTCAAGATGGCCAAAACGCCTCCCACCGGGCCTACCTTCCTCTCCCTCCCCTGGAACGTCATGGATGAGGCGGACGAGCTCAACGACGTCGTGCCTTCCTCCCCTGGCTACTACCGTGTGCGCCCCGATGTCCAGGCGGTGGAGAAGGCCGCTGCTCTGCTAGCCAAGGCTGAGCGCCCGGTGATGCTCATCGGCGACCGCATCGCCCAAGCGGGCGGCATGAAGGAGGCCGTGGCCCTGGCCGAGACCCTGGGCGCCTCCGTCTACGCCGGCTCCTACACCGAGGTCAACTTCCCCACGGGCCACCCCCAGTACCTGGGGGGCGTGAACGTAGGTTGGCCCAACCAGGCGACACGCAACGCCCTCAAGGACGCCGACGTGGTCCTGGTGGTGGGCGCCGACGTGCTCCCCGCCTACGCCTACACACCCGAGCCCTTCTTTAACCCCAAGGCTAAGATTATCCAGTTGGACATTAGCCAGTGGGATATTGAAAAAAAGTACCCCGTGGAGATTGGCATCTTGGCCGACCCCAAGGCGGGCATGGCCGAGCTCAACGCCGCACTCCAGGCCACCATGAACGGCGAGGAGCAGGAGGCCGCCCGCTCCCGCGCCGTCACCGCTGGCGAAGGGAAGGCCAGGCGCAAGGCCGCCTTCCAGGAGCGGGTCAAGGCCACGTGGAACAACCCCGTCATCTCCCCAGAGCGCATGATGACGGAGCTTGCCCAGGTAATGCCCAGAAACGCGATCATGGCCAGCGAGGCCATCACCAGCGGCGGCGCCCTCATGGGGGCCATGGACTTTAACGAGCCGGGCAGCTTCTACTCCGCCCGAGGGGGCGCCCTGGGCTGGGGCATCCCAGGCTCACTGGGCGTCCAGCTGGCAAACCCTGGCCGCCCAGTAGTGGCCGTTGTTGGCGACGGCGCCTCCATGTACACCATCCAGGGTCTGTGGACCGCCGCCCGCTACAACATCCCCGTGGTGTACGTCATCTGCAACAACGGGAGTTGGCGTATCTTGCGGGAGGGCATGGCCCGCTACCTGACCGACACCAACCGCAACCCAGATAATGAGCTCCTCAACTTCTCCGGCCTGCCTCTCAACCTTGCCAAGGTGGCCGAAGGCATGAACGTGGAAGGCATTCACGTGGAAAAGCCTCAGGACCTCAAGAGGGCTTACGAGCGGGCCTTTGCCGCCGGCAAGCCGGTGCTGGTGGACGTGGCCATAGACGATACCATGCCCACCAAGGCCCTCCAGGACGACTACCGGCCCTTCAATCCGTACCAGGTGACGCGCTAGGGGTGGGTAACGAGGCTGCCACACCGTGAAGGGTGCGGCATGACGCCACATTACGCTGTATAGAAGTTTAGCTGGGTGGCGCAGGCAAAATTGTCATTCTGAGCCGAGCGGTCAAAGGCCCCTGCCTGCATTTGGCGATGGCTCGGCGAAGAATCTAGGGCGTATGCCTTGTGTTACATGCGCCTTAGATTCTTCACTCCGCTTCGCTGCGTTCAGAATGACATCCAAGCCCTCTCAATCACACAATAAACCACTTACAGTTACATAGCGTTAACGGGCGGTTATATCCCAGGCACGGAGAACCATGCGGGGGGCTGGCAGGTTAACGAAGTTTGGTTGCTCGCTTTGCGAAGGGGGCCGCTTCTTCCCCTTCTCAACCTTCCCCCATCGAGGGGAAAGGAATTATCTCCTCTCCCTTGATGGGAGAGGACTACGGTGAGGGTGAGGCACCCCATCCCTTGGAAGGTTACCCAAATCTCCATCACTGCTTGCCACCCGTTATGTTGAGACAGACGCAGCATGACCAGCTACGACGCCATCATATTTGACCTGGACGGCACTCTGTGGAACGCCTGCGCCGCCACCGCCAGCGGCTGGAACAAGGCGCTGGCCATCCTGGGGATAGACAAACGTGTGTCCCAAGAGGAGGTCAAAAGCGTCACAGGCAGGCCAATTGCTGAGTGCCTGCGGCTCCTGTTCCCGGAGGAGCACGCACTCCGCCTTCCGTTGCTGGAGGAGACCCTGCCCAGCTACGAACGGGAGGCCATCGAGGCGGAAGGCGGCGTGCTCTATGAAGGCGTTGAAGAAGGCTTACGACGGCTGCACAAGGTGCGCGGTTTGTATATTGTGAGCAACTGCCAGGACTGGTACCTGCACCTGTTCCTGAAGCAGTCTGGCCTTGACAACTACTTCAAAGAATGGGACTGCCACGGCATGTCCGGCGTCACAAAGGGGCAGATGCTTGCGAACATGAAGGAACGTCACAGGCTGGCCTCGGCCCTCTACATCGGCGACACTGCCGGGGACCAGGCAGCGGCCCGGGAGGCTAGCGTGGCGTTTGCCCATGTCAGCTACGGTTTTGGCGCGCCATCGGCCCCGTGCCCGTCTCTGCCCAGCTTCGACCATGTGGTATCATTTGTTCTTCCTGACGGTGGCGTGTCTGCCGTATCCTAAGCAAAGCCAGAAACCATGAATGATCAGGAGCCACCATGGCAGACCGCGTCCTGGAAGGCCTTAAGGTCATAGACCTCACCCACTCCATTGCAGGACCATACTGCACCAAGCTCATGGCCGACTACGGTGCGGAGGTCATCAAAGTTGAGCCTCCGGAGGGTGACCCCTGCCGGCTCCTGGGGCCTTTCCCTGGCGATGTCCCTCACCAGGAAAAGGGCGGCCTCTTCCTGTTCCTCAACGCCAACAAGAAGGGCGTCACCCTGGACCTGAAGCAGCCCAAGGGCAAGGCGCTGCTTCAGGAGTTGGTAAAGGACGCCGACGTGCTGGTGGAGAGCTTCCCTCCTCAGGTCATGCCAGAGCTTGGCCTGAGCTACGAGGCGCTGGCCAAGGCCAACCCCAGGTTGGTCATGGCCTCCATTTCCAACTTCGGCCAGACGGGGCCGTACAGGGACTGGAAGGCCACGGAGATCGTGGTGGAGGCCATCGGCGGCAATATGTACATCAGCGGCGACCACGATAGGGAACCCCTCTCCTTCGGCGTGCCCCTCTTCCAGTTCGTGGCCGGGCAGAACGCCCTCGCCGGCGCCCTCATGGCCCTCTTTGAGCGGGAGCGAAGCGGCCTGGGCCAGCACATAGACGTCTCCATCGCCGAGGCCGTCACCGCCTGCATCCCCTACGCCTTCCAGTACTACACCTACATGGGCGCCGTCTGGCGGCGCGGCCCGAAGCGCCGCATCCTCTTCGGCGTTGACCTGTGGCCCTGCAAAGACGGCTACGTGGGCCTCTCCGTCATCCGCAGCACCGACTTTGAGGAGATCGGCGCCTTCCTGGGCTCGGCGGAGATGCTTGACCCCAAGTTCTCCACCGCCGACGGCCGGGAGGAGCATTACGAGGAGCTGAAGGAGGCGTACCTGGCCGCCCTGAAGGAGAAGGGCAAGGACGAGTTCTTCCACGAAGCTCACGCCTGGCGGCTCATGGCCAGCCGGGAGATGTTGTCCACGGAGCTGCTCCAGTGCGAGCAGCTTCTGGACCGGGGCTACTTCCTGGAGATGGCACACCCCCAGGCCGGGATGCTGCCCATCCCTGGCGAGGTCATGGGCCTGACCAGGACGCCCGCATCGCTGCGCTCCCCTGCCCCACTCCTGGGCCAGCACACAGAGGAGGTGCTGGGGAAGCTGGCGAGGTGATCTTGTCATTCTGAGGAGTCCCGATGACATCGGGACGACGAAGAATCTGAGGCGATTGTTGAGAAAGGCAAACGCCTTAGATTCTTCGCCGATGCTCCGCTCGGCTCTGAATGACAATGGCAATCGCTACGGGACAAGGCGTCTGTTGTCATGCTGAGGAGCGCGGCGACGAAGAATCCAAGTCCGAGCGCCTTAAGTGCAGTTAGCCTGCAGTACGCATGGAAATTCCGTTAGCGGGAGGATATTCGCTCCGCCCCTGGCGGCCAGGCGATGAGGCAGCCCTCACAAAGTACGCCAACAACTGGAACATCTGGATCAATGTAGGTGACCGGTTTCCCCATCCCTACACAAAGGAGGACGCCAGGGAATGGGTATCGGGCCAGCAAGGGCGAGAGCCGGTGACCACCTTCGCCATCGCAACGGCGGAAGAGGCCATCGGCGGGATCGGCTACCACATGCAGGGTGACGTGCGCAGGAGGTCGGCGGAGATAGGCTACTGGCTGGGAGAGCCTTTCTGGGGACGGGGCATCATGACGACGGCAGTGAAGGCGCTGTCCACCTATGCGATGGAACGGCATGGTCTTGTGCGCCTGTATGCCCACGTGTTTGAATGGAACCTGGCCTCGGCGGCGGTGCTAGAAAAAGCAGGCTTCACCCTTGAAGCTCGTCTGAAAAAAGCCGTCACTAAGAACAGCCAAACTATAGACGAGTTGCTTTACGCCCTGGTCAAAGACTAACGACAGAGGAACCCCATGCCAGACCTGCCGCTGAAAGGCATCCGCATCCTGGAGACCTCGGACATCCTCGCCCTGCCCACCGCCATGAGCATCATGGCCGACATGGGCGCCGAGGTCATCCACGTGGAGTACGCCCAGCGCCCCAACTTCTACCGCTTCCTGGGGCCGTACCCGGAAAGCCGCCCCGGCCCTAACTGGCACGACCGCTCCGCCGCCTTCAACGCCTCCAACCGCAGCAAGCTTAGCCTCACCCTCAACCTGGGCAGCCCAAAGGGCAAGGACGTCTTCCTGAAGCTGGTGGAGGTCAGCGACGTGGTGGCGGAGAACTTCTCGGCGCGGGTCATGGGCAACTTCGGCCTGGACTACCCCGCCTTGAAGGGGGTCAAGAGCGACATCATCATGCTCTCTAACACCGGCTACGGACACAGCGGCCCCTGGCGGGACTACGTGGGCATGGCCCAGGTCATTGAGGCGGCCACCACCGCCCACCTCACCGGCTACCCCGATAGGCTACCCGGCAAGGCGGGCCAGTCCATCATGGACCTGGTGGTCGCCTGGAACATCGTCAACGCCATCATGCTGGCCCTCCTGCACCGAGGGCGCACCGGCAAGGCGCAGTGGATTGACCACTCCATGCTCCAGGCCTGCGTGCCCCTGGCCATCGGCCCCCTCATGGACGCCGCCATGAATCCCGCTAAGCGGGACAACCAGATGCGGCGGGGCAACCGCGATGCCGTCCACGCCCCCCAGGGGTGCTACCCCTGCACAGGCGATGACGACTGGCTGGTCATCTCCGTCACCTCCAACGAGGAGTGGCGTAAGCTGGTAGCAGCGATCGGCAACCCAGCCTGGACGCAGGACGCGCGCCTCGCCACCGAGGCGGGCCGCATGGCCGCCCACGACGAGCTGGACCGCCACATCTCCGCCTGGACTTCGGGCCAGGACAAGATGCAAGCGATGGAGCTGCTGCAGAATGCAGGAGTGCCCGCGGGTGCGGTGCTCAAAAACAAAGAGGTGCTCGCCAACCCCCAGTACCAGGAGCGTGGCTTCTGGGAAATGGCCAATCACCCGCCCGAGACAGGCATCGGCGGAAGGCTCTACGGGGGCAGGCCCTTCAGGATGTCCCGCACCAACGGGCGCATCCGCCGCGCCACCGCACCCCTGGCCTACGACAACAGGTACATCCTGGAAGAGTTACTGGGCCTGGAGGAGGACGAGGTCCTGGACATGGAAGACGAAGGCGTTGCATCCCCCTACCTGACTGGCCCAGAGGTCGGCGACATGCGGGTGGGCAACATGCCCGCCGGCTACCGGCCCGCCGCTCCCACCGGCCAGGGGCTGGTGGAGCGCGGCGACGCCCACTCCTACGACCCCAGCTACAACGAGACGCTAGGCCAGAAGGCCAGCGGATCAGCCACCAGCAAAGGCAGGATGCCTGTAGAGGAGTAGACGGCAAACGAGGTTGGGGATATCATAGCCACATCGGAGGCGCCTAATGGATGCCCTCACCGATACGAATGTCATCATCAATTCTATTGAGGCTGTTACCGAGTGGAGGGGGCTTTGGGCGTTCCTTATTGGCATGGTTGGGTCCGTAGCCTATTTTACCGTTGTCTATTTTGGCTTCGTTGGGTCAGGCAAAGAGTCCAGAGACCTTATCCTGGGCTATTTCTGGGGCAAGAACGGGAGAACGACCCTAGCAAAGGTTGCGTGGTATAGTCTGGTAGGCGGACTCATCGCCGGCGTCTTCCAGCTGGCCGAAAGGGCTTTTGTCCCCGTCCAGTCCTTCATTCTGGGCGCTACCTGGCCTTCCATTGTGGGCCAGCTCCTGTCTGGCCGGCAATCAGGTTTGCCGCCTGGAGGTCCCTTGGGCGATAAGGGGATTACGCCTGATACGTCAAAGCTGGAAGAGGATAAAGCTGCCCGGGTGGCGCGAGAAGCCACAGACCTGCTCGCAGAGCCAGGCCAGACACCCCAAGGAGGCCAGCCAACCCCTGGGCCATAGGAGGAAACTGAACGATGATGAGCCAACAAGCCTCTCAGCCTCTGAGGTCCCGGGTGGAGTTATTCCTGGAGCCAGCAAGCAAGACCAACAAGCTCCCTGACACGGCAGCCCTGGTGAATGTGCTGGAGAAGTTCAGCGAAGGTCACGCCGCTGTGGTTATTGTTGACAGCCAGGAGCGGCCTGTGGGCATCTTCACCCCATCGGACATGACGAGAATCCGGCAGGCTTTCTTGCAAGACCGCAAGACCCCAGCCAAGGATCTCATGAGCGCGCCGGTGGAGTGGGTAGAGCTCTCTGACACCATTGAGCACGCCTTGGACCTGATGCAGAGCAAGGGCATTCACACGGGCATCGCGGTGGTGACCGACAGGAGGAGCCAGAAATACGCAGGCTACCTCTATAGGTCTAGCATGGCCAAGATGCTCTCCGCTATGTTAGGGCCTAAGGCATTCTAGCCGCCTGTCACCCTTCCGTCAGACCGTCGCCATCACCTGCTGCCGGGCCAGTCCCACCTCAGGTTCGTCCTCGGCCAGGTCGACCAACTTCCTGAGAGCGAAAGAGCGCACCATTGCAATCGTCCCGCCCCAGGAGCCAGGGCAATGGGTGACCCGGAGCATCTCCCGCCAGCCCGCCATGATGCACCCCCTTCTGCGAAGGCACTCCTGCCTTCCCCTTGCCTCCAGTATACCGTGCGGGTATGATGACAACCGCACCAGGAACTAGCGCCAGGAGCAACCCATGACCACAGACCTACCCCGGCCCACCTACGGATCAGACCTCACCATCTGGATGATGCGGCAGATGGGTATTCCGTACATCGCCCTCAACACCGGCTCCAGCTTCAAGTGGCTCCAGGACTCCATGGTGAACTACACCGGCAACCAGTCGCCGGAACTGATCCAGTGCACCCACGAGGAGGTCTCCGTCGCCATCGCCCACGCCTACGCCAAGGCGACGGGTAAGCCCATGGTAGCAGCCTGCCATAACGTGGTGGGCCTCCAGCACGCCACCATGGCTATCTACAACGCCTACACCGACCGCGCGCCGGTCATTGTCGTCGGCGGTACCGGGCCCATGGACACCACCACTCGGCGGCCGGGCATTGACTGGCTGCATACCGCCCTGGTCCAAGGCGACCTGGTGCGGGGCTACGTCAAGTGGGACGACCAGCCCCACAGCGTCGCGGCCATCCCTGACTCCTTCCTCCGGGGCTACCAGATAGCGTCCATGCACCCCCAGGGGCCAGTCTACATCTGCTACGACGCCACGCTGCAGGCGGAGCTCATCGGTGAGAAGCTGGAACTCCCCATGATCGGGCGCTACACAACCCCGACCCTCATGGGGCCGGACCCAGAGGCCATCCGCACCCTGGCAACCTGGCTGGTGGAGGCGCAGAACCCTCTGGTGGTCGCCGACCACGCTGGCAAAGACCCTCAGGTGGTGGAGGCCCTCCTTGAACTGGCGGAGCTGCTCGCCCTCCCCGTTGCCGACAGGGGGGGACGGTACAACTTCCCCTCCACCCATCCCCTAGACGTTTCGGGCCAGGAGATTGAGTTGATGAAGGACCGGGACCTTGTGCTGGTCCTGGAGTCTCGCGACATCTTTGGACTCTTCCACCAGCGGAGCCTCCAAAACTGGCAAACAGAGCCCTTCATCCCCGCAAGCTGCAAGGTGGCCAGCATCTCCATGTGGGACATGCGCGGCGGCGGCTGGAACCAGGACTACCAGCGCATAGCCCCCCTGGACCTCAACATCGCCGCTGACACGACGGTCACCCTGCCCATGCTGGTGGAGGAGTGCAAAAGGCTGGTGTCCAACCGCAGCAAGACGCGCTACGAGCGGCGAGCCACGGCCATACGCCAGTTGCACCTGGAGGCAAAGGAGCGATGGTTACGGCAGGCAAAGGAAGGCTGGAACTCCAGCCCGGTCTCCACTGGCCGGCTGGCCCTGGATGTCTGGGACGCCATCAAAAACGAGGACTGGGTGCTGGGCAATGGGAATCTGGCAGGCTGGAGCCGGCGGTTGTGGGACTTCAGCAAGCCGTACCAGCACCTGGGCGGCTCCGGCGGCGGCGGCCTGGGCTACGGCTACCCCGCCGCTATCGGCGCAGCCCTGGCCCACCGGACCACCGACCGTGTCATCCTCAACATCCAGTCCGATGGCGACCTGATGTACACGCCCGGCGCTATCTGGACGGCAGCCCACCACAAGCTCCCCATCCTGACGGTCATGTTCAACAACCGCAACCTGTTCAACTCCGATGAGCACGCTCGCCAGGTGGCAAACCAGCGGAGCCGCCCAGTGGAGCGCCGTAGTATTGGCGTGTGGATGGACGATCCACCGGTGGACTACGCCAAGCTGGCCGAGGCCCAGGGCGTCTTCGGCATCGGCCCCATTACCCAGCCGGACAAGATTGCTCCAGCTTTGAAGCAAGCGCTGAAAATGGTCAAGGAGGAACGCCTGCCCGCCCTGGTGGACATCGTCTGCCAGGACCGATGAACCTCTCGTGTGGTGGCCCGATGGTTCGGGATCCTCACCACAGGCTCCGGAGGGCCGTGGCAATCTCGCCAGTGGGTCCGCCCCACGTTCAGATTGCTTCGTCGTCTCGATGGAATCGGGACTCCCCGCAATGACAATTCCTAAGCCTATTTCAGGGACGCAACCCTAGGACAGAAGCCCCAGGGAGGCCTGAATGCCCCAACTCGTCTTTCTCCACGGTCCTGGCGCGGGAGCTTGCGCCGACGCATTCTACTACCAGCTGAAGCGCTTTCCCGGAAGCGTGGCGCCCACATTACCTGGCCACCTTTTGGGAGCCTCTTGCCAGACTGTGGAGCGTTACACCGAGTGGGTGCGTGGCTGGTTGTGGGCGCAGGGCTACACCCATGACCTCCTGCTCGTCGGATATACACTCGGCGCCTGCATCGCCCTCCAATACGGGCTGGACTATCCCGATGAAGTCAAGGGCCTTGTGCTGATGACCGTAGCCATGCGTTCCAAGCAACGTTCCCAGGAGGTGTTGGGCATGCGCTTGCGAGCAGCCCAGAACCCAGAAGCATATGAAGAGTGGTGGGCTTTTCAGCAGAGGGCGATGACCTTTGTAGATGTTGAGCTCAAGGCCCACCTCATGGAGCGGCACCGCCAGGTTGGGCCAATTTCACAGTACAATGACCTGGTCACCATTGACCAATTTGATGTCCGTGACCGTATTCAAACGCTGCAACCCAAGCTCATCCTTATCAGAGGAGTGGACGATCCCGGGCAGCCGCCAGAATACGAGAGCGAGATCCACAAAGCGGTCCCAGGGGCACGCTACATCAAGCTGGAGAACGCGGGCCATTTCCCCATGGCGGAGCGCCCAAACGACGTCAACGGGATCATTGAAAAGTTTATGAAATCCTTGCCTTCTTAGGGTAACGATATAGACCCTTGGCAGGGTGATGAAAAAAGGGGGGCCAGAGGGGCGAATCCCCGGAGCCTACCCTGGTGAGCCGAAGCCCTGAACGCAGTGAAGAGGGTAGCGAAGGGACGGGTGTCTGGGGATGTCCCCCAGATACAAGTCCATCCGCCGCAGGCGGATACTTTGAACCCCCTTGAGGGGGTTAGGGGTATTTTTCAGCAGCCTGTTAGTGAAGGGCCATGCTATTCGGCTATGCCGAATAGCATGGCCCTTCACTTCCTCCTCCCCCCTGGGAAGAGCCCGCGTGAGGGGCTATACTCTACAGAAGCCGTCCATCACGAAAGGAAGCCGATGGCCGAAGTCAGACCCTTCCGCGGCCTGCGCTACGCCTCCCAGTCAAGCGCTTCCCTGACCGACCTTATCTGCCCGCCCTACGACGTGATCTCCCCGGCGCAGCAGCAGGAACTGGAGACCCGTAGCCCCCACAACGCCGTCCATATTGAGTTGCCCCACGGCCAGGAGGACGCCGGGTACCAGAGCGCCGCCGCCATCTTTGACTCCTGGCAACGGCAAGGCGTCCTGGCCCGGGACAGCGCGCCCAGCTACTATTTCATGCGCCACGTCTTTGCCCACGGCGGCACATCCCTGGCTCGCTGGGGCCTCGTGGCCGCAGTCCGCCTGGAAAGCTACGACCAGCGCCTCGTCCTACCCCACGAGGAGACGCGCTCCCAGGCAAAGGAGGACCGCTTCCGCCTCATGAGCGCCTGCCGAGCCAACTTCAGCCCTATCATGTGCCTCTACAGGGACCCGCAACACCGTATTCGCCAGGCCATTGAGAGCATCGGCTGGAAGACGCCTACCGCCAGGGCAACCTGGAACGACGAGGAGATCTCTTTCTGGGCGGTCAGCGGCACGGTCCTGGACCAGGCGGTGCAGGCCACCCTCAAGGACACCCCCCTCTTCATCGCCGACGGCCACCACCGGTACGAGACGGCCCTGCGCTACCGCAACCTGTCGCGGCGGAACACACCAGGCTGGGCCCCATCCAACGCCTTCAACTACGTCATGATGACCCTCATAGACTTCCAGGACCCTGGCCTGCTCGTTATGCCCTACCACCGGGCCGTGGGCGGCATCCCAGCGGCAACGGTCACCGCCCTGCGCAACAAGCTCCTTGAACTGTTCCGCCTGGAGGCGATAACGCCCAAGCCGGTGGCCCCCCAGCAGCTAGAAGAGGCGGTGCGTCGCAGGCCCGGCGTCTGCCTGGGCCTCCTCGGCCCCGATGGCGAAGGCCCCTACCTGCTCACCCTGCGCTCCGGCAAGGTACGTGAAGGCCTCTCCTCCCTGCCAGGAGGCGCGGTCCTGCGAGACTCCGAAGGGTGGGTGCTGCACCAGGCCATCCTTGCCCCGGTGCTCGGTGCTCCCGACTCACCCCGCATCACCTACCTGCACGACCCCCAGGAGGCCTGGGACGAGGTGCTGAGCGGCAAGCAGCAAATGGCCTTCTTCCTGAAGCCCTTCCCGCTGGACCTCTTTCAGACGGTAGTCTCCGCGGGCCACAAGCTGCCTCCCAAGTCCACCTACTTCCACCCCAAGCTGCCCACCGGCCTGGTGTTCAATCTGCTGGATGGGGAAGTATAAAAGCGCCCCGGCTTGGAAAGTAGGAAGACCGCAACTTCCTGCCTCCAAAGCCCTGCGAGAAACCCTTTGGAAACACTGTCTAAACACGAACGATAGTTCTTGACAAGCCCGTTGATGGTTGACTAGAATCGCATTGTTTTCAACCACGAAAGGGTCTGCAAGTGCTCGGCGACGTAAGGAAGAGCATCCCATGGTGGCAACACGCGCATTGCGAAACAGGTCTCACGGTAGAACAGTCCTAAACACCCTACCGGCATTCGGAGCCCACGAGCTCGTGCTCGCTGACGCATTCGCTTGGCTGGCCCAACGCCCGCCGAACTCCGTTCATGGAGTGGTTACGGACCCACCGTACGGACTTGTGGAGTATGACGACGACCAGCTAGAGAAGCGCAGGAACGGTCATGGCGGTGTGTGGAGGGTTCCCCCTATGCTTGATGGCTACCAGAGAAGTCCCGTACCGCGTTTCACGGTGCTAGACGAGTCTGACTTCGCCCGTCTCAGAGAGTTTTTTGGATGTTTTGCCCGCGCCGTCTTTCCCGTGTTGGTTCCTGGCGCTCACATATTTATTGCTACCAACCCTCTGCTCTCCCACAATGTCTATGGACCACTCGTTGAAGCAGGGTTTGAAAAACGTGGAGAAGTGATACGACTTGTCTCTACCCTTAGAGGCGGCGACCGCCCCAAGAACGCTCATAAGGAATTTCCCGGAGTGACCGTAATGCCTAAGTCCTGTTGGGAGCCTTGGGGCATTTTCCGAAAGCCCCTGGAAGGCAGAGTTCAGGACAACCTCCGAACCTGGAACACAGGAGGACTCAGACGAATCTCCGATGAGGAGCCCTTTAAAGATGTGATCCAATCTAGCGTAACGACAAAGGCGGAGAGGGAAATCGCGCCCCATCCGTCGCTCAAGCCACAGGATTTCTTGCGCAAGCTAACGTTTGCTGTGCTGCCTTTGGGTCAAGGCATACTTCTAGATCCCTTTATGGGTTCAGGTTCTACTATTGCAGCAGCAAGTGCCTGTGGCCTTCAGAGCATTGGGATTGAGCACAGCCAGGAGTACTTTGAGATGGCCCAGAGCGCGGTCCCCCAACTCCGAGCGCTCTACCGAGAATAGGAAATGGTTCGCACCGAGGACTTTAGTGATACTGTCCCTTTGCCCCCTGGACTCACCGTTCAGAGCATCCGGCGGGCCGTGGAATACATTGAAAGGGAACTGCCAGACCTGGTTGACATATACTTTGAGCAGGCAAACGTTTTCAGTTCCGTGGTCGGCATCTTTGACGCACGGGCGCTAGACCAGAATAGCGTTTATGAGAAAAGTCGGCACCTGGACACCGCCCAGCAACGGTTCCCGGACCTAAAGCGGCGCGGCTCTGGGAACAACCCTCCTCCCGAGTTGTGTCTTGAATCAAAAGCTTCCAAACGGCCCTGGGAGCTTCAAGCTCACTATGATCACCCCGGCTGGTATGTCGTCTGGCGCTATCTTGTGGATCAGACTGAGGCTTTGGAGAGAGAGCATCCTATTCTCATCTGGCGCGTAGATGTCGCGTTCCTTCGGAAGGAGGACTGGAAATACGAAGCCAGCACCGCGAGCACTCACGGAGGTGGGCGCACTCACACATTCGGGCTAAAAAGCCCACGACAGCGGCTTGCCGGATGCCAGGTCTACCAACGCTCTGACGTACGGCTGAGCGCAGGGAAACCCGTCCCAGCCAATGGCCACTAAGGCATAGCTCTTGGCGGGAGCGCGTGGGAGTCGAACGCACCCTCCATCGCGCGGGCGACGGAGCAACGGGTTTGAAGCCCGCGAGGGCCACCGGGCCCCATCCGCTCCCACACCTACTATAACAGAAGCGGGAAAGGGGGAGCAGAGGGACTATGCTTGGTAAGGATGTGCTTTGCGGCTTCGCCGCAAAGCACATCCTTACTTGCTCACCCCGCCTTCTCCAGCGGCGCGAAGCTCAGGAGCAGCCGCTTGACGCCAGCGTTGCCCTTGAAGGCCACCGTCACCTCGTGGTCCGCCCCTGCCGCCACGCAGCTCACCACGATACCCTCCCCGAACTGCTTGTGAGTGACGTGGTCGCCCGCCTTCAAGGGGACGGCCTGGGACGCCGTACCCCTGCCGTTACCTCCGGCAGTTGCGTCCATAGGCCCGCGCCCTGGCCTCCCAGCCATGCCAGAGAGGGATGGCACCCGTGCGGTGGTGGACGTTGCGATGAGCTCCCGCGGAATGTCCTGCAGGAAGCGAGAGGGCACGCCAGGCACGCTACCGCCCATCATGCTGCGGCGGAAGGCGTGGTACAGATAGAGCCGCTCCTGCGCCCGCGTCACACCCACGTAGCACAGCCGGCGCTCCTCCTCCAGCTCCGCGGGGTCGTCCATGGAGCGCGCGTGGGGCAGCAGGCCCTCCTCCATGCCCACCATGAACACCACGGGGAACTCCAGCCCTTTTGCCTGGTGCAGCGTAATGAGAGTCAGGGCGTCTTTGGAATCGTCCAGGTGGTCTACGTCCGACACCAGGGCCACCTTCTCCAGGAATGCCTCCAGGCCCTGCTCCTCCACAAGCTCCTGCACCTCAACCGCCTGGCCACGCAGCTCCCGCACGTTCTCCCATTGCTCCTCGCCCCGTCCGTCGCTGGACTCCATCAGGTACTGGCGGTAGCCGGTGCGCTCCACCACCAGGTCCAGGAGGTCTGCCACGCCCATCTTGGACGCCTCCTCGCGGAGGCCCACCATGAGCGTCAGGAACCGCTCCACTGCGGCCACCGAGCGGGCGTTCAGAACGCCATCGCCCCCTCGGTCTACCAGTGCCTGCAGGCCGGCGTACAGGGGCAGGTTGTTGTCTCTGGCCCAGGCTGCCGCATCTTGTAGGGTGCGCTGGCCGATGGCCCTGGGCGGCGTGTTGATGATGCGCGTCAGGCTCACCTCGTCATAGGGATTCTGGATGACACGCAGGTAGGCGATGACGTCCTTCACCTCTTTGCGCTGGTAGAAGCGCAGGCCGCCGATGAGCCGGTAAGGGAGGCCAAAGCGCAGGCACGCCTCCTCCAGCGCCCGGGATTGGGCGTTGATGCGGTACATCACCGCGCAGTCACCCAGGCGCACCTTCTCCCTCTTCCGCAGCCGCTCCACCTCCTCCACCACCATCTGGGCCTCCTCCCCTTCGGTGTGTGCCTCCATAACGACGATAGGCGGGCCAGGGTCCTTGCTAGTCCACAGGTCACGCTCTATGCGCGCCTTGTTGGGGGCGATGAGGTTCTTGGCGGTTTCCAGGATGTTCCTGGTGGAGCGGTAGTTCTCCCCCAGGTTCACGACTTTGGCATCCGGATAGTCCTTCTGGAAGGAGAGGATGTTGCGGATGTCTGCGTTTCGCCAGGAGTAGATGGACTGGTCTGGATCGCCGACCACGCAGACGTTGCGGTACTTGCTTGCCAAGAGCCGGGCCAATGCGTACTGGGCCACATTGGTGTCCTGGAACTCGTCCACCATCAGGTGCAGATAGCGGGAGTGGTACTTCTCCAACACCTCCGGCGACTGCTCCAGGAGGCGCACCGCCCGCAGGATAAGGTCGTCAAAGTCCAGGGCCTTGCTCTGGGCAAGCAGCCCCTGGTACCGCTCGTACACCCGTAGCACCACCTCCTCGTAGTAGCTTTTTACGGTGGTGGCATACCCTGCCGGCTCCAGGAGCACGCTCTTGGCCTGGGAGATGGCGGCGTGAACGCTCCCCAGGGCATATCGTTTGGGGTCAATCTTCGCCTCCTCCATGGCCCGCTTCAGGAGGCTCTGCTGGTCCTCCTGGTCGTAGATGACGAAGCTGCGGTCCAGGCCGGCCAGCTGGCCGTCGCGACGGAGCAGGGAAGCGCAAAAGGCGTGGAAGGTGCCGCTGGTGAGCTCCAAGGCGCGGCCTCCCAGCAACCTCTCCAATCGGTCTCGCATCTCCCGCGCCGCCTTGTTGGTGAAGGTGACGGCGGCGATGCGGTAGGGGCTGACGCCACACACCCGCACCAGGTAAGCGATGCGGTGGGTGATGACGCGGGTCTTGCCGCTGCCCGGCCCAGCAACGATGAGCAGCGGCCCCTCAATGTGCTCCGCCGCCTCTCGCTGCGCAGGATTCAGGCCCGCCAATACATCCGTTTGCATACCCTGGATTATAGCAGGCCAGGACGCTCCTTTAGCTTTCGCGCCTTGCCATCTGTGGGGCAACGCATTCGTCTGCCCTATGTTGCCCTATCGTGAATACATCCTTGACCCCACGCCTTCTAGCAGGCTGCGGAAAAAGGGGAGTCCAGAGGGGCTTCACCCCTCTGCCAGGGGTCTGGGGCCTGTCCTTGAGTCCGCCAACGGCGGACGAAGGAGTGTCCCCCAGATACAAATCCTTCCCCTTTCCTGGCAAAAGCCTGTCCTTGAGCTGAGCGAAGGAAAGGGGGCAAGGAGGACGGTGCAAAGAGTTTTTCAGCACCCTGCTAACAGGGACTGAAAAAGGGGTGTCCAGAGGGGCGAAGCCCCACAGCCTGCCCTGAGTACGGCGAAGGGGCGGGGGGTTGGGGGTGTTCTTACAGCACCCTGCTCATGGCAACAACGCAAGTACAAATACAAGAGCGCCAAAAACAGCAAGGGCTACCGGCTAGGCATTCCTGCTCCTAGCGGTGGCCCGCAGGAGATGCCCTGTAGTCAGGAGATGTGCTATTTAGCCAGCGGCGGAAAGAGAGAAACGTCTAGAGATTGCTCGCACCATCGGCCTACTGATAAGAGGTGGGCCTCACGGAAAGGATTGGTAATAAGCTGTACGCCGAGAGGTAGGCCACTCTGGCTGAGTCCAGAAGGGATGGAGAGGGCGGGCAGGCCAGTGAAAGTCCAGGGCGCTTGGAACATGGCGTTGCCCGTGGTGGTGATGCCCTTGGGCGCCGGCGCTGGCGTGCTGGGGGTCATAAGCACGTCAAAGTTGGATGCTACCAGCTCCATATCCAGGCGAAAACGCCTGCGGAGGCGCTGGGCCTGCAGATAGTAGCTTCCCGGAATCGTGAGGCCGACCTGGATAGAGCGGCGTAGTCCGGGGGCGTAGGCTTCAGGGTCCTTTCGCATGGCCTCCTCGTGGAACGATGCAGTCTCCACGTTGGATACGATGCGTTGAGCAATTCGCGCCATCTCAAAGCTGGCGGGCATGTTTATTTCCTCAACCTTTGCCCCCGCTTTGGCTAGCTTCTGCGCGGCAGCTTCCGTATGGCGGCGCGTCTCATCATCACATTCCTGAAGAAAATAGCCGCGTAGCAAACCAATGCGTGGTGAGGAAGTCCCTCTACTGAGCCCGGAGAGGTAGTCATCCACGGGGCGCTCCGCAGAACTCGGGTCGTTGGGATCGTGGCCTGCCATGGCCTGCAGGAGCCGGGCAGCGTCTTCTACCGAGCGGACGATGATGCCCACGTGATCCAGAGACCAAGCAAGTGGAATGACGCCGTAGCGGCTTACGCGGCCATAGGTAGCCTTGAAACCCACGCAGCCGTTGTAGGAGGCGGGCCGCAGAGTAGAGCCAACGGTCTGGCTACCCAGGGCTGCAGGGCACATTCGCGCGCCCACCGCCGCGCCCGACCCCTGGCTGGAGCCCCCAGGAGTGTGCTCAAGATTCCATGAATTGCGCGTGGGGCCTGCGTCTCCGGCGGCGAATTGCGTGGTGACGGTTTTGCCTAGGATGATAGCGCCGGCCTCCTTGAGCTTAGCTACGGAAGTGGCGTCATAGCTAGGGATGAAGTTGGCGTAAAGAGGAGAACCGGCGGTGGTTTTGAGGCCCTTGGTGTAAAAGATGTCTTTTACTCCAACGGGTATGCCGTGCAGTAATCCCAGCGGCCGGCCCTGTCTGAGTTGCCTCTCGCGTTCGCGGGCGGCTTCAAGCGCATTCTCCCGGTCAACGGTGACCCAAGCCTGGACTTTTGGCTCAAGGCGGTCTATCTGGGCGAGGCAACTTTCCACCAGTTTAACTGGAGAGAGCGTGCCCTCCCTGATTTGGGCCGTTGCCTGAGAAATGGTAAGCTCGTAAGGCGCTGGCATACTGTGCTCCCTCCCTTGACGTAACAAGTCCCTCTGAGAAGTTTAGTGTAGGGGCCAAACCTACCAAAAGAAGGCTGGCTCTTCTTCTCTTCCGGGCAGGCTATGGGATATTTGTATCAACGCGTCTGTGGTCTGCTCAATCTGCTGACGAAGCTCCTCAGTTCGCGCCTTGCCCCAGAGGGCCGTGGAGCGGGCTAAGAGCTGGGCCAGCAATTCCTCTCGCACTTCAAGATGCTTTGGAGTTGTCATAGGCTTCTCCTCATCAAGGTTTTGTTCCGTGTTGCTTGGGCAGACCACCATGCCAGGAAAGGAGTGAAAGCAGACCTAGCTGGCCTTCTTGTGGCCCCAGCGGTCGTAGAAGGTGACATCTGCTACGGGAAAGCGGCGAGTACGGACACGACGCACGTCTTCAGCGGGATACCCCAATGGGATAAGGGCCGCGGTCTCGGAGTTCGCTGGCATCCCCAAGTACTCCTTGATCTCTTTCTCAAATCTAGTATGAAGCGTGGTGATAACGGTGCCCAGACCCAGTGCCTCGGCTGCCAGCATCAGATTCTGCACGGCTGGATAGATTGACGCTCCACGGGAAATGTGGGCAGTAGCCGGAGGACCGTTGGGGTGCTCCACACACACGAGCATGAGCACGGGCACCTTTGCCATTCCGTTGCCCAAGTCTCCGCCGGAGCGGTATGGCTGAGTGGCTCGCTCCTCTGGTGTCATGTTGTCAATCATGTGCGTCCAGGAGTCCGAATACCATTGCCCAAGCCTGCGCTTGGTCTCAGCGTTCCGAATGACCAGGAAGCGCCATAGCTGGCGGTTGCCACCGTTGGGAGCACGGATAGCTGCATCTAGGATGGTCTGGACGGCCTCATCGGAGACGGGCCTGTCTGAGAAGTGGCGGACCGCCCACTGGCTGTAGAGAGCATCGTACAGAGAAATCTGTTGCATCATGGCCCCTTTACGATATGAGTTTGTTACGCAAGGGATGGTGGGACGGTGGGCTATGAGCAAGCTAAGACTCTCTGGCAGATTGAGAGCTTTGCCTGATCATTCCTTCTCAGCCAGCAAGCAAACGCCGTTTTTCCTACCCTCTCACCCTCAAAGGCATCTAGGGAACACCCCTGGAACCGCAGCAGGAAACGAAGCTCCCGGTATTTTCCTTGCACAGGCGAATTATCGGACAAGGCTCAGGTTGAGTCAGATAAGGACAGGCGTCCAATGGTCCCCTCTCTGCACAACTAATAAGAGAAGAACATATCCTGCAGCTTCTCCCGATCCCTTGTAACGGTCAGGCCCAGCATGAGCAGGATGCGCGCCTTCTTGGGGGAGAGGTCGTCGGACACCAGGTACCCCTGCTCCTTGCGGCGGGAGGTCAGCATCACCCGCCCAGAGCCCACGTGGGAGGCCTGCACCACGGCGACGCCCTGCTTCACCGCCTCCTCCAGCGCGGCGCTGTAGTCCGCGGGGCCGCCGCCGCCGCCTGAGCCGGCGGAGACGATCCCCTGCGCGCCCGCCTGAACGGCCGCTCGTATCATCACCCCATCGCCCCCGCCATAGGCGTACACCAAGTCTACACGGGGCAACTCCGTCAGAGCGCTAACGTCAAACACAGTCTGGTGGGTGTGCTTTCGCGCGGGGGAGCGGTAGAAGACCACTTGATGGTCCGAATCCGCCCACCCCAGAATGCCGTAAGGCCCGCCCACAAAAGTGTCCACCCGGTACGTGTTGGACTTAGTCACGTCCCGGGCCGATTGTATCTCGTTGTTCAGCACGGTCATGACGCCCTTGTCCTTGGCTTGGGGTGAAGCCGCGATGCGCAGAGCATCCATCAGGTTGACAGTGCCATCGTACCCCTCGGCGCTGGCCGGGCGCATGGAACCCGTGACCACCACGGGCTTGTCGCTCTTGACGGTCATATGCAGGAAGAAAGCCGTTTCCTCAAGGGTGTTGGTGCCGTGGGTGACGGCCATCCCTGCGGCGGAGGGATCCTCCTTGAAGATGCCATTAATCTTCTTGGCCAGCATCAGCCACTCCTTCGGGCCAATGCTGGGGCTGCCCACCTCCAGCACCTGCTCTCCCTTCACCTCGGGGAAGCCCTCCGTGGGTGGAATGCGCGAGACCAGCTCCTCCACGGAAAGGCGCTGGCCCGGCAAGCCATACTCCGTGTAGTCCAGCGGGCCGTGTCCAAGGCTGGATATGGTGCCTCCCGTGCCCAGGAGATACACCAGGGGACGTCTCGTTGTGGTCATTGGCTTACCTCGTCTTGAAGGGTTGCGTTTCAGTCTTGTAATGTTGAGTCTCAGGAGTATTGGGACATGGCCGTGGAGAAGCTACCGTTTTCTTGCGTACCAGTCTATGATCTCCTTGCCCGTTGCCTTCCAAAGGGCGCCGTACTTGGTCATGTGGGCCAGGGCCAGGTCCAGATACTTCACGCGGAAAGGCTGGCCCATGAGGTACGGGTGCAGGGTGAAAGCCAGCACCCGGCCACTCTGGGCGCTGTCGTGGTAGACCACATCAAAGGCGTCCTGCAACATCTGGCAGTACTCCGTCACAGGCAGGAAGCGCGGCGCCCGCATGGAGTACTCGTCGTCCAGCTCAAGAAGCGTCGGCAAAAAGTAGGCGTCCTGGCCCTTCATTTTGTAGGGCTGCTCGTCGTTGGGCCAGTCGCATACGTACCGCACGCCCTCTTCTGCCAGGAGCTCGGGTGTGCGGGTAGACTCGCTGAACTCCCCGCCTAGCCAGCCAACGGGGCGGACGCCGGTGGACTTTTGCAGCGAGTTCATGGACGTGCGGATATACTCCCGCTCCTGCTCCTCGTTCATCTTGCTGGTGATGATGCGCTGCATGGTCAGGCCATGGCCGATGAACTCCCACTTTCGCTTCTGGCACTCCTGCACAATGAATGGGTAGTTGTCTGCAGTGGCGGCGTCCATAGCCACCGTGGCCTTGATGCCGTACCTGTCCAGCACCTCCATGACGTTAAAGATACCCACGCGGTGGCCGTACTGGTGGTACGACCAGGGGGTGCTGGGGGGATGGGGCAAGCGCTGCGGCCCCAGGGCGGCGGCAGGCATGAAGCCATCCGGCGGGATTGTCCACTCATGGTGCTCCAGGTTAACGATGACACACAGGGCTACCCTGGCCCCTCGGGGCCACTTCAGCGGCGGCCTGGCGGTGATGGGCGACCAGTCGTAGTGGTCGTGGTCCATTCCTGGCTTTCGGGTTCCTGGCATGTCGTTTCTCCTTTCGCTAGGTCCGCCGGCTCGCCCGCGCTGGGGTGGTCCGCCGCCTGGCGGATGCTTTGCTGGCGGCGCTACCTACCGTGGCCTTCCGCCTGGCCTCCAGGTGGGCCACCACGTCATCGTAGTAGTGGGCTATGTAGTACTCGGCAATATCGTCCGCCGTGGTGTGCCACACCATGTCGTGGCCCATGATGTACTGCAAGGCCAGGTCCAGGTACTTGGCGGCGTAGGGCCTGCCTATAAAGAAGGGATGCAAGGAGAGGCACATCACCCTGCCGCTCTCGGCCCCCTCCCGATAAAGAACGTCAAACTGGTCCTTAATCATTTGGAGGAAGTACTCCGGCCCCCTGTTCCAACTTTGAAGGCCGGCGTCGTTTGTCTGACCGGTGTAGGGAACGTAGATGAACTTGCCCCTCTTCACCTTGAGGGGGAAGGGTTGGTCATCAATGAGCCAGGAGGTGTGATAGAGAAGGCCTGCCTCCGCCATCAGGTCATCGGTGTTCACGGTGTAACCACCGCCACCACCGAGCCTCCCCTTGACCTGCTTCCCCGTGTATTTCTTCACGGTATCGATGAAGTCCCGCCAGTAGGCGCGCTCCTCCTCCGGCGTGTAGTCGTAGATTGGGCGGGTGTTGTACACCCCGTGGGCCATGTAGTCCCAGTTCCGCGCCACCATGGCATCCCGAATCTCCGGGAAATGCTCCAGGACCCCAAGGTTCAGGCAGCAGCAGGGACGAATCTTATTCTTGTCCAACACCTCCAGCATGCGCCAGAAGCCTACTCTATTACCGTAGTCGTTACGGGAGTAGCTGGGGATGTCTGGCTGAGTGGGTCTGCTGAGGGGGGTGTACTCGTAATGCTCCATGTTGGGAGCTACCCAGAACGCCACTCGCGCGTTGTTCGGCCACCGTATCACCGGCCGGTCTATAATCGGTGAGTAGTCAAAACGGTCCGGCTGGAGCGCCATCGTTCCCTCCCTTATCTTTCTGTGGGTCTCGCGACGCTATTTAACCTGGGTTCTGTACCGGTCAATGATCTCACCCCCGGTGGCCTTCCACACTCCGCCGTAGGCGTTGATGTGCCCCAGGGCCTGGTCCAGGTACTTGATGCGCCAGGGCTGGCCTATAACCCACGGGTGAAGGTTCAAGACCAGTACGCGCCCACTCTTGGCCCCGTCGCTGTACAGCCCATCAAACTCGTCCTGGATAATCTGGCTGTACTCATTGATGAGCCTGCGGCCGAGCAAGTGGGTGTAGATATCGTCCACGTGCAAATTGACGCCTAGAGAGAATAACTCCCCCTCTTTCACCTTCATCCGATAGGGCTGTTCGTCGTTGCCCCAGTCGCAGACGTATTGAATCCCTTCGGCCCCGAGAAGGTCAGGCGTATGCATTGATTCTTGGAAATCGGGCCCAGACCAGCCCACCGGTCGCTTGCCCGTAGCCTTGGCTAACGCCTCAACGGACTCGTGGATATACCGGCGCTCCTCCTCCAAGGACATGCCTGAGTGGATGATGTGTCTCGCCGAGGTGCCGTGGGCGATGAACTCTGCGCCTCTCTTCTGACACTCCTTTGCCAAGAAGGGGTAGTTCTCCGCCACCGTCTTGTCCATGGCCACCGTGGGCTTGATCCCGTACTGGTCCAGCACGTTGAGCACGCGGAACACCCCAACACGGTTTCCGTACTCGTGGTTGCCGAAGCCGCCGATATCAGGAAACCTGCCGCCACCTGTCCACAAACCTCCAGCCCCACCCATGGGACTCACGGGCACGGGTGCGTTCGCTGGCATCTGCCAGTCCCAGTGCTCCAGGTTGACGATGACGCACAGGGCTACCCTGGCCCCCCGGGGCCACTTCAGCGGCGGCCTGGCGGTGATGGGCGACCAGTCGTAGTGGTCGTGGTCCATTCCTGGCTTTCGGGTTCCTGGCATGTCGTTTCTCCTTGCCTCTAAGTGGGCTACCACGTCATCATAGTAGTGGGCCATGTAATAGTCGGTAATATCGTCGGCGGTGGTCTTCCAGACGCCTTCGTGGGACAGGATGTAGCCAAGGGCCTCGTCCAGGTGCTTGATGCGGCTGGGCTGGGCGATGAAGTAAGGGTGGAGGGCGATGCACATGACCCGCCCGTTTTTGGCCCCCTGCTGGTAGAGGGTATCAAACTGGTCCTTAATCATCTGGCAGAAATAGGCGGAGTCGTGCCCCTGGGCATTGATGCCTACCAGATCGTTCAACTCAATGGAGTAAGGGACGGAGATGAGCTTGCCCTTCTTCACTTTGATGGGGAAGGGCTGGTCATCGTGAAACCAGTCGGTGTAGTAGAGGAGACCCGCCTCTGCCATGAGGTCTGGCGTGTTCACCGTGGAGCTGATAGAGGGCCCCAACATGCCCTTCAGGGTCTTGCCGGTATATTGCTTGAGAGTGCGAGCGGTGTCCTTGTAGAACTCTCGCTCCTCCTCGACGGGCATGTTGGTGAGGTAGCGGGTGTTGTAAATGCCGTGGGACATGTAGTCCCAGTTGCGGTCCACCATGGCCTTGCGGATTTCTGGGAAGTGCTGAAGGATGGCCATGTTCAGGGAGACGGTGCACCGAATCTCGTGCTTGTCCATGACCTCCAGGTAGCGCCAGAAGCCCACCCGGTTGCCGTAATCCCGCTGGGCATAGCCACGCACGTCGGGATGAGCGCCTACGCGGGGCCAAGGATCGCGCCCTCTGGCCTGGGGCGGTAGGTACTCGTAAAACTCAATGTTGGGGGCGACCCAGAGGGCCACCCGCGCGTTGTTCGGCCACTTGATAAGGGGCCGGTCAATAATAGGGGAGTATTCAAAGCGGCCTGGCTCCAGCATGGCTCCCTGCCTTTCTGTATCCGCTCTGGCCCTGAAGACCACGTACTTTCCTGTTGTGGGACTTCTTAGACCTCGTAAGTGTTGGCGCAAGCCAACCTCTCCGATGCGGAGAGGGAGACAATTATGCGATGAATCAGTCTGATGCGGCAAAGCCGCATCAGACTGATTCAAATGTATTTTCTCCCCTTCCCGTGCGGGAAGGGGGAGCCAGAGGGGGTTAGGTCGTCCCGTTCAAGACCGTCATGGTCTGGTACATGTAAAGCCTATTTTCATCCCCGGTTGTGGCCTTGGCAACGCCATAAGCACCTTCCTAGCACATGGGGCGCTTCAGTACCAGGGGGTCAATCTTGCGGCGCGCCAACTGGCCTATGGGCCGGCGGCCAACCAGCTTGCGGTCCTCTATCATCACGTGGCCCCGCAAAATGACCGTGGACGGCCAGCCCTCAATCTGGTGCTTCTCCCAAGAGCTATAGTCTTGGACGTGCAGGTCAGACATGGCAAGACGCTTTTTGATGGAGGGGTCAATGATGGTGATGTCCGCGTCACTCCCCGCAGCAATGGCCCCTTTCTGGGGGTAGAACCCCAGGACCTTAGCCACGTTGGTGGAGGTTATGTCCACATACCGCTCCAGGGACATCCCTTTGTCAATGACGCCCTCCTTGTAGGTGATGCCCATGCGTATCTCAATGCCGATGTTGCCCCCCTGCACGTCTAGCACACTGCGGCCCACAATCTTGTTCGCATAGGTTGTGGCTATGCTATCGGTGGCCATGAACGTCATGTCCCCGTGCAGAAGACCATCCCAGAGCCGCAGGCGGTCATCTTCAAACTTCAGCGACGGATAGGTGTGGTACTTCATGCCGTCGGGCTCTTTGTAGTTATCCGCGTTGAAGGAGCAGTAGGTGTTCAGCGTCTCACCATACACGGGCAGCCCTTTGCTCCGGGCCTCGGCGATGGCGTTCACGCCCTCCTTGGCGCTGGTGTGGACAAAGTACATGGCCCCACCCGTCTTTTCAGCGACCCGGGTAACCCGGCGAAAGGAGAGGTCCTCGGACAGGTTGGAATGGACCAGGTGCATGTTCCACCAGTCCAGCCATCCTCGCTCCTTGGCCCTGGCATAGTTGTACTGCACGATGTCGTCATCCTCCGAATGCACCGCCACGATGCCGCCGTGCTTGGCGCACTCCGTCATCACCGCAGCCAGTCGCCCCATATCGGTGCGGTTGGTGGGCCGGTCCGGAGTGGGAGGCCGCACGGAGGTGGTGAATATCTTGATGCTGGCGAAGCCATCGGCGATGAGGTCTTTGATCTGGTCAATGGCCATGACGGTGGAGGTACCGCGATAGGTGACGTGGGTGTTGTAGTCGGTGAACGCCTTGCCCTTCCAGTCTTCCATGTAAGCGTAGACGGCTTTGAGCACTTCGCCTTCGTCGGGAGAGGGTGTGAAGTCCACCACGGTGGTGGTCCCACCCCAGAGGGCGCCTCGGGACTGTTCGGTGACTCCAGCGTTGACGCCAGCCGCGCCTGGGCCTCCCGCTCCCGGATGCCCCACGTGGGCGTGGGCCTCTATACCACCCGGCACAACAATCTTGCCTGTGGCGTCTATGGTCTTTTGGGCCTCAACGGTAATAGCCCCAGGCGCAGAGACCATGACGATCTTTTCCCCCTGCACACCCACATCCGACGTGCCCACCCCCGCGGGCGTAACCACCGTACCGCCTTTGATGATCAGGTCCAGCATGGCTTTTGCTCCTTTTCTCCGGTGTTACAAGAGAATCTTGACTACTGCCCCTTGAGGTCGTCCACCATGGTTCAGCGATAGGGCAAGAGGTTCACCCTCCGACGATACGTGCCCTCCCCAGGCGATGATGCCCACCCCCATCCTGTGAAAGGACATTAGCGCCAGGGGCCCTTGAGCACCTCCGAGGGCACTTTGCGAGGGATGAGCTTGCCATCGGTGGGCTTGCCGACCAGCGTGCGATGGTCAATCATAACCTTGCCCCGCAATATGACGGTAGTGGGCCAGCCGGCGACCTCACGCCCCGTCCAGGAGCTGTAGTCGGAGATGTGCAGGTCCCGCATCTCCAGCTTCTTTTTGATGCTGGGGTCAATAACGGTGATGTCTGCATCGCTCCCCACGGCGATGACGCCTTTGCGAGGATAGAAGCCCAGCACTTTGGCCACGTTGGTGGAGGTGATAGCAGCGTACCGCTCCAGGGACATGCCCTGGTCAACCACCCCCTCCTTATACGTGATGCCCATACGAACCTCAATGCCGATGTTGCCGCCCGTGACGTCCAGAATGGTGCGACCCGCGACCTTGTCCGCGTAGGAGGTCACGATGCTATCCGTTGCCATGAAGGAGAGGTCGCCACGAATGAGGCCATCCCAGAGCCGGCGGCGGTCATCCTCAAACTTCACCGAGGGGTAGGTGTGGTACTTCATGCCGTCGTACTCTTTGTAGTTGTCTACATTGAAGGAGCAATAGGTGTTCAGCGTCTCACCATACACGGGCAGCCCCTTGCTCCGGGCCTCTGCAATGGCGTTCACCCCCTCCTTAGCGCTGGTGTGGACAAAGTACGTGGCCGCACCCGTTTTTTCAGCCACCCGGATGACCCGGCGAAAGGAGAGGTCTTCAGACAGGTTGGAGTGGACCAGGTGCATGTTCCACCAGTCCATGCGGCCCTGCTCCAAGGCCCGGGCGTAGTTGTATTGGACAATCTCGTCATCCTCCGAATGCACCGCTACCACACCACCGTGTTTTGCCGTTTCTGTCATGATGGCCTCCAGCCGGCCCATGTCCATCTTCATGGAGGGTCTGTCCGGCGTTGGAGGAAGAAGCGAAGTGGTGAACACCTTGATGCTGGGGAAGCCAGCGGCGATAAGGTCTTTGATCTGGCCGATGGCGTTGGGGGTTGCGGTACCCCGTAGTATTGCGTGGGCGGTGTAGTCCGTGTACGCCTTATCCTTCCAGCCGCTCAGATGGTTGTGCATGGCTGGCAACAGGTCGCTATCCTCCGGCATGCCTGCAAAGTCCACGACCGTGGTAGTGCCACCCCACAGGGCGGCCAGGGACTGTTCGGCAGGCCCTGCGTTATTGCGGCTAATTGGATTGCGAGCGGCAGCAACGCCGCCAAACCCAATGTGGGCGTGAGCCTCTATACCCCCAGGCGCCACGATTTTGCCCGTGGCGTCTATAGTCCTCCCGCCCTCTGCTGAAATAGTGCCAGGCCCGGCCACTGCAACGATCTTCTCTCCCTGCACTCCAATGTCCCACTCCCCTACTCCCGCAGCGGTCACCACCCTTCCACCTCGTATCAGCAAGTCCAACATGCAATGTCCTCCAAGCCGTTTGATCGGCTTACGCTGTCAGAGCTAGGGTCACACAGGCCCAGGGCTTTGCGCCTCGCCTGTGTGACCCTAGCAGCATCTTGAGACTATCGCTGCACGCCCGCCGGCATGCGGGTGCGGTCCAGCCAGGCGTCTTCCAAGACGTTCAGACCCCAGTAGGTGGCCCAGAAATAGACATCGTGGCCCACCAGGCTCTGCACCCAGGGACGAGTGAAGTGGTAGAAGAGGGGGGTAGGCAGCCAGACGCTTCCCATCAGGTTCTCGTAGGCGTAGTCCGCAATCTGTTTGCCAATCTGCTCCCGCTTGGCCCGGTCCAGCTCCACCCGCTGGGCTTTGACCAGCGCATCCAGCTTGGGGTCGCTCACGCCCATGTTGTTGCTGGGAGCGCCTGTTTCCAGAATGCTGGCCCAGTCGTTCAGGTCGCTGCCCCCCGTTAGTGAGCAGGTAAAGTTCAGCCCTTCCCAGGTACCCTGGTTGAACTGAGTACGCCAGGTGGTCGGGTCTACAAGCACAGGCTCCACCTCTATGCCCACCGCCTTCCAGTACTCCATGAACAGGGCGGGATCCGCGGGCAGGGCGCCTGTGCTGGAAATGGTGACCTTCATCTTCAAGGAGCCCGGAGCGTATCCCGCGTCCTTCAACAGACGCTTGGCCTCCTCAGGATTGTACTGGTACCACGCTGGGGCGTCCTTCTGCGTCCTGGGGAACTGCCGACCGCCGTCCCAGTCCGTAGGCACCGTGGAGAAGCCGATGCGTCCATTGCCGCCGTAAAGGGCCTTGATGGAGGCCTTGTAATCAATGGCGTGGGCCAGGGCCTTCCGTACCCGGATGTCGTCAAAGGGCTTCTTGGTGAGGTTGAACCGCACGTGGTTGTTGCATCCACTGTTCTGCTCGTTGACGTAGAGCTGGCAGCCCAGGGCGCCGCAGTTGTCTATGAGCTGCTTGGCATCGTTCCAGCCCCGGTAGGTGTACTCGTCTATCTGGCCCGTCCGGAAGGCGGCGATCCTGGCCGCCGCATCGGGTATGGTGAACCATTCCACACGGTCCAGGTAGGGCCTCCCCTTCTTAAAGTAGTTGGGGTTCTTCTCCGCAAAGAGGTGGTCGTTGGCCACATACTCCTTGGCGATGAAGGCCCCAGTACCTATGGGCATGCTGTTGATGGACCCGTCGTCCACCGCCTCCTTGGGAACGATGTGGTTCAGAGGCCCGACGATGCTATAGAGGAAGGCCCCATCCACCGACTTCATCTTGAAGACCACGGTGTACCTGTCCGTCGCCTCCACCGATGCCACGTTCTTGTAGATATCTGCTATCTGGGCGGAGAGCTTGCTGTCGGCTAGGCGCTGGATGCTATAGACCACGTCGTCCGCAGTGAACTCCCGGCCGTTCACGGGCGGGACGTTCTGCCACTTCACCCCCTGGACCAGCTTGAAGGTGTAGGTCAGACCGTCAGCACTCACCGTCCAGCTCTCCGCCAGGTCCGGCTTGAAGAAGAGCTTGTGGATGTTACCTGCGCCCTCAAAGGCCTTCTTCACGTCCATCTCATAGGTGAGAAGCCGGTTGAAGAAGGGCGACGAGATCAGGGCAATGGTAGAGCCGAAGGGGCTGGCAGAGTCCCAGGTCCGAGGGGACGTGGGCTGGTTCATCTTCAGGACGCCGCCGTAGGTCTTCTGGCCCTTGCCCAGGGTTGCGGGGCTCCAGTCCACCTTGCTCCAGTGGTACTTGGCCAAAAGGGGCATCTCATCCACGATCTCCTGGGGAATGTGGATCAGGCTGGCGGCGGCGGCGGGCGTCGCCGCTGCGCCAGCGGAGGTTGGCGTGGCCGCCGCACCCTGGGGAGTCGCCGTGGGCGTCGCCGTAGGCTCGGCCCCCTTAGCGCAGCCTACGGCCAGGAGGGCCGCTGCCGCCGCCAATACGCCCAGGTACCAGAACCTTGTCCTCGCTTTGCTTGCCATGCTTCCCCCTCCTGCTGATTGGAATCTGTGGGCGCTGCTCTCAGCGCCCTCCGTGTAAGGAGACGTGCGATTATCGCTGCACACCTGCCGGCATGCGGGTGCGGTCCAGCCAGGCGTCCTCCAGGACGTTCAGGCCCCAGTAGGTGGCCCAGAAGTAGACATCGTGGCCCACCAGGCTCTGCACCCACGGCCGGAAGAAGTGGTAGAAGAGGGGGCTGGGCAGCCAAACGCGACCATTCAGGGTCTCGTAGTCGTAGTCGGCGATCTGCTTGCCGATCTGCTCCCGCTTGGTTCGGTCCAGCTCCACTCGCTGGGCGCGGATAAGCTCGTCCAGCTTGGGGTCGCTGACGCCGAAGATGTTGCTGGGGGCTCCTGTCTCAAGGACGGTGGCCCAGTCATTCAGGTCGCTGCCGCCCGTGATAGTAGCGCCGTAGAGGAGGTCGTCCCAGGTCCCGGTGTTGTACTTGGTCCGCCAGGTGGTGGCGTCCACCAACTGCGCCTCAATCTCAATCCCCACGGCCTTCAGGTACTCCATGTACAGAGCCGGCTCTGAGGGCATGGTACCTGTGCTGGAGATGAGCATCTTCAGCTTGAGGGACCCAGGAGCGTATCCCGCCTCTTTCAACAGGCGCTTGGCCTCCTCAGGATTGTACTTGTACCACTCCGGGGCGTCTTTCTCCGTCCTGGGAAACTGCCTCCCCCCGTCCCAGTCGGTGGGTACGGTGGAGAAGCCGATGCGTGCGTTGCCGCCGAAGAGGGCCTTGATGGACGCCTTGTAGTCTATGGCCATAGCCATCGCCCTGCGCACCCGGATGTCGTCAAAGGGCTTCTCCTTGACGTTAAACCCCAGGTAAAAGTTGGAGCCGCTGTTCTGCTCGTTCACGTAGAAAAGGCACCCAGGGCGCCACAGATGTCTATGAGCTGCTTGGCGTCGTTCCAGCCCCGGTAAGTGTACTCATCTATCTGGCCCGTCCGGAAGGCGGCAATCCTGGCCGCCGCGTCAGGGATGTAGAACCACTCCACGCGGTCCAAGTAGGGTTTGCCCTTCCGGAAGTAGTTGGGGTTTTTCTCCGCGAAGAGGTGGTCATTGGCCACGTACTCCTTGGAGATGAAGGCCCCCGTGCCCACGGGCCCGTTATTGATGGACCCGTCGTCCACCGCCTCCTTGGGCACAAAGTTGTTCAGCGGCCCCACGATGCTGTAGAGGAAGGCCCCATCCACCGTCTTCATTTTGAAGACCACGGTGTACTTATCCGGCGCCTCCACCGACGCGACGTTCTTGAAGATATCCGCCGTGGCGCCGGAGAGCTTGCCGTCGCTCAGGCGCTTGATGTTATAGACCACGTCATCTGCCGTGAACTCACGCCCATTGATTGGCGGGATGTTTTGCCACTTTACCCCCTGGACCAGCTTGAAGGTATAGGTCAGGCCATCGCTACTGATGGTCCAACTCTCCGCCAGGTCAGGCTTGAAGAACAGCTTGTGGATGTTGCCTGCTCCTGCATACGCCTTGTTCAGGTCCATCTCATAGGTGAGAAGCCGGTTGTAGAAGGGCGACGAGATCAACGCCACTGTGGAGCCAAAGGGCGTCGCCGTGTCCCAGGTGCGCGGTACCGTAGGTTGATTCATCTTCAGGACCCCGCCAGAGGTTTTTTCGCCCTTGCCCAGGGTGGCCGGGCTCCAGTCCACCCGGCTCCAGTGGTACTTGGCCAACAGGGGCATCTCGTCCACGATCGCCTGGGGGATCTGGATCAGGCTTCCGGCGGCGGTGGGCGTCGCCGCTGCGCCAGCGGAGGTTGGCGTGGCCGCCGCACCCTGGGGAGTCGCTGTGGGCGTCGCCGTCGGCTCCGCCCCCTTAGCGCAGCCTACCGCGAGAAGGGCCGCTGCCGCCGCCAACACGCCCAGGTACCAGAACCTAGCTCTGACTCTCGTCTCCATACCAACTCCTTTCTGAATGGACACCTATGCAAGCTGACAGATCATCCGAGCAACACGGGACATGTTTGCTTTGCGTCGCTAAGTACCGCGCAGCCGGGGGTCCAGGGCATCCCGCAAGGCATCGCCAAAGAGGTTGAAGGCCAGCACCGCCAGGGTAATGGCCACGCCTGGGAAGATGCTCAACCAGGGGGCGCTCTCCATAAACTGGCGTCCCTCGCCGCTAAGCATCATGCCCCAGGATGGCGTGGGCGGTGGCGTGCCCAGGCCCAGGAAGCTGAGGCCGGCTTCCGTGAGGATAGCGAATCCGAAGAGGATGGAAGCCAGGACGATGATGGGCGCAACCACATTGGGCAGCACGTGGGCAAACATGATCCGCGTTCTTGATGCGCCGATGGCCCGAGCCGCCTCTATGTAGGTGTTCTCCTTAATGGAGAGCACGGCGCTTCGCACGACACGCTGGTTGAAGGGGATGATAACAAAGCTAATGGCGAACATTACATTGGTCAGGCTGGGCTGCAGGATAGACACCAGCGCCATGGCCAGAACGATGCCCGGGATGGTCTGCAGCGCATCTGAGATGCGCTGCATCACCGTGTCAAACCTCCCGCCGATATACCCGCTGAGGATGCCGACGAAGCTGGCGGTGGTGAGGCCAATGCCCACGGCCATGATGCCCACCTGTAAAGAGATGCGCGAGCCAAAGACCACCCGGCTGAATACGTCTCGTCCTATTTGGTCGGTGCCGAACAGATGGCTCCTAGAAGGACCGACGAAGGAGTCTATGGGGTTGATCTGGTAGGGACCGTACGGGGCGATCACCTCCGCAAACACGGCGGCAAAGGTCATCACCAGAAGGAAGAAGGCAGAGATGGCGCCCAAGGGCCGCCGACGGACAAAGCTCATGCCCCCCGTCCAACTGCGTCGCAACCGCTGCCCCCAGGTTGTCGTCCTGAGGGCTGCGCGTCCTCTTGTGGTGCTCTGTAACGCCATAGACCTTCTCCGTGGATAGTGTCCTCAATACGTCAATAAGGCGCCTACCCGTAGCGGATTCGGGGGTCCAGCCAGGCATACGCCAGGTCAACCACCAGGTTCATGAACACGATCAGGGTGGCGATCACCAGGATGTTGGCCTGGATCTGGGGATAGTCTCTGAGGGTAATGGACTGGAAGGTAAGCCTGCCAACGCCAGGCAAGGCAAAGATGGTCTCCAGGATCACCGCGCCGCCAACGATTATGCCCACCTGCGCCCCTACGATGGTCACCACGGGGATCATGGCGTTCTTCAGGGCATGACGGTAGATCACCATCTGCTCGCTCAGGCCCTTGGCCCGGGCGGTGCGGATGTAGTCCTGGCGGATCACCTCCAGCATGGTGGAGCGCGTCATGCGCATGATCACCGCGGAGAGGCGGAAGCCCAGGATCAGGGCTGGCCACGCGAACTGCTGCAGACTCTTGGCCGGGTCCTGCCAGATGACCGCGGAGCCCAGGGGCGGAAGGTAGTTGAACCACAGCGACAGGACGAGAATGATGATGGTGGCTATCCAGAAATCCGGCACCGCAACGCCCAGGATAGATATGACGCGGCCCACGTAGTCTACAGGCTTGTCCTGACGGATGGCGGAGATCACCCCCACCGGTATCCCAATGAGCCAGCCAATTATCAGGCCCATCACTCCAAGCTGCGCCGTTACCGGCAGGGCCTTCAGCAACTCCTGTGTCGCGGGCCGCTGGGCCCACAGAGACTTGCCAAGGTCGCCCCGGACAGCACCCCCCAGCCAGGAGAGGTACTGGGTGATGAAGGGCTTGTCCAGGCCAAGCTGATGCCGCATCTGCGCCAGGCGCTCCGGAGAAATGGTCTGGCTCTGGTCAGAGAGGGTGGCCATGATCACGTCCCCGGGCAGAATGCGCACCAGGGAGAAGATGACCAGGGACGCAAGCAGCAAGGTGGGAACGGCGAGCATCAGCCGCTGGATGATGTACTTCTGCATATGCCACCTAAGGTGCAGGACAATTGGCCGTCAAAATGCCAGGAGGACGGCTCGCTGCCAACAGGGCCCAGTATTGCAGGGGCCTGTTGCAGGAGTATTTCATGGGTATTACGGCGGTGTTACATCAGCGGATGCATCTCAACCTGATGCATCTGAACCAATAAGCAGGGTTGGCCCGGCAGCCGGCCTCCCCGCCCATGAGCGACCTAGGTAAAGAGAGGCGTCACGATTAGGCCATAGTTGTACATCCAGGCGGCCCCGTTGTCAAGACACTTGCGTGGAGGGGAAGATTCCTTGCGACAAAAGGCATTGCGCGCCATTCATCAAGCGGATAGCGTTATCATCAATGAGGATGTTGTTTGATTTTGGCTTCGCCCCCTGATAGTTAGCAAGAGAGAGTATCGGTGCAATATCATCAAAACCACATCAGTAGCGATGGCTTGACAGAGACGGTGAAGGCCCTTAGCCTCTTGCCTGTCCCCCGGTTCGGGATAGGAGGGACGCCGCTGGAGAGCGAGGCGCCGGATCACGCGGAGAAGAAAGGAGCCCCTATGGACAACGTACGAGAGGGCCTGATGGCTCTGACCATCACCGAGGCCAGCGCCCTCATCAAGGCACGCAAGCTGTCTCCGGTGGAGTTGGCCAAGGCCACCATAGAGCGCAGCCAGCAGTTGAACCCCGTGCTCAAGGCCTTTACCACTATGACCCCTGAGTATGCCTTGGCGCGGGCCAGGGAGGCGGAAAACGAGGTGATGGGGGGGAAATACCGCGGCCCCTTGCACGGCATCCCCTACACTCTGAAGGACATCGTTGCGACGAAGGGCATCCGCACCACCTTCGGCAACCCCCGGCTCGTTGACTTCAAGCCGGCGGCGCACGCCACCGTCCACGTCCTCTTGGAGGACGCTGGTGCGGTGCTCCTTGGCAAGGTCTATTCCCACATCGGCCAGGGGGGTAACCCCGTTACCTGCTTCAGCCCCTGGGATCCCATGACCAGCCCAGGCACCTCCAGCAGCGGCTCCGGGGCGGCAGTCTCCTCAGGCCTGGGGCTGTTCTCCATAGGCTCCGACACAGGCGGATCGGTACGACACCCCGCCAGCAACTGCGGTATCGTAGGGCTTAAGGCCACCTTCGGTCGTATCAGTCGCTTCGGTGTTTGGGCCAGCTCCTGGTCTAGCGACCAGGCTGGCCCATTGGCCAAGACCGCCGAGGATACAGCTCTGGTCTTAGGTGTGCTGGGGACCTACGACCCTAAGGATCTGGTCAGCATTAACCAGGACCCCATGGACTACACTCTTGGCATGAAGGACGGCGTGCGGGGCCTGAAGATCGGCGTGCCTACGGACAACTGGGTGTGGAAGGAGTGGATCAACCAGGACGAGGAGGACGCCGTGCACAAGGCTATCGGCGTGCTGCAGGAGCTAGGGGCAGAGGTAGTGGACATCGCCATTCCCCTGGCCTACGAGTCCAGGAACAACTCCCTGGCCGCCGAAGGCCCTGTGTGGCTGCACGACAACTTCTCTGATGAGGCGCTGAAGGAGTGGACGGAACTTCACCCCCAATTGCAGAGGGGAGAAGCCCAGACCTTTGCCGAATACCTCCACTCCCAGTACAAGCGCATGGCCATCAAGCAGGAGATCAACGAGGTCTTCAGGAAGGTAGACCTGGTGGCGATGCCCACAGGCAACACCATCGGCGACCAGTGGAACGCCTCCACCGCCGTCATCCGTGGGCGGGAGGTCCCTGCCCGGTCCCGGGCGGTGTATCTGAACGGCCTAGCTAGCCAGACGGGGTTGCCAGCGATGTCGGTACCCTGTGGCTTCGCCAAAGGGGGCCGTTTCCCCGTTGGCCTTCAGCTTCTGGGCAAGAACCTGGACGAAGGAACGCTGTTGCGGGTAGGCTATGCCTATCAGCAGGCCACGGACTGGCACACGAAGCATCCCAAGATATAGGGCTGTACCCACTCTATCCCTCCAGCTTCCAGACAGCCAGATAGGTTTGAATCATCGTCCCCCTCTCCCCATGGTAGAGGGGGACCACAGGGGGAGAGGTCGGAACCCCACTGGCAGATTGCAGATTATTGTGTCAATGACCTTGAGGGAGTTGGGAGGGTTCAGCACCCTGCTAAAGGGGCAGACCCCGTACTACGGCCTCTGATGGCGGGCGTACCACACGTTGTACGGCGAAATCTCGCGCTCCGTCCGCTGGTACTCGGGCTGGTACTTCTCGGCCACCTGTCGCGCAGTCTCCGCCCGGAGCTCTTCCGGGTATGGCGGGAACTCCACCTTTGGCTCCTGGCGAGGAACAAAGGCCACCATGCTCATTGGCGTTTGCGTGTCCACCCTGAGGCGCTCGCCAAGGCGGAGTTGGTAGAGCACCTCCGTCACGGGTGTCCCCACGTACCAGTCAGTCTGGACCCGGACGGTAAAGGCATGGGGCAGCGGCGGGTCAAAGAGATTGGTCACTCCCGTCCAGACCGAGTCCCACCCTTCGGGAGTCTTGAACCAGCAGTTCCCCAGCAGGCGGATGGAGCCGGCGGGATTCTGCATGCTATGGAACACCTTGTCCATAGCCGCCTTGATCCGCTTCTCACAGTTGGGGTCAGGCGTGACGCCCTCGGGCGAGAGAAGCTCAATAACCCGGCTGCCGTCCTCCCCAGCCTGAAGCAGGAAGTCAAACTCAAAGTCGGAGTGCTCGGAGGCGTGGTGCCGTATCTGGAGATAGCCAGGGACGCGCTCCACCTCCCATGCGGACCGTGTATTGGGGTAAACCAGCCAGCCCAGGCCGTTCCCCTCGGAGAGCACGGGGCAATGGAGGCTTGCTTGTGGCAGGCGTGGTCTCGTGGACAGCTTGTGGGGCCTGCGCCCCTGCGGGTCGTGCATGTAGCACTGGACGGTATCCATATCCCTCATGCCCTCCTTGCCATGCATGTGTAGCGGGATTGACGTGTATGCGCTCCGCCGCCTCCCACTTGGCCGAGTTCAGGCCAGCTAATACATCCCTTTGCATACCCCCGATTATGGCAGGCCTGGACGCTCCTTCAGCTTGCAACCCCTACCTGGTCCCCGCCTCCTTGGCGGGCAGGGTCTTCAGGAACATCCAGGTGGCCTTGAGCTCGTCCTCCGTCATCTTGCCAAAGTTCTTCCAGGGCATGTAATCCGAGTTGAGTTGCTTGCCCTCGGGCGTCAGGCCGGTGCGCAGGGTGGTGAGGAAGTCCCCCTCCGTCCACTTCGCCAGGTTGCCAGAAGGGGTTAGGTTTGCGGCAGGGGGCCAGTCCGGTGGAGTACCGGGAATCTTGCCGCCAGAGAAACCCTTGCCGTGGCAGCCCGTGCAGCCTACGGAGAGGTACTTGCCATACTCAGCCGTGACCCCTGGCGGCGGGGCAACGGGCCGCGGGGCATTATGGTCAATAACCTCGGCGGACAGGAGGTCAATCTGGCCCGTAAGGAACAAGAACCGTCCCAGGGGGCCGATTCTGGTACGGGGAGGCTCGTTATCCACCGGCGGGAGGGTTTTCAGGTAGGAGATGACGGCGCCCAGGTCAGCGTCGCTCAGGTAGTAGTACTCCTCGGCGGGCATCAACCGTAGGGGCTTGCCGCTCGCCCCAACGCCGTGGCGGATGGCCCGCACGTAGTCAGCTTCGGTGGCGTAGGCGCCGTGGCCCCCCTTGCCAGAGGTGAGGTTGAGAGCGTACAGGTAGCCGATCATGGGGTCCTCAATCACCGCGCCGCCTGCGAGGTTCTCCCCATGGCAATCAGCGCACCCCCTGCTCTCCACGATATGTTTCCCTTGGACGATGACCGCCGGGTCCGCGGAGACCGCCACCCGTTCCACCGGGATGTCGTACTTTTCATTGAAGCGCAGGTTGGTCAGAAAGTATACGGCCGCCACGGCCACGATCACCAACCCTACCAGGGCGCCCAGCACCATAAGCATCCACTTGAGCACCTTACGCATGTTCGTAACCCTCCCATTGCCCGGTGATGCAAGGAGGCGCGCTTGTAGAGGGGCATGAGCAGTGGAAGGCCGCAGGCCCCCACCCTACCGGTTTCAGGGCGGTAGTATACAACACTCCACTCTGCTGTGCAGGGTCAGGGTTGCGCCACAAGGCGCTGGCGCAGGCCCAGGAACTCCTCATAGCTTGAGACGCCCTGCATGGTGTGGATAAAGGCGGCAAGAGAAGGAGATGCTTGCCGCACCTCCAGAAGTTGCTGGTAAATAGGGCTTACCGAGGAAGGGCTATCGGCGTAGGTTCCGTGGAAGGCAAAGTAGGCCTGGTTGATACGGCGAAGGTAGTAGCCGTTGGCCACGAAGGCCTGGCGCCGCTCCTCCATGTACTCCTCCGCCTCCTCTATCCTGCCCGCCGCCAGAAGTTCGTCAGCCCGCAGACGAGTCTCGCGCATCTCCTGCCCGAAGCAAAACCGGTCTTGAGGGCAGGGCTCCACGGGTTCGGAAGGCTGCGGGAGCGGCGGTTCAGGTTCGCCCGTCAGCCGGCTGAAGATGCGGTTGCCCAGCTCATCGCCAAAGATGTTCGCAGTGGTCTCGTTCAGGCTAAACATATCCCCGTCCCTCTGGATGTTCAGCCCCAAAGGATGAAAAAAGAGGTAATTGTGGAGCCACTCGTGGCTGGCGACGGCTAAGGCCCAGCGAAGGTCAGTAGCTTGGATAATGGCCGGGTAGGTGGAGAGGCCGCCGATGTCCTCCACGATGGCGGACAGGTCTTCTCGAACCAGGATCGCCTCCTCTAGCCCGCTGCGGGCCGAAGGTGGCATCTCTGGGACCAGAAGATGGGAAGCCTGACGCTCAATACGGTCCCGGGGAGATACGATGAGGATGGTGGGCAGGTCAACTAGGGCGTAGTCCACCGGCGGGAAGACCGCCTTGCCCAGCCTCAGGGGCACGCCCTCCTGCCGCAGCGCGCCGCTGACCAGGGATTCCAGCGTCTCCTCGGCGTAAGGCCGCAGACTCGCAATGCGCTCTTGCAGACCCCGCAGACGCTGCTCTAGCTCAGGCACAGCGGCAGAGGCGGTGGCGGCAGCCTGGGACAGCTCCACCTGAAGGGAGGAGAGCTCCTCCTGCAAGCGGAAGTACTCCTGCATCCGGGCCAGCTTTTCTGCGTCCCTCTGTTGATATGGCAAGAGGGAGGTAAAAAGGAGGTGCGTCCACTTGGAGGGCAGGTGCGCCGCCTCCCAGAGCAGGAAGTTGAAATGGTAAGGAGTGGCAAGCTGTTGGACGGAGGTCAGAGACAACGTGTCGTGGGCCATGGTGGCAGCCAGGAGAAGGACAAGGAACAGGGAGGTAACGATGCGTTGCATGGCGGTGGATTTAGAGTAAGGGGTCTGAGCACAGACCCTTACGTTCCCGAAAAAAACAGGGTACACTAGAGGCGCCTGCCCTGTCCCGCCACAGCCTGAACGGACTATGGAGTGAGTCCAGCATATGCTACCCACGGATACCTACCAAGCCCTGCTGGTGGCCCTGACCGCCGCTTACCTCTTGGGCTCCTTCCCCACCGCAGTACTGGTGAGCCGTCTGCGAGGCGTGGACATCTTTTCCGCAGGCCCGGGACTTGCAGGCGCCACCAACGTCTTCCGCCAGGTTGGCCCAGTAGAGGGGATCGTCGTTCTGCTGGTAGACGCTGCCAAGGGCGCCCTCGCCATCGGCGTAGCCTACCGGCTGGGCCTCAGCGGCGACCTGCTACTGCTCCCGGCCCTGGCCTCGGTCTTTGGCCACTGGCGTCCCATCTTCACCCGCTTTCGCGGCGGCGATGGCGTCGCCACCCTGGTAGGCATCACCTTTGCACTATTCCCCCTTTATGTCCTCCCCAGCTTCGCCGTAGCCTTCGTGGTCGGCTCCCTGGCGCGCCTGACGGGAAAGCCGGTGCCTACCCTATGGGGCGGCGTCGCAGGCTATGGCCTCCTTTTCCTGCGCCTTCCCGCATCCCAGGAGAGCGCCCCCATGGTCATAGGCGTCGTGCTCCTGGCCATGATGGTGCTCGCCCATGGCGTCATTGGCCACCGGCGACGGCGCGCCGCGTAACCTCTTATATCATGCTCCAAAACAGGGAGGGGCGTCCCGACAGGTCGGGACGCCCCTCCCTGTTTTCCCCGTACCTACTCAACAATGTCCGAACGGCCCTGGGTGGTGATGGACAGATGCGTGAAAAAACTGTCCTCCGTGGCCCCATGGGTGTGCCGCTCCCCCGGCGGCACGTACACCGCCATCCCCGGCGTCACAAGGTGTCGCTCATGCTCCGTCGCCAGGATGCCCCTACCGGCGATGCAGTAGAGGATCTGATCATGGGTATGGGTGTGCGACTTAGTCCGCGCACCAGGGCTGAAGGTGACGGCCGCCAGGCGCAGCGTCCCCGCCATCTGCTCCGTCACCAGAGACTGCCGCCCCACCTTGCCCAGAAATATCTCACCACCAGACCAGTCCGGTACAATTTCGTTCAGGTTAACCACTTTCATGCGTGACTCTCCGTCCTATCACTTCAACGAGCCTTGTCTGACGCTCTCTTCGGTTGCCGAGAGCCAATACTCTATGGCAGTAACCGTATCTTTGAAGGTGAGTTCAGCAGGTAGTAGGTGAAACTTGTCACAGATTTCTGGGAGATGCTCTTGGAATTCTTGGTATTCCCTCCACAGTATTGTCCCAGATAGGAGGACACTCCCCTTGAAGGAAAGCCAGTTTCTTATCACCGTTACCGCCCTTTCCGGGTCAGCGCCATGCGCCTCAACGTCTAGCCCGGACAGGTCAGAGATGAATTGCTGATACCTATAAGGCTCTCTGTCAAGAATTAAGCAACGTTTTTGTTGCTGTCCTTTGTCCCCAAACCGCTTGGCTCCCAAGAATAAACCCAGTTCTAAGGGCATGTTGAATCTTGGCAGTCCTTCCTTGTTCGGCTCAGTTCGTGAAATATCATGAATGGCTAGTCGGCAATCCCCCACAAGCCGTACTATCTTGTCCAGTCTGATATCGCCGGAATCTAAAACCTCCTTGGAGCAGCGGGGCAAGTATCCGCACCTAAAAACCGAAAACACAATGGCGTCAAACATCGCCTGATAGGCAGCATCAAAAGGACAGTTTATGAACACTTGACGCCCATATGTCCTTCTGGCCGGTGGCATGCCTATCTCTTCTTCGCCGCGAGTGTGTGTTTGCCCGTTGCCGTTTTGCTCCCCCTGGAAATCGCCAGGTTCTCTTTCGCTGGTTTCTGCGTCCCAATTTTCCCTTGTACCCGTTGAGTAGCACTCTTGCCTGCAGCGGCTACAGAGCCATAATGGGACAGCACGACTTCCCTAACGGCTTTCTTCATTGCCGGAGCAGGAACTTTTCTTTTCCCTAGAAGATTACTAGAGCGGGGCTTATTGGTATTAGTGGCCAAGCTTACCTCCCTCTTGGTTCTTGCAACTATGGGTGATGCCCGTATGTTCGTATGCCCGTACTATGGTCGGGGCGGCCGGGATTGAACCGGCGACCTCCTGGTCCCAAACCAGGCGCGCTACCGCTGCGCCACGCCCCGCTCCCTCTATCCTATGCCCTTGCACAAGGGGGGTCAACCCACTATCCTCCCTCTGTATTCACCCGCCGCCCAAGAGGAGGCGCCTATGCCAACCATCATCCTGGTAATCCTTGGCCTCGCTTTCTTGTCCTACATCTGGAGCCGCATCTTTGAAAAGGCCGGCTATAGCCGCTGGTGGGGCCTGGTGATGGCGGTCCCCCTGGCCAACGTGGTCGCCCCGGTCATCTTCGCCTTCGCTGACTGGCCCGTCCACGCTGAGCTCCGTCGCCTCAGAAACTAGCGGGTCCAGTCCTCGGATGGCTTGCCTTCCTGGTGTATCATAGTGAAGCACCTGAAACGAGAAAGGAGACCCCATGCGTCCCAACAAGATCAAGCAGCTTTGGAAAGAGGGCAAGCCCGCCGTTGCCGGATGGCTGAGCACCGGCAGCACGTACCTGGCCGAGGTCATGGCCCACGCCGGGTTTGACGCCATCATCATAGACATGCAACACGGCATGGGCCTCTCACCAGAAAAGGCCATCGCCTGTATGCAGGCCATCTCCACCACCGACACCGTCCCCGTGTGCCGCATGTCCTGGAACGACCCCAAAGACATCCAGTTCGTCCTGGACGCAGGGGCCTACGGCGTCATCGTCCCCCTGGTCAACACCCGGGCAGAAGCGGAGCAGGCCGTGGGCGCCGCCAAGTATCCGCCCCTGGGCTTCCGCAGCACCGGCGCCAACCGCGTCCGGCTCTACGCCGGCGCCGACTACGCCCAGCACGCCAACGAAGAGGTCTTTGTCCTGGCCATGATTGAGACCATGCAGGCCGTCGGCAACCTGGAGGAGATTGCCAAGGTCAAGGGGCTGGACGGCTTTTACGTTGGCCCCGGCGACCTGGCCTTCTCCCTCGGCATTCCCGGCGGGCCAGAGGCCCGGCGGGACCCTCGCCACGCCGCCGCCTGCCAGCGCGTCGTGGACGTGGCCCGCGCCCACAGCCTGGTGCCCTGCCATCACGGCTCCGGCCCAGAGGAGGCCGCCGACCGCTTTGCCCAGGGTTTCATGATGTGCCAGATCGGCAGCGACGGTGGCATGGTCTCCAACGGCTGCGCCGCTGCCCTCAAGGCCCTGACGGATCTGCGAGCCAAGCGCCGATAATCACAACGGTCTGTCCTTTGCTGACCTAACAACACCACAACACAAACCTAGCAGGGTGCGGAAAAAGGGGAGTCCAGAGGGCCAAAGCCCCGGAGCCTGCCCTGAGTCCGCCGCAGGCGGGCGAAGGGGCGGGGGTCTGGGGGTGTCCCCCAGAACTAATCTTCCCCCTCTCCCTTTAGGGGCGTTGCCTCAAAAGTCAGGAAGGTGCAGGGAACGTCAGTTCCCGCTGGGGGTCTGGGGGTGTCCCCCAGAACTAATCTTCCCCCTCTCCCTTTAGGAGAGGGGGAACACAAGGGGGTGAGGTCAGCAGCCTGCTAGGGGCGGGCCCACGCATCGGCCCGCCCCTACCGTACGACACCAACCATGCCAGCAATAGGTGGCCCAAGCCCGTGCTAGGGATCCTTGTTAACGCCGTCCTCCCCGTCTTCATCATCGCTGCCATTGGCATTCTGGTTGGGCGCACCTTCAACCCAGACCCCAGGCCCATCAGCCGCCTGGCCCTGTACGTCTTCTCCCCTGCCCTCATCTTCTCCTCCCTCTCTACCGCCGACATCCAGCCGAGAGAGGTGGCGAGCGTCTTCCTCTTCCTCCTGGTCTGGACACCCGTCATGTACGCCCTCTCCTGGGCCGTCGCCTGGCAACTGCGCATCCGGGGAAAGGCTCGCAACGCCTTCTATCTGAGCACCCTCTTCTCCAACGCCGTCAACTACGGCCTGCCGGTGTCCCTTTTCGCCTTCGGCCAGGCAGGCATGGACCGCGCCCTTCTCTTCCTTGCCCCTACCGCCCTCCTGACCGGCAGCCTCGCCATCTACATCGCCTCGGGCAGCGGCGGAGGGTGGCGTGGCCTCCTGCCCCTCCTGCGCATCCCCACCTTTTACGCCACCCTTGCAGCCCTGGCCCTCAACCCGCTGAACATCGCCTTCCCCCAGGCCATCGCCCGGCCCCTGGAGACCCTGGCCGGCGCCGCCATCCCCACCATGATCATGGTGCTGGGCATCCAGCTTTCCCACGCCTCCATCAAAGAAGACCTGGCGCGCGGGGGCATCGCCGCCGGTGTGCGGCTCATCATCGCGCCCGCTATCGCCTACCTCTGCACCCTGCTTCTGGGCATTGAGGGCATCACCCAGCAGGTGGTCATCGTCCTCTCCGGCATGCCCACCGCCGTCCACACCATCATCCTGGCCACCGAGTTTGACTCCAACCCCACCCAGGTAACCAGCGCCGTGGCCATCTCCACTGCCGCCAGCCTGGTCACCCTGACGGTGCTCATCTACACGGTGCAGCGCTTGCTGTAAGGTACGTAAGCATATGTAGGGGCGCAGCATGCTGCGCCCCTACATATGCCTGCTCAACATCGTCTCCTCTGTGCATTACCCTACGCCGCCGCTTTCGCTGCGGCCCCTTTCAGCGCCGCCACGGGGCAACCGCCACACCCAAAGCTGGAGCAACCGGTGCAGGCGTGGCCTTCAAGGGCCTGGGGCGTTGCCGCCGGGGGCTTCTTCTCCTGGAACAGGTCCATCTTGCCCTGCTGGGCCTTCTGGGGCCTGTACCCTGGCAGGCCCAGGAAGGCCCTGGCCCGCTTGGTCACCACGCCCATGGCCTGGAGGTCCCGCCAGGAGTCTATGCTGTGCCGTTGCCGCTGGGCCACGATGCGCTTGGCAGCCATCGGCCCAACGCCCGGCACCCGAAGCAGCTTCTGGTAGTCGGCCTGGTTCACATCCACCACTTCGTCCCGGTAGGCGTAGGCCGCCAGCAGCAGCTTGGGGTCCACGTCCAAAGGCAAGAAGCCTCCCCCGTCAAAGGCAGGCTTTAGCTCCTCCTGAGAGTAGCCGTAGATGCGGCTGAGCCAGTCCAACTGGTACAGGCGGTGAGAGCGCAACATGGGCGTGGCGGGATGCTCCTCCAGGGGCGTGTAGCGGGCGGGACGGAAGGGCTGGTAGTAGATGCGCTTGAACCCCCACTGGCCATAAAGCTGGGCCATGCGGCGATAGATGTCCAGGTCCGACTCCTCGGCGGCCCCTACTACAAGTTGCGTCACCTGCCCCACTGCGCCGCTCGTGTCGCCCTGGATCAGCTTATGGATGGCTTGCATGGGGACCAGCATGTGTTTGTTGAAATCCTTCATAGTGCTGACCCTGGCAAGGTGTTCCTGGGTGGGCAGCTCCATGTTGATGGAGAGCCGCGTGCCCAGGCGGTACGCCGCCTCCACCGCGCCAGGCGAGGCGCCAGGCATCACCTTCAGATGAATATACCCCCTGAACTTGTGCCGGTAACGCAGGGCCTCCACCGTGTCCAGCAGCTTCTCCATGATACCGTCGGGCGTGCTGGCGATGCCGGAGCTGAGGAACAGGCCCGCCACCGTCTGCCGCTGGTAAAGCTCCATGAACAGCTTGGCCAGCTCGTCCACCTTGAAGCCGTAGCGACGGCGAGGCACATAGATGCTGTTCGGGCAATAGGCGCAGTCGTACTTACACACGTCGGTGAACATGACGCGCATGAGGGAGATGGTCTTCCCGTTAGGCATGGCGGCCTTGTAGACGCCGGCGGGCATCGCCCGGTTGCGCGGCTGGCTGTAGGCCTCCCTGGGAACGTTGAACTTGTGGTCCTCCGGCGCCAGTACGTCGTCGGTGGCCATGCCACCCAGGTGGCGCAGCTTCTCGTAGGCATCGGGAGTCGCTTGAATAAGCATAGGGCCCTCCTTGCAAAGAACTGGTGTGAAAGAACTAATGTTCTGTTATTTTGCACGGAAAGGCCAGAATGTCAAGGGGCAAATGGCAGAGGGCAATCCGCTTGACCTCATCCCTCCTTCCGCCAATAATGGCGTAACCCCCGCCGAGGAGGCCCGCCATGCCCTCACTGCAAGAGTCGGTGGCCGTCAACGCACCCCTGGACCAGGTGTGGAACGCCGTGCTGGACTTTGAGGCACGCCCCAACCACTCGCCCCGCGTGACGGAGGCCAGGCTCCTGGATGGCCCGCCCCTGCGCGCGGGGAGCCGCATCCGCCTGGTGGTGGGCCGCAACGCCCTTACGCCCGTCGTCCAAACGGTACAACCCCAGGAGCGCCTGACCCTCCTGGTAAAAGGCCCCGGCTTTCTGGCCACCCACGAGTACCGGGTGCAGGCCCAGGGCAGCGGCGTCCAGGTGACTATCGCCGCACAGTACGGCGGCCTCCTGGGCGGCGTCTTCGCTAGCCTCATGCGAGGCTCCTTCCGCCGCGACCTTACCGACGAGCTTGCCGCCATCAAGCAAGCGGCAGAGGGGACATAGCTCCTTCCCACAATGGGAGGGGGAAAACAACAATGTGAAGATTTGCTTTGCGGCATAGCCGCAAAGCAAATCTTCACCTATCCTACTAATTGGAACGTTAGTAAATAGACTTGCCAGATCGTCACCAGGGTGGCTACGTATTTCCCAAAAAGCGCTCGGTGTACGCCTCTCCCTTGAGGGGAGAGGCCGCTTCCGCCGCGCCTAGCGTCGCGGCGGAAGCGGGTGAGGGTGAAAGTCTACCTACTAACGATCCCCTTAGTAAATCCCACTCTCTGCTTCGGAGAGAGGGATTACAGGGGGAAGGTCAGGATGGGGGTGAAGCCTCAATCTCCTGGGGATCGCCCAGCAGTAGATACGGCTCCCCCCACTGGCGAGGGCTCTCCAGGCTCCACGCCTCCTGGTTATCCCCTGCCATCAGGCGCACGCCCCAGTCGCCGCCGTACACCAGGTAGGCGGTCCCGGAGCCGGAGTCGCCCACCTTCACGGAGTAGGCATCGCAGGGCGTACCGCCCCCTACGCTGCTCCAGCCCGTGATGCGGCACCAGCCATACGCACCCCGGGGCGGATACGCCTTCACCCGCACCGCCTTCACCCGTTCCCCCTGCGCATCAAAGACCCGCTCCGGCACCCCAAAGCAGTTGCCGTTCTCCTCCACCTCAAGGGCTATCTCCATCCTATGCCTCCCTCTCTTCCTTTAGTCCCAAGCGCAGCAGCTCCTGCCGCAGAACAGGCAGCCACGCCTCCAGCCCCGTCAGCGGCGCGACGATCTCTACCATGCCACCGCTCCCCAGCCTGGCCGAGCCAGGGTCCGCCTTCTCCAATTCCACGCGGATATGCTCCCGGTCAATCCCAAAGTCATCCGTGACCGAGAAGATGGCCCGCATGTCCGCCATGCTGATAATCTCTTCCATAGCCATGTACCTTGTCCCCCTCTCTCTTTAGGGGAGGGGGACTACAGGGGGTGAGGTCAACTCATAGAGGGCCTCACTTTCGGGATAAGCACAGTCTATAGCCTCCCAGCCGACCTGCAAAGGCCACCCCCAGCCCCTCGGATGTGCTATTATCCCGTCGTTCGCTGGCAGCAAAGGCCCGCCGGGGCTGAAGCATCATAGGAGGCGCACATGGCGCACCAGTTCATCCACGTGGAAGAGGCGGACGGCGTTCTGCTCATCACCATGGACGACCCTAGGACCCGCAACGCCCTGGGGGGTGAGATGTCCCAGGAGATCAACGAGGAGCTGGACCGCCTGGAGGCGGAACCTCACCTGCGAGTCCTGGTGCTCACCGGCAAGGACCCCGCCTTCTGCTCCGGCGCCAATGTCCGGCGCTTCAACGAAAACATTGAGGCCAGGGAACGCCAGCGCCAGGAGGCCCCGGCGGAGCCGCCTGGCCCCTCCGCATGGGAACGCATGGAGGCCCGATGGATGCCCAACGCCGGCCGGGAGGACCGCAGCCGCTTCCTGCCCCTGCGCATCCACAACCTCCAGAAGCCCTCCATCGCCATGGTCAACGGGCCTGCGGCGGGCATCGGCATGGGCATCGCCATCTCCTGCGACATCCGCACCGCCTCGGAGAAGGCAGGCTTCTCCGAGGCCTTTATTCGCAACGGGCTGATCCCCGCAGACGGTTCCTGCTGGCAGCTCCCACGCATGATTGGCCTGGGCAACACCCTGCTCTTGCAGTACCTGGGCGACATGACGCCAGCGGAGGAGGCTTACCGCCTGGGGCTGGTGAACCGGCTGGTGGCCCACGAGAGGCTATTGGAGGAGACGATGGCCCTGGCCCGCCGCCTGGCGGAAGGGCCTACCTACTCCATGTCCCTCATCAAATGGCTGGTGCACAAGTCCCTGTACACCGACCTGGAGGAGAGCCTGCGAGTTGCAGGGGCGGCCCAGTCCATAGCCCGTGAGACGCAAGACCACAAGGAGGGCGTCCGCGCCTTCCTGGAGAAGCGCAAGCCGGAGTTCAAAGGGAAGTGAGGAGACCATCCATGAAGACCATAGACGCCATTGCCCAGATCCTCAAGATGGAGGGTATCCAGCACATAGCAGCCTTCCCCACGACGCCGGTCATTGAGTCGGTGGCCGAGGCCGGCATCCGCCCCATCATCTGCCGCCAGGAGCGGGCTGGCGTAGGCATCGCCGATGGGTACGCGCGGGTGAAAAACGGCGCGCCTCCAGGCGTCTTCGCCATGCAGTACGGCCCCGGGGCGGAGAACGCCTACGCCGGCGTAGCCACCGCCTTCTCCGACGGCGTGCCCTTGCTCCTCTTGCCTCTGGGCCACCCCAGGGACCGCGACGGCGTGTACCCCAACTTTAGCTCCCTGCGCAACTTCGCCGGCGTCACCAAATCCGTGGAGCAGGTCAACATGCCAGGCCGGGTGGCCGATACCATGCGCCGGGCCTTCGCACGCCTCAAGATGGGCCGCCCAGGGCCGGTGATGGTGGAAATCCCTGCGGACGTGGCCGTGGAGGAGGTACCGGCGGGCATCTTGGAGGCATACAAACCGGTGAAGGCTACGGCTCCCCAGGGCGACCCTCAGGCTATTCAGGAAGCTGTCAAAGCCCTGCTTTCTGCGGCCCACCCCGTCATCCATGCCGGTCAGGGGGTGCTTTACGGAAATGCTACCCAAGAGTTGGTAGAGTTCTCGGAGCTCACACAGATTCCTGTGATGACCACCATGGCGGGCAAGAGCGCCTTCCCGGAAAAACACCCCCTCGCTCTGGGCAGCGCCTCCGGCGTCATGAGCCGGCCCGCGTACGAGTTCCTCAAGCGGGCCGACGTGGTGTTTGGCGTCGGCACCAGCTTCTCCAAACACGGCATGGTCACCCCCATTCCCCCTGGCAAGACCTTGATCCAGGCCACCAACGACCCCGTGGACATAGACAAGAGCTACTACGTGGACTACCCCATCCTCGGCGACGCCAAGCTGGTCTTGGGGCAGTGCATTGAGGCGGCTCGGGACCTGCTGAGCACCCGGCCAAGGCGCAGGAATGGGGGCGTCGCCGAGGAGATTGCAACACTGCGACAGGAGTGGCTGGCCCAGTGGATGCGAAAGCTCACCTCCAGCGAAAAGCCCATCACCCCCTACCGTGTCATCGGGGAGTTCATGCGCAACGTAAACCCCGCCCAGGCCATCGTTACCCACGACTCCGGCAGCCCCCGAGACCAGCTTATGCCCTTCTATCAGTCCGACGGGCCACGGACGTACCTGGGCTGGGGCAAGTCCCATGGCCTCGGCACCGGCCTTGGACTGACCATCGGGGCCAAGCTGGCCGCCCCCGACATGTTCTGCGTCAACTTCATGGGTGACGCCGCCTTCGGCATGATTGGCCTGGACTTTGAGACGGCGGCTCGCTCCGGCCTGCCCATTCTGACCGTTGTGTTGAACAACTCCACCATGGCCATTGAGACCCAGGCCATGGCGGCCTCCCACCGGCTCTACGGCACCCGGAACTTGGGAGGCAACTACGCAGATATGGCGCGAGCTATGGGCGGCTGGGCTGAACGCGTGGAGGAGCCTGGCCAGGTGGGGCCGGCCATCTTGCGCGCCAAACGGGCCACCGAGGAGGGAAGAGCGGCCCTCCTGGAGTTCATCACCAGCCAGGAGCAGGAGTTCTCCCACCGTGCGCCTTTCCGCTAGCAGGCCGCGGAAGAAGGGGGAGTCCAGAGGGGGCAAGGCCTCCTCTGGCAGGGGTCTGGGGCCTGTCCTTGAGTCCGCCGAAGGCGGACGAAGGAGTGTCCCCCAGATACAATTCTTCCCCCTTCCCTGAAGTAGGCTCTTGCACATAAGCACAAAAAGGTTGGGGGTTTCCAAATCAGACCGCCAGTGCTAAAATATGAGGCGGTTCAAAACAGGCTGATGAGGAGAACAAAGTGCCAAAGCTCACTCCTGACAAACGAGAGGAAGTCATTCGGCGTAGAGGGAATATTTCCGATGGAGACGGCAAGAAGCACCCCATCACCAATCTGGAGATACACCATAAAGACCGCAACACAGATAACAACGCCCCTAAAAACTTACGGGTGCTGACTAAGAACGAGCACCAAGTCTTACATGGCAAGGGGAGAACCAAGCGATAGCCTCCTCACTGACTCAATAGACCCACTTGGAATAAGAGTCACGTCCCTGTAATCGCCTTCGTCGTTGAGTTCGGCTGCGATGATTGTAGTCGTGTCATCCCGTGAGATGAGATGGCCGACGCTCTCAAAGACCGCCATCCTTATACCCTTCATCTTTTCTGTGTTACGAGTTTCAGGGTAAAACCTGGCATCTCGCCATGTTACGATAACTATCTCTGACCTTTTAGCCCCCATTCGCATATACTCCTAGTAAACTATTGTAGCATCTGCGGTCTCGGCAGTATACTGTCAGCAACCTTTGAGGAAGGTGGCATGATGGTAGGAGAAGGCCCGTTTAAGGATTTCGAGCAATTCTTTGAGGAACCAGATGTTAAAAAAGAGTTTGATACTCTCAAACGGCAAGTGTCCTCTCTGCGGCGAAATACTGCCGCTCTTACCAAACGCCTTAGTGACTTGGAGGTCATGGGATTTCAAGACCAACTAAACTCGGTCAATACGACTCTTGGTAATATCGGCGCATGGCTCCTCTACATCCGCAGAGAACTCGCCAACAACAGCATTAGGCTCGAAATGTTGTGGATGTCACAGTATTTGAGCGACGAAGGCATTCGGCAAGCTAGAGCCAACGATGCCAACTTTTGCATCCAGTCAATTCGAGTACTCGCTACCGAACTCCTCAGTTCACTAACCGCCAGCACCGAACCTGAAAACGTTTCGGCGCAAATGCGAATTCGCTCCAAACCAGTCCTTGTTAGGCGGGGGTTCGGGGATTACTTCCCACCTTAGCGCCTCTAGCAGCTTCGAGTGAACGCTTTAGCTTTTCCGGCACCATAAGCCGTACTATCTCCTCTCTCACAATCTCCCTCACCCGTTCCTCTGTTAGCTCAACTTTGGTATCCTTGTTCATGGTTCCCCCTCTTTTCTGACCCTTATGTGCAAGGGCCTACTGAAGGGAAGGGGGCCAGGGGGTTAGGTCAAAAGGACTTTTAGGGCAAGGCCCCTATGAATAGCCCCCGCTCCTCTTTGCAGAATCATGAACAGGAAGGCGGCCCCGCGGGACCGCCTTCCTGTTCATCCTAAATTGGGGTGAGGTCGCCTGAGCTGAATGACAGGAGCTTTATGCACAGAGGGCCCTCAGTCTAGCCCTAGCGGCTAGCACCCTGCAACGCCGCCACGTGGCCCTGCCAGTGGCCGGCCAGGCGCTCCAGGCGCTGGCGGGCGGTCATGGTGACACCCCCGGGCCGCACCATCACAACCGCGTCTATGTCGCTGAGCCGGCGGGCAGCGGTGTCCAGGCGGGCCTGGAGCTGGCGCGCGTGGCGGGCCAGGTCGGCCAAGGACTCGCCCTTGTGGCTCTGCACGGAGACGGCGTTGGTGGCATCGGTCTCTGTGGTCACAACGCAGGGGCCGAAGCCACGGGCGACCCACTCCATGCCCTGAGCAGTTGTCTCGTGCCAGTACAGGAAATGAGAAAGGACTTCCCATGCGCCCCAATCGCCCACACGGGCCTTTGTTGACGCGCCGGGGCCGTCAAAGTAGGCGAGGGTGCTTTTGACGGCGGCATCCAGGTTGGACAGCAGGGTATCTCGCTCAGCATTCTTGTTCATTGGTAGTCTCCTTTTGGTTTGTTAGAGTGCCCTACGTTACTGTTACTTATTGTGTTGGTCAATCAGCTCCCCCCTTGCCTTGGCTTGGCTGGAAAAGACTGAACTCTTCTCCAGCTACGGGTGAAGGGGGTGCCCCTCTCCCTTGATGGGAGAGGGATTCAGGGTGAGGGTGAGGCTCTAGCCCACAGGCCAGGCAACTTCATGTGCTCACGGCCTTCCGGGTGTGGCGCATGCAACCGTCTGTGTGCGCTCGCCGTTCACCACTTTTTTCTTCGCCCGCCCATCAGCTTGACCAGCAAGCGCACCGGAGCGGGCATGCCGCCGCGAATGACGGGGTCTAGGACGATGACGCGGGCCTTCTGGCCCACCGCCTGAGCGAAACGGGCTGGGTCGCCACCCGTGGCGAAGCCGTAGTGCATGGGAATGACGGCGGCGGCCCTGACCATCTCCACCGCCTGGGCGGCCTCCGCCTCGCCCATGACAAAGGTCCCCCCAATGGGCAGCATGGCCACGTCCACGGGGCCAGCCTGGGCCAGCTCCGGCACGGCGTCCGTGTCGCCCGCATGGTACAGGATAAGGCCGCCCAGGTGGAAGCGATACCCAACGTTGAAGTAGCGTCCCCTGGGGTGCAGGCCGTTGTAGCCGGGGATGGCGGTGACGGATAGGCCGGCGGAAGTCGTGGACTGGCCTTCCCACAGGGTAGTGGCATGAACCCCCTTGTGGCCCAGGCTTTCCGCTGCCGCGGGACTGGCGATGACCGGTGCGTCCCCTTTCCGGCAGGCGGCAATGGCTCTTATGTCCATGTGGTCGGTGTGCGGATGCGTCACAAGCACCAAGTCCCCTCTGTCCTCCCCCACGTGGGCGGGCGTGACGCGCACGGGGTCTATCCAGACAACGGTGTTACCCGCTTTTATCTTGAAGCAGGACTGGATGTAGCGAGTGATCTCAACTCCGGAAACGGTGACGGTTGAGGGCACGGTTGTCTCTCAGAGGCTAGGGGTTGGCTCCCTGAGGGGGCGGCTTCAGGGAGAGATGCTTGGGCGGGTCAAGAGGAAGCTGCCAGACGATCTCCGGATGGCCGGTGACCTGGTGGTAGCGGTTAGCGCCCTCAACACCCTTCTGGAAAGCACCCTCAAAAGCAGGGATGTCCTGCTGCCCCAGGGCCTTTTCTAGGGCTGATAGCGGACCATTGATAAAGGCGTTGAGGTGGTCGGCATACCGCGGCCTGGTGGTGGCGCCCAGGCGCAGCAAGCCGCGGATCTCGCCGAGCTGGTGACGGGCCAGCGGCCAGTTGCCGCCTTTTGCAGCGTAGTACAAAATCCAATACCGGTCGCTGACCTGGGGCATGAGGGCCCCCAGCCCAGGTTGCATCTCCGCAATCTGGTCCAGGGTCAGCTCGGTGTGCCGGGTGCGCCCCACCATGGGCGGGGTTTGCTGCGTCACCGGGGCCTCCTTGAGGTTGGAAGGGCGGATGAGAAGGGAGTCCAGGGAATAATACCTGGAAAACGGGCCGCCTTCCATAGGGAGCCGGAGCCTTGCCTTTCATGCTACACTTTCTGGCAACACGCCTAGGGAGAGGGAGGCTCCTGAGAGGGAAGCTCCTTTGGGGCTTCCTTGAAAGGGAGATAGCCTCTTTGAAAGCAAATGGGCCATGACCACAACCGCGCCCAAGACCCTTGACCAGCTTCGCCAGGAGGCCAGGCGAAGAATGCCTCCCCTGGAAGGCACGCTTGCCCTCAAGGGGTTGGACGGCCCTGTGCGCATCATGCGCGACAAACACGGCGTCCCCCACGCCCAGTGCGCCTCCACCCACGATATGTGGTTCGCCCAGGGCTTCCTCCACGCCCAGGAGCGACTCTGGGGCATGGAGCGCACCCGCCGCTTCTTCCACGGTACCCTCTCTGAGGTCATCGGCGAGGGAACCCTGAACGCTGACCGGCTGTACCGCCGTGTCGGCCTTATGCGCGCCGCCCACCGGGAGTGGCCCCACCTGGAGCAGGCAGGCCGCGAGGTCGCCCAGGCCTACGCCGCCGGCGTCAACGCCTACCTGGACCAGGGCTACCCTCTCCCTGTGGAGTTTGAGATTCTGGGCTATGAGCCGGCGCCCTGGGAGCCCGTTGACGTGACAGGCCGTTGGAAGCTCATCGCCTACTCCCAGTCCATGAACGGCCAGCTCAAGCTCAGCCGCCTTCAGCTCCTGCACCTCCTGGGGCCAAGGCTCTTCGTAAAGCTCTTCCCCTTCTATCCCACCGACGCCCCCACCATGTCCCCCATGGCCGAGCCCGCCGGCCAGCGGCCCCTGGCGGAGCTGCTCAAGCTGTACGAGGAGGCCCACGCCCAGGCCGGCATCCTCTTTGGCACAGGCTCCAATAACTGGGCGGTGGACGGGACCATGACCCTCACCGGCAAGCCCCTCCTGGCCGGCGACCCTCACCTGGCCATCACCGTCCCCTGTTTCTGGCAGGTGCAGCACATCGTAGGGCCTCAGTTCGCCTTCATCGGCGCCTCCATGCCAGGAGTGCCAGGGGTCACCTACTACGGTCACAATGGCCACACCGCCTGGAGCGTCACCACCGCCGGCGCCGACGCCCAGGACCTCTTCCTGGAGCGCGTCCGGGACGGCGACCCACCTACCTATCTCTACCAGGGCCAGTGGGTGCGCGCCAGCGTCCACGTGGAGCGCATCAGGGTCAAGGGCCAGGCCGAGCCGGTAGTAGAGCGGATTATTGAGACACACCACGGCCCGGTGGTCTCTGGCGGCCCCGGCGGACGAGGCCCCGCCGTGGCCCTGCGCTGGTCCGGCGATGAGGTTCAGCAGACCTTCAGCAGCTTCGTGCCCATGCACGCCGCCAGGAACATTGACGAGCTTATAGAGGCGCACCGGCAGTGGACCAGCCACACCAACCGCGTCCTGGCCGATACCGCCGGCGGCATCGCCTACCTGCTCTCCGGCCAGCTCCCCCTCCGCAAGGGCGGCCCCGCCCACCTCCCCGTCCCCGGCTGGACCGGCCAGCACGAGTGGGTGGGCCAAGTCCCCTTTGACGAGATGCCCAGAGCCGTCAACCCGCCCAGCCACTTCGTCAACACCTCCAACAACCTCATCGCCGGCTACGGCTTCCCCCACTACATCGCCCCCGCCGGCGCGCCCTACCGCGCCATGCGTGTCCGGGAGATGCTGACCGATGGCACGCCCGCCACTCCAGAGAAGTTCGGCAGGATGCACGCCGATAACCTCTCCATCCCCGGCGCTCGCATGGCCCAGCGCATCCGGCGCGTCCAGCCCGCCACGCCCCTGGGCCGCCAGGCCCTGGAGCTGCTGGCCGCCTGGGACGGTTTTCACCGGCTGGACGCCGCCGGCGGCGCGGTGTACGAAGTCTTACGCTGGAAGCTCTACCAGTTGACCCTGGGAACAGTGCGCACCCTCCTGCCCGACCCCAAGCCGGGCGACGACTCCCTGCACGTCTACCTGGCGGCAATAGAGGCCCTCGCCATCGCCGACGACAACGAGCTGCTCACCCACCAAGCCTTCCCCCTCAAGAGCTGGGACGCCATCCTGGCCACCGCCCTTGACGCCGCCGCCGAGCACCTGAGCAAGACCCTGGGCTTTGACTCCTCCCAGTGGGCCTGGGGCAGGCTCCACTCCATCAACATGCGCCACGGCATTGGACGTGAGGAGCCTGCTGCCTCCCTCCTCAACGCCGGCGACTTCCCCTTCGGCGGCTCCGGCGACACGGTCAACAACGCCGGCCACGAGGGCGGCCCCTCCTTTTCGGCAACCTCCATCCCTACCTACCGCCAGATCATTGACCTGGCCGACCTGAACAACAGCCTCTTCATCATCCCCCCTGGCAACTCCGGCCTGCCCGCCAGCCCCCACTACGCCGACCACATGCCGGACTACCTGAACGTCCGCTACCGCCCCCTGCTGTGGGACTGGCGACGGATTGAGGCCGAGAAGGAGACGGAACAGCGCCTGGAACCCCAGGGCTGACCCTGACCCCTGCAGAAAAAGAAAGTGATGTCTCAGTTCACACAAGGGGATACAGACCGATGTCCGCCTGAGGCGGACGGCAGTCAGGCGAAGCATCCAAGGCGATTGCTGGTGTGGCGTCTCCTATTGGCCTTGCAGGCGTCTTCCCGCGCGCAAGGCCTTAGATTCTTCGTCCTTCAGCCGAAGGACTCAGAATGACAAAAGTGGCGGGCCGTGCGTCAAGCGTTACATCCCAGAAAAAGAAAGCCCCCGTTGAAGGGGGCGCCCTCGTTGAGCTGGAAGGTTACGCCGCAGAGGCCGGTCTCGGCGAGACCAGGTAACAGCAACCCGCGTCTCCATCCTGGATGCACCTGTCCCGCACCACCTTGCCGCCCAGGATGGCGGAAAGCATAGCGTGGTCGTACTCACACACGGCGTGGTGTGCCAGAGCCACGCTGCGGAAGGGGCAGTTGTGCAACCGTAGCCTCAGACCCTCCGGCCCTTCCTCCAGACTGGGCAGGAACTGCCCCTCCTGCAGCGCCGTCATCGCCCATTCCAGCCGCTTCTCAAAGGACTCTTGCCCCTCGCCTTTCCCATTGCCGGCAGCCTCCATCGCCATCTCCCGGAACAACCTCCTGAGCAGTTCGCCGCCGCTGCGATTGCTCATCTCCTCCGCCGAAAGGCCAGAAAGCTTTTGGAGCAGCTTCCCCAAGAGAACGTTGTACCCCTTTGGCAGGTGCTCGTGGCCCGCCTCCGTCAGGAAATACGTATGCTCTGGCCGCCCCGTCCTCTTCTTCACCTGGTTGAAGGCTACCAGGTTGTCCCGCTGCAAGATGTCCAGATGCCTTCTGACCGTCGCCGAGGCCAGACCCATGTCCCGAGAGAGCTGGTCAACGGTGGCCTGCTTGCGCTGGAGGAGGTTCAGGATGCGGACGCGAGAGCCTTCCATGAATCAAAGCTCCTGTGCCTTGCATCTAAGTAGACAAACAGAGCGTACAACAGAGGAAAGGCAACAACTCTAGTCTACTCAAGGGCATCAACGCCTGTCAATGAACAGCTAGATGGGGTTTTCTTCACTTTTTGCATAACAACCTTGACAACTGTATCCCCCTCTGCTACAGTGACCTTCGCCGGGAACTCGGCGGAGGCTTCTGGAGGACTGCGGCTATGACACAAGAAACCGTGCTTGAACATCCACCTACCCTGGAGGCCCAGTGCGCCCACCACTGGATTATTGAGGCCGCTGGCGGCCCCACCAGCAAGGGCGCCTGCCGGCGGTGCGGCGCAACAAAGGAGTTCCTCAACTACATTGAAGGCGGCTCCTGGGATTACGACCGCACCTCTGCGCGGGACGCCACTCGTAAACGCGCACCCTCCCTCAGCATCTCCGATGACAACGGCGCCGAGGACGACTCCTAGCAGGCTGCGGAAGAACGGGGAGTCCAGAGGGGCATAGCCCCTTTGCGGTCCGCCTGCGGCGGATGAGGGTGTCCCCCAGATACAAATCCATCCGCCGCAGGCGGATACCTTGAACCCCCTTGAGGGGGTTTGGGGGTGTTTTTCAGCAACCTGCTAACGGAGCAGGCGCGAAGCTGGCTTACCACAAACGCCCCGATGTATCGGGGCGTTTGTGTCTCTAACGCCACCCCCGCATTGATGGGTATGCGGGTGGGTGCTACAATCATTTCAGCATGGGGCAATCCAACCTTGGGGATTAGTCTAGCGGTAGGACGCCTGACTCTGGATCAGGTAGCCCTGGTTCGAATCCAGGATCCCCAGCCATCTCTCACTCCCCCCAGGACCCCAAGAGCTTCCGCTGGCGCTCCCCTTGGGGCTGATGGCGTCGTAAGAACCTCACCACCCACTCAAGGGAATGCCGCTTGCTCGGCAAATCCAAGACGCACACCCACGATGGCTGCGTTGGTCCTGTCCGACACCCCCAGCTTGCTCATAACGTTCTGCACGTGCTTCTTGACCGTGATCTCTGCCAGGTGAAGCTCGCCACAGATGGCCCTGTTCCCGTATCCCCTGGCAAGAAACCCCAGTACCTCCCGCTCCCGGGCGCTGAGCCGGCTGGCCCCCGACATCCCTTCCCTCTCTTGCGAGCCTCCTGCCGTGGGGAAAAGACCCTCAACCGCCTGCCGCAGAAGTCCGCTGCGCATCAGGGTGCCGCCGCCCATGACGGCCCGAATGGCATTGCATAGCTGCTCCCTTGAAGCATCCTTGGTCAGGTAGCCCGCAGCCCCAGCCCGGATAGCCTCCACCACGTACATCTCGCTTTCATACATGGTCACCATAATGACCGCCGTGGCCGGACGCACCTTCTTCACCTGCCTGACCGCCTCCGTGCCGCCCATGCCCGGCATCCGGATGTCCATCAGGACCACCGACGGCCCCACCTCCATGACCTTCTGCAGAGCCTCCTCCCCTGAGGACGCCTCGCCGACGACATCAATGCCGGGAGCGCCGCTGAGCATAGCACGCAGCCCTTCTCGCACCATGGGGTGGTCGTCCACCAGCAGGACCGTGATCTTCGCCGCCATCTCCATCTCCCCTCTCATGTGCCCCACACAATAAGGGCCGCCGGCTATCATTCCTACGACAATAGCTTCCTCGCCGCCCTGCGGGGGAGAGCCTGTCCTTGCGCGAAGCGAAGAGAGTGAGGTGGGTACACCCCCATCAGTTCCTTCCCCCTCGACGCGGGAAGGAACATGGGAGACGCAACGATGCTCCTTCTGCATTTCTTTCCTCCCCCTTGCGGGGGAGGACTGAGGTAGGGGGTAGGCCCTCGTTCACTCCCATCCCTTCACGCTCCTCAGCATGACAGCCTGCGATGGTTGCAGCTTAGTGGACGGCCAGAGGCATATCCACCTTCACCGTGGTCCCCTGCCCCGGTGCGCTCTCTATAAAGTAGCAGCCCCCTGCCAGCGCCGCCCGCCGCTGCATAGTCATCAGCCCTCCTACACGCTTTCTCCCCAACGCCTGAAGGACATCAAAGCCAGTCCCGTTATCTGCAACCTCAAGCCGGACCGCGGCGTGGTCGCCTTGCAGAGCTACACGCACCTCGGTGGCCTGGGCGTGCCTCCGGACGTTGATCAAGGCTTCGTGGAAAATTCGGTACAGGGCCGTCTCTCTATCCCGCGAGGTTCGGACGGGGTAGAATAGGCTCTCCGCAATTCGGCAGCCGGTCTCCTGCCCCAGGTCACGCAGCTCCTCCTGCACCAGGGGGAGCAGTCCTAGTACTTAGTTACATAAGTAGATAGACGATATGATAGCCAAGGTGGTATACTTTGGCCCATGAGCAGAAAGGCAATGCCTCTTGAGTTGACCCAGG